>NZ_JBNNIX010000011.1:0-2629 GCF_050269735.1 Paenisporosarcina sp. NPDC076907 | reverse complement strand
TTGTTCACTCAAAACTGGATAAACGGGTCATTGAAAACCATTCAAATTCATTTTGGTTAAGTCCTCGATCGATTAGTATTCGTCAGCTGCACACGTCACCGCGCTTCCACCTCGAACCTATCTACCTCATCGTCTTTGAGGGATCTTACTTACTTGCGTAATGGGAAATCTCATCTTGAGGGGGGCTTCATGCTTAGATGCTTTCAGCACTTATCCCGGCCACACATAGCTACCCAGCGATGCTCTTGGCAGAACAACTGGTACACCAGCGGTGTGTCCATCCCGGTCCTCTCGTACTAAGGACAGCTCCTCTCAAATTTCCTACGCCCACGACGGATAGGGACCGAACTGTCTCACGACGTTCTGAACCCAGCTCGCGTACCGCTTTAATGGGCGAACAGCCCAACCCTTGGGACCGACTACAGCCCCAGGATGCGATGAGCCGACATCGAGGTGCCAAACCTCCCCGTCGATGTGGACTCTTGGGGGAGATAAGCCTGTTATCCCCGGGGTAGCTTTTATCCGTTGAGCGATGGCCCTTCCATGCGGAACCACCGGATCACTAAGCCCGTCTTTCGACCCTGCTCGACTTGTAGGTCTCGCAGTCAAGCTCCCTTCTGCCTTTACACTCTACGAATGATTTCCAACCATTCTGAGGGAACCTTTGGGCGCCTCCGTTACACTTTAGGAGGCGACCGCCCCAGTCAAACTGCCCGCCTGACACTGTCTCCTGCCCCGCTAAGGGGCAAGGGTTAGAAGTTCAATACAACCAGGGTAGTATCCCACCGACGCCTCCTCCGAAGCTGGCGCTCCGGAATCTCAGGCTCCTACCTATCCTGTACAAGTTGTACCAAAATTCAATATCAGGCTACAGTAAAGCTCCACGGGGTCTTTCCGTCCTGTCGCGGGTAACCTGCATCTTCACAGGTACTATAATTTCACCGAGTCTCTCGTTGAGACAGTGCCCAGATCGTTACGCCTTTCGTGCGGGTCGGAACTTACCCGACAAGGAATTTCGCTACCTTAGGACCGTTATAGTTACGGCCGCCGTTTACTGGGGCTTCAATTCGCACCTTCGCTTGCGCTAAGCACTCCTCTTAACCTTCCAGCACCGGGCAGGCGTCAGCCCCTATACGTCACCTTACGGTTTTGCAGAGACCTGTGTTTTTGCTAAACAGTCGCCTGGGCCTATTCACTGCGGCTCTCTCGGGCTTTAACACCCTAATAGAGCACCCCTTCTCCCGAAGTTACGGGGTCATTTTGCCGAGTTCCTTAACGAGAGTTCTCTCGCTCACCTTAGGATTCTCTCCTCGACTACCTGTGTCGGTTTGCGGTACGGGCACCTTCCACCTCGTTAGAGGCTTTTCTTGGCAGTGTGAAATCAGGAACTCAGACCTAATGGTCCTTGTCATCACAGCTCAACGTTATAGGAACGGGATTTGCCTCATTCCACGCCTTACTGCTTGAACGTACATAACCAACAGTACGCTTACCCTATCCTTCTGCGTCCCCCCATTACTCAAACGGTGGAGTGGTGGTACAGGAATATCAACCTGTTGTCCATCGCCTACGCCTATCGGCCTCGGCTTAGGTCCCGACTAACCCTGAGCGGACGAGCCTTCCTCAGGAAACCTTAGTCATTCGGTGGACGGGATTCTCACCCGTCTTTCGCTACTCATACCGGCATTCTCACTTCTAAGCGCTCCACCAGTCCTTCCGGTCTAGCTTCAACGCCCTTAGAACGCTCTCCTACCACGGATTCCATACGGAATCCATCCACAGCTTCGGTGAATTGTTTAGCCCCGATACATTTTCGGCGCAGCGTCACTCGACCAGTGAGCTATTACGCACTCTTTAAATGATGGCTGCTTCTAAGCCAACATCCTGGTTGTCTAAGCAACGCCACATCCTTTTCCACTTAACAATTACTTGGGGACCTTAGCTGGTGGTCTGGGCTGTTTCCCTCTTGACTACGGATCTTATCACTCGCAGTCTGACTCCCAATTATAAATCTCTGGCATTCGGAGTTTGTCTGAATTCGGTAACCCGGGATGGGCCCCTAGTCCAAACAGTGCTCTACCTCCAGGATTCTCAAAATTGAGGCTAGCCCTAAAGCTATTTCGGAGAGAACCAGCTATCTCCAGGTTCGATTGGAATTTCTCCGCTACCCACACCTCATCCCCGCACTTTTCAACGTGCGTGGGTTCGGGCCTCCAGTAAGTGTTACCTTACCTTCACCCTGGACATGGGTAGATCACCTGGTTTCGGGTCTACAACTACATACTCTATCGCCCTATTCAGACTCGCTTTCGCTGCGGCTCCGCCTTCTCAGCTTAACCTTGCATGCAATCGTAACTCGCCGGTTCATTCTACAAAAGGCACGCTATCACCCATTAACGGGCTCTAACTACTTGTAGGCACACGGTTTCAGGATCTCTTTCACTCCCCTTCCGGGGTGCTTTTCACCTTTCCCTCACGGTACTGGTTCACTATCGGTCACTAGGTAGTATTTAGCCTTGGGAGATGGTCCTCCCAGATTCCGACGGAATTTCACGTGTTCCGCCGTACTCAGGATCCACTCAGGAGAGAACGAACTTTCGACTACAGGGCTATTACCTGCTGCGGCGGA
>NZ_JBNNIX010000010.1:0-20311 GCF_050269735.1 Paenisporosarcina sp. NPDC076907 | reverse complement strand
ACACCCGTTCCCATACCGAACACGGAAGTTAAGCTCTTTAGCGCCGATGGTAGTTGGGGGTTTCCCCCTGTGAGAGTAGGACGTCGCTAGGCAAAATAAAAAACCGGTACCTTCCGAGGTGTCGGTTTTTTTGTGTTCTTTATTAAGGGTTTGAACAGGAGCGTAGCGGAAACAAGACCATTAAGGGTTATAAAGCTATTCATATTTTGAACCCGAACCCCTAAATGGTAGCCATTCCACTGACTTGGAATGGCTCTTTTCTGTTGGAGAGGGATTCTTTAGAGAAAGTCGATCAAAAGGTGTCGGGGTGGTTCAGCAAGTAAACTTGCGGGTGAGACGGGTTTGAGCGATAAAGTGGCTCATATGAGCGAAAAATCTTCTGTGTGAGCGATAAATCCCCAGTTTGAGCGATAACACCGCTATATGAGCGATAAATATTCGAAAGCCCCTCTCGAGAACAAAACCTTGTTTCATCCTCCAACTTAACTTGCCTTATGAGACACCATACGATTTTAAAACACCTAAATGGGAGCCATTCCACTGACGTTGCATGTCTCTTTTCGGATATGTGAATCTCTAGTCTCTCTAGTTGATTAATAAGTTATCAAACATTCATCTTGAAAGAGAGGATTTAATTCATCAAAACAAGTTCTAAGAGATAAATAAATCTAGAACGTATTGATGAATCCTAATACTTGTACTATACGTAAGAACTCGATATGTTAAGAGCATAGTTTGTGAGACGAGAGGATGTTATGAAATGACGACTGTTTATGATTATGCTGCAACTCTAGCAAATGGCGAGGAAGTTTCATTAAATGAGTATAAAGGACAACCAATGGTTATTGTAAATACCGCTAGTAAATGTGGATTTACTCCACAGTTCCAAGAATTACAAGAGTTGTATGATGAATATAAAGATCAAGGACTTGTCGTTTTAGGTTTCCCATGTGGGCAATTTAGCAATCAAGAGTTTGATGATGTAAATGAAACTATGGAGTTTTGCCAATTGAATTACGGAGTATCTTTTCCAATGTTCCAGAAGATAGATGTGAAAGGTGAAAGTGCGCATCCATTGTTCCAACACTTAGTGTCTGAAAAGAAAGGGTTATTGACCGAAGATATTAAATGGAACTTTACCAAGTTTTTGGTGGATCCTGATGGGCAAGTGGTTAAACGCTATGCACCCCAATCTTCGCCTAAGAAAATCGAAGATGATTTGTTAAAATATATTTAAGGAAATATCCGAATAATCTTTCTTATTTCGTGTTCCTTGACAGTCTATGAAGCCGCTGATAACCTTATCAATAATATTCACGAGGACATAGGAGGCGTAAGAGATTATGTGGGAATCAAAATTTGTTAAAGAAGGTTTAACGTTTGATGATGTATTGCTTGTACCAGCGAAGTCTGAAGTGTTGCCTAAAGATGTGAGTTTGTCTGTTCATTTGACGTCAAAAATCAAATTAAATATACCAATTATCAGTGCAGGTATGGATACGGTCACTGAAGCCTCAATGGCGATTGCAATGGCTCGTCAAGGTGGTCTTGGTGTGATTCATAAAAACATGAGCATTGAAGAACAGGCAGAGCAAGTTGTCACTGTAAAACGTTCTGAAAATGGCGTCATTACCGATCCATTTTTCCTTACGCCAACTCATCAAGTATATGATGCAGAACATCTAATGGGTAAATACCGTATTTCTGGTGTTCCTATTGTTAATAATGAAGAAGAGTTAAAGTTAGTTGGAATAATTACAAACCGTGATCTTCGCTTTATTCAAGACTACTCATTGGCAATTGAAGATGTAATGACGAAAGAAGAATTGGTTACAGCTTCAGTTGGGACAACTCTTGAGGATGCTGAAAAGATTTTACAGCAATATAAAATAGAAAAGCTGCCGATTGTCGATGATTCAGGTGTGTTAAAAGGATTAATCACGATAAAAGATATTGAAAAAGTGATCGAGTTTCCTAATGCGGCAAAAGATCATCATGGACGTTTATTGGTTGGAGCAGCAGTCGGTGTTACTTCTGATACGATGAAGCGTGTTGAAAACCTTGTTAAAGCACAAGTAGATGTAATTGTAATCGATACGGCTCACGGTCATTCGCAAGGCGTTATAGATACTGTCAGTGCGATTCGTAAGACGTATCCTGAATTGGACATCATTGCAGGGAATGTAGCAACTGCTGAAGGTACAGCTGCATTATTCGAAGCTGGTGCAGATGTGGTGAAAGTGGGAATAGGCCCAGGTTCAATTTGTACGACACGAGTTGTTGCTGGTGTTGGTGTTCCTCAAATTACGGCTGTTTACGATTGTGCGACGGAAGCACGCAAACATGGCAAAACAATAATTGCCGATGGCGGAATTAAGTATTCTGGAGACATCGTAAAAGCACTAGCTGCAGGCGGACACGTGGTTATGCTAGGTAGTTTACTTGCAGGAACTTCAGAAAGTCCTGGAGAAACTGAAATCTTCCAAGGTCGTCGATTTAAAGTGTATCGTGGAATGGGCTCAATCGGAGCAATGGAAAAAGGCTCGAAAGACCGTTATTTCCAAGACGATGCCAAAAAATTAGTACCTGAAGGAATTGAAGGTCGTCTACCTTATAAAGGACCGCTTTCAGATACTATCCATCAGTTGATGGGTGGTATTCGTGCAGGTATGGGCTACTGTGGAACGAAAGATTTACAAGATTTGCGAGAGAATTCACAGTTTATTAAAATGACGGGTGCAGGGTTGATCGAAAGCCATCCGCATGATGTCCAAATTACGAAAGAATCTCCAAATTACTCGATTTAATTAAATAACAGAACTTTAGCACCTATTCTGTCGTCTATACATTAGGCAGATTGGGTGCTTTTTTTTTAGAACGTCCCGTATGCCAGATTTTTGTGATAAAATGAGCAAGGGAAAATTAAAAAAGAGAATGGCGGAGGTTCTAGAAGTGAAAAGTGCAGTGAACAAAGCGCTAGTGCGCTGGTTACTCCTTCCGATTCTGCTAGTAAGTATGGTTGTGACACAACCGGCTTCTACAGATGCTGAAGAGAGTCTAAATTTATTTGTTGATGGTGCTATTTTAATTGATGCAGATACAGGAAAGATTTTATATGAACAAAATGCAGATACAGCTTTAGGTATAGCAAGTATGACCAAAATGATGACTGAGTATTTATTGTTTGAAGCGATTGAAAACGGACAAGTTACTTGGGAACAACAATATTCTGTAACAGATTATACTTACCAAATCTCACAAGATCGTCGTTTAAGTAATGTACCTCTTCGTCAAGATGGTACTTATAGCATTAAAGAATTATACGAAGCAATGGCAATTTACTCAGCAAACGCAGCGACTGTTGCAATTGCTGAAACGATTGCTGGTACTGAGACTGAGTTCGTCAACATGATGAACAAAAAAGCGGAAGAGCTAGGCTTAACAGGTTACAAGTTTGTCAACTCGACTGGTTTAAGCAATGCCGATTTACAAGGAAATCATCCTCAGGGAACCGGTCCAGAAGATGAGAACGTCATGCCTGCAAAATCAGTAGCAAAATTGGCTTTCCACTTGTTGAATGACTACCCTGAAGTACTCCAAACAACTAATATTACGACTAAAGTATTCAGAGAAGGTACGAGCGATGCAATTGAAATGGATAACTGGAATTTCATGCTTCCTGGTCTTGTTTATGAATATAAAGGCGCTAAAGTTGATGGATTAAAAACGGGTACAACAGATTTCGCAGGTCACTGCTTTACAGGAACTGCTGAAAAAGACGGCATGCGTGTAATTGCAGTCGTGATGAAAGCTGTCGATAGCAAAGGTGTAGGTTCTTATAAAGCACGTTTTGATGCAACTCGTGCATTGTTTGATTATGGATTCTCTCAATTTGCAAAAGAAGAAATTTTACCAGCAGGATATGAATTCAAAGACCAAAAAGACATTCCTGTAATAAAAGGTAAAGAAGACCAAGTTGGCATTACTGTAAAAGAGCCGATTGAAATGGTCATTAAATCTAGCGAAAAAGATTTATATAAACCTAAATTAGTGCTTGATGAGAAGAAAATGAAAGATGGTTCTTTGGAAGCTGCAATTAAGAAGGATGAAGTTGTTGGTCATGTGGAACTTGTAAAATCTGAAGGATCAGACTACGGTTACATCACAGGTGCTTCAAAAGCCTCTAATGTTGTAACAACTGAAGCCGTTGAACGTGCAAGTTGGTTCTCTTTAGGCCTACAAGCTGTAGGTCATTTCTTCGGTAAACTTTGGAATGGTGCAACTGACTTTGTCGGTGGATTATTCTAGGCTAAAAATATCATGATTAAAAGTAAAACGGTGATTTCTTTTGAAATCACCGTTTTTTTATGCTTTTTTTATGTGCCAAGCATTCATTAAGGCCTCTACAGCTGGTTCAATGGCCTCTTCTTCAAAACCGCCGAACCCTATCAACACTTGAGGTCTAGAAGGAATACTTTGAGTTGGTTGGTGGTAGTCGGATAAAGCGTATACCCGAATGTCTTGTTGTTTCGCGAGTTCAACTAATTCACGGTCTGTGGATTCGCTATCTACCGTCAAAACGATGTGCATACCTGCTTGCTCACCTGAAATATGAACAGTGGGTCTATATTCATCTAAGGCCTGCGTTAACTTTTCCAATTTTTTGCGATACAATTTTCGCATGCGATTCAAGTGCTTTGAAAAATGGCCGTCTCTCATGAACTGTGCGAGTACATGTTGATCGAGTCTAGGTACCGTTGACGAATAATACGGGAATGTCACCCGATACGCTTGAAGCAAGTGCATGGGTAACACAAAATAGGCAATGCGTAGCGAAGGCATTAGGGATTTAGAAAACGTACTAATGTAAATGACCCGCTCGCTTTGATCCATTCCTTGCAGAGAAGGAATTGGTTTACCAACATAGCGGAATTCACTGTCATAGTCATCTTCTATAATATAACGACCTTCTTTGGCGGAAGCCCAATTAAGTAATTGAACACGCCTGGAGGCCGATAAAATAGCACCTGTAGGGAATTGATGGGAAGGTGTGACATAGGCAACGCTAGCTTGTTTCTTTTCTAATTCTGCTACTTGCATACCATCTTCATCGACAGGAACCGCTACAGTTTCTCGATCATAATTGGCAAATATATGATGGGTCATCGGATAGCCAGGGTTTTCTATGGCGAAAACTATTTGTTTACCGAGCAGGCGAATCAGCAGCGGCATTAACTGTTCAGTTCCTGAGCCAATTACTATTTGTTGGGCTGTACAACGGACACCCCTTGAGGAGTATAAATAATGCGCAATTTCCTGTCTTAATTCCACGTCTCCTTGAGGGTGACCGAGCAATAGCAAATCACGCGATGTTTCATCTAACACGTCTTTTGCATACTTACGCCATTGATTGAAAGGGAAGGAAGAAGTGTCAATACGGCCTGAGTTAAAATCAATGCTGTAGGCGTGCTTAAATGTTTCTGGTTGATCATGTTTCATTCGCATTTCGTCTGTAAAAGCGAGTTCCTCCACTTGTTCAACGTAATACCCACTTCGCGCAACCGCTTTAATAAAACCTTCTGCCACCAGCTGCCCATAAGCCAATTCAATCGTTGTTTGACTGAGATTGAGAAACTCCGCGAGTTGTCTTTTAGAAGGTAACTTGGTGCCAACAACTAAATCACCGCGAATAATTGTCTCCTTCATTTCAAGATAAAGTTGCTCATATAGAGGTGTTGGTGAAGATCTATCGACTTGATTGAGCCAAATATCCATCAATCTCTCCTAACTGACCTTGTTAAATAGGTGGAAACTGACACTTTTTAAATGGTCATACTTCATTATACTAATAATCATAGATGAAATGGAGGCTATATACAATGACTCAACATGTAACAGGAACGGATCGTGTAAAACGTGGTATGGCAGAAATGCAAAAAGGTGGCGTCATCATGGACGTTATCAACGCAGAACAAGCTCGTATTGCTGAAGCAGCTGGAGCAGTAGCAGTAATGGCATTGGAACGAGTGCCTTCTGATATTCGTGCAGCAGGTGGCGTAGCACGAATGGCTGATCCACGTATTACTGAAGAAGTAATGAATGCAGTAACAATTCCAGTTATGGCAAAAGCACGGATTGGTCATATTTCTGAAGCCCGTATGTTAGAAGAAATGGGTGTCGACTATATCGACGAATCTGAAGTATTAACACCAGCAGATGAAGAGTTCCATTTAATTAAAAGTAATTTCACCGTTCCTTTTGTGTGTGGGAACAAAGATTTAGGTGAAGCAGCTCGACGAATTGGTGAAGGTGCTTCCATGCTTCGTACAAAGGGGGAGCCTGGTACAGGTAATATTGTAGAAGCAGTGCGTCATTTGCGTAAATTAAATGCTCAGGTCCGTAAAATCATCCACATGAATGAAGACGAATTAATGACGGAAGCAAAAATTCTAGGTGCTCCTTACCATGTGTTACTTGAAATCAAACATTTGGGCAGATTACCGGTTGTTAACTTTGCAGCAGGTGGGGTAGCTACTCCTGCAGATGCAGCATTGATGATGGAACTTGGAGCAGATGGAGTTTTCGTAGGATCAGGTATCTTCAAATCAGATAACCCTGAAAAATTTGCACGTGCAATCGTTGAGGCGACGACGCACTACCAAGACTACAAATTACTTGTTGAGATTTCAAAAGACCTTGGAGTGCCGATGAAAGGGATTGAAATATCCCGTTTAGAAGCGAAAGATCGTATGCAGGATCGAGTACTGTAAAATGGTGAAAATTGGTGTATTGGCTCTACAAGGAGCTGTTCGAGAACATATTCGATCGATAGAAGCGAGCGGAGCCCAAGCTGTCGTTGTCAAACGTGTGGAGGACTTGTCTGGGATTGATGGATTAATTCTACCGGGCGGAGAAAGCACAACGATGCGTCGTTTGATTGATTTATACGGCATGATGGAACCCTTGCGCGAATTTGCAAAAGCGGGACATCCAATGTTTGGGACGTGTGCAGGACTTATCCTCCTGGCAGGTTCACTTGTAGGATATGAGCAACCGCATCTAGGTGTAATGGATGTGACAGTAGAACGAAATTCATTTGGTCGACAAGTCGATAGTTTCGAAACGAGCGTTTCTATTAAAGGTGTAGCGGAGGATTTTCCTGCTGTGTTCATACGTGCGCCACATATTCATGAAGTTGGGACTAAGACAGAAGTTTTATGTGAACATAACGGTCGTATTGTGATGGCCAAACAAGAACAATTTTTAGGGTGCTCTTTTCATCCTGAACTGACTGATGATCATCGCGTAACTGCTTATTTTGTCCAATTAGTAGAGAATTTTATAAATTAAAAAGTTTAAGATTAAGCCTGCCATTGTGCGGGCTTATTTTTTTTGAAGGTCTAAATGGTAAATATTAAATTGTAACCATGTAACCATCTTTATCAAAATGTGTAAATACCTTTTGGAAATGGATATTAATTAGATAATATTTCTATCTATTGATATAGGTATATAAAAACAAATGATTCTAAAGATTGGTTTAAGAAAAATTAACCATTTTACAACAAGGAAAATAAACCCGTATTTATCCAATAAAAAACAGTGATAGTTACCTATATATTCAGAATAGTAAAATAGATAGAATACAAATTACCGAATTAAATTCGGAATTTTCAGAAACCAGGGAGTGGAGTTAAGTGAAGAAGAAGAATGTAGTGAGTCTGAGTTTAGCAGCAACGATTGCCTTATCAACAGTCATTGCACCAGTATACGCAGCACCAGGGAGTACAATTTCTGAAAAAGTCCATATGAACCAAAAAAGTAATAGCCCGAATTTTATATCTGGAAAGCTTACTGCTCCATCGAATAAAGCAGCTAAAGATGTTGTGTTAAACTATTTAGCAGAAAAACAAGGACTCTATAAAACTAGCAATGATTCTTATTCTAATTTTAAAGTTTTGAATGAAACAAAAGATGATGTTGGCTTCACTCTTGTTAAATTACAACAGGTCTATAAAGGTGTACCAGTTTTCGGATCAGTGTTAACAGCCCATGTTGATGCGGATGGTGTATTAACAGCTGTATCTGGTGAACTAGCACCGGAATTAGATAAAAAACAAACTTTAAAGAGTGGTGCGAAAATTAAACATGCTGAAGCACAAGCGATTGCTGCCAAAGATATGGCTGCAAAACTAGGACAAGCACCAGAACTTGAGAAGGAAGCAAAACCTGAATTCGTCATTTATGTGAAAGATGGAAAAGCAAACTATGCATATGCACTTGAGTTTGAATTCTTACATCCATCACCAGGTAACTATCAGTATTTCGTGGATGCTCAAACTGGAGACGTTTTAGCTTCGTTTAATCAAATTCATCAAGCAGGTAAACCTGGTGTTACTTCTCCAACAGGAACAAACACAGTAGGTTCAGGTAAAGGCGTTTTAGGTGATACAAAATCCTTCAATACAGTTACAAACAGCAATGGTTCATACTTAGTCGATCGTACGCGTGGAAATGGAATCTTTACGTATGATGCTAAAAACCGAACTCAAACCCCAGGAACGTTATGGTTGGATGCAGATAATGTGTTGAACGCAGCATATGATGGAGCTGCTGTTGATGCACACGCTTACGCTGCTCAAACATATGACTATTATAAAAATGTACATAGCCGTAATAGCTATGATGGAAATGGTGCGCAATTAATTTCTACTGTGCATTACGGTCGCAATTACAACAATGCTTTTTGGAGCGGTTCGCAAATGGTGTATGGTGACGGAGACGGCTCTACATTCATCCCGTTATCCGGTGCACTTGACGTAATTGCACATGAGTTGACGCATGCCGTGACGGATACAACCGCGGACTTAATCTATCAAAATGAATCAGGTGCAATCAATGAATCGATGTCTGATATTTTCGGTACGTTAGTAGAATATCACTTCAACAACAAGCCAGATTGGCAAATTGGGGAAGACATCTACACACCTGGCACATCTGGTGATGCTCTACGTTCAATGGCAGACCCAACACAAAGTGGAGATCCAGATCATTATTCGCAACGCTATGTAGGTACACAGGATAATGGTGGCGTTCATTGGAATAGTGGAATTAGTAATAAAGCAGCTTACTTATTATCAAATGGTGGTACACATTACGGTGTCAGCGTAGCGGGAATCGGTAATGACAAATCGGGTAAAATTTTCTACCGTACGTTAACGCAGTATTTAACACCTAATTCAACGTTTGCTCAATATCGTGTAGCAGCTGTTCAAGCAGCTACTGACCTATACGGCGCAAGTAGCAGTGAAGTTACAAGCGTTAAAGCAGCATTTACTGCAGTGGGTGTGAATTAATTAGTTTTATATTAGGAAATGCAAAACATCAGTTTGTTCTTTAATTGGAACAAGCTGATGTTTTCTTTTTCTTGTATGACAACTTGCCAAAATACATATCCTGTAGTAAAGTATGGTTAATTTCACATATGAAACGATGATGGGAAGTAGTAACAAGCTCCGTTTTTTTTAGAGAGCCGGCGGGTGGTGCGAGCCGGTAAAAACACTTGTGAATCCGTCCTGGAGTTGCGCGACTGAAGACTAGTAAGTTGCAGCCGGTTGAAAAGCCGTTATGAGACAAGTGGATTTGTTCGCATGGACAAATCAATCAGGGTGGTAACGCGGGTAGCTCTCGTCCCTTTCCAAGGGGATGGAGGGCTTTTTTTGTTGTCTAGCTTCGCAGCCCAGCTCGCACCTCCGCTTCAGAAACTCATTCGAAAACGAGTTTTCGATTCCTTTCTTCCACCGGAGGAGTCGAGCTAGAGTGGGCTACTACGCTTTTCGGCGTTGTCTAAAATGATTTTTTAACGCTTGTTTCAACACTTGCCTATCATCAAAATCAAAGGAGGAAAAAACATGTTAGATGTAAAACGAGTTAGAGATAATTACGAAGAAGTGAAAGCAAAACTGGAAAAACGCGGTGAAGATTTAGGGAACTTTGATCAATTTGAAGAGCTTGATTCTAAACGCCGTGAACTAATTGGCAAAGCAGAAGTATTAAAAGCGGAACGTAATGGAGCATCTGAAAAAATCGCCGTCATGAAACGCAATAAAGAAAATGCGGATGATGTCATCTTACGTATGCGTCAAGTAGGTGATGAAATCAAAGTATTGGATGAAGAATTGCGCGGTGTCGAAGAGAAGTTTGCTGACATGATGATGCGCCTGCCAAACATCCCACACGAAAGTGTGCCGGTTGGGGAATCTGAAGATGACAACGTGGAAGAGCGTACTTGGGGAGATATTCGTCAGTTTGATTTTGAACCAAAGCCTCACTGGGATATCGCGACAGATTTGAATATCGTCGATTTCGAACGCGCTGCAAAAACAACAGGTAGCCGTTTCTTGTTCTATCGTGGTTTAGGTGCGCGTTTAGAACGTGCTCTTATGAACTTCATGATTGATCTTCATACTGAGGAACATGGTTATGAAGAAATGCTGCCTCCATATTTGGCAAACCGTGCAAGCCTTACAGGTACTGGTCAATTGCCGAAGTTTGAGGAAGATGCATTCTTAATTGAAAAAGAAGATTTCTTCTTGATTCCGACGTCTGAAGTAACGGTAACGAACTTCTACCGCGATGAAATTTTAACAAAAGATGCACTGCCACAAGGATTTGCTGCATACAGTGCTTGTTTCCGTTCTGAAGCGGGTTCTGCAGGTCGCGATACACGTGGTTTGATTCGTCAACACCAATTCAACAAAGTGGAACTTGTTCGTTTTGTAAATCCGGATGATTCTTATAACGAATTGGAGAAATTAACAGGACATGCTGAGAGAGTTCTTCAATTGTTGGGCTTACCATACCGTGTCTTGAAAATGTGTACGGCAGATTTAGGATTTACGGCAGCGAAAAAATACGATATCGAAGTTTGGATTCCAGCACAAGGAGTGTACCGTGAGATTTCTTCTTGCAGTAACTTTGAGGACTTCCAAGCTCGACGTGCAAACATTCGCTTCCGTCGTGAACCTAATGCGAAACCAGAATTTGTGCATACGTTAAACGGAAGTGGATTGGCACTTGGTCGCACCGTGGCAGCCATTTTGGAAAACTTCCAACAAGAAGATGGTACTGTTATTATTCCTGAAGTTTTACGTCCATATATGGGTGGAAAAGAAATCATCAAATAATAAGCATCTGAATAATAGAAAACCGGAAATGAACTTGTCTCTTAAGTTCGTTTCCGGTTCTTTTTTTGTTCGCGTAAATTGCGGAAAAATTGAGTGAGAATGCCACCGCATTCCTCAGCTAATATTCCTTCAGTTACTTCACATTCATGATTGAAACGGGCATCGTTCAACAATCGATAGAGTGAATCGACGCAACCTGCTTTAATGTCACGTGCTCCGTATACCACTCGGGGAATACGCGATTGCAATATAGCTCCCGCACACATCGGGCAAGGCTCCAGAGTAACGTATAGGGTCATTTCTTCCAGGCGCCAACTTCCGATTTTTGCACATGCTTGCTGGATGGCCAACAACTCTGCGTGAGTCGTTGCATTTTGAGTCGTTTCCCTTAGGTTGTGTGCACGTGCAATGATTTCACCCTGATACACAATGATTGCGCCAATGGGAACTTCGCCTAATGTTGCAGCTTTTTGGGCCTCTTCTAAGGCTTCTGCCATGAAAAGTCGATCTTTTTCAAATACATCCATTCTGCATCGCTCCTTCTTTTTAGTGTAGCATGTTTAGTTCATCTTTCGCATAGCATAAGTGAGATGTGGAACGAGGAGGTCTAAAATGATTTATGTAGTAAAACAAGGGGATAGTCTGTATTCCATTGCCAACCGTTTTAGGGTCAACCCCACGACTTTGGCCAATGTCAATGAGCTTACGAATCCGGATGTTTTGGTAATAGGCCAAACGATTGTTATTCCCGACGCACCCAATCCAAATCGCCCTACCATTGAAACGAATGGTTATGTGGAATGGTACACCGACAAACCATCCCAATCCTTGCTAGACGAAGTAACGAAACGTGGACCATTATTGACTTACATGATGCCATTTTCATATGATGTCAAACGGGATGGATCTTTGACACCATTGGACTGGAGTGGCCTCGATCAAATTGCAAAAGATCAGAACATGGTTTCTGCCATCGTCATTTCAAATATTGAAGATGGGGCATTCAGTGACACACTCGCACAAGATATTTTTGCCAGTACAGCTGTGCAAGATAAATTGATTCAAAATATTTTAGCTGAAGCCAAAGCGAAAAATGCAAAAGATATTCATGTTGATTTTGAGTATTTACGAAAAGAAGACCGACAAAACTATGTTGATTTCTTAAAACGTTTAAAAGCAGCGGCAAAAGGTTTGACTCTATCTGCTGCGCTTGCTCCGAAAACTTCCGCCGATCAGCCAGGGAAATGGTATGAAGGACATGATTATAAAAAAATTGCTGAAGTGGTCGATTTTGTGGTGATTATGACGTATGAGTGGGGCTATAGTGGAGGTCCTCCAATGGCCGTGTCTCCTATCGGGCCGGTACGTAAAGTACTCACATATGCGTTAACTGAAATGCCTGCTAATAAAATCATGATGGGGCAAAATTTATATGGATATGACTGGACATTGCCATATAAACCAGGAAATCCGCCAGCTCAAGCAATCAGTCCGAAGCGGGCAGTTGAACTTGCTCGGGAACGTAATGCAGCAATCTCTTACGATGCGGTCGCCGAGGCACCTTATTTCAACTATTGGCGGGACGGGAAAGAACATGTGGTTTGGTTCGAAGACGCCCGTTCGATTGAAGCGAAATTTGAATTGTTACAAGAACTAGGCTTGAAAGGAATCAGTTACTGGCACATGGGCTTCCCATTCCCGCAGAACTGGGTCGTATTAAATGAAATGTTCCACGTGAAAAAAAGACAGAGCTAAAACCCTTTTCCTCTTTGGAAAAGTGGTTTTTAGCTCTGTTTTTCATTTTCTAGCTGTGATAGAATAGAGGGCATTGAACGATTGAGAACGAGTAGGAGGACTTCTGATGCCGATTCCATTTATCACCGTTGAAGGCCCAATTGGTGTTGGAAAAACTTCATTATCTAAAGCCATAGCCGACGCAAACAAGTTTCAACTGTTAAAAGAAATTGTGGATGAAAATCCATTTTTAAATAAATTTTATGAAGATATCGAAGAGTGGAGTTTCCAAACGGAAATGTTTTTCCTTTGCAATCGCTATAAACAACTGAGTGATATTCAAAAGAATTACATTGCTAATCAAGAACCAGTCGTTGCGGATTACCACATATTCAAAAACCTAATCTTCGCTAAACGTACACTTCCAGCAGAGGAGTACGTGAAGTACGAATCAATCTACCGTATTTTAACGCAAGATATGCCCAAGCCAAACATCATTATCTATTTACATGCTAGTTTGGATACACTGATGAAACGTATTGCACAGCGCGGTCGTGAATTCGAGAAAATGATCAGTGCAGAATATATGGAACAACTTTCAGCAGACTACCATACATTCATTCAGTACTTTGAAGAAACACATCCGGAAATTCCGGTTCTTCGTTTCAACGGAGATGAAATCGATTTTGTTCAAAATGAGTCTGATTTGAAATGGATTTTAAATAAAGTAGACGAAACGCTACAAAAAAGGAGTCTCCACGCATGAACTTACGTGAAAAATATGGCATTCCTCAAAATGCCGTCATTACAATAGCTGGTACAGTGGGTGTTGGGAAATCAACAATGACCAAAGCACTGGCAGACGCACTAAAATTCCATACCTCTTTTGAAAAAGTGGACGCCAATCCATATTTAGATCGTTTCTATGATGACTTTGAAAAGTGGAGCTTCCACTTACAAATTTATTTCCTTGCAGAACGATTTAAGGAACAAAAACGTATTTTTGAATACGGTGGCGGTTTCATTCAAGATCGTTCGATTTACGAAGACACAGGGATTTTCGCTAAAATGCATATGGAAAAAGGGACAATGAACCTGACTGATTATGAAACGTATACAAGTCTCTTTGACGCAATGGTGATGACTCCGTATTTCCCACATCCAGACTTACTTATTTATTTGGATGGATCGATTGAAGACATTTTAAGCCGTATTCAATTGCGTGGTCGTCCAATGGAACAATCCACGCCAGTTGAGTATTGGTATGAAATGCATGAACGCTACGAAAACTGGATCAATTCTTTCAATGGCTGTCCTGTCCTACGATTAAATATCAATGACTATGATTTGATGAAAAATCCGGAGACTGTTGAACCAATTGTTGAACGTATTGGTCACTTTATTCAACAAACATCCATGTTACGTAGATAAGATAGACAAGCCTTCAGCGAAAGCTGAGGGCTTTTTATCTTTCATGGGGTCGTCTTGCAATTAGGTAGCTACCTAACCCTAACGCAATGATTGGAAAAAGTGCCAAGAGGAATATAACTAAAGTGAAATTACCATTGTTATTCTCTACAGGAGGGGATGAGTTGTCTTCAGAAAGAGATTCTGTACTACCGGAACTGGCATATTCTCCGTCACGATTTGCTTTATAAAAGTGCCCATCTGGATCTTCAATTGCAATTGCTTCGTCAGTAGGGATACCCTGAATCGAAAAATATTTCGTCCCACTGGCGTACGAATTTGAGAAATTACCAGAATAGGTTCCTTCATTCGTAGAATATTAAGTAACTGCTCCGATTTCATTTCCGATTTGATCGACCTCTTCATCACTCAAGACGTAAATGTATCCATCCCATACGACAAATGAATATGCCCAATCAGCTGAAGATTTATGAGGTAAGAAGAATGTCATGAAAATGATTGATACTAGCAAGGCACCCAATAAAGAATTGTATTTCATGAAGAACCTCCTTAGTTTTCCATTTGACGTTAGAAGCTACGTCTTGGTTACAGTTTAAAGGAAAAAAGTAAAAGGAACGCACAAAAAAAGGCAACTCGGTTGAGTTGCCTTCATAATATTCTGATTAGTTATGTTAGAAGAAAATTCGTTACGTTAGTAACGAATAACAATCTCCATGTATATGCGCGTGTTTGTTGAAAAAATGGAGGAGGTAGAGGGATTCGAACCCCCGCGGGATTTGACTCCCCTGTCGGTTTTCAAGACCGATCCCTTCAGCCAAACTTGGGTATACCTCCGTGTCAACAAAATATAATTTATCATGTACGAAAAACAAAGTCAACAATTTCAGGTAATATAATTAAAGTTTAAGTATTTCGTTTTTTCACTCGATTAGATCTGGAAATGTAGCTTTAAAATAAACAACCTAGCCAAGTGGTTAAAGACGTACATAAAGGAGGTAGGGAGACGTTAGTGTGTTAATTCAATGTTTCTTCGAGCAATGCTCTATATTGCGTCAAATCATAAGAAGAGTTATCAACTATAACTTTCTTTAAAGAAAGTTTATTAACGATTTCTTTTTCCAACAATTTTCTAGCTTCTAGAACTTTTAAAGTTCCTTCTATTCCTCGATAGTCATGCGCCTTTCCGTACCCTTGATTTGTATAGTAATCGATAAATCCATTAGACCAACTGTTATCTCGTTCCCTGTAGGCTTTTTCAAATGAGGCACGAAGATTTTCTTGATTCACGTAAATCAATAGTGGGTTCAATGGTTCGATACTTTTCGCCAGCTGCAAGATATAATCTGAAACAATCTCCCTTGAAGCATTGTATTTAATCATGCCGATGGTTATGGGATTCTGAATAAAACAGCATTCGAAAATATAGGTTTTGTTACTCTTGAGTGCTTGTTGAACAAATTCCTTCCAGCTATTTATCAGAAGTGGAATATGAATATTGAGTGGCAGTTCATAAATATCATTCTCTGCAAGCTTGTTATATAAGTCTTTAGGGAGATTGGTTTGATATCTCTCTTTCATTTTTTGATAGGAAACGAAAGCTCCATTTTCCTTTGAGTGTGTATTTTCTTTAAGTACTGTTGCGTACTCGGCGTTAACTGTAAGTAATTCCTTGAAATCGTCTGGTGTGTAATAAGCGACTCCCTCAAAATCTGCAGGATGGTTCAGATCTCCTTCAGAGAAAAGTTCATTTTGTATGTGTTGTGCCGTCAAAAGTTCTTGCATAAGCCGGGCGGTTGTTGATTTCCCAGAGCCAGGTAATCCTTCAATTAAAATCAATTTTGTGTTCATGTAGTGGTTTGCTCCTTATATTGAAGATGAGTCATGTTTCTTTAATTCAAGAAGAAAAACCATTTAACCTTCAAGCAAAACAATGATTTTGTAAAAAGTCTCAGAGAATGAAATAGTAGGATTTGATTTTTTTCGATTAAGTCAGTATACTAGTAAATGCCGTGCTAGGTGGGAAGGTAGCGGTGTCTTGTAACTCGCAATCCGCTCTAGCGAGACTGAACTCCTTCTCTGAGGTTGTTTATATGTAGGGTCTGACTTTTGCACGTAGTGTTGACGTCTGGGTCCTGCGCAATGGGTACCCATGAATCAGGTCAGGTCCGGAAGGAAGCAGCCTTAAGTGGATTTTTCTCATGTGCCGCAGGGTTGCCTAGGCAGAGCTAACGACAGGGGTTCCGCTTATGTATTGCAATCGAAGGAAGGTGCACGGCATACATACTTCTATTCAGGTGTTTGTTCGCTTACCATGCGAATGAACACCTTTTTTCATTCTCGAATTCTTTGTCTTTCAAAGAGCTAGAGCGTATGCCTTATGGTATAATTAAAGGACTATTAAAAATTAAACGATAAGGGGAGAAATCAGTTGGCGTATCAAGCTTTTTATCGTGTTTACCGACCTCAATCATTTGCAGAAATGTCAGGTCAAGCACATGTGAAACAAACCCTTCAAAATGCTCTCCTTTATAATAAAACAACACATGCTTATTTATTCAATGGTCCGCGGGGGACAGGTAAAACCAGTGCGGCAAAAATCTTTGCCAAGGCGTTAAACTGTGAAAAAGCACCCGTATCGGAACCATGTAATGAATGTGAAACGTGTAAAAGTATTACGAATGGATCGAATACAGACGTTATTGAATTCGATGCAGCATCTAATTCAAGAGTAGAAGAAATTCGTGATATTATTGAAAAAGTTCGTTTTGCTCCTGCAAATTCGCGTTTTAAAGTGTATATCATTGATGAAGTGCATATGCTCTCCAACAGCGCTTTTAATGCTTTACTAAAAACACTAGAAGAACCTCCAGCGCATGTGGTATTTATTTTGGCGACTACAGAGCCTCATAAATTGCCACTCACGATCATTTCCAGATGTCAGCGCTTTGATTTCAAACGCATTACAGCTACAGATATTGTGGATCGTATGAATGTTGTATTAGCTGATTCGGGTATTCCATCGAATGATCAAGCTTTAAAAGTCATCGCGCAAGCAGCTTCTGGCGGTATGCGTGATGCACTGAGTATGCTGGATCAAGTGGTGTCATTCAGTGGTGACGAAATGACGATTGAAGACGCACTTCTCGTAACAGGTTCGATCGGACAAGATATCTTCTATCAACTTGCCGAGTCCTTATTGACGAAAGATGTTGGGAAAGTCTTAACTCTTTTAGAGGAATTAATGAAAGAAGGAAAAGATGCAGTTCGCTTAACCGAGGACTTAATTACCTTCTTCCGAGATCTTTTATTGATGAATACAGCACCATCTCTTGATGAGTTATTGGAACTTGCATCTGGTGAAGAAAAGTTTAAGCAACTTGCGCATCAGTTCCCGGTTGATACGTTGTATCGTTATATCGAGATCTTATCAGCCACTCAACAAGAAATGCGTTACTCGAACCATGCAAAAGTCTATTTAGAGACAGCGCTATTAAAAATGTCGCAAGTTAAAGTGACTACTTCTCAACAAGCAGCAGTTGATTTAGGTCCATTTGAAGAGAAAATTGCTCAACTGGAACGAACAGTTATTGCGCTTGAACAACAACTGAAACAAGGTATAACAACAAATGGTGCACAAACTCCTCAAGCGAGTGAATCACAAAAACGCCAGAGGTTAAGAACTCAAACAGGTTTCAAAGCACCGTCCGGCCGCATTCAAGAAGTATTGAAAACGGCGACGAAACAAGATATTCAGTTGATCAAGTCGCATTGGCCGACGATTATGACGCAATTGCAAAAATCACATGCAGCGTTATTGAATGAAGCTGAACCAGTTGCGGCATCTACTGGTGCTTTTGTGTTAAAATTCAAATATGATATTCATTGCCAAATGGCTGCGGATAATCAAACGTTTTCGAGCGCCTTTTCTCAATTGCTTATGAATCTAACTGGCAAGATGTATGAGATTCTTTTTGTTCCAGAAGAAGCTTGGGTGAAAATCCGTGAAGAGTTTATTCGCAACAAAGGGTTGAAAGCATCTGATACAGATTCAGATGTAGCTTCCGAATCAAGCGAGACGGAACAAGCCGCAGATGAAATGTTAAGCTTTATGCAAGAAGAGAAAGCAGCTACAGAAGATCCATTGATTGTGGAAGCGGAAAAATTATTTGGTAAAGAATTTGTAGAAATACATGATGATTAGGGAGGAAAAATAGTATGCGTGGAATGGGTAATATGCAAGGTATGATGAAACAAATGCAAAAAATGCAAAAGAAAATGGCTGAGGCTCAAGAAGAATTGGGAACTCAACATTTTGAAGGCGTTGCAGGTGGCGGTATGGTTAAAGTAACTGTTACTGGACACAAAGAAGTAATCAGCGTTGCTTTGGATGAATCAGTTGTGGATCCTGAAGATATTGAAATGCTACAAGATTTGATTGTAATAGCTACAAACGAAGCGATGAAAAAAGCAGAAGAAACTTCGAACTCCACGATGGGACAATTCACGAAGGGATTGAACCTCCCTGGCATGTTCTAGGAGGAAATCACATGCATTATCCTGAACCGATATCAAAGTTGATTGATAGTTTTATGAAATTGCCAGGTATTGGGCCGAAAACTGCGGCCCGTCTGGCATTTTTCGTGCTAAGTATGAAAGAAGACACTGTCCTTGAATTCGCTAAAGCGTTGGTTGATGCGAAGCGTAATTTAAGTTACTGCTCGATTTGTGGTCACATTACCGATATAGATCCTTGTCATATATGTCAGGACAAACAACGTGATGACACTATCATTTGTGTAGTTCAAGACACGAAAGATGTCATCGCCTTGGAAAAAATGAGAGATTACAAAGGTCTGTACCACGTTTTACATGGGGCAATTTCGCCGATGGACGGTATAGGACCGGAAGACATTAACGTCCCTCCTTTATTGAAGAGATTGCAAGATGAGCGAGTACAAGAGTTGATTTTAGCAACGAACCCTACAATAGAAGGTGAAGCAACCGCTATGTATATTTCCCGACTTGTAAAACCATCTGGAATTCGTACAACAAGAATTGCTCATGGTCTTCCGGTAGGTGGGGACTTGGAATATGCAGATGAAGTTACTTTATCGAAAGCGTTAGAAGGCCGACGTGAGTTATAAAGAGGAGGCCGAACTGCCATATGTTTTTCAAAAAAGCGAAACTTAAAAAAGATTTCGATAGTAAGCTCGTTTCCTTGATGAAAGAAACGAAAGAGGACTGGCAACAATCTCAGATCATCGAAGAACTTATGGATGACTATGAGTTATCTATTATTGCCCAGCGTAAAATTGCTGAAAGCAAACACTTCTTTCTATATAAAGAAGCGCGAATTAGAAAAATCCTTTTGAAATGAAGTATATGTTATACCGATTCCTTCATATAGTTAGTTGATAACTTATATGAGAGGTGGGAGAAGCTCAATGAAGCTGACTCTTTATGTGATTGGTATAGCTGTACTTCTTTTTTTATTTTTAAACAAAGCATCGAAAGGACGAGTAATCGAAGCGTTCTCTATTTGGTGGTTTAGAATTGCGTTTGCTTTTGTGATCTTGTTTGCCATCCACTTGATTGCAAGTCAGTTCGGACTTTTCATTCCCGTCAATATCGTATCTGGCTTATTGATTGCATTCCTAGGAGTTCCGGGAATAGCAAGTGTATTAACGATTTCTATATTCCTATAACTTTTTTAAGAAATAGTGTTGACTTTTATAAGCCAGGCTGATATATTTATAAAGTTGCTTGATTGAAAGCGACGAATTAGAAAAAAAGAATATCAAAACTTGTTGTTGACATGACGATTAAGAATTGGTATGATATAAAAGTTGCTGTTACGACAGCGACAAACAAATGAACCTTGAAAACTGAACAGCAAAACGTCAACAATAAAGCGGAACGCACTTCGGTGCCGGAAGCGAAACTTGAACTTAAACGTTCATTAT
>NZ_JBNNIX010000009.1:14854-43588 GCF_050269735.1 Paenisporosarcina sp. NPDC076907 | reverse complement strand
ACTCTCCATAATAGGTGAGTCGATTAGCTCGACTTTGTTGCTGGCGTCAAATTAATGACGTTTATAATGAACGTTTAAGTTCAAGTTGTGCTTCCGGCACCGAAGTGCGTTCCGCTTAATTGTTGACGTTTTGCTGTTCAGTTTTCAAGGTTCATTTGTTTGTCGCCGTTTGTAACAGCAACTTTTATATCTTAGCAAATCCAGATTGTCATGTCAACAAAAAGTTTTGCTTTTTATTTATCTTGTCGCTTTCAAATCAGCAACTTTATAAATATATCAGCCTCACTTATATAAGTCAACACTATTTTTAAATGTTTTGTATCTCTTTATATTATCAGAAATTTCAATTATATCAAGTTACATTATGATGACAATTATGAAAATACCTCTTAACTACTTTCATAAACAAAAAGAAGGACAATACTTAATGAAAAGTATTGTCCCTCCCGTATTGATTAATGCCCTGCCACGAACACAAAGTATAGAACAAAAATAACAAACATGCCGTACATGATTGGATGAACCTTCTTAATATTCCCACTCAAAATCATTGTAATAGGATAAAATATAAACCCCATAGCAATCCCGGTAGCAATACTATAAGTAAGAGGCATTGCAATGATCGTCAAAAATGCCGGTACTGCAATTTCAAATCGATTCCATTCAATTTTATTCAAAGATGAAACCATTAATATACCAACGATAATTAACGCCGGAGCAGTTACCGCGGAAGTCATAACTGACAATACCGGAGAGAAAAACAGTGCTAGTAAGAATAGTACCGCTGTTACAATCGCTGCAAATCCAGTTCTTGCCCCTGCAGCTACACCTGCACTTGATTCAATATAAGCAGTCGTCGTTGAAGTACCGAAAATCGCTCCCGTAACAGTTGCCAGTGAATCTGCAAGCAACGCTTTACCCGCACGAGGAAGCTTATTGTCTTTCATTAAACCCGCTTGGTTGGCAACAGCTACAAGAGTTCCAGCAGTATCAAAGAAATCCACGAACAAGAATGTCAGTACTACGATTAAGAATTGAATTGTCATTAATGAACCTGGATCATTTAGTATCGGTTCAAATGCTGCCCCGAAAGTTGGAGATACGTCTGGAACCTTCCCTATAATAGTAGAAGGAACATCTACTAAACTGAAAATCATACCCGCTGCCGCCGTTAAAAGCATTCCATAAAAGATACCGCCCTTAACTCCTCTTACCATAAAGCATACAGTTAGTATTAGACCAAAGATTGCTAATAATGTATTCCCTGCTGATAAATCTCCTAATCCAACTAGTGTTGCATCGTTATTGACGATAATCCCTGCGTTGCGCAAGCCGATAAAGGTGATGAACAAACCAATACCTGCTGCAACAGCATATTTTAATTCAGCAGGTATGGCATTGATGATGGTTTCGCGAATCCCACTTAATGAAAGACCGATAAAAATCAGACCCGAAAAAAGTACACCCGTTAAAGCTGTTTGCCAAGGAATTCCGTACGTTAAGATTACAGTATAGGCAAAGAAAGCATTTAATCCCATTCCCGGTGCAAGAGCTAATGGGTACCTGGCTATCAGACCCATAAAGAGTGAACCCACTGCAGCTGCTAGAGCTGTTGCTACAAATACTGCTCCCGGATCCATACGCATAGAGTCGGGCAAATCTGGAACTGAGTTCAATGACAAGGTCAATGGATTAACAATTAAGATATAGGCCATCGATAAGAACGTAGTTAACCCACCGATAATCTCGCGTCGATAGTTCGTTCCGAGTTCTTCAAATTGAAAATACTTTTTCATGTTTATTCCTCCGTGTTGTCGCGTACACGTTTGTTTCTTCTATAATAGAAAGTTTCAGCGTGACCTCTTAATTCAACTCTCATTCTAGTATTAGATTACTTATTTATAAAAACAGATCATCACAGAATTGAATTTGGCTGACGTTTACTTCTTTCTATTATAAAAAACAAAAAGGCATGCAACAAAAAGTCGCATGCCTCCGATTTCCTCCATTAACCAAAGTTAATAAGAAGTAAGAAAGACGGATCGGTCCATCTCTCTAAATCGTAGTCGAGTCATTTACGGTAACTCGGTAGAAACTTTCGGGCCATATTCCCGACATTATACGACGACAGTATTTAATTTCAATAGTAATATAACATTATTTAAAAGTAGTTTCAAGTGTTTTTCCGAACATTAATTCAAAAACAGACATTATAGTTCGGAAATAAACATTCATTTCCAACTTAACGGTTTATTCCCACTCAATCGTTGCTGGTGGCTTGCTCGTAATGTCGTTCACTAGTCGGTTAATATGAGGTACTTCATTGACTAAACGCACACTTACTTTCACTATAGAAGGTGGCTATATAGTTTGTTTTATTAGTACCCCATACCCTTATTTGGGTAGGGACTATTGAAAATTACTTTTGATTGTCTCCCCCCCTCATTTATACGTTATATACGCTAATAGGAGTACACCCCGTATTGTGTTGGTATTTGATTGTGGTATAGCAGGTATATGAACAAATTTAAAGACCCCTACTATTTGTGAGGAGTCTTTATTTGAGTTATGCAATATTTTTATATCGATATTTATAGATTAGCTAAAAAAGCAAGTCCACTAATTGCTAATAAAATTACCGCCCCGAAGAGAATTGCTAGTTTGATAAGAGTACGTTTGGTATCAGTAAACAATCCATAAACAGTTTTAACACCAAATTTTACTAATCCTCTACTAGGTTCTATGTCCTCTACAGAATCAAAATTCGAAAAGATAACCCCAAAAATAATAATTATTGAAATAATTGCTAAAAACACTTCCATTTATCCTAAACCACCATTCTAGTCCTTTTATACTGTGATAGTATCTTTAAATTTTGATTTTGTAAATACTCCATATAAGTGCAAAGATAAATGTACTCTTCTTTCCTTCCTTCTTTTTGCTGATTCAGTTGGAAGTCTTCTATTACTTCAAGAATATTGGTCACAAAAAAACTCCCTTCCATTCGCAAAACACACGAATAGAAGGGAGTTTATTTTAATAATAAATAGTGGCACGTTGGTAAAAATCACTTTAGAGAAACCTCAAAAATCATTCCCACTCAATCGTCGCTGGTGGCTTACTCGTAATGTCGTACAGAACGCGGTTGATGTTCGGTACTTCATTGACGATGCGGACACTGATTTTCTCTAAAACGTCCCAAGGTACACGAGCCCAGTCAGAAGTCATTCCATCAATTGAAGTAACTGCACGGATCCCGATTGCGTAATCGTACGTACGTGCATCGCCCATTACACCAACACTACGGATGTCAGGTAACACAGTGAAGTATTGCCAAATGTCGCGTTCTAGTCCTGCTTTTGCTACTTCTTCGCGCAAAATTGCATCGGACTCACGAACGATTTCAAGTTTCTCTTCAGTAATTGCTCCTAGAACACGAATTCCTAGACCTGGACCCGGGAATGGTTGACGCCATACAATTTCATCCGGCATGCCAAGTTCTGTTCCAAGTGCGCGAACTTCGTCTTTAAATAGCGTGTTCAATGGCTCTATTAATTTGAATTGCATATCTTCTGGCAGTCCGCCAACGTTGTGATGGGACTTGATGGTTTGGGCAGTTGCAGTTCCGCTTTCGATAATATCTGTATAAAGCGTTCCTTGTGCCAGGAAGTCCATCCCTTCAAGTTTTGCAGCTTCATCGTCAAATACATAAATGAATTCATTGCCGATAATTTTACGTTTTGTTTCAGGATCTGAAACGCCAGCCAGTTTGTTCATGAAACGGTCACGTGCATCAATTTTGATGACATTCATATGGAAGCCATCAGCGAAAGTCTTCATTACACTCTCCGCTTCACCTTTACGAAGTAAACCATGGTCAACAAACATACACGTTAATTGATCGCCGATTGCTTTATGAATCAATACGGCTACGACTGATGAATCCACCCCGCCGCTTAATGCACACAATACTTTTTTATCTCCGACTTCTTGGCGGATTTTTTCAATTTCAAGCTCGATGAAGCTTTCCATTGACCAGTCACCTTTAGCTTTACACACGCCAAATACGAATTGACGAATTAATTCAATACCATAAACCGAGTGACGTACTTCAGGGTGGAATTGAACTGCATATAATCCGCGTGATTCGTCAGCGATTGCTGCCACTGAACATGATGGACTAGTCGCAATAATGTCAAAACCTTCTGGAGCAATCGTTACATGATCTCCGTGACTCATCCAGACAACTTGTTCTTTAGGTAAATCTTTAAATAAAAGACTTTCCTTTACAACCGTAATTTCAGCTTTTCCGTACTCACGATGTGAAGCCTTTTCAACTTTTCCGCCGTAGTGTTGGGACATTAACTGCATGCCGTAGCAAATACCTAAAATCGGGATATTCAAATCAAAGATTGCATGATCAATATGGAAGGCATTTTCATCGTAAACCGAATTTGGACCACCTGAGAAAATGATACCTGTAGCATTCATTGACTTAATATCTTCAGCCGTTACTGTATGTGGATGTAATTCACTGTAAACACCGAACTCACGGATACGGCGAGTAATTAATTGATTGTATTGACTTCCAAAATCAAGTACGACGATTTTTTCTTGTTCTTTCAACATTGGAGTTGCTGACAATATGGCCACCTCTTCACTTTGATTTTCGGACTCCCTAATATAGAAAAAACGCGTACGAAAGTAAACCTTTCTACGCGCTCTTTTGCACTACTCGAGAAATCAGAAGCGTCACTAATGCCCGAACCCCATCCAAAAAGAAATGAATCGGAAATAGTTCCAATTGAATTTCTCAAGATTAGGTGTGGACAGACGCTTGCTATAAGACAATTAAGTCTCTTCTCGATAAAAAGGCGAATGCAAATAAATGTCCATAAATAGACATGAATGCACTCGCCTTCATAGTCAAGTCATTTGCGGCGACTTGGTAGAAACATCCGAACCATATTATCGGACATATATGAGGGCAAACCGGTCTGTATAATTTTTCTCAATTCTACAGGTTGTCTGCCGTAAAATCAACCGCTGGTACGATTGATTAAATTTTCCCAACTTTCTCTCAGTTGAAGCCATTCATGAGACTCTATATTTTTCCCATAAAAACCTTTTTCATAAGCTGTGGTCAACACTTTCATATCTTTTGAGCCGAAGAATGAATCCACGTATTTTGCATACGTTTGAAGTGTTTGTCCTTCGTTCCGTTGAATTCCATATAGGTCGAGTTGTTTTAATAAACGATGGTAACTCGTCTCAAAGGAGTGCCAATTATCTTTACGCAAACGGTAGTATGGTATCAATATTTTTGGCATCCATTTTTTCCGGATACGGAACATGACGTAAGAGAATCCAATAGCGACAATACTCCAGAAAATGATGCGTCCTTTATTATCTGAAATCCACGATGTAAATTTCTGCAACATATCAGTAAATTGTTCCGAAAATGGTTTACTCTCTACTCGATCAGTCCCTTCAGGTTTATCAGGTTGCTCTGGGGCGACTGGTTCTTCAGGTGCTTCTGTCGAATCCAACTCTAGATCGTAATCAATATTTCCAGTTCCGCTAAAACCAATTGTCGGTTCGAATGGCATCCAGCCAATTCCCGGAAAATACGCTTCAACCCAGGAATGGGCGTTATTATTAGTAACTTGATACATTTTATCCCCATTTTCAGCTCGAATCTCTTTTCCTTCTGCGAATCCTTTAACCCAGCGGGCAGGAATATCTAAAGAACGGAGCATAACAACCATGGATGTTGAAAAGTTATCACAATACCCACGTTTGGTTTCAAATAGAAATTGATCTACATAGTCCTGATCTTTTTCAGGGGCAGAAACATTCTTTTGATCATAAATATATCCGTTTCGAGGAAAGTAGCGTTCAATTGCACGCGCTTTATCATACAGATTGGATTCATTTTCTGTAATGGTTTGGGCAAGTTCCCGAACTCGCTCAGGTAATTCTTCAGGCAACTGCAAATAACGAGAAAAGTCTTGAGAAAGTATAGACAAGTCTTCGAGAGACGTCGCTCGCAGTGCGGTTAAACTGTAAGACGGTTCACTGAAAGATATGTTGTAATTTTTCAGCTTGACTTCTTTGTTCTCCTGGAAGGTTTCGATTTTTTGTGTATTGTTTGAAATTGAGAATGTTGTTTCTACTGGTGCATCCGCTTGAACCGCACCATACGGATACATTAAGAATGGATATTCTAAACTAAAAGTATACTGGGCAAGGTCTTGATCTTCTACAGGACCAGTTGGGAATCCAGTATCCAGCGTGTCGCCGATCGTATAATTCCGAATTTCATTTGAAGAAACAGATTGCTCCCACCCTTTTGTGGTATAAGTATCCTTCGTCTCAATCTTCCAGTATTGCGGTGTTTTCACAATCACTTCAAAAACAACCGTGTTATCTGATCTGAAGGCTCCTCCAAGTTTGGAATCATCTTCTCCATACCCGATTTTACCGATTTTGCCGGCACTTCCTGGTCCTGTGCCTGCTCCTGCCCCTTCAGCAAAGGATTGGATAAAAGGAACGGGATCTTCCCAAATCGGACCTGCTTTTGGAAGTAAATAGCCGATGACAGCACTGAAGGCAACAAGCGCTACTAATGGGATAACTAGAGATGCAAACTTTTCTCGGGTCATGGTTATGTGATTTTGTTGCATTATTTTTGTTACTTTTAATAAACCAGAAAGTAATAATCCCAAAATCATGACACGAAGAATGGATCCATCCGCTTCATACGGACTGAATGTATCTAATGTCGCAATAAAGACAACCGTCATGAAGAAGAACATGAAAATGTTAATTCGGACACTAATCCAATGATGAATTAAATATGCCGTCATCCATAGTAAAGAGAAAAACAAGGCTGTCCGGAAAGAATCCGTAATTAGTGACCAGTCACGACTGAATAGTGCACCTGCATTCGTCATTAGTTCTCCGAATAAGAAGGATAGGGCTTCTCTTGTGAAAAACACTTCGTCTGTATAAATAATTATGATAACCCACGTGATATACACTAATTTTCCTGCAGCAGAAAGCCACCATGGAACAGATAAGAAACTGAACAAAAAACAAAGTGCGATGAATGCTAAGAAAACAGATAAATAATTGGTTTCCGTTAACTCTAAAACTGGCAGTAACCATTCACGGAATAAGAAGAACACCAGGATATAAAACAAGACTTGAAGCCATTTATTTTGAAGACCTATTTTCATGTGCGACCTACCTCCGTAAAGGCATTTGCGAAATGATCCTGAGAAAGTACATGAATGATCATTCCTCTCGAACGGGCAAGTTGATGAACCGTCAAGGCTTGTTTTGATAATTTCACGCCTTTTTTGACGACAACAAAAACGGTACACTGGCGCAAGTTTTTAGCAGCTCTTGGTATTGTCTCTATTAACGCCGGTGTTAATTCGCCAGTAATGAGCAAAATGGAAGTTGCACTCGACATTGCCAGATCTTTCGGCAATAACTTTTCGATTGGTTGCGCCAAATCAGCTTCCACTTTGGCCAAATGAAACATCGTTCGTTGAAGTTGTTCCTCGCTTTGAACAGCGGGGAAATAAAAGCGTGTTGCGCCTAAAGACAAGAAAGCAGCACTTGCTTGATTTCGCACAACCGCTTGTAATACCGAAGCCGTCAACTCAATTTGTTCTTCAAAACTATCAGAAGGTTTCCGATCAACTAATAGGAATAGATCCTGAGACTGCCGATCTTCAAACTCTTTTGTACGTAAAGTTTGGGTACGGGCAAAAGATTTCCAGTGAATCCAGGAAACGCGATCTCCGGGTTGGTAATCACGAACTCCCGTTGCCATAGTTGTATCCTTCACGATGGTAAATGGTGAAGCAGCTGCCCCTTGGTCGTATCGAGTTTCAATAGGCATGTAAATCATTTCCGTTACGTTCGGGTAAACAATCACCGTTTGTTTTAATGGCAGTACATGCGTTTTTTTTACCCACCCAAAAAAATCACTTACGGAAATTTCTATACCATCTAACGCGTGTTCCCCGCGTGGCATATGATCGATTTCATAAGTCCATTCAATTGTTCGATGAAATCCTACCATTTTTACCGCCTTCAATTTTTTACTTGCATGCCTGATAAGGGGCGCACTTTGAGTAACTTCCTGAATGACAAGATAAAGCATCGGAAAACGGGATGGTCTTTTTAATTTCACTGTCGCAATCAGTTTTCCGCCTTTACGTATTTGAGCAGTTTGAATATAGCGCTCGACTTCTATTTTCGAAATAGGACTGAAGAAGAATGCAATGGAATACAAGGTAAAAGGGAGTAAGGAATAAAAAATAAACCAGCTGACGAACCCTCCTTGGAACATGGCAAAGGCAAAAGAAAAAATGACTAGAAAGAGGACAAAAAGGAGTCGCCCTCCAATTGCCCAAGTAAAGTTTATTTTCTTCATTGTTTCACTAACCTCTTGATTGGTACATTCGTTTTAGCCAAGATGCGTTCCACAATTTCTTCTGGAGTAATGCCATCGTAGCGGGCTTCAGATCGTAAAATCATACGGTGGCTGAAGACGAAAGGTGCCAAATATTGAATATCGTCAGGTGTTACAAAGTCTCTTCCTTTCAACATCGCAAATGCCTGTGAAGCTCTCATCAGTGCTAGCGATCCACGAGGGCTGACACCCAAATAAATATATGAATCTTTTCTTGTACGGTTGGCTAAATCCACAATATAGTTTTTGATCGTATCATCAACAACGATGTCTTTTACTTCTTTTTGCAAAAGGATTAAGTCTTCTAAAGAGATAGCTGCATTCAGGTCTTCTATTGGGGCTGACTTTTCTGCGCGTTTCAACACTTCAATTTCTTCCGCGTGTGAAGGATAGCCCATACGAAGTTTCAGCAGGAAACGATCTAGTTGTGCCTCAGGAAGCGGATATGTTCCCTCATATTCAATTGGGTTCTGTGTTGCCATAACGAAAAACGGCTTCGGAATCATCATGGTTTCTCCATCGATTGTTACCGATGCTTCTTCCATCCCTTCCAAAAGCGCTGACTGGGTTTTAGGGGAAGTCCGATTGATTTCATCTGCTAATACGATATTTCCCATAATCGGACCGGGTCTGAACTGGAATTCCATATCTTTCGGATTGTAGATCGAGACACCAATTACATCGGAAGGTAATAAATCCGGAGTAAATTGAATTCGTTTGAATTGAGCACCAACAGATTTTGCTAAGGCTCGTACCATCATGGTCTTCCCAACGCCCGGTACATCCTCCAGTAACACATGTCCTTGCGCAATTAATGCAACTACGCTTAATTCGGCAATTTCACGTTTTCCAATCATTACTCGTTCAATATTATCCACAATAGCATGTATTTTCTCTTGGTTTCTCATCTCTCTATTCCCCCATTTGTCCCACTAAATTATTGTATTTATTAGAAAATTGACACATTATAACATTAGTTTAACTAAATTTATCCTAATTCACAACTTATTGTCCTATAAGAAAAGCCCACATGGATGATTTCCATGTGAGCTTCAGAATGATGACAGTAGATTATTAATTAATATACTATAGAAAAAAACAAGTTCGTATATTTTACACTCAATCTAAAAAGAATGTGGTCGGCTATTTCTTTCGCTTTCCGCGGACGAAACGCCAGCCTCCTCGGCTCTGCCTGCGGGGTCTAGCTAGTTCCGTTTTTTCCGCAGGAGTCTTCAGAAATAACCGACCACTTTACTACTTTAGAGAAACATATACTAAGCGGTTTCTGATGATTGGAGTGAAGGTGGCGACTTCAGCGGGAACAGCGCGAGCTGAAGGCCCCGGAAGAACGCAGTGATGAGGAGACTGAAGCCGTGCCCGCGAAACGCGTCCGCCGCAAAGGAAATCAACAAATTATTGCATAAACTCATATTCAATAGTACGCAGTTATATTCACTCATTTTATGGTTTGTTTACAGTCTAAAGCCCACATGGATGATTTCCATGTGGGCTTTAGATTATTTCCAAAAGTCGTCAAAGACAGTTATCGGCAAATGGCGTTTATGTTGAGAACGTAAATAGTAGTTTTCTAATTTTTCCCGTGGTTCGGAAGGAATCTCTTTGCCTTCCAAATAATCATCTATTTGATCATATGTTATGCCAAGTGCAATCTCATCCGGTAATGCCGGTCGATCTTCTTCCAAATCAGCCGTTGGAATCTTTGTATACAGATGTTCAGGACTATCCAAAGCCTTTAACATTTGCTTACCTTGACGTTTATTTAGTCTGAATAACGGAACTAAGTCTGCCCCACCATCTCCAAATTTCGTATAAAAACCAGTGATAGCTTCAGCTGCGTGGTCTGTCCCAAGAACGACTGCCGAATGCATGGCAGCGATAGAATACTGAACTTTCATTCTCTCTCGTGCTTTTTCATTGCCTTTGGCAAAATCAGAAAGCGTGATTCCGGAAGCATCTAGTGCACGCTTGCTGGCATCGACTGCGTCTTTTATATTTACGGTATAAATTTTTGAGGGTTGAATGAAATTCAGTGCATCTTGACAATCATCTTCATCAAACTGTACGCCGTATGGCAAACGTACAGCAATGAAAGAATAAGTGTCAGCTCCCGCTTTTTCATTTAGCTCATTTACGGCCATTTGTGCAAGTTTGCCGGTAAGCGTTGAGTCCTGTCCGCCTGAAATCCCTAGCACCATACCTTTTAGGAATGAATGCTTTTTAAGATAGCTCTTCATAAAATCAATCGATGTCCGAATCTCTTCTTGGGGGTCAATCGATGGTTTCACTTTCATTTCTTCTATAATAGTCTGTTGTAAGTTTGTCATGACAGCGCCTCCTCAAGTGTAATGCATGCGGTCGACCATTTCTTGAACTTCCTGGATATTCCGCATCTTGTTATCCCAACATTTCTGACTTAAATCCACTGGATATTCTTCTGGATTTAATGAACGTTTATACTCGTCCCAAAGCAGTTCCAAATTCGTATTCGCATAATCGCGCATTTCAAACAAAGTTGGATTCGTATAGATTACTTGTCCTTTTTCGATGACTTTTGTATGGAGATCTTTCGCATCAAAGTTTGTTACAAATTTAGATACAAATGTGTGGACGGGGTGGAACATTTTCAATCGCTGTTCATGTGTTGGATCTTCATCAAACATCGTGATGTAATCCCCTTCTGCTTTACCATTTTCACGATCAATAATGCGGTATAACTTTTTACGGCCCGGCGTTGTAACTTTTTCAGTAGTAGAAGAAATTTTGATTGTATCTTCCATTACGCCTTCATCGCTTTCAATGGATACGATTTTGTAAACCGCTCCTAGAGCCGGTTGATCGTAGGCGGTGATTAACTTTGTCCCGATTCCCCACATATCCACTTTTGCGCCTTGAGCTTTCAAGTTCAAAATTGTATATTCATCCAAATCATTCGATACAACAATTTTCGCTTCCGTGAATCCGGCTTCATCAAGCATTCTGCGAGCCTCTTTAGAAAGAAAGGCAATATCACCGCTATCTAAACGGATGCCAATGAAGTTAATTTTATCGCCGAGCTCTTTTGCTACTTGAATAGCGGTCGGAACACCAATCTTCAACGTGTTGTAGGTATCTACAAGAAACACACAATCTTTATGGCGTTTTGCATACGAGTGGAAAGCTTCATATTCGCTCTTGTACGCTTGTACAAGTGAATGCGCATGAGTTCCGGCCACAGGAATGCCAAACTTTTTACCTGCACGGACATTACTCGTTGCTTCCAGGCCACCGATGACCGCAGCACGGGCGCCCCAGATTGCGGCATCCATCTCCTGTGCTCGGCGTGTACCGAATTCCATCACTGTATCCGTTTTCACAATCTGTTTAATACGACTTGCTTTTGTTGCAATTAACGTTTGATAATTCACGATGTTTAAAAGTGCCGTCTCAATCAGTTGCGCTTCCACAAGTGGCGCCTCAATGCGAATGATTGGCTCATTAGCAAAAACAAGTTCACCTTCCACCATGGAATATACGTCCCCTGTAAAACGGACTTCGCGTAAATAACTAATAAAATCTTCTTTGTATCCAAGCTCTTCCTGCAAATACGTTAAATCACTATCCGAGAAACGGAATTCCCGAAGAAAGTCCAAAACGCGTTCGAGTCCTGCAAAAATGGCATATCCATTTCCAAAAGGCAATTTGCGGAAAAATAGCTCAAATACTGCTTTTCTATTATGTACACCGTCAGCCCAGTAAGCTTCCGCCATATTGATTTGATATAAGTCTGTATGTAACGCAAGTCCATCATCGGCATATTTTGAAGTCATCATAAAACCTTCTTCCACGATCATAATTGTCCTTAGTATACACCATTTACCCCAAATCTTATCTTTCCTAACAAAAACGCAAACCAATTGTAACACTGGTTTGCGTTGATCGTTTATGTACCCATTTTTCTGCGTGTATTGCTCACTTTTTTAGTTTGTTGACTTTGCAATTTCTTAGCAGATTGCGTTGCATTTCCTTTGGCATTGTTATCATTTGATTGATTTTTCTTAGCTTCCAGCTGCTTTTGCATCGCTTCTTTTAACGACATTTTTTTCTTTGGTGCTTCTTGTTGATTCGTTTCTTTATTTTCTGTCATATAGATTCCTCCTTCGGAGACATAAAATTGGTCTTTGCTTCTCTTCATTATACTCGATTTTCAGTGCCTACTGGAAATTTTCTCTTGCTATTTTCATAATTCCCATCAGTTGTCACGATTGAAACCCCTTATCTTCTTTTTACTGCCTGTTATGCTTACAATTTGATACAAGGAGGTTGTTCATACTGAGAGGAAGAAAATTTGATTGGCTGCCAGTTATCTTAATATCTTTGATTGTGCAGTTTATCATCCTGCAGTTTTTACTGTTCATTGAATTTAAGTTATTGCCTGAAATGTCATATGAATTACTCGTAAAAATCAATTTTTTCATTATAGCGGTTAGCGGCGGATTAGTGGCGATACGTTATTATATTAAATCATCCCCACATATAGGTGGTATTTGCGGAGCACTCTTTATCGTTTTAAGTGAACTTTACAGCCGCCATTTTTCAGTTGATTTAACCTTCATCTTTGTCATTCTTATTGCCTATCTTTCGGGCTACATCGGCTCAATTTTACAAACAAACAATAGCTTTTTTAAACGGATTGGTTAACAGCATCCAACATACCTATTAAAAGCCTTTCACAAGTTCACTGAACTCATGACAGGCTTTTTATCTGTCTTTCAACTCCAAAATAATTGGACAATGGTCGCTTCCGAGAGTTTGAGGATGAATATATGAATCTTTAAGTTTGTTTTGTAGTCGATTCGAAGCGATGAAATAATCAATTCTCCATCCGATATTTCTTTCCCTTACTTTGCTCATGTATGACCACCACGTATAGGCTCCTTCTGTACTTGGATAGAAGTAACGGAATGTATCGGTGAAACCTTCCTGGAGCAGCGCATTCACTTTGCCTCGTTCTTCTATTGTAAAACCTGAGTTCCCTCTATTTGTTTTGGCGTTTTTCAAATCGATATCTTCGTGAGCCACATTTAAATCTCCGCACATAATTACTGGTTTGATTTGATCCAGTTGCTTTAAATAGGACCGCATTTCATCCTCCCACTCCAAGCGATAAGGAAGTCTTGTTAAATCTCGCTTGGCATTCGGCGTATAGATGTTAACTAAGTAAAACTGTTCATATTCCAAGGTCAAAATTCTTCCCTCTGCTTCTTCACTCATGTCCCCTACTCCATATTTGACGGAAAGTGGCTTAATCTTTGTAAAAACGGCTGTACCGGAATAGCCTTTCTTTGTTGCATAATTCCAGTATTGTTCGTAACCCTCCAGATGCAATTCAATTTGACCGACCTGCAATTTTGTCTCTTGCAGACAAAAAATATCAGCATTTTCCTGTTGAAAATACTTGAGAAACCCTTTTTTTACACACGCACGAATGCCATTCACATTCCACGAAATTATTTTCATCTATGTAACTCCTTTTATACTCTAAGTCTATGAATTACTATATCAAACACTTCAGCGATCTCAAAAAAGACAGAAAGAAAACACCTTCAGAATTCCAGAACATTTAGTGGGCTTCCGAAGATGTTTTCTATTGTTCACAAAGATTTTAACCAGTTTTTTTCTCTCTTTTGCTTAACATCTGACCGATTTTAGGAGCCATTTGGAATAACAACATTCCGATTAAAGCCGCTATCAAGATATACATGCCGGAAAAAATCTGGATGACACCTGTTGCCAACCCGGCAATGATAACGGAGAATTCTCCTCTTGGTGTTAAAGCTAACCCTGTTTCAAACGACTCTCGTTTGTCCAGCCCATACCACTGACCTCCGAGGTAGCCAATAAGTATTTTGGACAAAATCGACCAAAAGACAACCGTAATCAATAGGCCGATCGCCGGAACTTCATCAGTGAATTTCAGGGTAAGACCAAAATTCAAGAAGAAGAATGGCAAGAACAAGTTCCTTACCGGCAGTGCTACTTCTTGAACTTTGTCTCTAAAGCTTGTTTCGGCAAGCATAATCCCTGCCAGGAAAGCGCCAATAACTTCAGATAAATCTAGGTAGAGGGCAAATCCACCATAGGTAATCGCTACCCCGAGTACAAATAAGACGAAATAATCCTCGTCAATGAAGCGTTTAATTAAATCATGTGCTTTTTTGAATACGACTTTTCCTATAAATAATGCCCCTGCTACAAGCAGTGCAATTTTCAGGATAATCAGTACAAAATCGAGTCCTGTAAGTCCATCGCCACTCAAGGCAATCAATACAGTAATTAAAATGGGTGTAATAAGATCTTCAAATATTAAAAAAGATAAAATGAATCCTGATTCTTTATTATCCAATTTATTTTTGTGTTCGAGCAACTTGACTGTTATTGATGAGCTAGTTGCGTAAACAAGACCTGCAATTAATAGAGAGGTGTAGATATCGTGACCAAAAAACTGGCAAATGGCAAATGTAACACCGATGCCGAGAACCACATCGAGCGCACTGGCTTTCCAGACTTTCTTGCCTTTTTTTCCAAGCTCACGGAACGTGAATTTCATCCCAAGCAAGAAAAACAAGACAATCAGACCAATCTCCCCCGCCACTTTAAAAACATCAGTATCGCCAAAATAATTCGTAAAAGATAAAGCTGCTCCTAACAAAATAAAAATGACGATATCTGGTATGCGTAATAATTTGATTCCTACAAATGCAACAACAAACAATACAAACAAAATCAATCCTATGCCTAAAGGCAAATTCATTTCCTTTTCACACACCTCTCTATCTTGATAAAACATTATCTATATCCTTGCATACCCTATTCAAGGGTTTCTCATACCATTACGATAGACCTTAACTCTCTGTGTCTTCTGTAACAATATCTTTAAAAAAGGTGATGAAGGAGTGTATTTCTCACTCTTTCATCACCTGAATGGATAAATCCTTTACTTAATTATTCTGCATCGTCTTCATCTTCGTATTCTTTAAAAGCAGCTGATACTTTATCAAATTCCTCGTCACTCTCAATCAGAGATAATTGCTCATCGTCCTCGACTCTTAAGAAGAATACATCAATATCCCCTTCAGAATCTTCATCGATTTCATCAGCAAATGCGACTGCTGCATATTCCACTTCATCAATCGTTAATGTTCCGAGTACTTCAATTTCTTGCTCTTGATCGTTTTCATCCATTAATGTAAAAATGTCGCCCACTTCAATTTTTTCCATGGTGTATTCTCCTCCTATTATTAAATCGCTTGATCGATACTACGGATTAGTCTGTTTTCTACATCGGTCGCTATTTCAGTAAGTTTCTCGTTATTGGCTAGATCAATAAGAGTTGTGGGTTTAGGTAAGCCGATTTTCGTTTTACCCGCATCTTCATACACCACAATCTTACATGGCAAAAAGTAGCCAATGACTTTATCTTCTTTTAAAACTCGATCTGCTTCTTTCGGGTTACAAACTTCAAGTACACGGTATGGAGAATCAAAATCCATTCCTTTTTCTTGTAACTTCGCCGTTAAATCAAAGTCTCAAAGAACACCAAATTGTTCTTCTTTCAGTGTAGTCTCTAGAGCATTTATTGTCTCGTCAATAGACTTATCTGTTTCAACTGTATAATGAAAACTCATTCGTATCGCTCCCTTGAAAATTGATTTAAGAAACGGTTTACATTCTATTTGTATACCCATAAATGCGAAAAAAAACACGAAACCCTTGCCGGGATTTCGTGTTAACTATTTATGAAGTATCCATCATTCACTTATTTCGTTACCGTTATTGGCCCATTATCTGTCCGCAACGTTATTAGATACTTACCTTTGCCATATTTCACAAAGTTATCTTTATCGCCAAAAATGGTCACTTTTCCATTATCCGTTTTTGCGTCAATCGTTGCATTTTCTGGTTCCGATTCAGTTTTAACTGTGATACTGCCGTTATCTGTTGCTAAATCAATTGGCCATTCCAGTTTTTTTGTAATCAATGAAATTTGCCCATTATCTGTTTCGCCTTTAATTTTCCCTTTAATATCTTCCAAAACAATTTTGCCATTATCACTTTCAACATGAACGTTCTTGGCTAGCACTTTCTTTACTTGTATCTGACCATTGTCCGTCTCGAGCATTATCCCTTCGGACTGTATATTTTCTACACTGATCCGTCCATTGTCACTCTCTACATGGAGATTTTTATATTGTTTCTCAGGCACGTTGACTGCCAGTTTCAAGTCACTTGAATTAAAACCGAACGAAAAGAAAAATCGACGTTTCTGTTTCAGTTGAACGAAAAGTGTATCTCCTTTTACATCTACATTAAAAATGTATTTGTGCTTTTTATTAGCACCTGTATATTCAACAGTTGCTTCTGAACTTTTAGTTGGCACAATTACCACTTCGGCATTATTAGTCGTCACTTCAATGTTTGTAAAGGCGTCTTGAATAAGTTTAGTATCGTCGTTTTGTCCATAGACTTTCATGGAATTGAACATATATGTTACTCCACCTGCTACCCCAAGCAATAGTACTACTGAAATGACTAATTTGTTTTTCCAAATCATATTCTGTCCGCCCCATTCTCTTTATCATGTATTAACCGTAACCTATAAGAATTCATTGCTGTTTCGCCGAGTTGATCCAGTAGATTGTAATTAGCAAATGCACCAACTACGGCTCCAATGCCAGGTAGCATCTGGAACATTTTCACTAAATCGATGTAATCCCGGTATTCCTGTTGAAATTCCCGCCAGTCCATATCAGCGACCAGAGATTTCTGTTTCTCCCAATTTTCGATGATGTTTAAAGTCTCTTTTCTTTTTTCCTCGCTTGAAAAGGCCAATAGAAATATATGCAGGATAAAAATTCGTTCTTCTGGATCATTGGTATCAAACCCATACACAGTGGCTGCTTCAAAAAGAAATTTCATTTTAATCGATAACAGTAATGGAAAGTCGGCCATGCCAAGAAGGATGCCCCCTGCTCCAGTTCCCGCTCCTTCAATTGTTGCCGTTTTTCTGAAAGTGGACAGCTTTTGCTTAAATAGTTCGTCTCGCTCATAAAGACTCAAATCCGTTGGGTACTTTTTTCTCGTCGTTATGTTGGATCCGGCAAGTGTGGCTTTCACCATGTTTTTTATGCTTTCAGTCATCACATTATGAAACTTTTCTGGAAGAAGACCATTGAATTTCGTCTGTGCATTTTTAGAAACACGGCTTATGAGACCCGATTTTCTGCTCATTTTCTGCTTCCATATTTTGAGTTCTTGTTCGATCTTCATCGTATAATCAACCATATTTTCTTCCCTTTCTGTACACTTTAAGTTTAGTCATTTTCCAAAGCTTTCATAATGGACCTCGGAAGTGTTTATTTCTACGTCTCGAGACGTAGTAGCCGGTGAAGAGTTAGGGTCGCTGTACTATACATATGATGAAAAATCGAGAAAAGAAGGACCCCTCCCCTAGATGAATAAATGCAGCCAAATAACGCATACTATATGGATAGAAAATAAAAAGGAGATTTAACATGTTATTTAGATATTTTAAGGATTCTTCTGGCGAATATTTAGGAATTAGAGAAGAATACGTCTATTACGTCTTCATTCCAGCTAATTCAAATAAAGAAGAAATAATCACGTTATTTGAGTATGCGAAGGATACAATTGAAGATCATTATCTAGAAAATAAAGAAGAAATCCATCAAATGAAAATTTATTTAGATGAAGACCCACGTATACTCGACAGAATAAATGCAATTAAAAATTATCACAGCCTGTTTTCCATCAGCCATGAAAAATTCCTTTCTTCATTCCCAGGTTCATCAACAATTTAACGGAAGAACATGTGCTGACAGTTCCACATAAGGTGAGCTTCCTTACGTTCCTGAATAAATGCACAAAAAAATGGCCTTGGATTGTCCAAGAGCCATCTTTTTGTGTATTTATTATTGAGACAATACTAGTGAGTAAAGTCGTAACCAAGCAGACCAAAATAAATAATGGACATGCAACCGAACTTTACTCTTATGATTATGCTGACCGTCCCTTATCCTCTATGTTTTATAGCTAGACCCTTTAAGAAATTGCGGGCGAATTTATCCCCACACTCTTTATAATTCTTGTGACCTTCTTTTCTTAATAAAGCACCTAACTCGGCTTTTGTTACCGTGATACCTGTGCTATCAAAAATTTCAAGCATATCTTCACTAGTTAATTCCAGTGCAATTTTCAATTTCTTCAGTAGAAGGTTATTTACTCTTTCACCAGTAATTGCCGGTCTTTCAGGTTGTCCAGGTTTCGGATCTTGTTTTCCTCTTTTAAAAGTAACAAAGCCATTTAAAAAAGATTCCATCATGACGTTGTCGCATTTGATATTTTCTTCATCATAGTTGTCATAATCAATTTCATCAAAATCGTCTTTAGATTTTGTAAGGATCAGCAGGATTTCTTCTTTTGAAAACTCCATGCCACCCAGTTTAAAGATCTCTATCATATCTTTATTTTTTATATCCAGAGCATATCTTAATCTGATTAAAATATCATTATTATCCATTAATAAACCTCCTATTACATTGCCTATACTATACGATTTGAACAATCGATTTCATCCTTATGATAGCACAAAACCTTGAATTTAATTCAACAGCTCCGTATACCAACGGATGTTGTGTAATTCTAGTAACAAATATATACTTAAACAGATATCTGAATAATAAGATTTTATAAGGAGGAAATATGAAACTAGGCGCATTTTCTGTAAGTTTAACTGTAAAAGACATTCATAAATCAAAAGCATTTTATGAAGACCTGGGCTTTCAAGTTTTAGGCGGGGAAATTACTCAAAATTGGTTGATTATGAAGAATGAAAGTTGCGTCATCGGATTATTCCAGGGAATGTTTGAGAAGAACATTCTTACGTTTAATCCCGGTTGGAGTCAAAATGCGGAGAATCTCAATTCGTTTACTGATATTCGAGACCTTCAAAAGCAACTTAAAGCAAAAGGAATGACCATGCTGACTGAAGCAGATGAATCAACTGAAGGTCCTGCAAGTTTTACAATTGAAGATCCAGATGGCAACCCGATTCTGGTGGATCAACACGTATAACGAACTGATAATCAAAAGAGCTGAACATATGAAAGAGCGAAGTAAGGTGACAATGTCACCAAGCTTCGCTCTTTTTTTGGGCATTCTTGCACATAAAATGACCAAAAGGATGTTGGTAAAAGGATGACAATATATGCAAAACAAGGTCCTACTTTGATAAACTTTATTTACTGTTTATACTAAGTACTGCATAGTTCGGACATAACTCTCTTATAAATAAATGCGATTTAAAAGAATGATTTACGATAACATAACGGAGAAATGAGGTTAGAAAGATGATACGAATCGGCGTTGTCGGTACTAACTGGATTACAGAAAGATTACTTGAAGCAGCAAGTACGGTTGAGGATTTTAAACTAACAGCCGTTTATTCTCGAACAAGTGAGAAGGCTGAGGAATTCGCAAGCAAATACGGGATAACAAAAATTTTTACAAACTTAGAAGAAATGGCAGCTAGTGAAGAAATAGATGCGGTTTATATTGCTACTCCTAATTCATTACACGCAGAACAAGCCATTTTATTTTTGCAGAATGCCAAACATGTTTTATGTGAAAAGCCCCTGGCTGCTAATGCAACAGAAGTAGCGAGGATGATACAAACAGCAAAAGATCATAATGTCCTTTTAATGGAAGCAATGAAATCAACATTACTTCCAAACTTCAAGATCATACAAAATAACTTACACAAAATCGGTCCTATCCGTAGATACTTCGCAAGCTATTGTCAGTATTCATCACGTTATGATAAATACAAAGAAGGAATAGTCTTGAACGCCTTCGATCCTAAATTTGCAAACGGCTCATTAATGGATCTGGGGGTTTATTGTTTGTATCCGCTTATCACATTATTTGGTGAACCAAAAGAAGTGAAAGCAACGGGTCTTATGCTTGATTCTGGCGTGGACGGTGAAGGGAGTGTTCTTTTAAAATACGATGATAAAGATGCGGTTGTCATGTACTCCAAAATAACGAACTCTTTTTTACCAAGCGAAATTCAAGGTGAAAACGGCAGTATGATAATTGATAAGATCCATACGGCTGAAAAAGTAGACATTCATTACAATGACGGCACGATCGAACCATTGACAGTCGAACAATCTCATCCTGCAATGTACTATGAAGTAAAAGAATTTATTGATTTGATTAACCAAACTAAAACGGAATCATCTATTAACTCATTTGAAAACTCATACACGACAATGCAAGTGTTGGATCAAGTACGAAAAGAAATAGGGCTTGTCTTTCCAAATGACCCTAAATAAAGCACTGATTGCCAAACGAGATGGGATTCAGAGTAACAAGTCTTAATATTGATTATTTCATAACCACACTCGCAGGTTCTAAGATGAACTTCTCTATCACATGGAGTACACCATCTTCATTATTCGAAAGTGAGATATAGTCAGCACGATTTTTTAATTCCATTACTGCATTGCCCATCGCTACACCTAAGCCTGCCGTTGTAACAAGTTCGAGATCATTGTGGTTGTCACCTATCCCGATGATTTCTGAACGCTCAATGCCAAGCATTTTCGCTAGGTGTAGCAGGGCACTCCCTTTGTTTGCTTCTGGGTGGGTTACTTCCAAATAGTGTTTTTTGGATTTCGCGATGTGAGCACGCTCTCCAAACACTGTTTGTAATTCATCTTGTAAGGTATTAAGGTAATCAGGTTCGTCAATAAAGAGAACTTTCGTAAATCCATTTTTGGCCAGCTTATCGAGATTTGGTTCTATTTGATACGGTACTTGAGAAGCTTCGCAATAAGTAATCAGCTTTTCATTTTCCGATGCACTATAAAGGATGTCATCTTGATACACCTGCAGATGTATGTTTTTCTCATTTGCAATCTTCACTAACTTTTGTGCAATATCTGGAGGAATAAGACGCTCGTACATCACTTCTTTTTCATTAATATCTTTGATTATTGCACCCTGATAAGTAATTAGCGGGACATTGATATCTAACTGCTGTGCAATCATCTTTGCTGACGGAAACATCCGACCAGTAGCAATCGTTACAATCGTGCCAATTCCTACCGCTTTCTGAATGGCAGAGACTGTAGCAGGTGAAATCAATAATTCGTCTGTTAGTAACGTCCCATCAAGGTCGATCGCAATCAATTTATACATACACTTTCTCCTTGTAGACACGTTTTAATTTGCAAAGTCTTTCAAGTCTATCTTAGCCCTTCAAATAGCAACACTCTCGCAGGTGAGCCATCTGTTCCCACGATTTTGAGTGGTGCAGCAACCATAAAATATTCACCTTGCTCGATTTCTTTTAAACGAAGTCCTTCTATGATGATGATGTTATTTGCAAACAACGTTTTATGCGTTGGGTGCCCTTCCTGACTTCTTTCGATTCCAAGAGTGTCTATCCCTATCCCTCTTACACCGATCTCAGAAAGATATTCCGCACCATCATGTGTAAGGTAAATAAAATCAAAATTGAATGTCTCTTCAAATGAATTTTTTGTTTTAAGTAAAACAAAATCACCCTTTTGAATATCAAAACTCTCTAAATCCTTTTTTGAAATTCCATCTTCTACTTGTGTTAAATCAAAAACTTTACTTTGCCCTACAAGATCTTCCATCGAAATCGTTTCAAACGTATCCCCATCGACAACCATGTGAAGTGGTGCATCGATATGTGTACCTGTGTGTACATCGATTTCTAAACGTGTTTCGGTCACATATCCATTTGTTACTTGATTGAATTTTGGTTGTTTCTCTGGTTTATCTTTATAAACGGTCATTCCTTCATGAATCGTCCCTGTCACATCATACATTTTCATTTGTTATCAACCTTTCCATTGTCCAATTAGTTCTCAATCTATATGTTATCCTCGCATGTTTTTCTGTAAGTTGTCTAGTGAAACTGCTTAGGCTCAATAGGTATAAATAAAGGAGATATTCTTCGGATAAATCTTTTTAGAGCAATGATCGCCATGTATGCTTATCGTACCTTTCGCACGAAGGGAGCGATAACCCTCTCTTTAAATCTCTTATTAACAGCATCCTTCACCTGCTTTTCCCTCCTCTCCCCTGTTACAACAACGAACTGAACCGTTTTTTTACACAATGATTACAAAGTGCATACTTACATTAATTGAATTCGTTCAGTATACTGAGAACTGTTGCGATTATCAGTCAAGGTTTAAACAAATACTGATTGTAAAAGTAGGAGTGAATACAATATGGTGAAAGTAAATGCCTCAGAAGGATTTTACGTGAAAGATCGTTTAATTGAATTCAAAGAGAAATGGTTCATGGAAGACATGACCTTTGTTTTATTTGGAGCTACAGGAGATTTAGCACAACGAAAACTATTTCCTGCTTTATATAATTTATTTTTAGATGGTAAATTACCTAATAATATTTCAATCGTCGGCTTAGGCAGAAGTGAGAGTTCTAATGAAGAGTTCCAGTCGAAAGTAGAAAATTCCCTTCATGCATTCTCCAGAAGAGCTGTTCAACCTTCTAGTTTGCAAGATTTTTTATCCAAGTTTCGGTACTGTGCATTTGATGCGACACACGAAGAGTCCTACCAACAATTGCAAGCACTCATTGAAAGCCGTGAAAACGAGTTAGATATCCCTGGAAATAGAGTATTCTATTTGTCGGTTGCACCATCTCTCGTTGAAGTTATTACATCAAATCTACATACAAGTGGAATCAGTCAACCCGAAGGATGGAAACGTCTTATTGTTGAAAAACCATTTGGAAGTGATTTAGAATCATCACAACAATTAAATATGAAATTGAGCAAAACTTTTAATGAAGAAGAAATCTACAGAATTGACCACTACTTAGGAAAACCAATGGTCCAAAATCTAGAAACGTTAGTATTAGCCAATCCTGCGCTCGAATCATTGTTAGATCATAAACAAATTGCAAATGTTCAAATTACAGCCAGTGAAACGGTTGGGGTAGAAGGTCGAGCTGGTTATTACGATAAGGCAGGCGCGATTCGTGATATGGTTCAAAACCACCTTCTTCAGTTGGTTATGATGACAGCCATATACCTTCCAAAGAAAATAACGGCAGAAGAAATTCGTGCTAAAAAGATGGAAATTATTGAATCACTCCGACCCATTTCGAAAGAAAATGTCTATCAAAATGTTGTTCGAGGTCAGTATGAATCCGGAGAGATTCTAAAAGCTCCCGTAGTTAGCTATAAAGATGAGCAAGGAGTTCATGATTCCTCAAAAAATGATACGTATTTCGCAGCACGCTTATATATCGATAGTCCATCATGGGATGGCATTCCTTTTTATATACGTACAGGAAAACGAATGAATCAAAAATCTACACGCATTGTTTTCGAGTTTAAAAACAAATTGGAAGAATCCGATGGCGAAGGAATCACTCCAAATTTATTGATTCTCGAAATTAGTCCGAATGAAAGCATTTCTTTACAGGTGAACATGAAAGATCTTTCCAGTAATCGTTTTGAACCTGTTTGCATTAACTTCTCAACCAATTCGAAAGGCCAACCAGAGGCATATGAACTTCTTCTGTTTGATGCCATGCTCGGTAATGCAGCATTCTTTGCGCATTGGAAAGAAGTAGAATTATCATGGAAGTGGATCCAACCGATTTTAGAAGCATTCCAGGAGGATCTCTTACCTTTAGCTTCTTACTCTGCTGGCTCAAGCGGTCCTGAAGAAGCAAATCAACTTCTACTATCCGATCAATTTAAGTGGTGGTAGAAAAATATCATTCAAAAGGAGTTTTAAAATATGACAGTTTCATTTGATTCCACCAATGTTTTATCATTTATGAAAAGTAGTGAGCTTGAAAATATAAGTGAATTTGTCAAACAAGCTCATCATCAAATTCACCAACAGACAGGCCCAGGATCTGATTATTTAGGATGGGTTGACTGGCCAATTAACTACGATAAAGAAGAATTTGACAGAGTAAAGCTAGCTGCTACACGAATTCAACAACAGTCAGATGCGTTAATCGTTATTGGTATTGGCGGCTCTTATTTAGGCTCCAAGGCAGCCATAGAGGCTTTGTCTCACACTTTCCATAACCAAATCAAAGGCAATACGGAAGTTTATTTTGCTGGACATAATATCAGCTCGACATACATCGAACATTTACTCCAGGTATTAGAAGGAAAAGACGTTTCTATTAATGTGATTTCCAAGTCAGGTACAACGACAGAACCTGCTCTAGCATTCCGTATTTTCCGCAATTTTATGGAGAAAAAGTATGGGAAAGAAGAAGCACGAAATCGAATTTATGTGACGACCGATCAAAGCAAAGGTGCGCTTCGTAAACTTGCGGGCGAAGAAGGGTACGAAACATTTGTTATTCCAGACGACATTGGTGGGCGTTATTCAGTTCTGACACCTGTAGGTTTACTTCCAATGGCAGTAGCCGGACTGAACATTGACCAAGTGATGGATGGAGCAAAAGCTGCCTATCACAAATACAATGATCCTAATCTTGCGACCAATGCAAGTTACCAATATGCCGCAGTAAGAAATATTTTCTATAATAAAGGGAAATCAGTTGAATTGTTTGTAAGCTATGAGCCAGGCCTACACTTTGTGGCGGAATGGTGGAAACAACTTTTCGGAGAAAGTGAAGGAAAGGATGAAAAAGGCCTCTTTCCTGCTTCCGTTAACTTCTCAACCGATTTACATTCGATGGGCCAGTATGTACAAGAAGGGCGTCGTCTTTTCTTTGAAACTGTTCTAGAGATAAAACATTCTTCAGTTGAACGAATCATTGAAGAAGATCCAGACAATATTGACGGTTTGAATTTCCTAACAGGAAAAACTATGGATGAAGTAAACAAAAAAGCAGCCCTCGGAACTACCCTTGCACACATTGATGGAGGAGTTCCAAATTTACTGATTGAACTTGACGAACTCAATGAATTCACATTTGGCGAAATGGTTTATTTCTTCGAAAAAGCTTGCGCAATTAGCGGAACTTTACTCGGTGTCAATCCATTTGACCAGCCTGGTGTGGAAGCTTACAAAAAGAATATGTTTGCATTACTTGGCAAAGATGGTTTTGAAAAAGAAAAAGAGGAACTAGAAAATCGACTATCCATATTAGATTAAATAATGCATAGGAATGAGGTAAGAATATGATAAAACAACAAATCGGCGTTGTTGGTTTAGGCGTGATGGGCTTGAATCTTGCGCTGAATATGGAAAGCAAGGGCTTTTCGGTATCTGTCTATGATTACTGGACAGATCGAACAGAGGAATTATCTAAGAATGAAGCGAAAGATAAAAATATTCACGGTACTTACAGCATCGAGGACTTCGTCACTTCTTTAGAAACTCCACGCAAAATATTATTGATGGTTAAGGCAGGAGATACAACTGATTCGGTCATTGATTCTCTTATCCCTCACCTTCAACACGGCGATATTATTATGGATGGCGGAAATTCATTCTTTGAAGACACGAATAGACGTACAGCAACCTTAAAAGAATTAGGTTTACATTTCATCGGTGCCGGAATTTCCGGGGGAGAAGAAGGAGCTCGTAAAGGCCCATCGATTATGCCTGGGGGGTCGAAAGAAGCTTATGAACAAGTTGAACCAATTCTTAATGCAATTTCAGCGAAAGTAGATGGTACTCCGTGTAGTACCTACATGGGAGCTGATGGAGCAGGTCATTATGTGAAAATGGTTCATAATGGAATCGAATACGGGGATATGCAACTAATCTCTGAAGCGTATTTCATCATGAAACATGCTCTTGGTCTGTCAGCGCAGGAATTGCATGAAATATTTTCTGAGTGGAACAAAGGAGAACTTGATAGCTACCTGATCGAAATCACTGCGGATATTTTCACAAAGATCGATGAGGAAACTGGAAATCCACTCGTTGATCAGATTTTAGATGTAGCTGGTCAAAAAGGGACTGGGAAATGGACAAGTCAAAGTGCACTGGATTTAGGTGTTTCTCTTCCAATCGTTACAGAGTCCGTATTTGCTAGATTTATTTCTTCTGTTAAGGAAGAGCGTATTGCAGCAAGTAAAATTTTGAAAGGTCCTGAGTCGAATCTGTATGCAGGAGATAAAACTGCATTGATTGAAGCGATTCGTAAAGCTTTATATATGAGTAAAATTTGTTCATATGCCCAAGGGTTTGCACAAATGCGTGCAGCATCCGAAGAGTATAGCTGGAACATTCCTTACGGAGACGTAGCGATGATTTTCCGCGGAGGTTGTATCATTCGTGCTCAGTTCTTACAAAAGATTAAAGAAGCTTTTGACCAGAACAGCGACTTGCCTAACCTTTTAGTTGATCCGTACTTCCAAGAAATCGTAGGAGAATATCAAAGTTCCCTTCGCGAGGTTCTAGGCTTGGCAATTCAACAAGGTATTCCAACGCCTGCTTTCTCAAGTGCACTGGCTTACTATGATAGCTATCGTACAGAAACGTTGCCAGCTAACCTGATTCAAGCACAGCGCGATTACTTTGGCGCACATACGTATCAGCGTTTAGACAAAGATGGCTCGTTCCATACTGAATGGACAGCTAAATAACAGAAACAAAAACAAAAAGCATCAGTTGCTGAAACAAGTCGTTTCGGTATCTGGTGCTTTTTCATGTCTTTTGAAATTTCAATTGCACGAAAAAATCGGGACGTATATTTCTACTTTCATTTCTCATACTGAAAAAAAGGAGTGATATCTATGGCGAAACGAACTAAGAAAAATGATGCAGAACAGAAGAATAAACAAGGCTTTGACTCCAGTAAAACAGACTCAGAATTCTCCAAAGAATTTAGCAGTGGCAGTGCAAATGCTAATCGAGCGAAAAAAGAAAAGGCGAAAAAAGAAAAAGCATCCAAAAACCAAGGGGAATGGAAAGGGATGCATTAATTGTTTTTTGAGAATACCCCTGCGCTTTACTTAATCTACAGGATGAGGATAGCACTAAAAAAGAAACCCTCTTAAAAAGGGATTTCTTTTTTGGTGGCAAGATTATTTTTAACATCAGATATAATTGAATTTCCCTCTGTGATTATCATATAAAGCATTAGAATCGCTAAAACAATGAACATTAATCCTATAATTACATAAATAATTTTCGTTATAATTTTCCCCATATTATTTGGAAGTATTGAATTTACAATGATAACAAATATACCAAATATTAATGGTCCTAAATTAGTAAGAATGTTATTAAATCCAAATTTATTTGGCTTTAAGATTATTTTTTCAACTTCCTTTACAAACTTCCCATTAATCATTGAAATTCCTAATAGCCCTATCGAAAGAGAAAGTAAAGGGGCCATAATATAAAAAAATATAGCAATAAACATTTCTTTCCACCTCTAAACAATTATAACAAATCGCTACCAAGAAACGGATACTAACATAGTATGCGCTTTTAGACATTTAATTAGATACGTAAAAAACATAAAAACGACCAGATTTTTTTATCTGGTCGTCTTTTTTTTAAGATTCTAATGTTAAATCCTCTGTTTATCTGTCCACTCATTGTAATACTGTAATGGTTCTTGTTGAACTTACTTGTCTTTTAGTGTCTTTTGCATTCACATATAATTTAATTTTTGCCTTCTGCTTCGGTATATACACTTTATAAATTCCTGCGGCATTGGCATTTGCTGTATATACCTTCGTTCCGATTTTCACTGTGACAATAGCACTCTTCTCTGATTTTCCTGTCACGGTTGTTGAAGACGATTTTACCGGGTTAACACTTGGCATATCCGGTGCGACTTTTGTTACTTTCGTTGTTCTAGCTGCACTTACATTTCCTACCTTATCTTTTGCTGTAACCGATATGCTCGTGCTCGCGTTTTGCACAGGAATTGCAACTTCATAATTACCGGATGCATCCGCTTTTTTACTGTATGCTTTGCCTGCTATTGTAAATGTCACGGTTGCATTTGCTTCTGTCTTTCCTGTCGCTTTCGTCGCCTTGTTATTTACCATGTTCACACTTGGCATATCCGGTGCGACTTTTGTTACTTTCGTTGTTCTCGCTGCACTTACATTTCCTACCTTATCTTTTGCTGTAACCGATATGCTCGTGCTCGCGTTTTGCACAGGAATTGCAACTTCATAATTACCGGATGCA
>NZ_JBNNIX010000009.1:0-14756 GCF_050269735.1 Paenisporosarcina sp. NPDC076907 | reverse complement strand
CATCCGCTTTTTTACTGTATGCTTTGCCTGCTATTGTAACTGTTACGGTTGCATCTGCTTCTGTTTTTCCTGTCGCTTTCGTCGCCTTGTTATTTACCATGTTCACACTTGGAGATAACGGGGCAGTTTTATCTAATACTGTTATTGTTTTAGAAGGGCTAAGCGCATTCAGTTTATCCTTATAGAATACGATTAGTTGTGCCCCTGCTTTCTGAGCAGAGATATCACTTTTGAAATATCCGTTTGTATTAGATACTGAACTGCCAATCAACTTTGTCCCATTCATGATTTGTAGAGTAACATTTGCAGGAGCTTTACCTGTAAGTAATACATCATTATCATCGAGAGGATCGATTACTGGTGCATCTAGGTTTTTCGTAATGTAAGCGGAGGAAATATAACCTGCAAACTTTTGATCTTCGGTTTTAACTGGGTACCATACAAACTTGTTTTCACTTTCCAAATGTTGTTCATATAAGAAATTACCTTCAATAATCAATGTAGTATTTATTGGAAGGAATTTTACCACCGAAGAAATAGTATCTTTTGAACTAGGAAGTGATCTTAACTTTACAGCGTCTGCTGTTACAGATACCTTGTCTCCCCTTTGAAAATGATATGCAGAAGCATGCATCTGTTCCGTTAATGTATATTCCATCTTTTTGAATAAAATATTTTTACTGCTTGTAGTGTCATATTCAAAATCAGCTGTATTGAAAGGAAACTGCCCTAATTTTGTATCATTTAGGTAACTATCTTTTTCAATATAGACAAAGACTTCTTCTTGATAAGCATTTGTATTTTTTAAGCCACTTGACTGATAAAGAGGACTGTTACTGGGCTTTGTCCCGTTATAAGCCATTACGGGAAAATACCAATTTTCGATTACTTCTGGTCCTATCCCAATTATTTTAGGTAGATCTGTTCGAAGATAATACATACTGCTAAGGATTTCGACGCCTGCCTGAATATTGTAGATGATATCGTATTTCAATTTTTCTTGATCATAACCTTGTTGATTAGTAATTTGCATGAGACCATACCCATCATCACCTGAAATTACAGGCTGTCCATTATCATCAAATTGTTTCCAATTCCCATTTTCTTGTGAGACCACGGCTTTTACAACTTCGGGAGGGATTTTTGCTTCTAAAGCCGCATTCGTAAGTAGGCAGTTCATATGATGAAGAGTGGGATTTTGGTTTGGCTGAATTTCACCAAATGATGAACATTTGGATGTCCATGTTGACTCAGCAAAAGCTTCCTCATTAGTCCAACAAAGGAGCATTAAAAAAGTTATGAAGCCTACTTTCATTAAAATTGATTTCATTCTTTCATTCTCCCATTCAATTATTTTTCAGTTATTTATATAGTATATTTTACCATTAAGGATTAATGTTTAATATAGTCAGAGGGACTATGATTTGGGTATTTAGAAAAAGAAACTCACTCTCGTAAACTTAATACTGAGTATGGAGATTTAGATGTTCCTATTTAGGTACCTTTAGACGAATCTCAACCTTTCTGACGAAATGTATGGCAAAAAATAGTGAATTAAAAAAGGATTTAAATCAACATTTTTAAAAAGTTCGACTTAAATATTTTAAATGTGATAAAAAATATCGGAGGATAAATAGGAGGACAACAGAGGACAAATTTAATAATAATTTATAAAGCCCTTCTCAATTGAGAAGGGCTTTTTCCTCTTCAGGAGACAATCCTACTCAACTAACACCGCCTTTAGTGGAAGTACCATCTTGAATATTTATAAAGCAAAGGAGTGCCAGCACTATTTACATTTCAAAAGATAAATTTCTGTACTTTGTAGATTTTTCAAAATAAATGGATATCCTCTCAATAAGGGGTGGTATATATGGTGCAAAAAAAACTTAGCGACAACCTAATTAAAGAATGGTATTGGGAAAAAAATATTGGAATGTACCCCCATGATTTAAATGTATTAGCAAAAGCAATATTATGGTGGAAATGCGAAGAAGGTCACGAATGGAAGGCAAGACTGGATCACCGGGAGAGAGGTTCAATTTGTCCTTATTGTTCTGGTAGACTTTTAGCCCCGGAAAATAGCCTAGCTTTTAAACATCCTGAAGTTGCTAAAGAATGGAATTATGAGAAAAATAAAGTAAAACCAGAGGAAGTTTTCAGAGCAACTACAAAGGTCTATTGGTGGATTTGTAAAAGAATGAAACACCAATGGAGGGCCAGTGTAGCAAACCGAACAAGAAGAGGTGATATGTGTCCATATTGCTCAGGAAAAATAGCTACAGAGGAAAATTGCTTAAATACCTTAAAGCCTGACTTAGCAAAAGCGTGGAATTACAATAAGAATGGGTCACTAACCCCAAATGATGTCACTTTAATGTCTAATAACAAGGTTTGGTGGTTATGTGAAAAAGGTTGTGAGTGGAAAGATAAGGTTTGCGCTAGAGTTACTGGTAATAGGTGTAGTGTTTGCTATCCTCGAGTTCCAAGGCAAAAGGTATCAGAGGAATATAACTTTAAAGCCATGAGCCCTGAACTTATGTATGAGTGGCATCCTGTAAAGAACCAATCCATTGACCCAAGTAAAATTACTCCTTTTTCAGGAAAGAAAGTATGGTGGAAGTGTCAGATATGTACTCACGAATGGGAAGCCAGTATCGACAATAGAAAAAAAGGGAGAGCATGCCCTAAATGCAACTATGGGTATGGCACATCCTTTCGAGAACAGTGTTTTTTTTACTATCTATCTAAAATTTTTCCAGACTGTAAAAACAAATATAAAATGCTGATTGATGGAAAAACAGTTGAAGTAGATTTATACCTAAATGATAATTTTGGTATTGAATATGATGGATACTTCAGCCATTTGGAAAGAGGAGAAAAGGATGAGCAGAAAAATAAAGAACTTCAACACCGAATAAAACTTATCCGCATTCGAGAAAACAATGGCCCTGATAAGAAATTGCCTAATATTAAAAAGTACGGTTCTATTGAGTTTCAATGCAATGGAAATAAACACGAAGATATAGCAATGGTGATGAAAAAGATTTTAGAGACAATTGGTACGCTAGATGTCGATGCAGCTTTAGCAGTAATGGACATTAATGTTAAAAGGGATACCCTTACAATACAGGCTTTAGCCAGGAAACAACATAGAGAAAGAAGTTTAGCTCATCTTTATCCAGATATCGCTAAGGAGTGGCATGAGGAAAAGAATGGGGATTTGTCCTCCACGAATATCTTACCAGGTTCGAGTCTACGTGTTCATTGGAGATGTAGCGATTGTTCTGAGGACTGGGATGCGATTGTCAGCAAAAGAGTAAACGGTCAAACATGCCCATTCTGCTCAGGAAATAAAGCTGGGCATGTACGTTCGCTTAATAGTGAAAAACCTTTAACGGCATTAATGTGGCATCCAACTAGAAATGGTTCCCTCACTCCTAATCAGGTCTTGCCTGGATCTAATGTAGAAGCATGGTGGTTTTGCACAAAGTGTAAACAGGAATGGATGGAACCAATCCATCGTCGAACTAGCAAAAAGGGCTGTCCATACTGTGATGGCTCGCGAGTCTATGAAGGTAATTGCTTAGCGACTATTAGACCAGATATAGCAAAGCTATGGGATACAAATAAAAATAACCTATCTCCTCATGAGGTTACGGCTTTTTCCGGAAAAAACGTACATTGGTATTGCTCTAATTGTAGGCAGAAATGGAAAGAGCCTATATTTCGCATGGCAAAGAAAAAAGGATGCCCGTATTGTAATAATTATCGAGCATACGGAGAAAACAGCTTAGCAGCAATTAAACCTCAAATATCTTTGATATGGCATCCAACTAAAAATAACATCCTTACTCCGAATGATGTGACAAGCACATCTACGCGGAAGGTTTGGTGGTTGTGTACATGCGGAAGAGATTTTGAACAAAAAATCAATAAGGTTAATTCAGATTCTTGTTCATGCAAAGATTCAGGAATCAATAACTGTATAGATGAGTTTAAAAGTCATTTGGAACATTAATTCAGTAGTATGCGGAATACTATGAGCAAACTATGAGCATTCCTTATTTTTAAGACAAACAAAAAAGAGTTAGAACTTAGATATATCTAAGTCCTAACTCTAATTTTGTTTAAAAATTACATCATGCCGCCCATACCGCCCATGTCAGGCATACTGCCACCTGCATTTTTGTCTGGAATTTCTGCCACTACTGCTTCAGTAGTTAAGAACATTGCTGCTACTGATGCTGCGTTTTGAAGTGCAGAACGCGTAACTTTAGTTGGATCCACGATACCCGCTTCCATCATGTTCACCCATTCACCGTTTGCTGCGTTGAAACCGATACCGATTTCTTCACGTTTCAGACGATCTACAATGATTGAACCTTCAAGACCTGCGTTGTTCGCGATTTGACGAACTGGCTCTTCAAGTGCACGAAGAACGATTTTCACACCAGTTGCCACGTCACCTGTTGCATCTGCAGTTACTTCTACTACTTTGTTGTATACGTTAACTAGTGCCGTACCACCACCAGAAACGATACCTTCTTCAACTGCTGCACGTGTAGAGTTCAAAGCATCTTCAATACGAAGTTTGCGCTCTTTTAGTTCTGTTTCAGTTGCTGCACCGACTTTAATTACGGCAACACCACCTGAAAGTTTCGCTAAACGTTCTTGTAGTTTTTCTTTATCGAATTCAGAAGATGTATCTTCTAGTTGTGAACGGATTTGGCTTACGCGACCCGTAATTTTTTCTGGTTGGCCAGCACCTTCAACAATTGTTGTGCTTTCTTTCGTTACCACAACTTTCGCAGCGCGACCTAATTGAGAGATGTTAGCAGACTTCAATTCTAAACCAAGCTCTTCAGTAATTACTTCGCCGCCTGTAAGAACAGCGATGTCTTCCAACATAGCTTTACGACGGTCACCAAATCCAGGTGCTTTTACAGCCACTGCATTGAATGTACCACGTAATTTGTTCACGACTAATGTAGCTAAAGCTTCGCCTTCAACGTCTTCAGCAATTAGGATCAATGGTTTACCTTGTTGAACCACTTGCTCTAATACTGGAAGAATTTCTTGAATGCTTGTGATTTTTTTGTCTGTGATTAAGATATATGGATTTTCTAAAACAGCTTCCATTTTCTCTGAATCTGTTACCATGTAAGGAGATGCGTATCCGCGATCGAATTGCATACCTTCCACTACATCAAGCTCAGTTGTGAATCCTTTAGATTCTTCAATTGTGATAACGCCATCGTTTCCAACGCGCTCCATTGCTTCCGCAATCAATTGACCTACTTCTTCGTCAGCAGCAGAAATAGATGCTACTTGAGCAATCGATTCTTTGCCTTCGATTTCTTTAGAGATTTCTTTTAATTCAGTAACTGCAGCAGCAACCGCTTTTTCGATCCCTTTACGGATACCGACTGGGTTAGCGCCAGCTGTTACGTTTTTCAAACCTTCACGGATCATTGCTTGCGCAAGAACTGTTGCAGTCGTCGTACCGTCACCAGCGATTTCATTTGTTTTAGAAGCAACTTCAGCAACAAGCTTAGCGCCCATGTTTTCAAATGGATCTTCAAGTTCGATCTCTTTTGCAATCGTTACACCATCATTTGTGATCAATGGTGAACCGAATTTTTTCTCAAGAACTACGTTACGTCCTTTTGGTCCAAGCGTTACTTTTACAGCGTCCGCCAATTTATCTACACCACGAAGCATCAAGCTACGTGCGTCTTCACTGAATTTAATTTCTTTTGCCATTTTGTAAACCCTCCTAAAATATGTTTAAGTATTAGCCTACAATTGCTAAAATATCGTTTTCACGTAAAATCAAAAATTCATTACCTTCATATTTCACTTCAGTACCTGCGTATTTAGAGAAGATGATTTTGTCTCCTTCTTTCACATCTAACTCAACACGTGTGCCGTTATCAAGTACACGACCAGTTCCTACAGCAACAACTTTCCCTTCCTGTGGCTTCTCTTTAGCAGAGTCTGGAAGTACGATACCGAATGCTGTCTTTTCTTCAGCTTCGATTAATTCGATTACGATACGATCGCCTAATGGTTTTAACAAGTGAAACAACCTCCCTGAATGGTAGTAATTAATTTATTAGCACTCTCTCTTCTTGAGTGCTAACACAATTCCTATCATAATGAATCACCCACATTTTTGCAAGTGGGAACATACAGATTTTTTGTATTCTTTGCGAGGAATCTCAAAAAACAATACAATAGGAAAAGAACTTCTTTTGATGAAAGGATCCTATCTGTGAAAAAAAACAAAACAGCGTTTTATCTCATATTGGTTTACATCTTAATGCAATTGTCTGGAGCCCTATTTGCTCCCCTCATTTTTAGCTATTTAAAAGATCGGGAAGGCATGGAAGTTGAGCAAGCCAAGTTGATGGCAAGTGGCTGGTGGGTATTCCTAAGCATGGCAATTGCCACACTTATTGTTTTTCTTATCCTTCGTAAAGATGGAGCATTCTTAAATAATCTGAAGGGCAAAAAAAGCTCCCTTCCTGTATCCATTCTTTGGGGAATGGGCGGTTTCTTTATGGTACTCTTCGGTCAAGCGATTGCTTCACTGATCGAACGGTCGTTTGGAATTGAGCAGAAATCGGAAAATACCGCGTCACTTATACAGATTGCAGATGCCGTGCCAATGGCCATTTTTGCCATTGCGTTGTTTGCGCCGATCCTTGAAGAACTGATTTTCAGACGGGTCATTTTCGGTAGCCTTGTCCAAAAAACAAATTTCTTTATTGCCGGTGCAGTGAGTGCCATCGTATTTGCGATTATCCATTTCGATTTCACACACCTTCTACTCTATGCTGTATCAGGATTTATATTCGCATTCTTGTACTATAAAACTAGACGAATTTTGACTTCGATTATTTCCCATATGTTGTTGAATGGATTTGTCGTATTGATTCAACTTAATATGGAAAACATTGAACGCTATCAAAAGTATCTTGAAACACTATCTAACTCTCAATAATCAAAAAGGATTAACAAAAAGCCTTCCACCATTTACTGCGGTGGAAGGCTTTCGTTTTGGCGTTTCACTTCTTCAATTTGTTGAAGAGCTTCTGCCTTGATATATTTTCGATAACCAATCTTGGCTATAACAATACTGAATTCAAACAGTAAGAGCAGTGGAAGAGTTACTAAAACGTGCGACATAATATCCGGTGGCGTTAAGATATCCGCTACCACTACAAGCACAAGGTAAATATACTTGCGATACTTTGTCAGCATCATCGGTGTCAAAATTCCTAACCTTGTCAAGAACAGTAAGACCACCGGCATTTGGAAAACAAAACCGAATGGAATGGTCAATTGAAACAAGAATTCGAAGTATTCATTGATTCCGATTGTTTGTACGATGTTCAGATCCGTCGCTAAATCCGCCATGAAATGGATAACGAATGGGAATACAACATAGTAGGAAAATGAAACGCCTGCGATAAATAACAAAAAGATAAATGGAATATAGCTTAATGTCGCCGTTCGCTCTTTTTGATAAAGTCCTGGAGAGATGAATGCCCACACTTGATATAAAATGATTGGGGATGTCATCACAATTGCCAACACCATCATTACGGAAATGAGAATTTTAAAAGGATCCGTAATTTTGAATGCATTCAGTGATATGTCTCGTGCTTCTTCACTTACTTGCAAAAACTGTATCAGTGGACCAGCCAGGAAAAAGCTGATAATCACTGCTATAACAAAGAAAACGACGGTGATCATCAGTCGTTTTCTTAATTCAATAATATGTTCAACTGTAGTCATGTCTCTTTCTTCCATCAGAAAAACACCCTAACGTACTTACTTAACTTCTTCATCTAACTTTTTCTTCTTTTTTTGATCGTCATCTTCGTCGTCATCGACTAGACCTCTTGTTGCATTTTTGAATTCGCGAAGCGAACTACCGAATGCTCGTCCTAGTTCTGGAAGCTTTTTCGGACCGAATACAAGTAAAGCCACTACCACAATCAATAAAATACTTAATGGACCTGTAGGCATGTAGGCACCTCCTCGTGTCTATGTTTATTTTAACGCATTTAGGCTTGGTTTGCGAATTGCTTCTATGAATTATGTGTGAACGTTTCTTCGTCCTGTTTAATGAAGTAAATCAGTGTTTGAAGCTCTACTGACAAATCAATTGTATGGACACGGATTGTATCTGGAACTGTCAGTCTGACCGGAGTAAAGTTCAGAATCCCTTTCACAGACGTTGCCGTTAATCGGTCGGTGACTTCCTGCGCGGCACGTGACGGAACAGTCAATATGACCAGCTCGATTCCATATTCCTGTATTTTTTCTTCTAGCTTACTAGGGTCAAAGACCGGAATGTCGCTAAGCATCATCCCATCCTCCGTTGCACTTGTATCAAACGCCACTACGATTCGGGTATTATGGTTTTTATGGAAGTTGTACTTCAAAAATGCCGTACCTAAGCTTCCAACACCAATTAATGCAACATTCGTTTCTTCGTCCTGATCGAGTGTTTGACGGAAAAATGCCAGCAGATGTTGTACATCATAGCCATAGCCTTTTTTCCCTAATGCACCAAAATGTGAAAAGTCTCTGCGGATGGTTGCTGAATCTATTTTCATTGCTTCACTCAGTTCCTGCGAGGATACCCTTTTCTTCCCTGCATTCGAGAAGTTTTGGATAAATCGGTAATAGAGTGGCAATCTTTTAGTTGTAGCTTGTGGAATTTTAAGCGGTTCTTGTTTCATGCGTTCCTCCTGCATTCAAGCATAAATCGATTTCATCTTACATGAGTAGTTGAGAGAAGTAAAGTTCAGCCGTTGCATGAGTTACTGGCATCCATTAAACTAAGTGAGAACTGAGGTGGAATTCATGATTGTCTTACAAGTGAATCAATTACATAAATCGTTTGTCGTCGATGAAATTCTAAGCGGCGTCAAACTTGAAATCAATCATCGTGACCGCGTGGCATTAGTCGGACGGAACGGTGCCGGGAAGTCGACACTCCTTAAAATTATAGCAGGTGAAATGTCATACGACTCTGGAGAAATCATCATTCCTAAAGGAACGAAAGTCGGCTATATGGAGCAGCATGCAGGCATTGACTCCGACTTAACGATTTGGGACGAAATGATGACCATTTTTGACCATCACCGTGCAGCTGAAAAAGAACTGCGTTCATTAGAACAGCAAATGGCGAATCCTGAGATCTATGAGAATGCGGAATCTTATGCACGCATCATGTCCGACTATGACATGAAACAAGTGGCATTCAAAGACTCCGGTGGCTATCAGTATGAAGCGGATACCCGCTCCGTTCTTCATGGAATGCAATTTTTCCCGAAAGAATACTCAAAACCTATTCAATCACTATCAGGTGGACAGAAAACCCGCCTGGCATTGGCTAAACTCTTATTAACGAAGCCTGATTTACTGATTTTGGATGAGCCAACCAACCATTTGGACATCGATACACTAAGCTGGCTGGAACGTTACCTTCAAGGATATCCAGGTGCAATCTTGATTGTTTCCCATGATCGTTACTTCCTTGATCAAGTGGTGAACTTTGTTTATGAAGTTTCCCGACATAAAGTGAAACGATTTGTGGGGAACTACAGTGCCTACTTGGATGAAAAGGCCAAAACGTACGAACGTGATTTGAAAACATTTGATAAACAACAAGAAGAAAAAGCAAAGCTTGAAGATTTCGTCCAGCGTAACCTGGCACGTGCGTCAACCACGAAAATGGCACAGTCGCGTCGTAAAGTTTTGGAGAAAACGGATTGGATGGATTCGCCAGACGGAGATGAAAAATCTGCGAATTTCGGATTTTCCATTGAACGCCAAAGTGGCAATGACGTATTGAAATTGCAGGACGTAACTGTCGGTTACTCCGGTAAGCCCGTCTCTCAGGATGTAAACCTTCTCGCATTCAGGGAAGACCGCATTGCTTTGGTCGGTCCAAACGGTGTTGGGAAATCGACTTTACTGAAAACAGTCGTCAAGGATATTCCCCCAATAAACGGCTCCATTCACTACGGAACCAATGTTCAATTCGGTTATTACGATCAGGAACAAGCAAAGTTGACGGGATCTCGCTCCGTACTGAAAGAATTATGGGATGAATGGCCATTAATGAATGAGAAAGATGTTCGGAATGTATTAGGTCGATTCCTATTTAGTGGCGATGACGTAACCAAGTCTATTTCCTCCTTATCAGGTGGCGAAAAGGCTCGTGTTGCTTTAGCGAAACTGATGATGCTGAAAGCCAATACGTTAATTCTTGATGAGCCAACCAACCATTTGGATCTCGATAGCAAAGAAGTACTCGAAAATGCGCTGATCGATTATCCGGGAACGATTCTTTTCGTTTCCCATGACCGTTACTTTATTAACCGGATTGCCACAAAAGTCATCGAGTTATCGAGTGACGGTGCCTTTGAATATTTAGGGGATTACGATTACTACGTCGAGAAGAAGAAAGAATTAGAAGAAATTCGTGCGGAGCAAGCAGGTCCTAAAGCAGCAGAAGCTGCCACTGCGAAGCAATCCACTTCTACCATCGATAAAGAGGCTAAGAAAAGAGAACGACAAATCACAAGACGCTTAGAAGAACTTGAAACGCAATTACAAACCATCGAGGAACAAATTAACGCTGTGGAAGAAAAGTTATGTGACCCGGCCATATTCCAGGATCATACGCAATTATTGGCTCTTCAGACGGAGCTCGATGCTTATAAAGAACAACAAGAAACCTTCATGACTGAATGGGTAGAATTAGAAGAAGAATTAGAAGCATTTTAACTGTTACCGCATGTCAAAACATGCGGTATTTTCTTACTATTTAATACTCATATATATGGGTCAAGTACAAATTTCGACATTTTTCTTTCCACAAATTTATTCACATGCAAAAGCTTGATATATCAATCTATCAACAGACTTATACACACTATCCACAGGCGAAAAAGTTTTTATACACATTCGTTCACGCTAAACGTACCACTATATATTGAATTCCAGTCACTTATACACAAGTTGTCCACAAAATGTGCATAAGTACAGATGTTCTCTATTGACATCACAATTCATTTTTGCTAAAAAAAGAATCGATTCTCTATTATAAGAGAATCGATTCTTCTTAATTCCAGTCGAATAATGTCATACCCGGTCTGCCGTTCATTGCCATCGTGCTTGTATGGCCTTTTTCGAACATAACAGAGCCAGCCGCAGCAATCATTGCTGCATTATCTGTGCATAAAAACAGAGGTGGTACGGTAAACGGAATGCCTTCTTTTGCAAACGTGTCTTCCAATGATTTTCGCAATCCTTTGTTCGCAGAAACCCCACCAGCTGCGATGACTTGCTTAACGTCATACTGCTTCGCTGCAAGCAATGTCTTCGCTGTAAGCACTTCTACCACACTGTTTTGGAAGCCTGCCGCAATCGCCTGAGGTTTTATCTCTTCCCCACGTTGTTCGGCATTGTGCATATAATTGATGACCGACGACTTCAATCCGCTGAAGCTGAAATCATACGACCCTTCTTCCAACCAAATACGTGGAAAAGCAATGGCTTCTTCGCTTTCATGCGCAAGTCGATCAATATGCGGCCCACCTGGATAAGGAAGTTTCAACACTCTTGCCACTTTGTCATACGCCTCACCAGCCGCATCATCACGTGTTTCCCCGATCAACTCAAAAGATCCATGTTCTTTCATTAATACAATTTCCGTATGACCACCTGATACAACAAGTGCCAATAGAGGGAACTGCATCGGCTCAACTAACTGGTTGGCATAAATATGCCCTGCAATATGATGAACCCCAACGAGAGGTAGTTGATTTGCGAATGCAAATGCTTTCGCTGCATTAATACCAATCAGCAGCGCACCGACAAGTCCTGGTCCTTCCGTAACAGCTACAGCATCCAAATCACTCGGTTGCATGTTCGCTTGCTTCAACGCCTCTTCAATCACGATGGTGACTTGCTCAACATGGTGACGAGAAGCGATTTCCGGTACAACTCCCCCAAAGCGTTTATGGCTCTCAATTTGAGAGGATACAACGTTGGATACAATTTCACGTCCATTGCGCACAATCGATGCTGCGGTTTCATCACAGCTTGTTTCAATACCTAATATAATTTGATCTTTCGTCATTTGAATTCCACCCACATTACCAGTGCATCCTCAAGGTTATCTGAATAATACCCTTTACGGATTCCACCATTTTGAAAATCTAATTTACGATATAAGTTCTGAGCAATCGTATTGCTGACTCTTACTTCCAAAGTCATTAGTACAGCCCCATTTTCTTTTGCCACTCGAATCGCTTCACGCATAAGCCCTTCTCCGACTCCTTGGCCTTTCATCTGCTCAGTCACTGCCACATTTGTGATATGACTTTCATCCATGACCAGCCACATCCCACAAAATCCTACAATTTGTTGGCCTTGATCTTCCGCCACTAAATAATAGGCATGCAAGTTTGTTGTCATCTCCTGAACAAACGCATCACGCGTCCAAGGAAGACTGAATGCTTCCTGTTCGATCTTCAAGACTCCATCAATGTCGGCAACCGTCATTTTTCTATAGCTGACTGATTCACTCATTCGTTTTGACCAGCCTTTTGCTGTTCTGCACGCCAATTCGTTTCAGCTTCCGTAATCCGCTTATAATCGGGAACAAAATGATGCGTTTCTTCAATAGAAGGAAGAGGTTTCTTCATCGCAAGTTCAATGACTACAGAAGCTTTGGGCAAGTCCTGATAAAATGGTGCGCGAATGGCACGATCTCCTAAAACTTGTTGAATGGCTTCCCAGTGAATGGCTACATCTTTGCCGACGAACAAGATATCTTCTTCTGTAGCAGCAAGCTGTTCCAATACAACATCTAATGCGTAATGACCATCAGGCAACGTAGCATTCAGTTCATTCGTATAAATTGCTGAAAACACGTTCTGTCTTCTGGCATCCATAATCGGACAGATGATTCCTTTGAAAAGTGAACCACTGCCAGCTAGCGTTTGAAGACTAGATACTCCTACAACGGGTATTTTCAGCGTCCAAGCCAATGTCTTAGCTATGGTGACACCGATACGGACTCCTGTATAGGATCCAGGACCTTCTGCCACCGCGATGGCATCCAGTTCATTCGGTTTAATGTCTGCTTGTTTTAAGGCTTCTTCTACAGCAGGCATAGCCCCTACTGAATGCGTTACTTTTATCGAGCTTGTCCATTCAACCAATAACTGATTATCTTTGACCACAGCTATCGTCAATGGCACATTCGATGTATCAATTCCTAACCATATCATGCAAATAACTCCTTACATAGTTGCTCATAACGTTCACCTATAGGTGTAACTTCAAAACGTCGGGCAAATTCATCTTCGTAAAAAACTTCGATTTGTAAATGCTCATTCGGCAAATCATATTCAATCAACTTTGCCCACTCAATCACCGTCACGGCATCTCCGTAAAACAATTCATCCCAGCCTAAATCTTCTTCACTGTCAGCAAGGCGATAAACATCCAAATGATTGAAAGGTAACCTGCCTTCATATTGCTTTAATATCGTAAAGGTTGGGCTGTTCACATTACGTTCTACACCCAAGCCCTTTGCAAAACTCTTTGTAAAAGTCGTCTTGCCTGCACCAAGATCGCCTTCAAGTGTAATCACATCTTGTGCTTCTACAAGCGACCCTAAACGCTGACCGAATTGTTCCGTTTCTTCAAGTGATGTGACTCGTTTTATATAAGTCATATATTAGATACCTCACTGATGTTTTCTCTAGTGTACCGAATCCACCGCAATACTTCACTTTATTTGTAGCAGCGTATGCGATTTGTTTCATGATACAAAAAAATCCACAGAGAAAGTTTCCTTTCTTTGCGGATTGATAATTTTAGATAATGGCGGTCCCGACGGGAATCGAACCCGCGATCTCCTGCGTGACAGGCAGGCATGTTAACCGCTACACCACGGGACCACATAATATTTAACGACAAGATTTATTATACCAATGTATGAAAATATTACAATACATTTTTGAAAAAAAGTTTTAAAGTTTTTTAATTCCCTATTATTCGTACACACCCTAACAGAAAAGAGCCATTCAACGTCCGTGGAATTGCTCCCATTTAGGGGTTCCGGTTCAATAAATGAATAGCTTTAAAACTATTAATGGTCTTGTTTCCGCTTCGCTCCTGTTTAAACACTTTAAATACAAAACATCCTCCAACTACTTCTGTATTATGGTGTCTCATAAAGCAAGTTAAGTTGGCTCATGAAACAAGGTTTTGTTCTGGAAAGTTGCTTTCCTATATTTGTCGCTCATTTAACGTTATTTATCGCTCAAACTGGGGATTTATCGCTCACTCGGAAGATTTATCGCTCATATAAGCCACTTTATCGCTCAAAGACGTCTCACTCGCAAGTTTACTTGCTGAACCAACCTGACTCCTTTTGATCGACTTCCTCTAACGAATCCGAATCCCTCTCCAACAGAAAAGAGCCATGCAGCGACAGCGGAATGGCTCCCATTTAGGGGTTCAGGTTCAAAACATAAATAGCTTTAAAACCCTTAATGGTCTTATTTTCGCTACGCTCCTGCTCAAACACTTAAAAAAGACCACAAAAAAACCGACACCTCGGAAGGTACCGGTTTTTTACTTTGCCTAGCGACGTCCTACTCTCACAGGGGGAAACCCCCAACTACCATCGGCGCTAAAGAGCTTAACTT
>NZ_JBNNIX010000008.1:0-55448 GCF_050269735.1 Paenisporosarcina sp. NPDC076907 | reverse complement strand
GCGCCGATGGTAGTTGGGGGTTTCCCCCTGTGAGAGTAGGACGTCGCTAGGCAAAGTAAAAAACCGGTACCTTCCGAGGTAGCGGTTTTTTTGTGATCTTTTTTAAGGGTTTGAACAGGAGCGAAGCGGAAACAAGACCATTAAGAGGTTATAAAGCTATTCATATTTTGAACCCGAACCCCCAAATGGGAGCCATTCCACTGACGTTGAATGGCTCTTTTCTGTTGGAGAGGGATTCTTTAGAGGAAGTCGATCAAAAAGGAGTCGGTTCGTTCAGCAAGTAAACTTGCGAGTGAGACGGCTTTGAGCGATAAATATTCGAAAGCACCTCTCGAACAAAACCTAGTTTCATTCCCCTACTTAACTTGCTTAATGAGACACCACACGATCATAACTCACCTAAATGGGAGCCATCACTGACGCTACATTATTAAAGAAGCCTAAATTTAAAAGTTCAACTATTGAGATAGCAGTGGTCAACAGTAAGAAAATCTATATTGATGTATAATAAAGCTATATGAAAAGTGTGAGGGATTAGGAATGAATGAACGGCCAATAGTAGAAGCAATGAAACGTTTTTATGAAAATCAAAATAGCTCGTTTCATGTGCCAGGACATAAACATGGAGCATTGTCTGAGTTGCCACGTGCTTTCAAAGATGTGATGAAGTTTGATTATACCGAGCTCAGTGGACTTGATGATTACCACCATCCAGAAGAAGTCATAGAAGAAGCACAAGCATTGTTGGCAAAAACCTACGGTGCGCAACACAGTTATTTTCTGGTGAATGGTTCTACCGTTGGAAATTTAGCCATGGTGTATGCAACTTGTGGGGAAGGCGATCGGGTACTGGTGCAACGCAATGCACATAAGTCGGTATTTCATGCACTTGAACTAGTAGGTGCTCAACCAGTGTTTTTAACACCTCAATGGGATGAAGAGACATATACGCCTTCACACGTCAGTTTGACTACTGTATCGGCGGCTATCGACTATTACCCAGATGCCAAAGCAATTATTTTAACGCATCCCACTTATTATGGCGTTACAAATCCTGAGATGGTTGAAACGATTCGTTTGACGCAAGCGCACGGAATTCCTGTTCTTGTTGATGAAGCGCATGGAGCGCATTTTATAGGAAAAGGCGAATTTCCGATATCTTCACTTGAAATGGGGGCAGATGTGGTTGTCCAGTCAGCTCATAAAACTCTACCCGCTTTAACAATGGGTTCATATCTACATATTAACTCAAGTCTAGTGTCCAAAGATAAAGTGAATCGTTATTTGCGCATGCTTCAATCTAGTAGCCCATCATATCTTATACTCGCTTCGTTGGATGATGCGCGGCATTTTATTGGAACGTATGCGCATGAAGATCACCAGTTGTTTATTAAGACTCGTCAGCAGTTTTTGAATAGCTTGAAAACCATATCTTCACTTGAAGTTATAGAAGTCGATGACCCATTGAAATTAATCTTAAGGGTACCCCATCATACCGGTTTTACTTTGCAAAAACAGTTGGAGCGCGAAGGGATTTATGTAGAGCTTGCAGACCCAGAGCAAGTATTGATGATTTTACCATTATTAAAAGCGAGACATCACTTTCCTTTTGCAGAAATACGAAAGAAAATAAAAGCTGCTGTTGAAAAATGTTCTAATCAGCAAAGAGATAAAGTGGAAATTGATTATTCGCATGAAATAGAAGCACTTTCAACTTTGGCTGTTCCATATAAAGAGCTACAGGCATCAGACAGTGAATGGATTTCATTTACCAAAGCAAACGGCCGAATTTGTGCAGGAATGGTCATTCCTTATCCGCCAGGCATTCCCTTATTTGTCCGCGGGGAAAAAATTACAACGAATAAATTGAAGATGCTTGCTGATTATTTAGCGAGTGGTGCAACAATTCAAGGTGAGCATGATTTGAGCCGAAAACAGTTGCTTGTCTTGAAGGAGGAAAAAGTATGAACAACCAGGGATTTTTTATAACGATTGAAGGACCAGAAGGCGCAGGAAAAACAACAGTGATGAGTGATGTCGTTGCTCAATTAACAAAAGAAGGATATGACATCGTATCAACACGTGAACCGGGTGGCATTCGTATTTCAGAGCATATACGTGAAGTCATACTAAATAACGAATACACGGAAATGGACGGACGTACGGAAGCTCTACTATATGCAGCAGCGCGAAGACAACACTTGGTGGAGAAAATCGAGCCCGCATTAAATGAAAATAAAATCGTTTTGTGTGATCGATTCATTGACGCCTCCCTTGCATATCAAGGACACGCTCGTGGGCTGGGAATTGACGAAGTTCTTTCCATCAATGAGTTCGCTATTGGTAAATTAATGCCTCACTTAACCTTATTGTTTGATTTGGAGCCTTCATTAGGACTCAAAAGGATTGCAAAACATGATGAGAGGGAAAAGAATAGACTAGACGTAGAAAGCTTGGCATTTCATGAAGCAGTCAGAGAAGGTTACCGGGAAGTCGTTAGAAGATATCCTGAACGAATACATGTGGTGGATGCTTCAAAATCACAGGAAGAAGTAACGGAATACGTACTGAATGTTCTGAAAAATTCTCTTTCTTCACGTATGAAATGAACAAACTTTTCATGTTATAATAGTAGGAAGAACTTCCGGAAAAGGGGTCGAGTTGATGAAGCTTATAGTGGCTGTGGTGCAAGATCAAGATAGTAACCGTTTATCAAGCGCACTAACGAAGGGTGACTTTCGTGCAACCAAATTAGCAAGTACTGGTGGTTTTTTACGATCAGGCAATACGACGTTTTTAATCGGTACCGAAGATGAATTAATACCGAAAGCATTGGATTTAATTCGTGATAATTGTCGTTCTCGTGAGCAGATGGTTGCTCCGGTATCGCCAATGGGCGGTAACGCTGACTCATACATTCCATATCCTGTAGAAGTTGAAGTAGGGGGAGCGACAGTATTTGTGCTTCCGATTGAACAGTTCCATCATTTTTAGACTTATTACCATATTGCACTTATGAAACAATTTTATTTAGCTACACACGAAAAATCCCGTGTTTTCCGGATGTCCGGAGCACGGGTTTTTTCAAAAAGAAAGGGTGAGCAACTTCATGGATGCAAACCAAAATGATGTCAGACAGTTACAGCCAGTTGTAATGAAACAACTTCAAACGGTATTTCAAAAGAATCGTGTTGCTCATGCGTATCTTTTTGAAGGAGCGAAAGGAACAGGCAAAGTAGCGGTCATGCGATCGTTTGTGAAATTATTATTATGTGAACAACCCGTACAAAATGTTTCATGTGAAACGTGCCGAGGGTGCAGAAGATTTGAATCTGGCAACCATCCAAACTTTATTCAAATCGAACCGGATGGACAAGATATTAAAAAAGATCAAATGCTGCAGTTAATATATGAGATGAATAAAACAGGCCTTGAAGCTGGTCGTAAAATATATGTGCTCCACCGGGCAGATCGCTTAAACGCATCTGCTGCGAATACATTGCTTAAATTTTTGGAAGAACCTGAAGGATTGATAACAGCGATATTATTGACGGAAAAACCACATGCGATTTTACCGACAATCCGTTCGCGTAGTCAAATTATTTCTTTCCCAGCTATTCCCTATGAAGAACGAGTAAAAGTGCTGATAGGTGAAGGTTTAACAGCATCTATGGCGGCAACTGTTTCTATGCTGACGAACGATTTGGAAGAATCTTTACAGTTGGCAAAAGATGAGCAGTTTGCACAGGTCCGAAAAACAGTGTTAAAATTAGTAGAGGCAGTCGAATCCAATGTACATGAAGCGATGTTGATCGTACATGAGGAATGGTTACCTTTGTTAAAAGAGAAAGAAGAAACAGAACAAGCATTGGATTTACTTTTATTCGCATACCGCGATTTAGTATCAGTTAAGGCTAATAGTGATTCAGCATACGCGTATCCTGATTTTTTGCCCTTTTATCAACAACGTGCACTTCATACTACATATGAGCACTTGTCTAATAAAATAGAGGCGATATTAAAAGCGAAGCAACAACTGCATCGTAATATGAATCGGACGCTGTTAATGGAACAGTTAATGCTGAATCTGCAGGAGGGGTTTTCGTTTGTATAACGTGGTAGGTGTCCGCTTTAAGAAAGCGGGTAAAATATATTATTTTGATCCAGCTGATTTTCCTTTAGAAAAAGATCAGTATGTTATAGTTGAGACAGCAAGAGGGGTAGAATATGGGAAGGTCGTTGTTCCTGTAAAACAAGTGGAGGAACACGATGTGGTGTTGCCGCTTAAACAAGTCGTACGTCCCGCTGATGAGCGTGATCGTCTTCAAGTTGATGAGAACCAACTTGAGTCGCAACATGCCTTTGAGCTAGGAACAGAGAAGATTGTTGAACACACATTGGATATGAAGCTGGTCGATGTGGAATATACATTTGACCGAAATAAAATCATCTTTTATTTCACAGCCGAAGGTCGAGTTGACTTCCGTGATCTGGTAAAGGATTTAGCTTCTGTATTCAGAACTCGAATCGAGCTACGTCAAATTGGGGTACGAGACGAAGCAAAAATGCTTGGTGGTATCGGACCATGTGGCCGTATGTTATGTTGTTCAACATTTTTAGGTGATTTTGAACCTGTTTCAATCAAAATGGCCAAAGATCAAAACCTTTCCCTTAACCCATCAAAAATATCGGGTTTATGCGGCAGGTTGATGTGCTGTTTAAAATACGAAAATGACGAGTATGAAACAGCAAAAGAGTTAATGCCAGATATGGGTGCGCGAATTTCTACACCGGATGGCAAAGGAAAAGTCGTCGGAATTAACTTATTGGAACGCGTGATGCAAGTTGAATTAGCTGAGCAACAACGTGTGCTAGACTATACATTAGAAGAAATTCAGCAGTTTGCAGAAAACCAAGTGTAATGGACTGAACAACGAGGTGATGTACGTGAAAGATCGTAATTTTTTGGATACGGTCATGGAGTTTGAACAGCAACTTGAATCATTGCAAGGGCAGTTCCATGCACTTAAAGAGTTCGTGGCTTTGATGATGGAAGAACATCAGTCTTTGCAACAAGAGAACTTCCTTCTTCGGACGCGTTTGGATGAAATTCATGCGGCGGAAGAAGCAGTCCTGAAACAGTCCGAACTGAATGCAAAAAAATTAAGCCGGATTGATATTGGAGAAGGTTACGATAACTTGGCAAGATTGTATCAAGAAGGGTTCCATGTGTGTCATGTGCACTTTGGAAGCTCACGTAAAGGCGAAGATTGTTTGTTCTGCCTTTCATTTTTAAATAAACAAAACGGGTGATGAAAGACTGATTCCACTTCAACAAGTGGATGTCGGTCTTTTGTTATGTCGGAGGGTTAAATAATGGAAATCGACTTACAAGATGATGAAAGATTAGACTACTTACTTGCAGAGGATCTACGGATTATTCAGAGTCCGTCTGTGTTCTCCTTCTCATTAGATGCAGTACTGCTTGCCAAATTTACTTATGTACCGATTAAACAAGGGTCAATCGTTGATTTATGTTCTGGAAACGGTGTTATTCCTTTATTTCTAAGTGCAAGAACGAAAGCTAAGATTACAGGTGTGGAATTACAACAACGTTTAGCAGATATGGCTAATAGAAGCGTGAGCTATAATCAATTAAATGACCAAATAACGATTGTTGAAGGGGATGTCAAAACCATTCCCAAAGATCTTGGGATTGAAAAACATGATGTGGTAACGTGTAATCCTCCTTATTTTCCTGCGCATGAAGCAAGTAATAAAAACTTGAAAGAACATTTAGCGATTGCCCGACACGAACTTCATTTAACTTTAGACGAAGCCGTTCAATCTGCAAGTCAGTTGCTGAAACAAGGTGGAAAAGCGGCATTTGTTCATCGACCAGGCCGATTGTTAGATATCGTGACGGCAATGAGAGCAAATCGACTGGAGCCAAAACGCATTCGCTTTGTTTATCCGAAAGAAGGAAAAGAAGCGAACACCTTATTAATAGAAGGAATCAAAGATGGAAAACCCGATTTAAAAATTCTTCCTCCTTTGTATGTGTACGATGAAAAAGGTGAATATACGGAAGAAGTGCGTGAGATGCTTTATGGAGAGAACTAACGAGCATATTTTTTATGTGTTGGAATGTTCCGATGGCTCCTATTATGCCGGTTATACCAATGACTTAACAAAACGTATAAACGTCCATAACAACGGCAAAGGCGCCAAGTATACTCGGGCAAGACTGCCGGTTACATGTATTTATCAGGAAGCATTCGAAACGAAACAACTGGCGATGAAAGCGGAGTATGCATTTAAACAGTTGAAGAAGAGTGAGAAAATAGTCTATATGGCAAATGGAATGAGAGGTGAACGATAATGCATGCACAAAAGAGTTTTTCAGGAAAATCGACTACTGGTATATTGTATTTGGTGGCGACACCTATTGGAAACTTGGAGGATATGACCGTTCGCGCGATTCGTATGATGAAAGAAGCGGATTATATTGCTGCCGAAGATACACGTAATACGAAGAAACTGTGTAATTACTTTGAAATTGATACACCACTCATTAGCTACCATGAGCATAACTTGGAATATAGCGGGGACAAGCTTTTAGAGCTTCTGCGTAATGGAAAGAATATTGCACTTGTCAGTGATGCTGGTTTACCGTGCATTTCCGATCCAGGAGCGGATATTGTGGCAAAAGCGGTTGCAGAGAATTTATCCGTCGTGCCGATTCCTGGTGCGAATGCTGCATTAAGTGCGTTAATATCATCTGGACTTTCAACCTTGGCTTTTACTTTTTATGGTTTTCTCCCAAGGCAAAAGAAAGATCGAAAAGCTACACTTGAAGCCATTCAATACCACAAAGAAACGATGCTGTTTTACGAAGCTCCTCATCGACTAAAAGAAACACTGCGGGATGCTCAACAAATACTGGGTTCTTCACGAAAAGTAGTGTTGGCGCGGGAAGTGACAAAGAAATTCGAAGAGTTTGTAAGAGGGACTTTGGAAGAAGCTGTGGCTTGGGCAGAGAAGGAAGAAGTGCGTGGCGAATTTGTAATGGTTATTGAAGGTTCTACAGAAGAAAATCCGGATGAAACTGAAAAATGGTGGATCAATTTATCCATAACTGAGCATGTTAACCATGTGATAGAAAATCAGTCGCTTTCTTCGAAAGAAGCCATTAAAGTTGTGGCCAAGGACAGAGATCTACCGAAGCGGGATGTGTATCAACAGTATCATATTGAAGAATAAAAAAAATCCGGAGTGACAAATAGTCGCCCCGGATTTTGAAATTATTTAGTCAAGTTAGTTTGAATTTCTTTTACCAACAAGTCTGCGCCTTCTGGGCTTAAGATCAGTTTTCCGCCTACTAAACGTAGGTTGTCATCTGATACTTCACCAGTTACAGCACAAGTCATGTTTGGCAGGTATTTTTTCAAGATGATTTTATCGTCATCCACGTAAATTTCCAATGCGTCTTTTTCAGCAATGCCAAGTGTACGGCGAAGCTCTATTGGAATAACTACGCGTCCTAATTCATCAACTTTACGAACGATTCCTGTAGATTTCATGAAAAGTACTCCTCTCGAATTATAAAAGTAATTCGTCAAATTTCGACATTTCTTTCTTGTCTGTTATTTATCATACCAAGTACTGGCAGCTACGTCAATAAAAATTACTTCCAATTCATAGTAATAATTGTTAATAATATGATATTTTATAGTCAAAATATAATATATTTGATATATGAATTAATATATGTCAATAATATGGCAATAATTGAAAAAAACTGGGTACTCAAATCCCGTAATTATTATTCGACATTTTTCGTCAATTATACATCATTGAAACAATTCTGGTACTCAGATAGAATAGTATTACTACTTTATTGGCACGAAAGGGCGAATTTAATTGAACAACCAAAGAAATTCTTTTTATATTACGACTCCAATTTATTACCCAAGCGGTAAATTCCATATAGGGACTGCTTATACAACAGTGGCTTCTGATGCGATGGCTCGCTATAAGCGTTTACGTGGTTTTGATGTTCATTTTTTAACGGGAATGGATGAGCATGGCCAAAAGATTCAAGAGAAAGCACAAGAAGCTGGAAAAGATCCACAATCTTATGTAGATGAAATTGCAGAAGCTTCCAAGCAAGTTTGGGAATTGATGGACATTTCCAATGACGATTTTATTCGAACAACTGAACAGCGCCATAAAGATGGTGTCGAAAAGATTTTCCAGTTATTCCTTGATAACGGCGATATTTACAAAGGTGAATATGAAGGATGGTATTGCACTCCGTGTGAATCTTTCTTTACTGAATCACAATTGGAAAATGGAAACTGTCCAGACTGTGGACGTCCTGTGAAAAAAGTCAAAGAAGAATCATATTTCTTCAATATGAAAAAATATGCTGACCGCTTGCTAAACTATTATGAAAATAACGTTGAATTTATTGAACCTGAGTCTAGAAAAAATGAAATGATCAATAACTTCATCAAACCAGGGTTGGAAGATTTATCGGTGTCCCGAACATCATTTGATTGGGGAATACGAGTACCTGGAGACGCAAAACATGTAATCTATGTATGGGTAGATGCTTTATCAAACTATATTACAGCACTCGGCTATAAGTCGGATGATGAATCGTTATTTAATAAGTTCTGGCCTGCTGATGTACATGTCGTTGGAAAAGACATTGTGAGATTCCATACGATTTACTGGCCTATTTTCTTGATGGCTTTGGATTTACCGTTACCGAAAAAAGTGTTTGCACATGGCTTTATCATGATGAAAGACGGGAAAATGTCAAAGTCTAAAGGCAATGTTGTCACACCGGAATTATTAGTAAATCGTTATGGATTGGATGCTACACGTTATTTCTTATTACGTGAGTTGCCGTTCGGTTCCGATGGCGTCTTTTCACCAGAGTCTTTTGTGGAACGCACCAACTATGACTTGGCAAATGATTTAGGAAACTTACTGAATCGTACTGTTTCCATGATGAATAAGTATTTTGATGGTGTGATTCCGACAGAAGGAAATGAACCTACAGAATTTGATGCGACATTACAAGCGCATGCAAAAGAAGTGAAAGAAAAGTATGAAGCAAGTATGGAGAAAATGCAGTTCAGTATCGTGTTAAGCGATTTATGGTCTCTTGTTTCTCGTACGAATAAATACATTGACGAAACGCAACCATGGGTACTGGCTAAAGAAGAATCAGACAAACCAAAATTAGGTTCAGTTATGTGGAACTTGGCTGAAAGCCTTCGTAAAATAGCCGTTTACTTGCAACCGTTCATGACAAACGCTCCAAAACAAATTGCTGAGCAACTAGGTTTGTCTGCAGATGCATTGACTTGGGAATCACTTGAAAACGCATCAATCATTGCAAGTGGTACAAAAGTGATTGAAAAAGGCGTACCGATTTTCCCAAGGCTAGAAGTGGAGACAGAAATTACGTATATTCAAGAACAAATGCGTGGTCCGGTAAAAGTGGAAGAAGCGGTAGTGGCAGAATCTGTAAAAGAAGATGCTCCAGATGTTCCAGAAATAACAATCGACGAGTTCATGAATGTGGACTTGCGAGTTGCAACGGTTACGGCATGTGAAGCAATCCCTAAAGCAGATAAATTATTGAAGCTGCAGGTAGATTTGGGATACGAGCAACGCCAAGTAGTTTCAGGTATTGCAAAGAGTTATAAACCCGAAGAATTAGTAGGCAAGAAAGTGATTGTTGTAGCCAATTTGAAACCTGTTAAACTGCGCGGAGAACTGTCACAAGGTATGATTCTTGCTGGAGAAAAAGATGGATATTTAACATTGGCAACGGTCGATGAAAAACTCGTAAACGGTGCAAAAGTAAAATAAAACAACATCTAAAAAGCCTGTTCAGCAATTGCTGGACAGGCTTTTTCCTTGTAACGATCATTTGTAACGTGCTATTCTTTTGAAAGTTTAGGTCGTTCGAATCACTGGAATTATAATACAATTAAAAGTAATTACCATTTTTAGGTTATTTAGTCCTGAATGTTATGAGAAATACATGCAACCGTCATCAAGTTGTTACGAAACAGAGATGTCAGAAATATTTATTGAATCTAAAATAGAGATTATGTGAGGCGATTAATTATGTACATAGATACACATGTTCATTTAAATGCAGATCAATACGATGAAGATTTACAAGAAGTCATTGAACGAGCTCTCGAAGCAAAAGTTAACCATATGGTCGTCATTGGTTTCGACCGAAAAACAATTAAGCGAGCAATTGCATTAGCGGAACAATATGAGTTTATTTATGCAGTTGTAGGTTGGCATCCAGTAGATGCTATTGATTGTACAGAAGAAGATTTACTATGGATTGAAGAATTAGCAGCACATCCAAAAGTTGTGGCAATTGGAGAAACCGGACTTGATTATCATTGGGACAAATCACCTCATGATGTGCAACAGGAATTATTTAGAAAACAAATTCGTTTGGCACAAAAAGTGAATTTGCCTATAGTCATTCATAACCGTGATGCGACTGAAGATGTCATCCGTATCCTGCAGGAAGAAAAGGCCGAAACAACGGGTGGCGTCATGCATTGTTACGGTGGCAGTGTTGAAACCGCAAAAATCTGTATCGAGATGAATTTCATGATCTCACTCGGTGGTCCTGTAACGTTTAAAAATGCCAAGAAGCCGAAAGAAGTTGCTGCAGAAATTCCACTTGAGTATTTATTGATCGAAACGGATGCCCCGTACTTAGCACCTCATCCACATAGAGGAAAACGCAATGAACCGGCACTTGTAACACTAGTAGCAGAAGAAATTGCTCGTCTGAAAAACATTCCAGTTGAGGAAGTAGGCAAAGTCACAACTGAAAATGCCATAAAATTTTACAAATTACCTGTATAAAAAATGGAACCGTCTCCAATACTTGGACAGAGGAGGTTCTTTCAACCTGAATTGTTTGACTAATTTCGAATGGTTGACAGGCATTTTTGTAATCTATATAATCACACGAGTGATAAGGAGGCGTTTTTCATGTCAAATAATTCCATGAAAAACCTGTTCACCAAAACATTGAGGAATAAGCAATTAGGAATAGTAGCAATCGCAATTATCTTAATTGTTTCTGTCATATCAGCCGTTCTTTTCGTAGGAACGAAACAAACTGTCGCTTTGACGGTTAATGGTAAACAACAAGAAGTTCACACCCATGCAGATACAGTTGGAGCCTTATTGAATGAACAAGATATTCAAGTTTCCAACGCTGATTTAGTATCACCCTCATTGAACACGAAAATAGAAGAAGGACTTTCTATTAAGTGGGAACAGGCAAAAAAAATTACGATTACAGTTGATGGGAAAAAACAAATGATCCAAACAACTGCCGATCAAGTTAGTGAAGTTTTAGCAGAAGCAAAGATTGAAGTTTCTGAGCAAGATAAGTTAACACCTGGGCTTGATGCCAAGGTCGGACCCGATACAAACATTGCGATTGAAAAAGCGTTCCAAGTAACGCTCGTAGATGGTGTCAATGAAATGAAGGTTTGGTCCACTTCGACTACGGTCGCTGACTTTTTAAAACAACAAGAGATTCAAATGAATGAATTTGATCGTGTCGAACAAAGAATGGATGAGCTAGTGATTCCAAACGATGTTATACAAGTCGTTCGCGTAGAAAAAGTCACCGATGTAGTGGAAGCAGCAACGAATTTCGCTGTGGAAACACGTAAAGATAAGAACCTGTTAAAAGGTAAAGAAAAAGTTGTACAAGAAGGAAAACAAGGGTCCATAAAACGCACTTATGAAATTATTTCTGAAAATGGTAAACAGGTCGCTCGTATTCTAAAAGGCGAAGAAGTAATTAGTGAACCAGCAAAGAAAGTCGTGGCTGTTGGAACGAAAGTTGTTACGGCAAGCGTTTCACGTGGTACTTCAAGTTCGGATAGTTCATCAGAACCTGACGGAAAAGAATTTTATGTATCTGCAACAGCCTATACAGCTTATTGTAATGGTTGCTCGGGTATTACCGCTACGGGTATCGATTTACGTTCAAATCCACATTTAAAAGTAATTGCGGTAGACCCGCGCGTTATTCCTTTAGGTTCAAAGGTTTGGGTTGAAGGCTATGGGCACGCTGTAGCTGGAGATACGGGCGGAGCAATAAAAGGAATGAAGATTGACTTATTCATGCCTACGACAGATCAAGCATTTGGCTTTGGTCGTAAACAAGTTCGAATTAAAGTTTTAGATTAATTAAATCCCAGCTTTCCCCATTTTTGAGGGAAAGCTTTTTGTCGTTAGAGGAACAAAGGTGGTCGGCTATTTCTTTCGCTTTCCGCGGACGAAACTTCCAGCACCGGTGTTGGGCTATCATGGCCTGCTTCGCTTTTCTGTGTACAATGGGGCTGTGCGGAAGTAAAATAGGCAAAGAAGCAGTTGGAAATGAGGCAATGAATCGTGTTTATTGAAGAAGTAATAGTGGTGGAAGGAAAAGATGATACGACTGCTATTAAGCGTGCTGTGAAAGCAGATACGATTGAAACGAATGGTTCTGCTATTTCGCCAGAGACCATCAAGCGTATTCAGCATGCTCAAAATAAAAGAGGGGTCATTGTTTTTACGGATCCCGATTATCCTGGCAGACGAATACGTGCCATTATTGAAGAGCAGGTACCAGGTGTAAAGCATGCATTCTTACCGAAAGAAAAAACCATTGCGAAAAATGGAAAAGGTCTTGGAATTGAGCATGCTGCGGACGAAGATATACGCCAAGCGCTTTTAAATGTATATACACCGAGGAATACATTGAATCAAATAGAAGAAATTCCACTTCACCAATTGATGGAAGCTCGATTAATTGGGCATCCTAGTTCTAAAGCCCGTCGTGATCGACTGGGTGAGCTATTGCAGATTGGTTATACGAATGGCAAACAACTACAAAAAAGACTATCAATGTTCCAAATTGAAAGCGGGCAATTTGAAAAAGCTTTAGCACAATTGGATCAGGAGGGCATACATGAGTAAAGATATTGCAACCCCAAAACGCACGCAGGAAATATTAAAAAAATACGGTTTTTCATTTAAAAAGAGTTTAGGACAAAATTTCTTAATCGATCCGAACGTACTTCATAACATTGTCAGCCATGCAAAGTTGACAAAAGAGTCGGCTGCCATTGAAATCGGTCCCGGAATTGGTGCGTTGACAGAGCATTTAGCACGCACTGCTGGTCAAGTGGTTGCTTTTGAGATTGACCAACGCCTGTTACCAGTGTTGGAAGATACGCTGTCTCCATACGATAACGTTGAGATTGTCCATTCGGATGTGTTAAAAGCCAATGTGTCAGAAGTAATGCAGGATAAATTGGCTGGATTCAAGGATGTTATGGTCGTAGCAAACTTGCCATACTATGTAACTACACCGATTCTTATTAAGTTGCTTATGGAAAAATTACCGATTCGCGGAATGGTTGTCATGATGCAGAAAGAAGTGGCGGATCGTATTACAGCTTCGCCTAGTACAAAAGCTTATGGTTCATTGTCCATCGCGATTCAGTACTATATGAAGGCTGAAATTGCCATGACCGTTCCAAAAACAGTCTTTATTCCACAACCTAATGTCGACTCAGCTGTCATTAAGTTAACGAGGCATGAGACGGCTCCTGTAAATGTTTTGGATGAAGATTTCTTATTCACGGTATCTCGTTCTTCTTTTGCCCAACGCAGGAAAACAATTCTAAACAATCTACAGTCTCAACTTCCACACGGGAAAGAAAAGAAAGATTTGATTTTAGCGGCCTTGGAAGGTGCGAATATTGATCCTACTCGTCGAGGGGAAACATTAACCATTCAGGAATTTGGAAAATTAGCAGATTTATTGCTGCCAGATTTCAAGGAAATTGCGACTTTATAACAAACTTGGCACACTTATTAATAAAAATTACAGTTTAATTATAAGAATTTTATTGACAAGTGCTTTTGTTCATTGTTAAAATAATAAATTTGGTTGACAAATATTTGTGGATATGGTATGCTTATGACTAAGTGAGGTGTAAGCGAAATGCCAAAAACTTTAGCCGATATTAAAAAGTCTTTAGATTGTCATTTAGGTAAACGTTTGCAATTAAAAGCAAACGGTGGTCGCAAGAAAACGATTGAACGAGCAGGCGTTTTACGTGAAACGTATCATGCAGTGTTCGTAGTGGATCTTGATCAGGACGAGAACGCGTTTGAGCGTGTGTCTTACAGCTACACAGATATTTTAACTGAAGCAGTAGAAATTACAATTGTTGACGGAATGCAAGAACTTGTAGTCGTCAAATAATCTTTAGCACTTATGTACTTATATTTTAACAAGACACTCATGGAGGAATTCCTTCATGAGTGTTTTTTTGTTTTCAGTGCATACTAAACTTGTCAGTCCTCAAGAGGAGGAAAAACATGCCACGTAATCGTGTAATGTCGAATCATCTAAAAGAGGAAATTGCGAAAGAACTTGGATTTTATGATGTCGTTACGCGTGACGGTTGGGGAGGCATCACCTCTCGTAATGCTGGAAACATGGTAAAACGAGCAGTTGAAATGGCACAGGCCGGATTAATGAACGGACAACAGTACAAGAAGTAAGTCGCAAACTAGATTTCTAATGGGACTGACACGGCGGAGCAATCCGCCTATTTTTATGAGAGCTATATTAACGGTCTCGCTTTCATGTAGGAAAGAGTAGATACTAAGACAATTGGGTCTGGTCTTTACGACACAGCTAGCTAGCGATGTGACGTACTTTCATGTTTCGAAGCTAGCGAAGCGATGTAGAAACAGAAACATGAGCAATCTTTTCTACGCCTCCTTTCCTAAATCACTAGCTGTGGTAAAATAGTGAACAGCAATGAACAGATAAAGGAGGCAGAACCATGCTTTATGTGAAAGCGCCTGCAAAAATCAATCTAACCCTGGATGTCTTAAAAAAACGTCCCGATGGCTACCATGAAGTAGAAATGATAATGACCACGGTTGATTTGGCAGATCGTATCGGATTAGAACCACGTACAGATGGTCAGATTCGCATTATTTCAGCGGATCGTTATGTGCCGGATGACCAAAGAAACCTAGCCTATCAAGCGGCAAAGTTATTGAAAGATACATATAAAGTACAGCAAGGTGTATCCATTACTTTAGAAAAGAAGATACCCGTTGCTGCTGGACTGGCAGGAGGAAGCAGTGATGCTGCCGCTACTTTAAAAGGATTAAATGAATTATGGAACTTGAATCTAACAAAGGATCAATTAGCGGATCATGGTGCTAAGATTGGTTCGGATGTTTCGTTCTGCGTATATGGAGGAACTGCCCTTGCTACTGGCAGAGGTGAACAGATTCAAGAATTGCCGGCACCGCCAAACTGCTGGATTATTTTAGCCAAACCATCTATAGGTGTTTCTACGGCAGATGTATACGGAAGTTTAAAGGTGAATGAAGTGGTTCATCCCAATACAAAAGAAATGATTCGTGCCATCCGGGAGAAAGATTATGAATTAATGTGCAATACTATGGGAAATGCATTGGAAGCTGTTACGTTAAAATTGCATCCGGAAGTCTCCATGATCAAAGAACAAATGATGAAATTTGGAGCAGATGCGGTATTGATGAGTGGGAGCGGTCCAACCGTATTCGGTGTTGTTCAACATGAATCCAGAGTAAATAGAATTTATAATGGTTTGAGAGGCTTTTGTGACGAAGTTTATGCAGTGAGATTGTTGGGAGAGCGAGATACACTTGCCTAAAACCGTATATTTGTTTAAAATGACATATAAATCATTCGTGTTTAGGAGTGTGACCCATGAAGTGGAAACGCAGTGAGCGTCTCGTTGATATGACTCATTATTTGTTAGACCATCCTCAACAGTTAATTCCATTAACCTTGTTTGCGGATATGTACCAATCTGCCAAATCTTCCATCAGTGAAGATTTGACCATTGTGAAAGAAACGTTCGAAGAAAAAGGAATCGGCTTACTGATGACAGTGCCAGGAGCAGCTGGCGGGGTTAAATATATTCCAAGAATGCGTGATGAAGCAGTCCGTGAAGTCATTAAAGACTTTATGGAAGAGCTTGGTCACTCAGACCGTTTGTTACCTGGCGGGTATTTATTTATGACGGATTTACTTGGAAACCCTGAACTGATGAATCGTGTCGGAAAAGTTTTTGCTTCAGCGTTTGCCAAACAACCGATTGATGCCATCATGACAGTGGCCACAAAAGGTATACCAATTGCACATGCCATTGCTCGCCACTTAAATGTACCAGTGGTGGTTGTGCGTCGAGATAGTAAAGTTACTGAAGGTTCTACTGTCAGCATTAACTATGTTTCTGGTTCTTCACGTCGTATTCAAACGATGGTATTGTCTAAACGAAGCATGAAGAGTGGTCAACGTGTTCTGATTACAGACGACTTCATGAAAGTCGGCGGTACGATGAATGGGATGAAAAACTTGCTTGAAGAATTTAATTGCCAGTTAGCGGGTGTTGCCGTGTTGGTTGAAGCGGAGCATGCTGACGAACAATTGATTGAAAATTATTTATCACTGGTAAAATTGCATGAAGTAAACGAAAAAGATCGTACAATCGCTTTAACAGAAGGCAATTATTTTACGAAAGGTGGAAATGAATAATGAAAGCAGTATCGACAACTAAAGCGCCAGCAGCAATTGGACCATACGTCCAAGGAATGATCGTAAACGGTTTGTTTTACAGTTCAGGACAAATTCCATTAACAGCTGAGGGAAATATGGTGGAAGGTTCGATTACCGAACAGACTCACCAAGTATTTGCTAATTTAAAAGCTGTACTGGAAGAAGCGGGATCATCATTACAACAAGTTGTGAAAACAACCGTATTTATTAAAGACATGAACGACTTCGCTGTATTTAATGAAATTTATGGTCAACATTTTGGAGACCATAAGCCGGCACGTTCTACGGTGGAAGTTGCACGTTTACCGAAAGATGCTCAAGTTGAGATAGAAGTTATCGCGTTAATTTCATAAGTTCGATTAAGCCATAGAGAATTCTTTCTATGGCTTTTTTGTATTTTATTAAATATTTTAAAAATTCCGTTAAAAAAGAAGGGAAAATGTGATAAATGTAGAATATAGTTGTCAGAGTATGTAAGTCATCTAAGACGAAAGGTGGTGAGACAATGGAAGTAACTGATGTAAGATTACGTCGAGTACAAACTGATGGCCGCATGCGTGCCATTGCTTCCATCACACTAGACAGCGAGTTTGTTGTGCATGATATTCGTGTCATTGACGGCAATACAGGATTATTTGTAGCCATGCCAAGTAAGCGAACACCAGATGGTGAGTTTAGAGATATCGCACATCCGATCAATTCTGGTACGCGAACGAAAATTCAGGAAGCAGTATTGAATGCTTATGCTGAATCTAGCGAAGAAGATATGATTCCATATGAAGAAGCAGGAGCTTAATAGAGGAGATCAAGAGACTTGTCATATTGATAAGTTTCTTTTTTATTAGCTCAGTTAAACGATATTGTTGATTTTCGTTCCATGCGGACGCTTTCCGCGGGCGGTCCACTAGCCTTTGTTCATTTAAGATGCTCCTGCGGTTACTCGTCGCAAACGACTTATGCAAATAAAATTGCACAAGTCGCTCACTGCGGGGGTCTAGTTTGGACACGCTGATTCCGCTGGTGTCGCCGCATTCTACTACAATCATTGTAGTAAACAGGGAAATGACTTAACTTAGGATTTAGTGATATGAAGCAAAACAGCGAAGACTCCTGCGGGAACAGCGAAGTGCTGAAATCCACTCGGACATTAAGTACGAGTTAGTTCGGCGCAAGCCCGCGGAAAGCGTAGCTGTTTTGCGGAATATCAACAGCAGCATTTAACATAGCTTTTTTATTAAACAACTAAATACCAGATATTCAAAAGAAAATTCTTCCTAAAACACCAAACTTTATTATTCTAAGAAAACAGCACATTCGTATTCGCCAATCCGACACAAGTGTAGTATAACTAAAATTAGAAACATATCCTACTAAAAAAGAAGGTGTACCAAGTGAATTTCTTAACCAAATTCAGTTTGAAAAATGCTGCAGCTGTATTCATTATTTCATTCTTACTAATTGTTCTTGGGCTTTATTCCTTTACACGTTTAAAAATTGATTTACTGCCAAACATTGAGTTCCCTCAATTGTCCGTGCAAGTGGTTTACCCTGGGGCATCTCCTGAAGATGTTGACGACCGCGTCATCACACCCATTGAAGATCAATTGAAGGGGATTGAGGGTGCAACTGAAATTCAAAGTGTTTCATATGAAACAATCGGTATTATCAATATGCAGTTTCCATTTGATACAAATCTAGATCGAGCAGAACAACAAACTGAAACAGCAATCCGTGGGCTCAATTTGCCTGAAGGTGTGGAAACGGAAATTAGCCGCTTATCATTTGGATCATTTCCCATCTTCAACATTTCCTTATTCAGTAAAGGTGAAGGCGATATTGAAGACCTGTTGAACAAAGAAGTCATTCCAGAGTTAAATAAAATTCCGGGTATCAACTCTGTTTCCGTTGGCGGTCTGCAAGATGAACTATTGCAAATTACGGTCAATCAGAAAGAAGCGGCTGCAGCTGGACTTACGCTCAGTCAAATTAAAGAACAAATCGATCAGCAAATCTTCTCATTCCCTGCTGGAACCGTGAATGACAATGATATTAATATTCCGGTGCGAGTAGAAGAAAAGCTCGAATCTATCGAAAAGTTAAAGTCTTTGAAACTCACTTCTTCTTTCAATCCGCAAGCTCCTCCAGTGGAGTTACAAGAAATTGCAACCATTGAAGAAGTATCTAAACAAAGTGAGATTACTCGTTATAACCAAGAGGAAGCACTGTCTATGGCCGTCACCAAAAAGCAGGACGCCAACACAGTGGAAATCGCGAACCGTGTAATCGAGGTACTTGATTCGTATGACGATCGTCTGGAATATGCGGTTGGTTTTGACTCTGCTGACGGAATTGAAAAGTCAGTGGAAACATTGGTAAAAGAAGGCTTGCTAGGTGCGCTATTCGCCTCTATTGCGGTGTTGATTTTCTTGCGGAATTTCCGAGCAACAATTATTGCGATTATCTCCATTCCGTTGTCGTTGCTAATTGCAGCGATTTTCCTAGCACAGCTGGATATCAGTCTGAACATAATGACGCTAGGTGGTATGGCTGTTGCGGTAGGTCGAGTAGTAGATGACAGTATAGTGGTGATTGAAAACATTTTCCGCCGTTTGCGAAAATCCGATGAACCGATGTCGAATGAATTGGTGGCATCGTCTACCAAGGAAATATTGAGAGCTATCACTTCTTCAACATTAACAACCATCGTCGTCTTTTTGCCAATCGGTTTTGTTAGTGGCATCACAGGGGAGTTCTTCTTGCCATTTGCTTTAACGGTTATTTTCTCTTTAGCTGCTTCACTTCTTGTTGCAGTTACCATTGTGCCGATTTTGGCTAAGTTTTCGTTCAAGAAAGTGAGACAAGAAGAAAAAGAGAGCTCCATGCAACGTTTTTATGAGCGGGTTATTTTATGGTCGTTAAACCGTAAAGCCATCATTCTAGTGTTGTCAGTCTTGCTACTTGGAGGCTCGTTTGCATTAGTACCTGGATTAGGGTTTACTTTCATACCAAATGAAGAAACCAAATTAGTCCAGGCGAGTATTGAACTGCCTTCTTCGACATCACTTGAACGTACGAACGAAGTATCACTTGAAGTGGAAAAACTTTTGGGAGAGTCAGAAGATATTCAAGATGTCACAACTGCCGTCGGTTCTCGTGATTTTGCTACGGGAATTAAACTTGAAAATCGTGCTGGCTACATTTTGACATTAAAAGAAAATGTGGATGTTACTGATTTTGTTGAGTCGCTGGAAGAAGATATGGAAAGCGTTGTAACCAAAATTTCACCAGATTCTACAATCTCCGTATCAGAGCTATCCACTGGCGGACCACCAACGAATAACAATGTGTCTGTGGATTTATTTGCAAGTGATTTGGAAGCATTGTCAAAAGCAGCATCCGATGTAGAAGCTTACATGAACAGTTTAGATACATTGAAATATGTTTCGAATAATTTCTCTGAAAAGCAAAAGCAATTGGTCGTGCAAATTAATTCGGATAAAGCGGATGAACTGGGTGTCTCCGGTTTCCAATTGCTTGGAACGATTTCTGATCAGACAAAACCAGTCTCTGTAGGCAACTTAACACTTGATGGAATTGATCGCTCAGTACAATTATCATATGACGAAGCATTGAGCAGTATTGACGATATCCGCACGCTACCGATATTTACAGCAAGCGGTTTTGTTGAAGTACAAGATATCGCTACCGTTGAAGAAATAGATTCTGTTACAGCGATTCAAAAACTTGACGGTAAAGTATTTGCACGGATCGAAGCCCAAATTGATGCGGAGAACATTCAAAAAGTCTCAGCTGAAGTTGAAGAAGGCGTAAAAGCAAATGTGGACTTGCCGGAAGGGGTAAGTTTAGAAAGTGGTGGAGGCAGTGATGAGACAGTTGAGATTTTCCAACAACTCGGTCTTGCTATTGCGAGTGCGATTGGTCTTGTCTACTTGACGATGTTAATTACATTCGGGCAAGCACGTATTCCATTCATTATTTTGTCCTCCCTCATCTTCGTACCAATCGGTGCATTAATTGGCTTGGTGATTGCACGTGAACCTTTATCGGTAAGTGTCATGATTGGATTCCTGATGCTTATCGGGATTGTGACGACAAATGCGATTGTTCTCGTGGACCGGATAAACCAAAACCGTAATGATAAGGGCATGAACATCCGGGAGTCACTAGTGGAAGCGGGCAAAACGCGTTTACGTCCCATTTTGATGACGGCGTTTGCGACGATTGCTGCGCTCATTCCGTTAGCTCTGACGACGTCGTCAGGTACATTGATTTCAAAAGGGTTAGCCATCACCGTTATAGGAGGGTTAACTTCCTCTACGTTATTGACGTTAATCATTATTCCTGTCATGTACGAGATTTTCTATGCACGCCAGGCGAAACGAGAGAGAAAATTGGTTAACTAATAAGCTCAGTTAAACGATATTGGTGATTTTCGTTTCATGCGGACGCTTTCCGCGGGCGGTCCACTAGCCTCCTCATTCGCGGTGCTCATTGCGGGGTCTAGTTTGGACACGCTGATTCCGCTGGAGTCGCCGCATTCTACTACAACAATCATTATAGTAAACAGGGAAATGATAACTTACGATTTAGTGATATGGAGAAAAACAGTGAAGACTCCTGCGGGAACAGCGAAGTGCTGAAATCCACTCGGACATGAAGTCCGAGTTAGTTCGGCGCAAGCCCGCGGAAAGCGTAGCTGTTTTGCGGAATATCAACAGCAACATTTAACATAGCCAAATAATAAAAAGGACTTCTACCAATTGGTGGAAGTCTTTTTTATGTCACAGAATCGGCAGAAATTTCATGAATGGACAGAAATGACTTGTGAGTGGACGAAAATGAATGATAACTGGACGTAAAGTGAAACTGACTGGACGGAAACGCTATATGAATGGAAAAAAGCTTAAAATGGAAAAGTTTTGAGGCAGGGAAAAACGACTTTGAGCCTTTCTTTCGGTCCGAGTTCCTAGCTAAAGCAAAAAATGGAATGTTACTTCGCTTTACTTAATAAAAAAAACGATAATAATAATGGTTTTGTCATCAATTTGTCAAGCGGGATTTCCTTGAATTATAGGTCCTTTTCGTCTATAGTCAAAAGAGTAAATTGAACATACTGGAGGACTCACTAGATGACACAAACATATGCAGTGGTATTAGCTGCTGGTCAAGGTACACGTATGAAGTCCAAATTATATAAAGTATTACATCCTGTTTGTGGCAAACCAATGGTCGAACATGTGGTTGATCATATTCAAGATATTGGAGCGGAGCGCATCGTAACGATTGTTGGTCATGGTGCTGAAAAAGTTCAAGATCAACTGGGAAGCCGCAGTGAGTACGCACTTCAAGAACAACAACTTGGAACGGCTCATGCCGTATTGCAAGCAACTGAAGTATTAGGAGATTTATCTGGGACAACTCTTGTCATTTGTGGAGATACTCCGCTGATTCGCCCAGAAACAATGAAAGCGCTTCTTGCCCATCATCAGGAAACAGCTGCGAAAGCAACGATTCTTACTGGGATTCCTGAAGATCCAACTGGCTATGGCCGCATTCTTCGTAATGCAGAAGGACATGTTGAGCGCATCGTGGAGCAGAAAGATGCATCTCCGGAAGAACAAAAAGTGAAAGAAATTAATTCAGGTACGTACTGCTTTGATAATGAATCTTTATTCGCAGCATTAAAGCTTGTGAAAAACGATAACTCTCAAGGTGAATATTATTTACCAGATGTAATTGAAATATTGAAAAACCAAGGCGCTATTATTTCTGCGTATGCAACAGATGATTTTGAAGAGACGCTTGGCGTAAATGATCGCGTGGCACTTTCACAAGCGGAAACATTAATGCGTAAGCGAATCGTCGAGAAACATATGCGTAACGGTGTAACGATTGTTAATCCAGCTAATACTTATATCAGCGCTGATGCAGTAATCGGTTCAGATACAGTGTTGCAACCGGGAGTCATGATTGAAGGATTTAGTGAAATAGGCGAAGATTGCTTGATCGGTCCTAATAGCCATATTACAGACAGCAAAATCGGTCACCGTACAACGGTGCATTCATCTGTTGTCACACAAAGTGTTATTGGGGAAGATACAGCGGTTGGTCCGTTTGCTCACATTCGCCCAGATTCGGAAATTGGCAATGAAGCAAAAATCGGCAACTTTGTTGAAATCAAAAAAACGAAATTAGGTAACCAATCCAAAGTATCACATCTAAGTTATATTGGGGATGCTGAGGTTGGCGAACGAGTAAATATTGGCTGTGGTACGATTACAGTGAATTATGACGGCAAGAATAAATTCGTGACAACAATTGAGGATGATTCATTCGTAGGATGTAATTCAAACTTGGTTGCTCCTGTGAAAATTGGTCAAGGTGCGTATGTCGCGGCTGGATCAACCATCACAAAAAATGTACCAGCTCAAGCCTTGTCCATTGGTCGTGCTCGTCAAGAAAACAAAGAAGGCTACGTCGAAAAATTAAACTTGAAAAAATAGGAGGAACATCATGGCTTACCATTATGCAGATACTAAATTAAAAATCTTTTCATTAAACTCAAACGAACCGCTTGCGAAAGAATTAGCGGAAGAAGTAGGGGTTCCTCTAGGGAAAATTTCCGTTAACCGCTTCAGCGATGGTGAAGTTCAAATTAACATCGAAGAAAGTATTCGTGGCTGTGATGTTTTCATCATTCAATCTACTTCATCACCAGTAAATGAAAACTTAATGGAACTTTTAATTATGGTAGACGCTGTGAAACGTGCTTCAGCACGTACTGTGAATGTTGTTATGCCTTACTATGGTTATGCGCGCCAAGACCGTAAAGCACGTGCGCGTGAACCGATTACAGCTAAATTAGTAGCGAACCTTCTTGAAACTGCTGGTGCAACACGTGCCATCGTTCTTGACTTGCATGCTCCTCAAATCCAAGGTTTCTTCGATATCTTAATTGACCACTTAATCGCAGTACCTATTTTGTCTGACTATTTCTTGGAGAAAAACATTGATCCATCTGAAATTATCATTGTTTCTCCTGATCATGGTGGAGTTACGCGTGCACGTAAAATGGCGGATCGCTTGAAAGCGCCAATTGCGATTATCGACAAACGCCGCCCACGTCCAAACGTAGCAGAAGTTATGAACATTGTTGGTAATGTAGAAGGCAAGGTAGCCATTTTAATCGACGATATCATTGATACTGCCGGAACAATTACTATCGCTGCAAATGCACTAGTAGAAAGTGGTGCGAAAGAAGTTTACGCATGTTGTACACATCCTGTATTGTCAGGCCCTGCAATCGAACGTATCGACAACTCTGTCATTAAAGAATTAGTCATCACAAATTCAATCGAATTGCCTGAAGAAAAGAATTCTCCAAAGATTGTTCAATTGTCTGTTGCTCATCTTTTAGCTGATGCAATTGTACGAGTATTTGAAGAGAAATCAGTCAGTACTTTATTTGATTGATGCGCCGAATGTTTCATTTTCTGTAAGTTGGGTAAACATAATACCAGAATGACTTACACAGGAGAGTGAAAATTGATGGCTACAACAGTACAAACTCAATCACGTGAAATAGGTAAACAATCTAATTTAACGAAATTACGCGGTGAAGGCTTCGTGCCTGCAGTCGTATACGGTTATAAAACAGAATCTTCTTCAATCGCAGTAAATGAATTGGATTTATTAAAAACACTTCGTGAAGTGGGACGCAACGGCGTAATGAAATTAGACGTTGATGGCAAACCAGTAAATGTAGTATTAAGTGACTACCAAATGGACGTTTTAAAAGGTAAGTTCGTTCATGCTGATTTCTTAGCAATCAATATGTCTGATGAATTAGATGTCAACGTTACAGTTGTAACGACTGGCGAGTCAGCGGGTGTTAAAGAAGGTGGCGTATTGAGCCAACCAAACCGTGAAGTTTCAATTAAAGTAAAACCTACTTCAATCCCAGATTCAATTGAAGTAGATGTAACGAATCTTGCAATTGGTGATACATTGACCGTTGCTGATATCCGCGAAAAATCGGAATTTAATATCTTGAATGAAGATGATTTCACACTAGTATCCGTTTCTGCACCTCGTTCAGATGAGGAGTTAGAAACTACTGCTGATGAACCAGCTGTAGCTCAAGAAGGAGAAAGTGAAGAAGCGTCTGAAATCGATGGTCAACCAAAAGCAGAAACAAAAGAATAAGAAATATATTCAAAATGGGATTGTCTCTGGACAGTCCCATTTTTTTATGAACTATGCGCTTTGTGGTAAAATGGGAATCATTCAGAATGTAAAGGGCGTATATGTTTATGAAAATGCTTATCGGACTCGGAAACCCTGGGAAACCGTATGAACACACAAGGCATAATATTGGGTTTGATGTAGTGGATGAATTGGCAAACCGCTTTAATTCGCCATTAAATCAAATGAAATTCAAAGGAATGTACACGATTGTACATAGACCTGAAGGCAAGGTTTTACTCGTTAAACCGCTTACGTATATGAATTTGTCCGGCGAATGTGTTGTGCCGATGATGGATTACTACGAAATTGCAGAAGAAGATATTGTGGTTATTTATGATGACCTCGATTTGTCGGTGGGTAAACTTCGACTTCGTCAAAAAGGCAGTGCAGGAGGACATAATGGCATCAAATCAATGATTCATCATTTAGGAACGCAAAATTTCAATCGTATCCGTGTAGGCGTTGATCGCCCCCCTGCAGGCATGAAAGTACCTGATTATGTATTATCAAGGTTTACATCAGAGGAAAAACCGTTGATGGATGAGGCATTGAAAAAAAGTGCGGATGCTTGTGAAGACTGGTTATCTTCACCATTTCTTGAAGTAATGAACCGTTTTAATGGAGCGTAAGGAATAAATTCAGTTCGACCGGTCTATACTTTGAAAAAGGAGGCCGGTCCGTACTATGGCAATTCGTGTAAAGTGTCGGCACTGCAAGACAGAAATGGGGCATCTATCAGGCCAATCCGCTCTGCAGCATGGTCGAGTAAAGCAAATTAGAGAAGAGTTTGCAGAAGAGTTCTTCACGCAAGATGAAGAAGGAACACTAACTGTGTCCAGTATTTGTGAGCATTGTGAAAAATCTCTACGAGATAACCCAAACTACTATGCTATTCAAAAGTGGATACAATAGAAATACGCTTTGGCGCGGGTTTCGCGCACAAAGCCTTTTTCTGTTTAGATAGTAGTGGTTTATGGTTATTAGAGGGGTAGAGCACATCTCTATTTTTCATGTCTAGCTCCAAGTGCCAGCCCGCACCTAAGCTTCAGTCCCTCATGCGAAAGCGGGCTTTCGAATCGGACTTCCAGCACCGGCGTCGGGCTAGAATGGCACTTTGCGCTTTTCTTATAAGGAGGTTCGTATGGAACCATTACATCAATTATTTATGAAAGACCATCATATAAAAACTTTGCTGAATGATATGAAAACAGGAGTCGATCAGCAACTGGTGACAGGCCTCACTGGAGGAGCACGTCCACTTTTCATTCACTCTATGGCAAAAGAGACTGAGAGACCCATTTTAGTAGTATCTCCTAATCTATTGCAGGCACAACGATTGTTTGAAGATATGGTCAAGCTTCTGGGTGAGGATGAAGTGCGTTTATACCCGGCTGATGAATTGATTGCGGCCGATTTATCTGTTTCAAGTCCAGAGCTTCGTGCTGAGCGTATTGAAACGCTTAATTTTATGCTGTCCCAAAAACGGGGAGTGGTCATCACTCCAATTGCAGGACTTCGTCGCCAAATGCCAAATTTGGCTCAGTGGCGAGCTAGTCGACTTGAAACCGCTATTGGACAAGAAATAGTGATGGATGAATGGCTTGATCAGTTGGTAGCAATGGGTTATTCAAGACAAGCGATGGTTACGGCACCGGGAGAGTTTGCTTTGCGTGGAGGTATTTTGGATATTTATCCGATTTACTTGCAACATCCTGTACGCCTTGAATTTTTCGATACGGAAGTCGATTCGATACGAACGTTTTCAGCGGAAGATCAACGGTCGATTGAAAAGCTGAAAGAGGTTTGCATCCTTCCTGCTACCGAGTTTGTTTGGACGCGACAACAACTTATGATTCTTGCTGAAAAATTAGAAGAATCATTGGCAGTTAGTTTAAAGAAATTGAAGAAACCTGAAACGAAAGAACTTCTTCATCAACATATTAAACACGATATCGAATTGCTGAGACAAGGCGATGTTCCGGAACAGATGACAAAGTATGTATCCATTCTTGAAGACCAGCCTACTTTCCTGGGTGATTATTTTTCTCCAGATGGTTTGGTGTTATTTGACGAGCTCGGTCGCATACAGGAAACAACGGATTCATTGGAGCGGGAAGAAAAAGACTGGTATATCTCAATGCTTGAAGAAGGTAAAACGGTTCATGATGTAAAACTTTCATTCAGTTTTAAAGAGATTCTTGGGATGTTGGATCAAAAGAAAGTTTATTTCTCATTATTTGCCCGTACTTTCTCAGGTATCCCGTTAAAGAAATCGATTGCGTTTTCATGTAAACCTATGCAACATTTCCATGGACAAATGAGTATCCTGAAAAATGAAATGGAACGTTTCGAAGCCGGGAAGTTCTTTATTTTTATCTTGGCAGAAGGAACTGAACGTCAGAAAAAAGTGAAAGACGTTTTAGAAGATTACGGGATGGAAAGCCATGTCCTTACGAGTCAAAAAGCACCCGATCAACCAGGTATCTATATTGTGGATGGGGAAATGTCGAGTGGTTTTGAATTGCCCCTGCAACGAATAGCGGTTCTGACGGATGAGGAGCTATTTAAACAACGCCCTAAAAAGAAATCACGTCCACAAAAGATGACGAATGCAGAACGAATTAAAAGTTACTCTGAAATCAAACCAGGTGACCATATTGTTCATATTCACCACGGAATTGGGAAGTATATAGGAATTGAAACGCTTGAAATCAATGGCATTCATAAAGACTATTTGCATATTCGCTACCGTGCGGAAGATAAATTGTATGTACCGGTCGATCAAATCGATCAAATTCAAAAATACGTTGCCTCGGAAGAGAAAGAGCCTAAGCTCCATAAGTTAGGCGGCGCGGAATGGAAGAAAACAAAAACAAAAGTCTCTGCAGCCGTGCAAGACATTGCAGATGATTTAATTAAACTGTATGCCAAACGAGAGTCTGAAAAAGGTCATGCTTTCGAGCCTGATCAAGACATGCAACAAGCTTTTGAAGCGGCTTTTCCATATGAAGAAACAGACGATCAATTGCGCTCGATTGAAGAAGTTAAGCGTGATATGGAAAAAGAACGTCCAATGGACCGCTTGATTTGTGGGGACGTAGGGTACGGCAAGACGGAAGTGGCCATTCGTGCAGCATTTAAAGCTGTGCAGGACAGTAAACAAGTAGCCTTCCTTGTACCAACGACCATCTTGGCCCAACAGCATTACGAAACCATGAAAGAGCGATTTGCTGATTTCCCTGTAGAAGTTGGTTTGTTGAGTCGATTCCGTTCGAAAAAACAGCAAACCGAAACAACAAAAGGATTAAAATCGGGCACGATTGATGTAGTCGTAGGTACACATCGTTTGTTATCAAAAGATATTGTTTATCATGATTTAGGATTGCTCATTGTCGATGAAGAGCAACGCTTTGGCGTGACACATAAAGAGAAAATCAAGCAACTGAAAACAAATGTTGATGTGTTGACGTTAACAGCCACTCCAATTCCAAGAACGTTACATATGTCGATGATCGGTGTTCGTGACTTATCGGTTATCGAAACGCCACCAGCAAATCGTTTTCCAGTACAGACCTATGTAATGGAACAAAACGGTGCGTTAGTGCGTGAAGCGATTGAACGTGAAATGGCGCGTGGTGGCCAAGCATTTTATTTATACAATCGTGTAGAAGATATGGCACGTAAAGTGGATGAAATCCAAATGCTCGTACCTGAAGCGCGTGTTGGCTTCGCTCATGGGCAAATGACTGAAAGAGAGTTGGAGTCCGTTATTCTTGCCTTTTTGGAAGGCGACTACGATGTTCTTGTCACGACAACCATTATCGAAACGGGAATCGATATTCCAAATGTGAATACGCTGATTGTGCAAAATGCAGATCGCATGGGACTTTCACAGTTGTACCAACTAAGAGGGCGCGTCGGTCGATCCAATCGTGTCGCTTATGCGTACTTCATGTACCAACGGGACAAAGTGCTGACCGATGTCGCTGAAAAACGATTGCAAGCTATTAAAGAATTTACGGAACTCGGTTCAGGATTTAAAATTGCCATGCGGGATTTATCGATTCGCGGAGCAGGGAATCTTCTTGGTTCACAGCAACATGGCTTTATCGATTCAGTAGGGTTTGACTTATATGCTCAAATGCTACAAGAAGCAATAGAAGAGAGACAAACTGGCATTAAACAGGAAGAAGTACTTGATGTGGAGATTTCCTTGCCGTTTGATGCTTATTTGCCAGATGCCTACATTCCAGATGGATTCCAAAAAATTCAGATGTATAAACGCATTAAAGCTGTTGAAATTGAAAAAGATTACGAAGATTTGGTTGATGAGTTAATTGACCGATTTGGGAATATGCCAATAGAAGCGGAACGTTTAATGCGAATTGCCCGTATGAAAGTTTGGGCAAAACTATCAGGTGTCGAATCAATTAAAGAACAACACAAGCAATTAATAATAAAACTTTCGACAAAAGGCACACAAAATACGAATGGTGCCACATTAGTAGAATCTTCAATGGCCTATGGACGAGCGGTTGGCTTCCAACTGAATAACCAACAACAGTTATTGATTACAATTGATGAAAAGAAAACGGAAAAGCATCATCCATTTGATGTTTTGGAAGCCATGATGAAGCTTTTACCTGAAGCACGAAAAGAATTGACTTCCTTAGTTGGTGAGTAATGGCCTCACTTGCATATTTTATCCAAACATGACGCATACTGAGGTAGAAATCAAAGAAATTTGAATTCTGTCGAAAGTGAGGCAACAAAGATGAAAGCTACAGGTATCGTCAGACGAATTGATGACCTAGGCCGTGTCGTCATTCCGAAAGAAATTAGAAGAACGCTTCGTATCCGTGAAGGAGACCCTCTCGAAATCTTTACAGACCGCGACGGCGAAGTCATTTTAAAAAAGTATTCCCCAATTAGTGAACTCGGTGATTTTGCTCAAGAGTATGCAGAAACGCTCTACGCAACTCTCGGAACACCCGCTATGATTAGCGACCGAGACGAGATGATCGCAGTGGCCGGTGTGTCGAAAAAAGAGTATTTGAACCGTCGACTCTCTTCTCAAGCAGAAGACATTCTGCAAATGCGGACCATTGTGTCGGAGAAAATGGAAAAATCGGTTGAATGGATTCCGGGACAGGTAGAACAAGTCAAATCGTATTGTGTTGCCCCAATCATTTCGGGTGGTGACCCAATCGGTGCGGTCTACTTAATATCAAAAGTCCATTTCATCGGTGAAGCCGAAATCAAAGCAGTAGAAACCGCTGCCCACTTCCTAGCCAAACAAATGGAACACTGAAATGTGGAGATGCCCATGGTAGCTCGACTCCTCCGGTGGAAGGGACAAATCGAAAACTTGTTTTCGAATGAGTCCCTGAAGCGGAGGTGCGAGCTGGGCATCGAAACTGGACACTGAAGGTACGAAGGCTTAAGGCGCGACGTCCAGTCGCGACGCCTTCATGACCCACGTCGTGTGGGCCCAAGCACCACTCAAGCTCAACACCGGCGCTGGAAGGCTCGACTCGAAAACTTGTTTTCGCAGGAGATTAAGGTTCGAAGGCTAAGGCCGCGATGTCCTGCTCCTGCGGTTACTCGTCGCCAAAAGGCTTTGCTCCTGCGGTTACTCGTCGCAAAAAGCTTTTTATCGCAACGCCTTCGTGACCCACATCCTGTGGGCCAAGCTCGAAAAGAAACAACAGGAAAGCGTCTTCTTAATCACATAAGAAGACGCTTTTTTCATGTTATAATGTTCATCAAAAGCATAGTAGTACATGCTCGAAACGAACCATTGGTGATTGGAATGAGGAACAACGATGAATAACGAATGGACGATGCAAAAATTTATGAAAGGTGCAGTTTTATTAACGATTGCCGCCTTAATCGTCAAAGCACTAAGCGCAGTCTACCGAATCCCGTTTCAAAACATTGTCGGAGATCAAGGATTTTACATATACCAACAAGTGTATCCGTTTATTGGGCTACTGACAGTATGGACTTCATATGGTTTCGCGGTTGCCATTTCAAAACTTTTGGCTGATGCCCATGACCAGGCAGCTTCCAATCAACGATCGGTAATTTTACGGACCGCTTTTATATATTTAAGTGTGATATCCATCATCAGTTTTACTTTGCTATTTGGGGGAGCGGATCTTCTAGCTCGCTGGATGGGTGATGGGGAACTGGCGCGGCTATTGCGTACTGGTTCATTTGTCGTATTGTTGATGCCTGTTTTGGCCCTGTTGAAAGGTTCTTTTCAAGCTGAAGGCAGAATGGAGCCGGTTGCGTATGGACAAGTAGTGGAGCAAATGGTTCGTGTGACGGTTATATTAGTTGGGACCTATATTGTGGTACAAACTGGAGCGTCTTTGTATGTTGCCGGGAGCACCGCACTTTTAGGTGCCATTGTTGGGGAAGTTGCGGGGATTATTTTACTCCTTTTATTTATCCGAAAAAAACATACGCCGAAATTAAGTCAGACGGAACATGAGCGCGTTAAAATTGGTCCGATAATAAAAAATTTAACCATCATCAGTTTAAGTGTCAGTATGAGCTCGCTCATATTGTTATTTTTCCAACTGGTTGACTCGTTTACTATTTTCAGTAGCTTGACGGAAACTGGGATGGACCGGTTAACTGCAATGGAAACGAAAGGGACGTATGATCGTGGGCTGCCCCTTGTTCAAATGGGAATCCTCATAGCATCATCCTTGTCACTTTCCGTCGTTCCGTTAATTGCCCACACGACGCAAAAGAAAAGCGGACGCAATGCGATTCCGTATGCTCAATTAACATTCCGAATTGCCCTTTTATTTGGAACGGCAGCTACACTTGGCTTAATTTTAGTATTACCGCCGGTGAATGAAATGTTATTTGAAACAAGAGATCTATCTGCCACATTAATGGTATTTTGTATCCAAATTTTTTGGCTATCGTTAATATTAACGATGACATCTTTATTGCAAGGACTTGGAAAAGTGGTTCTTCCTGCATTCCTTCTGATTGTCGGACTCGTACTGAAGTGGTTGTGCAATGCATGGTTGTTGCCTAAGCTTGGAATTATGGGAGCGGCCATTGCCAGTAACGTTGGATTTGCTGTGATTGCCATCAGTTTATATTGGTATGTCTATTCAATCTGGAAGATACGTTTTGCTTCTGCCAGGTTTTATGTACATTTAGCAGTTGCGTCATTCTTAATGATTTGTAGTGTATTGGCATGGATGTTTGTAGCCGATGATTGGTTATTTGATGGACTTTACAGTCGCCTTGGCGCGATGTTGACGGCCCTCACTAGTGTAGGTTTAGGAGCGGCCGTGTTTTTACTTTACATCGCTAAAAGCCGAATTATTGCGGAGAAAGAGTGGTTTTTGTTGCCGCTCGGTCGAAGAATGGCCATGATTCAATTATGGCTTTACGGTAAAAATAGAAAGTGGTGAGCTTATGAATACAATTACAGTTCTCGGTCTTGGAGCAGGGGATTTGGAACAATTGCCGTTAGGCGTATATAAAAAATTGCTGAAAGCACAAAGGTTATATGTGCGTACAGCTGAACACCCTGTGTTACAGGAATTGAAGGGTGAAGGGATTACATATGAAAGCTTTGATGCGATTTATGAAAAACATGATGCTTTCGAATCTGTCTATAAAGAGATTGTTGAAACATTAATTACACTCTCTCAATCCAATTCTTTATTTTATGCGGTACCAGGTCATCCTTTAGTAGCTGAACAGACCGTTCAATGGCTGGTGGATGCAGAAAAAGAGGGTCGCATTCAACTTGAAATTGTAGGCGGACAAAGTTTTCTAGATCCAATTTTTAATGCCCTGCGCATTGATCCAATTGAAGGTTTTCAATTGCTTGATGGAACAATGTTCAAACGCGACGATGTACAGATGTCCCAGCATGTATTAATTGCCCAAGTATATGACACGTATAGTGCATCTGAAGTGAAATTAACGCTGATGGAAAAGTATCCGGAAGATTACCCGGTTACGATTGTCACGGCAGCTGGCTCCAGTGGAGAAGAACTCCGTACCGTGCCTCTATATGAACTGGACCGTGCAGCGGAATTGAATAATTTGACGACCGTTTACGTGCCTCCGACTACTAATCGTGAAGAGCGCTTGAAAGAGTGGTCTACATTTAGGGAAATCATAGCGAAGCTCCGTGCGCCAGATGGCTGTCCATGGGATCGTGAACAAACACATGAATCATTAAAGAAATACTTAATAGAAGAAGTGCATGAATTTTTACAAGCCGTAAACGATCAGGATGACGATGCGATGATTGAAGAGCTGGGGGACGTGTTGTTGCAAGTATTCTTACATGCTCAAATCGGAGAAGATGATGGGTATTTCAGTTTGGAGGATGTACTTGAAAGTGTGTCTTCAAAAATGATTCGTCGACATCCACATGTATTTGGCGATGTGGAAGTAGAAAATTCAGAGGACGTTTTGCGCAATTGGCAACAATTAAAATCAGCTGAAAAAGGCCAAGACAACTCACGAATTCTGGATGGGCAAGACCGCTCAGAATCTTCTCTTTTAACTTCGTACAACTTCCAAAAAGCGGCCGCAAAAGTAGGGTTTGACTGGCCGGATGCAGAAGGTGCCTGGTTGAAATTTGAAGAAGAATGGAAAGAATTTAAACATGAAATTTTGAATGGTTCATCATCTACGCAGCTTGATGAATTGGGCGATGTGCTATTTACCATCGTCAATGTAGCGCGTTTTTATGGGCTTTCGCCTGAAGAGGCAATGATGCATGCGAACCGAAAATTCAAAACACGTTTTCACTATGTTGAAGACAGCGTGACGAAGGGTAAGGGTGACTTCAAAGCGTATACTTTGGATGAGCTCGAAGCATATTGGCAACAAGCCAAACAAACAAAAGGGGATGAATGACATGAGATTAGATAAATTTTTAAAAGTTTCACGTTTAATTAAACGACGCACACTGGCGAAAGAAGTTGCAGATCAAGGACGTATCACCATTAATGATAAAGTGGGTAAAGCCAGTTCTGTTGTTAAAGTAGGCGATGAATTAGCCATCCGTTTCGGTCAGAAAGTCGTGACTGCTCGCATTGAAATGCTGAAAGATGCAGTTAAAAAAGAAGAATCTACGATGATGTACAGTATCTTAAAAGAAGAGAGACTTGAGAAAGTCGATCCTGAATTTATTGATGATGAAGATTAAATAAAGAGCATGACCAAATGTGGTCATGCTTTTTTGTTTGCCTGCATATAGTAAATGGACTGGACAAGTAAAGGAGGAATTTTATGCAATATCAAGCCGAACATGCATCCATCACGATTCCATCAGGAGATCACGTAATTAATTTGCGAAACCGCAAACGTATGGACTTAACATCCGTCAAATCTATTGAGCGATTTGACCAAGAAGAATTCGCTGTACGTACATCGCAAGGTCATTTAAGTATTAGAGGCGAAGAGTTACGCATTGTTCATTTAGATGTGGACAAGGGGTTACTGACACTTGAAGGTCACGTGCGCACGTTCCAATACGATGAAGAAGAACGTGAACAGAGCCGTAATTTCTTGCATAAATTGTTTGGATGACGATTTCTTATCAATTTTTAAGCCTGTTGGCCATGATTGTCAGTGGCGTGGCCACAGGTTTTTTAGTTGAAAGTTTTCGTGACAGTTGCCAGGCTCTCCGTCCACGTGCTTTATTAAGGCGTTACCAAAAAGTAATTGAAATTTTTTTATGGTTGGGATTAGGAATCGCGAGCTTTTATTTATTATTTTATTTAAGAGATGGATCGTGGCGAGTATACGACCCGTGTGCTCAAATCGCTGGAATTATTCTCTACGAGTTATGGTTCCGCAGGCCGATGCTTTTCGCAAGACGTGTGTTTATGCGATTAATCGTCTATCCGATTTGGTGGGTTATACAACTTTTCATAAAGATTATTCGCTCCATTGTCCTCCTCATTGTTAAGATTTTAATGATTCCTATACGACCTATAATAAAATTATTAGAGAAAATAATAAAATTATTAATAGAAAAAAACCCTTTAAAAACTCCTCAAAAATCTTGAGTTATCAGTTGTTATCGGTTATAATTGCAACTACAAAACGGTTGACAAATTATGGCTGGGAGTGAACAACTTGAGTGTGAATAATCATAACGAAGAAAAACGTAATATTGCTTCTATAAATAAGGATTATGTCCGCTCGGTTGAACGTCACGAAAAACGTCAAAAAGCCCATAAAGTCCGTTTGTTTAGACGCTTAACTGCTTTTACAGTACTTGTAGTGGTGGTGATGGGATGGCTAACCTATACGATGGTTAATCAATCTCATGTACTGGCTGCCAAGGAAGAGAAAAAAGAACAAGCGCTTCAAGCTTTGGAAGAAGTGAAAGATCAACAAGATTTGTTGAATTCTCAAATTCTTAAATTAAATGATGATGACTACATTGCAAAGCTTGCTCGTAAAGAATACTTCCTATCTGAAGAGGGCGAAATCATTTTTGCCATCCCCGAAAAAGAGGAAAATGAAGACAAAAACAACGATTCAAAAGAGTAGTCTTATTGACACTCTTTTTTTGTTGGCTATAATTAAGAATGGAGACCTGTATTTTCAGGTCCGCTATTACGATTACAAGGCTTCCAAAGGAGCCGGCTTAATTTTTAAGGAGGAGCATTTTTTTTATGTCAATTGAAGTAGGCAGCAAGGTACAAGGTAAAGTAACAGGAATCACAAATTTCGGCGCATTCGTCGAACTACCAGGTGGCTCAACAGGTCTTGTTCATATCAGTGAAGTCGCTGACAACTATGTGAAAGATATCAACGAGCATTTGAAAGTCGGCGACATGGTTGAAGTAAAAGTGATGAATGTGGAAGCTGACGGCAAGATCGGCTTATCGATTCGTAAAGCCAAGCCACAAGCTGAGCGACCAGAACGTCCTCAACGTCCACGTCAAAATAATCGTCAAAACGATCGAGATCGTCCGTTTAAAGAGAATTTTGAGCAAAAAATGGCACGTTTCTTAAAAGATAGTGAAGATCGTTTGTCCACTTTAAAACGTGCAACTGAATCGAAGCGTGGCGGTCGCGGCGCAAAACGAGGATAATTTGCTGGCTGTTTTAATCGTAGAAAAAGTGTTTTGTATAGCACCCCTGTTGTCATACAGGGGTGTTTTTTTGTGTTCAAAAAAAGGGTTCCTGAAATGGTTTAGCGAAATTTATCTAGAAAGGAGTGAGGGATATGAAGAAACAACAAATTTTGGAGACTCATAAAAATTATCAAACATGGTTAGATTCGTTGCAAGAGTTGAATAAGGAACAAGCAATGAGTCCGTATGCTCCCGGCAAATGGTCGCCAAATGAAATTATTATGCACTTAGCTGAATGGGATCGGTTTACATTTGAAGAACGGCTACCTGTCATGAAAGAAGGTGCGAAACTTGAAAGTTTCCCGGCGTTCGATGAGTTTAATGCAAAAGCTGCAACTCGTGCTGCTGAACGAACATTTGAAGAAACCATTATGTATGCGAAAAATGAACGTCAACGCATCACGCAAAGTCTTCAAGTCATAGATGAGAATGAATGGGATAAAGGATTCCACATCGGAGATCACGCTTTGTCGATTACAAGCTATTTTACTGATTTTTCTCAACATGATGAGCACCATAAACGACAAATTGAGCAAGTTCGCGGTAGTTAGAGGGTTAATTCGGGAAAATCAAAAGTCCATTTAAAAAAAGTGCAAAGAAAAAACCCACAAGAGAATGTCTCTTGTGGGTTTTTGGGATGACCCCTACGGGATTCGAACCCGTGTTACCGCCGTGAAAGGGCGGTGTCTTAACCGCTTGACCAAGGGGCCTTGTTGTTAATGTCTAGTTTCGAAGTCCAGCTCGCACCTTCGCTTCAGGCCCTTACTTGAAAACAGGTTTTCAAGTCGGTCCTTCCAGCGGCGGAGTCGAGCTACCGTGGACTTCTACACTTTTCTATTATGGCGGCCGAGGGGATCGAACCCCCGACCTCACGGGTATGAACCGTACGCTCTAGCCAGCTGAGCTAGGCCGCCTTTGTTAAAGAACATTTTTAATAATACAAGCGAACATGGGGTGTGTCAAGCGGTCTTTTGAAAATTTATCACGTTTCTTCTGATATTTCGTCGAAATGTTTTTTGTGCGCGCTGTCATGAATAGACAAACTTTAAACAAACCATCTCCTATAATGAAAACCATCGTAGGGGAAGGGATTGGTTTCATGAAATCGTGGACAACTGATGCTGTGAAGAAAATGCCTGTTTGGAGTCGTTGGGTGCAAGTTATAAAAAAGAAAAAATTGAAAATCACATTATCCGTACTTATTCTATTTTTTGCATTCTTTTTATCGAAAGCGGTGTTGTTTGAAGCAGCCGTTCCATTTTTTCTACCCATTTGGGCCATTGTGGCAAGGCGGTACCCACGTTATCTACCGTTTGTTTGGATTGGGGGTCTCAGTGGGAGCTTGACGCTCGGTATCGGACAAACCGTCCTCCATGTCCTGCAAGTCGGTGGTTATCAAGCGGTGAGTCAAGTTCTTCGAAACAAAAAGTTGATTCCGTTCCAGGTAGCTATGGTGATCTTGCTTGTCCAAGTCGGATGGCAATGGGTCTCGTACGGAGGAGAAATTCCACTCTCCGTATCATTGCTCGTTTTGTATGAAAGTATTTTGTCCGCGATTATGACCGTCTTTTTATTCCAGTTATTTGTCCCGATGCACGCTTTAACAACTGCCAAGTGGACGTTTGAACGCATCGGAGCAGCGGTTATGGTGAGCGCGTTAATGCTAACGGGAATGGGAGGTTTATTATTTGGGCTCATTTCCATTCCACTTGTACTCGTTCATGTTGTGCTGTTCGGGGCGGTCAGTGTGGGGGGGGTATTCGTTGGGACTGCTGTTGCCACAATCATGGGAACAATCTTGAGCTTGTCTCAACTCTCATTCAGCGGCATGATTGCCGTTTATGCCTTATCCGGGCTGTGTGCAGGGCTATTTCAAAATAAAGGTCGTCTGTGGATGGCAATCGGATCAATAGGTGCAGCTCTTTTCTTCACTGTATATGACACGTCACTACCACTTGATAAAGTCTATTTTGCTTCACTGGCTCTAGCGATGATGATTTTCTTTATCATGCCATCTTCATGGATAAGCTATGCGCAAAATCAGTTGTTCCCGAAACCTTCGTCCGTATTATTTAAGAGACAGCAATGGCTAACAGATAAAGTGAATACACAACTTTATGATTTTCAGCAGTTCGTCGAGTTTATTACGCAGCTTGTTAACGACCGTTTCCCAACGCAAAAAGAAATTGCTTCAACAACCCACACACCCGATTACTCAGTTTGTGGATCGTGTTTCAGGCAAGATAAATGTTGGGGTACGGAAAATCAAGGCATGTACCCAATTGTGGATGAATGGAAAGAGATGCGTGGGCATACAAAATCCGGTGTTCGTTATCGGTTAAATGATCGAATTCAAGAAAAATGTGTACGTTCAAGTGGAATGATTGATGCTCTTGAAGAGGAATACGCAAACAAAAAACTGGCTGGACATTACGCACATGGCAAGAAAATGCTTGCCTATCAACTGCGTGACATGAGTAAGCACGTAAGTGAACTGATGGCAGATCTTCAGCTAAATGAAGCGAACCATGAATCAGAAGAAGAGAAAATTTCTAAACGGTTGGATGACGCAAAAATCGCGCATTTTCAAATTGATATGTTATCGGAAGAACCGGGATCCAGGAAAATTGTATGTTGTTTGCCAGTGAAACAAGCAGAATGGGAAACGAATCAAATGGTCGGGGAACGATTGATTATTCCTATTCTTCATGAATTATATGATGAACCATTCGAAATTAGTCGTACAACTGAAATACAAGATCCATTTGCTCATCTTCAAATCACATTCCAATCTGCCGTCAGATTTACGTATGATTATGGGGTATTTACAAGGTCATTCCAGAATACGGTTTACTCAGGAGATGCTCATAGTGTAATTCCATTGCATAGCGGGCTTGTCGCATTTGTATTATCGGATGGAATGGGCCAGAACATGGAAGCGTATCACGAAAGCAGAAAAGTCATTCGTTTGTTGCGCGAATGCTTGCAACATCAGATGAATCCAGAAACGGCGATGCACACGCTACATTATGTCATGTCACTCAAACACCATTCGGATCTATATGCAACGGTGGACTTAGCGTTGCTGGATTTGCAGCAAGGAAAACTTTGGTCATTTAAAGCGGGAAGTATGTCTACGTATTTACTAAGAGGGAAAGACTGCGTAAAGATTGACAGCCAAAGTGTACCGATTGGGTTCCTGCCGACCATGTCCGTGGATGCGGAAGAGCGTATTGTAAAAGACGGCGATATTTTAGTCATGTTGTCAGACGGCATGTTCTCCCCAGACTACTCGTTGGAAGAACAAGAAAATGAATTGATTCGATTGATGAGAAAGTATGAATCGACACCTACAGGTTCACTTGCTGATTTATTGGCTGCCGAATTCAGTCGCAAATATCCTGCTGCTGAAGATGATCGAACGTTAATTGTTGTAAAAGTGAAGCATGCTGTTCCAGAATGGTCATTATTTTCACCGTCTTATCGAAATATTTCCCGGGAAAGAATGATAAAATAGAATAAAAGCTAGGAGGTGACAAGAAGTTGGGTTTTCGTAATGAAGTATTGACGTATAATCAGAGACATCAATTAATAAGCGAAGGGGATCGACTTCTTGTCGCTTGTTCCGGGGGCGCAGATTCAGTTGCGCTCCTCACTTTTTTACATCAGCAAATAGATGACTTGGATATCGAAATCGGCTGTATTCATGCGAACCATGGCCTCAGAGCTGAAGAGTCAGACGAGGATGAACAGTTTGTTCAAACATTATGTCAAAGCTTACAAATCCCGTTCTATACCAAAAACCTGGATATACCAGAAGTTTTACAACGAGAAAATGGGAATTTGCAAGATGTGTGCCGTCGTGAACGTTATCACTTTTTTGAACAAACGATGAAAGTAAAGGGGTATAACAAGCTGGTAGTCGGCCATCATGCAGACGATCAAGTAGAATCGGTGTTTATGGGATTGACAAGGGGTACACGAGCGAATGGTATGTATGTCAAAAGAAGTTTTGGGACAGGAGAGTTAATTCGTCCGCTGTTATCAGTTACACGACCGCAGATTGAACATTATTTGAACAAACAGCAGTATACATACCGTGAGGATTCAAGCAATCAAAAGGATACATACACGCGTAATCGGTTCCGCCGTCATATTATGCCGCTGGTTCAAGAAGAAAACCCAAATGTTGCAAAAGCAATCGCCCAATGGACACAGCAACAGCAACAAGATGAACAGTTGCTGCATAAGCTTGCGGTGAAAGAATATGAGGGAATTGTCGTTTCATCTTCCCATCATTCATTGGCAATTGACTTAAATCGTTTTCAAGACATCGAGCTCGCTTTACAAAAAAGAGTCGTTCTACTACTATTAAACTATCTATACCCAAATGAAAAATTATGGTTGAGTCATTCACTTATTGATCAAATCCATAACCAGTGTCTCGAACGTGACGGTTCAAGTGAGGTTCATCTTCCTAAAGGAAGAAAGGGGTACCGCCACTACTCGACGATGCTTTTTTCTTTTGATGAAACACATTTTTCCGCCCCCATATCGGCAACGATATCTGACGATGGTCAATGGCATTCTGTCGGATCGGACTTGCGGATAAAATTATGTAACAAAGATGATGCGTTTTGTTTTGGTACCGGGTGGTATGTAACACTTGAGCCAAACGAGCTACCGATACGTCTGAGAGGAAGACTGACGGGAGACCGGATGTTGTTAAAAGGAATGAAAGAGGCCAAACGATTGTCTCGTCTACTAATTGACGAAAAGGTACCTCGACATACCCGTGATGCCATTCGATTGCTCGTTACGCAACAAGGAGAAATTATTGGTGTGCCTGGTGTAAGATTAGGCGCACGTTTTACCACACAACCACATGATGGTTGTACACATAAGTTCATAATTGAAAAAGAGAGCAACTATGCTTGAGGAGGAACCCCCTATGTTAGAAAAAGATATTCAAGAAGTGTTGATTTCTGAAGAACAATTACAAACAAAAATTCGTGAATTGGGCGAAGTATTAACGGCCGATTACAGCGACAAATTCCCACTTGCAATCGGTGTGCTAAAAGGTGCAATGCCATTCATGGCGGACCTTATGAAACGTATGGATGTATATATGGAAATTGATTTCATGGACGTATCCAGTTATGGAAATGCAACTGTTTCTTCGGGTGAAGTGAAAATCGTTAAGGACTTGAACACAAGTGTTGAAGGTCGTGACGTATTAATCTTGGAAGACATTATCGACAGCGGTTTGACACTTAGTTATTTGGTAGATCTATTCAAATATCGTAAAGCTAAGTCAATTAAAGTTGTTACATTGCTCGACAAACCGACAGGCCGTAAAGTGGATTTACAAGCAGATTATGTCGGTTTCATCGTGCCGGATGCGTTTGTAGTAGGATACGGATTGGACTACATGGAGAAATATCGTAACTTGCCTTACGTAGGTGTTTTAAAGAAAGAAGTTTACTCATTTTAAAAGCACAATCGAAAATCTGTCATGAATTAAATAATAGCGTGTAAAAAGCAAGGCATATCGTTGTACCCTTTTTTCTGCGTATGATAAGATTATCAGTAGTTTTTCTGTATATTTTGTGAGGAGGCTTGGGATGAATCGAATATTTCGATACACCATATTTTATTTATTAATATTCCTCGTGATTATCGGGATTTTTGGTACGTTTAACAGCGGGAAAGACCCAACCAAAGATATCGATTTAGGCGAGTTTATAACAGCGTTAGACAATGGAGAAGTAAAAGAATTCTCCATGCAGCCAGACCAAGGGGTTTATGAAATACGAGGCACGATGAAGGATTATAAAGAAGGTGAAGAATTCGTCACCAATATTCCTCCTGAAATGACATCTATTTATTCGAAAATTACTGACGCTGCAGTAACAAAAGACGTAAAAATTTTAAAAGCACCTGAAACAAGTGGTTGGGTGCAGTTCTTTACTGGCTTAATTCCATTCATTATCATCTTTATCCTGTTCTTCTTCTTGTTGAACCAAGCGCAGGGTGGCGGTAACCGTGTGATGAATTTCGGGAAAAGCAAAGCGAAATTATATGACAATGAAAAGAAAAAAGTGCGTTTCAATGACGTAGCTGGTGCAGACGAAGAGAAACAAGAACTTGTAGAAGTGGTTGAATTCTTGAAAGACCCTCGCAAATTCGATGTAATCGGAGCACGTATTCCTAAAGGGATTCTTCTTGTAGGTCCTCCAGGTACTGGTAAAACATTGCTTGCTCGTGCAGTTGCAGGAGAAGCAGGCGTACCTTTCTTCTCAATCAGTGGTTCAGACTTTGTAGAAATGTTTGTTGGGGTCGGGGCATCTCGTGTTCGTGACCTTTTCGAAAATGCAAAGAAAAATGCACCATGTATCATCTTTATCGATGAGATTGATGCAGTAGGTCGTCAACGTGGAGCAGGTCTTGGTGGTGGTCACGATGAACGTGAACAAACCTTGAACCAATTACTAGTTGAAATGGATGGTTTCGGAGCAAACGAAGGTATTATTATCGTGGCTGCAACGAACCGCCCAGATATTCTTGATCCAGCTCTTCTTCGTCCAGGACGTTTTGACCGTCAAATCACGGTTGGTCGCCCGGATGTTAAAGGTCGTGAAGCGGTACTACAAGTACATGCACGCAACAAGCCTTTAGATGAGCATGTGGATTTAAAAGCAATCGCACAACGCACACCAGGTTTCTCTGGTGCTGATTTAGAAAATCTTTTAAACGAAGCGGCTTTAGTTGCTGCCCGTCGCAATAAGAAAAAAATTGATATGTCCGATATCGATGAAGCAACAGACCGTGTTATTGCGGGTCCTGCGAAAACCGGTAAAGTCATATCTGCAAAAGAACGTAATATTGTGGCCTACCACGAAGCTGGTCACGTTGTTATTGGATTGACATTGGATGACGCTGAAATTGTTCATAAAGTAACCATCGTTCCTCGTGGGCAAGCAGGCGGCTATGCCGTGATGTTGCCGAAAGAAGATCGTTACTTCATGACAAAACCTGAGTTACTCGATAAGATTTCAGGTTTACTTGGTGGACGTGTAGCTGAAGATATCGTCTTCGGTGAAGTGTCAACAGGAGCTCACAATGACTTCCAACGTGCAACGAGTATCGCTCGTAGCATGGTAACAGAGTACGGAATGAGTGATAAACTCGGACCGATGCAGTTTGGTCAAGCGCAAGGCGGAAACGTCTTCTTAGGTCGTGACTTCAATTCTGAGCAAAACTATTCAGATGCGATTGCTTACGAGATTGATCAAGAAATGCAAAGCATGATCAAAGAGCAGTACGCCCGTACAAAAGAAATTTTGACGGAAAAACGCGACTTGCTTGAATTGATTGCGAAAACACTTCTTGAAGTGGAAACGCTTGATGCTGGTCAAATTCTACACTTGAAAGAACATGGTACTTTACCAGTTCGTCCGCATGATGTTTCAAAAGATGATGCTGCTGACAAAAAAGAAGATGTAGAAACAAAGGTTGACGGAGTGACACCAGATGTTACAGGCGCACCTAACGATCCATCAATTGCAGATTTACCGAAGGAAGAAACGACGGTTGAACCTTCAGGAGACATTAAAGAAGACCGTAAATAATAACTAAAACCAATTAAGCTGATTGACCTCCCACTGCGGAAGTCAATCAGCTTTTTTATGCACATTGAGTTATGGTATGATGACTTACAGAAAAGCGATAGAGTGAATTGACGCTTGTCGCTAGATGATGTTGAGTAAAATTAGACACATTTACGGACAACTTAACTATGGAATATGCGAGGTACAACAATGATACTTGTTTTAGATACAGGAAATACGAATATTGTGCTGGGTGTTTATGATCATGACCAACTTATTCACCATTGGCGAATGGAAACTGATCGTTACAAGACTGAAGACGAGTACGGCATGCAAGTGAAGGCTTTATTTAACCATGCAGGTATCGAATTCACTCAAATTCACGGAATTATCATTTCTTCTGTTGTGCCGCCCATTATGTTTTCATTAGAGCGGATGTGCCAAAAATACTTTGGCCTTAAACCGCTTGTGGTAGGTCCAGGTGTAAAAACCGGCTTAAATATTAAGTACGAGAATCCTCGTGAAGTAGGTGCTGACCGGATTGTTAACGCAGTTGCGGCAATCGAAGAATACGGTCCACCACTGATTATTGTGGATTTTGGTACGGCGACTACCTATTGTTATATCAACGAAAAAGGTGAATATATGGGAGGTGCCATTGCACCTGGCATTGGGATTTCAACCGAAGCCTTATTTGCAAGAGCATCAAAATTGCCAAGGATTGAATTGACACAACCAGATAATGTCGTCGGAAAAAACACAATTTCAGCGATGCAAGCTGGTATTGTTTATGGCTATGTGGGACAAGTTGAAGGTATTGTAAACCGCATGAAAGCACAAAGTAAATTAGAACCCACTGTTATCGCGACTGGTGGTATGGCTAATTTAATCGCACAGGAATCAACTGTGATTGACATGATTGATCCTTATTTGACGTTAAAAGGTTTGCACTTAATATACGAACGTAATCAATAAGAAAAGAGGAAGTACAATGAGTGATTATTTAGTAAGAGCATTAGCATTTGATGGAAAAGTACGCGCATTTTCTGTGCGCACAACCGATACAGTAGGAGAGGCGCAACAACGCCACGGAACATGGCCGACTGCATCTGCTGCCCTCGGTAGAACAATGACGGCTGGTGTCATGATGGGTGCCATGCTTAAAGGTGAAGATAAGCTAACGGTAAAAGTAGAAGGAAAAGGCCCGATTGGTGCCATTATTGTAGATAGCAATTCAAAAGGGGAAGTCCGTGGATATGCATCGAATCCGCAAACTCACTTTGATTTAAATGAACATGGAAAACTTGATGTTCGCCGTGCGGTTGGTACAGACGGTATGTTGACGATTGTAAAAGATCTTGGACTTCGTGATTTCTTTACGGGTTCAGTACCCATTGTGTCAGGTGAATTAGGCGAAGATTTCACGTATTACTTTGCAGCGTCTGAACAAGTTCCTTCATCTGTTGGATTGGGCGTACTGGTGAATCCAGATAATACGATTCTGGCTGCTGGTGGGTTTATTATTCAGTTGATGCCTGGTATTGAAGATGAAACGATTACAATTATTGAAGAAAAATTGAGTTCGATGGAGCCCGTTTCGAAATTAATCGCAAGAGGGTTGTCTCCTGAAGAGCTTTTACAAGAGATACTCGGTACAGAAAATGTTCAAATTCTTGACCAAATGCCTGTTTCATTTGAATGTAACTGTTCAAAAGAGCGTTTCGGCACAGCCATTTTAGGGTTGGGTGAATCTGAAATTCGAGAAATGATTGAAGAAGACGGAAGTGCAGAAGCGCAATGTCATTTCTGTATGGAAAATTATCACTATTCACAAGAAGAACTGGAATCTTTAATCGATGAGATTAAATCATAATAAAGATCGTCGTCCGATTGATGGTCGACCTACTCAGAGGAAATTGAAAACAAAACCAGTGCTTATAGTATTGGGTCTATTATTGCTTGGTAACATTTTGTGGTTCATCGCATGGTTAATTCCCAATGGACCGAGTGGCGGTGGTGAAAAAGTCGCCTCGGTTGGTGGGGAAGAAATTACCCGTGAAGACTGGATGGTAGCGATGGAAGAACAGTACGGAAAAGAGACGCTTCTTGAACTGGTAAATGGAGAAGTGATGGAAGCGGCAGCTGAGAAATACGATATTGAAGTAACGGATAAAGAAATTGATCTGGAAATTGCTTTGATTCGTTCTGCTCAAGATAGTACGAACTCACAAGTCCATTCGCTTAATGGTGAAATGCAACGACAAAAAATGCGTGCACAATTAATTTTAGATAAAGTGTTAACAAAAGATGTGGTCATTGAAGATAAACAAATTCAAACGTTCTATGATGAAAATCAATCTCTGTATAATATTCCGACGACTTATCGGACCAGTTTAATCGTTTTAAAGTCCGAATCAGATGCACAGGAAACGGTAAAAGAACTTAAAAATGGCTCATCTTTTGATGTATTAGCTCGAGAGCGTTCAGTTGATGTATCTTCTGCCAGTCTTGGTGGGGATATTGGTTTTATTTCGAAAGGTCAGGAAAATGTGGATTCTTCCGTTGTGGCGGCAGTTAGTAAACTAGAAATAGATCAATATAGTGATCCTGTTCCGCTCTCTGATGGGAGATACGGTATTGTATATGTACAAGATATCGCAGAAGGACAAGCTTTTTCATATGACGATGTAAAAAATCAGATTAAGAGAGAGCTAGCATTGGAGCAATTGCCTCAATCTGTCTCACCTGAAGCTTTTTGGAAAGAATTTGACACCGAATGGTTTTATGGAGAATAACATATACTTAAGCAGTTTTCTGATTCGTTCAGGGGGCTGCTTTTCGTTTGCGAAGTGTCAGAAAAATTGGTAGAATTAAGGAAACAAAAACCAATTGAAATACTAGGGATTAGGAGTGAGAAAATGACGCGTGTAGGAAATTCGGTAGCGGATTTAGTAGGTAAAACCCCGATTGTAAAATTAAATCGTTTAACAGGACCTGAAGATGCAGAGGTCTACTTAAAGTTGGAATTCTTCAACCCTGGCAGTAGTGTAAAAGACCGTATTGCACTTGCGATGATAGAAGCTGCTGAGCGTGATGGAAAGTTAAAGCAAGGTGATACCATTATCGAACCGACAAGTGGTAACACGGGAATCGGGCTAGCGATGATTGCGGCGGCAAAAGGCTACAAATCTGTGCTTGTTATGCCTGAAACGATGAGTTTGGAGCGACGTAATTTATTGCGTGCGTATGGAGCAGACTTGGTGCTGACTCCAGGGCCTGACGGAATGAAAGGTGCGATTGCAAAAGCAACGGAACTTGCTGAAGAAAAAGGCTGGTTTATGCCACAACAATTTAATAACTTTGCAAACCCGGAAGTGCACCGTCTAACAACAGGACCGGAAATTGTGGAAGCAATGGATCAACTGGATGCGTTCATTTCTGGTATAGGAACTGGCGGAACGATTACGGGTGCTGGCGAAGTATTGAAAAAGAACTTCCCGGGCATTGAAATTGTAGCAGTTGAGCCAAAAGATTCCGCTATTTTATCGGGTGGTCAACCAGGACCTCATAAAATACAAGGAATTGGCGCAGGTTTTGTTCCTGAAGTGTTGAATACGGAGATTTACGATTCCATCATTCAAGTCTCAAACGAAGATGCATATGAAACTGCCCGAAAAGTGGCACGTGAAGAAGGCATTCTAGGTGGAGTTTCGTCAGGAGCTGCTGTATATGCTGCTCTCGAAGTAGCACGCAAACTAGGAAAAGGCAAAAAAGTTTTAGCAATCCTTCCTTCGAACGGGGAACGTTATTTAAGTACACCATTGTACCAATTTGATGATCAACAATAAGGGAAGTAGAGAGAGCGGAGACGTTCTCTCTTTTTTGTGGCTTTCAATAGGTCATTCACGATAAGATGAAAGCGATAATTGTTTTTTCAGGGGGAGACCGAACATGCGTGATGTTCAATTACATACAACGACAATTTCTTTAAATAAAGATGAATTTTATTATGCTTATAAATATTTGACGCAACATGAATCTCACCACATTTTGATGGAAAGTGGTCGAGGGGGTAACTATAGTGTAGCGTCCTGGAACCCACTTGCAGTCGTTGAATCAACGAAAGATGGATTGCGTATTGAGTGGCGCGAAGGAAAAGTGGAAGAAAGACAGGGAGAGGCATTACAGTTGGTCGAAGAGTTGGTAGCAGAATATCAGTTCCAACATATCTCGGAGTTGCCGGATTTCCAAGGTGGCGCAGCGGGATTCATTACGTACGATTATGCGCGCCAAATTGAAGCGCTGCCAAATGAGGCAGAGGATGATTTGCATATTCCAGATTTGTACTTTTATTTACTCGACCAATGGGCGGTATTGGATATTGAAAAGGAACTCGTACATATCATGCACATCTCAACAGCTTCAGTCGATTTGCAAGCTGAAAGTGACAAGTGGATGGAAGCAGCTAAAAGAGGTGTTGCTTCCAGAGTATTTTCACCAGGAGTGGCAACTGAAGTATTGGAAGATCACAACGAACTGCATGTCTCGATGACTGGACCAGCATTCGAAGAAGCGGTGCGTCGCATTCAAACGTATATTGGCCAAGGGGATGTATTCCAAGTCAACTTATCTGTGCGCCAGTCGAAAGTCTTGTCTGTTTCACCGGTAACATACTACGAGGCATTGCGTTCTTTCAATCCTTCACCATACATGGCGTTTATTCAATCACCTGAATTTGCAGTCGTATCAGGATCTCCGGAATTGCTTGTGAAGAAAAAAGGGGACGAGGTATCGACACGACCGATTGCTGGAACACGCCCACGTGGGAAGAACGAAGAAGAAGATGAGCTTCTTGCAAAAGAATTAATCGATAATGAAAAAGAACGTGCTGAACACGTGATGCTCGTTGATTTGGAGCGTAATGATTTAGGTCGGGTTTCTGCGTATGGTTCTGTCGAAGTAAACGAGTTTATGGTCATCGAAAAATATTCGCATGTCATGCATATTGTCTCGAATGTACGAGGGACGCTTGCTGCAAACACTTCTAATGCGGAAGTGATCCGAGCTGTGTTCCCAGGAGGTACCATCACGGGTGCACCAAAAATCCGTACAATGGAAATCATTGAAGAACTTGAACCGGTAAGACGTGGTTTATATACAGGGTCTATTGGTTGGCTTGGATACACAGGAGATCTTGAATTCAATATTGTTATTCGTACAGCATTTGTACAGGATGGCATGGCACATATTCAGGCAGGAGCGGGCATTGTCATTGATTCCAGTCCTGAAAATGAATATATCGAATCGTTAAATAAAGCAAAAGCGCTTTGGCAAGCAAAAGCAATGGCGGAAGGAGTGGGCAATAAATGATTTTAATGATTGATAACTACGATTCATTCACTTATAACTTGGTTCAATATTTCGGAGAACTTGGCGAAGAATTACTTGTTAAACGAAATGACGAACTGACAATGGCAGACATCGAGTTGTTAAACCCTGAAATGATTGTTGTTTCTCCCGGACCTTGTACACCAAATGATGCTGGCGTCAGTCTAGAAGTCATTACTCATTTCGCTGGTAAAATCCCGATATTCGGCGTTTGTCTCGGTCATCAATCGATTGGACAAGCATTCGGCGGGAATGTCATTCGTGCGGAACGGTTGATGCACGGCAAAACGTCTCCAGTTCATCACGATGGAAAAGGAGTAAACACAGACATGCCAAATCCATTTACAGCGACGCGCTATCATTCCTTAATCGTCGAAAAAGAATCACTTCCAGATTGTCTAGAAGTGACTTCCTGGACTGCAGAGGGTGAGATTATGGGACTTCGTCATCGCGACTATGCAATTGAAGGTGTTCAGTACCATCCAGAGTCCATCATGACGGAAGCTGGAAAACAGTTGCTTCGTAATTTCATTCAGACGTATTGCCATTCGGCAAAGAAGCAGGAAGCATAGTGTGGGCTTGGATGAACGGGGAATTTGTAAAAGCGGATGAGCTGCGCATTTCTCCTTTTGACCATGGCTTTCTTTACGGCTTGGGCTTTTTTGAAACATTCCGTACGTATGCGGGACAACCATTTCTACTTAAAGAACATTTGAATCGATTGAAACAGGCGCTCAATGAATTTCGAATCGAAGTCGAATTAGATTCAGTCTCGTTGATGGCGGTCATTCACCAATTAAATGAACGCAGTGGCGGAGAAGATGGCTACTTTCGATTGAACGTATCTGCTGGGGTTCATGATATCGGCTTAGCGCCAGACGTCTATAAAAAACCGACCGTGATTTTATTTAGAAAATCGCTCCCGCCAATGACACGAGGAAAAGAAAAATCCGCGGTTTGGTTGGAGACACGTCGTAATACACCCGAAAGCGGCATTCGCTACAAATCACATCATTATGCCAACAACGTCCGTGCCAGATTGGAACTTCCTTCACTTGCAGAGCAGGAAGGGTTCTTTTTGACAGAAGACGGACATGTTGCTGAAGGTATTACCTCCAATATTTTCTGGGTTAGTGAAGAAGTATTATATACCCCTTCGCTTAAAACGGGCATATTAGCGGGAATTACGCGTGACTGGATCATCAGCGAAGCAAAGAAACTTGGTCTCCATGTAGTTGAAGACTTATTTGCGCCGGATAGGCTCGAAATGGCCAGTGAAGTATTTGTCTCGAATGCGGTACAAGAATTAGTGCCCATTCGAAAGCTTGGACCGATTAATTTTGCTGGCAAGGACGGTTTCATCTATTCGCAGTTACACGGACTATACGTAAAGCAAGTGGAACAGCTAATTAAGGAGCGATTACAGTGAATTTAAAACACTACTCAAAACCGTTCGAAGTGAAAGGGACGGTTTTTGATTTTCATAAAGAAACCATTGTTATGGGAATACTAAATGCAACACCAGACTCATTTTCGGATGGTGGACGTTTTAATGCAGTCGAAGAAGCGGTCGTTCATGCAAAAAAAATGGTGGCTGACGGAGCGAAAATAATTGATGTCGGTGGTGAATCCACGCGACCTGGCCACGCTGCTGTAAGTGAAGAAGAAGAAATGTCACGTGTTATTCCTGTTATCGAAGCGCTAGTTCGCGAAGTGGATGTGGCCATTTCGATTGATACGTATAAAGCAAAAGTGGCAGAAGCCGCCATCCTTGCGGGTGCTCATATTATCAATGATGTGTGGGGGGCGAAGCGTGAACCTGCAATTGCAGAAGTAGCGGCAAGACTCGGAGTGCCGATTATATTGATGCACAATCGCGATAACACGGAATACGCAAATTTCATTCCAGACGTATGCAAGGAATTGGAAGAAAGTGTTCAAATCGCTAAAGATGCTGGTGTTCCTGATGAACAAATTTGGTTAGATCCCGGCATTGGGTTTGGGAAAACAACTGAACAAAATATTTGGATGATGCGTCATTTAGAAGAAGTAATGGAAATGGGCTATCCGGTATTGCTTGGCACATCCCGTAAGTCAATGATAGGCAATATTTTAAATCTGCCCGTGGAAGAACGTCTGGAAGGAACAGCAGCGACTGTATCTTTCGGCATTATGCAGGGATGTCATATCATGCGAGTGCATGACGTAAAAGAAATCGTTCGCACTGTAAGGATGATGGATGTACTGACAGGTAAAACACCATATATAGAACGTTAAGAGGGGCGAATGAAATGGATTATATTCATGTGAATGAAATGGAATTTTGGGGCTACCACGGGGTGTTTGCTGAAGAAACGAAACTCGGCCAACGATTCCGTGTAACGCTTTCACTTGCTGTCGACTTGCAGGAAGCGGGGCAAACTGACAATCTTGAGAAAACGGTTAACTACGCAGAAGCATTCTTCGTATGCCAAAAGATTGTTGAAGGTGAACCCGCGAAGCTTGTTGAATCTGTCGCAGAGCGAATCGCAACCGAGATTTTAACGAAGTTTAAAGGGATTGTTAAAGGCTGCAAAGTGTTGGTGATTAAACCTGACCCTCCGATTCCTGGTCATTATCGTTCAGTGGCTGTGGAAATTACAAGAGGTACATATGTATGAATACGGCTTATCTTTCGTTAGGGTCAAATCTAGGTAATCGTTTTGAGATGTTGCAAGATGCCGTGCGAATGCTCCGAGAACAGGAAAACATTGAGGTCACTGCGATATCCTCGGTTTATGAGACGGACCCAGTTGGTTATACTGAGCAAGCGTCTTTTTTAAATATTGTCGTTGAGATTAAAAGTCATTTACCTGCAGATAGAATCCTTTTCGTTTGCCTAGAAACCGAACAGACTCTAGGACGGATTCGTGAATTTCGCTGGGGACCAAGAAGCATAGACCTTGACATTTTACTCTATAATGATGAAAATATAGTGTCAGAGAAATTGACTGTTCCTCATCCGCGAATGCATGAGCGAGGGTTTGTTCTCGTTCCGTTAATGGAATTATTGCCTGAAGGCATACATCCAGTAACGGGTGTGTCTTTTCGCGAGTATGCAGAAGGACAGAAAGAAGGCGTTCACGTATGGAAAACAATCGATGGGGTAGACGCATTCGTGCGTTTAGAAAACTAAAAGCGATGAAGCAACTCGACTTTGCCAAACAAATTGGAATGTCGACATCGATCTTAGGGCAAATCGAGCGTGGAACTCGAGTACCAACACAACAACAACTAGATACAATGGCATCCGTGCTGAATATAGAGGTAGAAGAGTTAATGGGTGAAACAAATTCATAAGGAAAGGAGGATGAACAATGACTAGAATGAGCGATAAGCCATTTCAAATTGGTAAACACGTATTGGATAACCGTGTAGTATTAGCGCCAATGGCTGGTATTTGTAACTCGGCTTTTCGATTGACTGTTAAAGAATTTGGAGCGGGACTTGTTTATGCTGAGATGATCAGTGATAAGGGGATTGTCCAAAAGAACGAAAAGACAATGAACATGCTATACATTGATGGCAGAGAAAACCCGTTGTCATTGCAGATTTTTGGTGGCGACAAGGAAACACTTGTTGAAGCTGCTAAATATGTAGATCAAAACACAACAGCTGATATTATCGATATCAATATGGGTTGCCCCGTTTCGAAAATCATTAAATGTGAAGCAGGCGCTAAGCTATTGCTTGACCCGGAAAAGATTTACGAAATGGTTGCGGCAGTTGTAGATAATGTGAAGAAACCCGTGAGTGTTAAAATGCGTACTGGCTGGGATTTAGATCATTTATATGCTGTTCAAAACGCACAAGCAGTTGAACGTGCGGGTGGATCGGCGGTAGCTGTTCACGGACGTACTCGTGTGCAAATGTATGAAGGTCATGCAGACTGGGATATCATTCGCCAAGTGAAAGAAAACGTCAATATACCGGTTATCGGTAACGGAGACGTTGAAACTCCACAAGATGCGAAGCGTATGCTTGAGGAAACTGGTGTTGATGGCGTTATGATTGGTCGTGCAGCGTTAGGTGACCCTTGGATGATTTACCGCACGGTTGAATATTTGGAGTCTGGCGAATTGAAACCAGAACCATCTGTTCGTGAGAAAATGGATGTATGTTTACTTCACTTCGAACGATTAATGGCACTTAAAGGTGAACATGTTGCCGTTCGAGAAATGCGTAAACATGCTTCATGGTACTTAAAGGGCATTCGTGGAAACGGACAAGTCCGTAACTTAATTAACCAAACGGAGTCCGCACAAGAATTGCGTGCATTGATCAATAACTTTGCAGACGAGCAAATGGCTTTAGGTCGCGAACTTGAAACAAGCGTTATGTAATACAGGTAAGTAGAGCTGTCACTTTAGGTGATAGCTCTTTTATATATAGAAGCTATTTATCAGAATTATGGAAATTCAAAAGGATTTCTTCGAAAAATCGATAAAGACGTGAAGACCTTTGTGAAATTGTGTACAATAGGTTCATTATGAATGGCTAAACGGAGCTATTAAAAGAAAAGGGAGTGAAATGAACATGTCTCATTTAGATGAATTAAACGATCAACTTTTGGTGAGACGCCAAAAGATGACTTCTATAAGTGAAAGTGGACTTGATCCATTTGGCGGACGTTTCGTACGTTCACATTTATCTGAAGGAATTCGTACGGAATTTGATCAATTTTCAAAAGAACAATTAGATGAAGAACCAAAAGAAGTAACGATTGCTGGAAGAATCATGACGAAGCGCGGAAAAGGGAAAGCTGGATTTGCTCACCTTCAAGACTTCGACGGTCAAATTCAAATTTATGTACGCAAAGATGCAATCGGTGAAGAAGCTTACCATTTGTTCACGACTGCTGACCTAGGGGATATCGTAGGTGTTCGTGGTACGGTTTTCCGTACACAAGTTGGAGAACTTTCGGTTAAAGCGACTGAGTTTACATTCTTAACGAAAGCCCTTCGTCCAATGCCTGAAAAATTCCATGGCTTAAAAGACGTGGAACAACGATACCGTCAGCGTTACTTAGATTTGATTACAAGCCAAGATAGCAAACATACATTCATTACACGTAGCCGTATTATTCAATCAATGCGTCGTTATTTAGATGGCCAAGGTTTCCTTGAAGTTGAAACGCCACTTATGCATGCAATTGCCGGTGGAGCTGCTGCTCGCCCGTTCATTACGCACCACAATGCTTTGGATATGACTTTATATATGCGTATTGCAATCGAGCTTCACTTAAAACGTTTAATCGTTGGTGGACTTGAAAAAGTGTATGAAATCGGACGTGTATTCCGTAACGAAGGAATCTCGACTAGACACAACCCTGAGTTTACTATGCTAGAACTATATGAAGCATACGCTGATTACCGCGACATCATGGAGTTAACTGAAAATGTAATCGCACATGTGGCGCAAGATGTCCTTGGAACAACGAAAGTGATGTATGGAGAAGATGAAATCGATTTATCTCCAGGCTGGAAACGTCTGCACATGGCAGATGCAGTCAAAGAAGCTACTGGAGTAGACTTCTGGGCAGAGATGACAAAAGAACAAGCGCACGCTTTGGCTAAAGAGCATGGCGTAGATGTAAAACCTTCTATGGAAGTAGGGCATGTCCTTAACGAGTTCTTCGAACAAAAAGTAGAAGAATCATTAGTTCAACCTACATTCATTTATGGACACCCGGTGGAAATCTCGCCTTTAGCGAAGAAAAACCCTGAAGATGGTCGTTTCACAGATCGCTTCGAATTATTCATTGTTCGTCGTGAACATGCAAATGCCTTCACAGAACTAAATGACCCAATCGATCAACGCGAACGCTTTGAAGCGCAACTTGTTGAAAAAGAAGCGGGTAATGATGAAGCGCATGAAATGGATGACGACTTTATCGAAGCATTAGAATACGGAATGCCGCCAACAGGTGGACTGGGAATTGGAATTGACCGTTTAATTATGTTATTAACGAATTCTCCTTCGATTCGCGACGTACTGTTATTCCCACAAATGCGTCACCGTGACTAAACAATTCTTATATGAAAGAAGCCGGGTTTCGACCTGGCTTCTTTTTCTGTTTTTAAGGACGAATTTAGCGTCTATTATTTTAATAATCTTTTAATTTTAAAAAGACTTGTGCGGTCTTTTGGATGGTGGTATAGTAATCAAGTCGCCAAAACAAGCGGCAAACAAAAATGAAAAAGCAAAACTTTTTGTTGACATGACAAACTGGATTTGCTAAGATATAAAAGTTGCTGTCGCGAGAGTGACCAACGAAATGAACCTTGAAAA
>NZ_JBNNIX010000007.1:0-98808 GCF_050269735.1 Paenisporosarcina sp. NPDC076907 | reverse complement strand
CCTACGATGAATAAATATCCAATCTGTCTTGGGGTTTAGGCAAACAAAAAAGACCGTCTCTGACGATCTCCTATTGTTCAACTAAAGCACCCGTTAAACAAGGTTTACTTATCTTTTCTTTTGTCTATATATTTTTGGATAAGAGATAGAACTAAAACTGATGTAGCGACTAATGCAACAAAACCAATAATATTGATTGAGAAACCGTGTTTACGGAAAGTTATAGCATTTAAAATATTTGTATCAAACAGGTAGCCTATAAAATAGTAAACACAGTAAACCCCGAGAATTACACTAAAAACAAGTATTTTTAACCTCTTATTATTTTTAGAAAAGATGATATATATAAGAGGTACGATTATTCCGACAAAAGGAAAAAAAATCAATTCAAAGAAGTCCACAACTGTTTTATCTCCTCTTCTAATAAAATCAATTAAACATTCTTTCTTCGAGGTAATTTTAACAGAAAAAAATCCTTTTTCTAGTGGGTAATTTTTCCTTTTTTCTTATTGAACTAACCTCCCCGTCAGTTTAAGTGAAAGCCTTCACAATATAATATTGATTTTAACATCAATATCCATTATGGATATTGATATTAAGGAAATCATCCTCCTTATTCTTTATATTTATCAACCCCTTCCTTTCACATATTCAATATTTACACTATCACTGCAACACAAAATAATACGGTCTATGCCCTTGAAATTAAAGGGAATTTACCATGTATGTCGAAATAATAGCATTTAGAATGCTATGAAAATTATTCAAGTGCTCTACAAGTAGTTAGTGGTTCACCAATGCTACAAATCAGGTTTCTTTCTTGTCCTATGAGTGGTTCGTGATGCACAAATGGTGACAACAAAGATATAGATGTGTGGTCGATTGGTGGACAGTGGTCTACAAGTGATTAGAAATCCACTTTCCTAATGAACAACCAGTGGTTGTGGGTCCATTAGTGTTCTAGGAATGGCTCATTATGTGTCGTTAAGTTGGTTCGCTGAGACATTATCGAGGGCTCTATTCCACCTATATACCAATGCTGTGTGGTCAATGAGTGATGAGTGATTTACAAGTGAAGTTTATGTATAAATCTTGAATGTCCTATGAGTGGTTAATGATTTAGTAATGCTCGATGAATGATGCACCACTTTGGTTGTTGGATTCATGTATGTTGGTTCATTTGTGGGACACAAAGCAGTCGTGGCTCACTCTTACTATGAATAAGAAGGCGGTATGTATATGGAGATAAAAGAGGCAGTTTGGCAAATAAGTGACTTCACTGAAGAAATACAAAGACGATATGAAGAAGAAACCACTGTTAAAGATTCTGTTCATTACAATACCGTCGATAAATGGTTTAAAGATCTTGAGAACAAAGGAATTCATTATATTCAAAGAGTCGCAGACAAAAAGGTGTATGATGATTTGGACATTGCGATCGCCATCTTTATCATGAAAAAAAGATCGCAAAAATGGAGTTTAGATGCGATTTCTAACGTTCTTTCAGCCCATCTAGAAGTTAGGCCCTTTCCTGATTTAAGTCATGATGAACCACTAGGGTTGAGTGAGGCACAAGTGATGGTGGAAATGGCTCGTAAATTTGAAAAAATGCAGAAAGAGTTGGAAGAAAGATTGTTTTTTGAACTGGATTTAAAGAAAAAGGAATTAGAACAACAATTGTTAAATAGATTGCCAATCCCAAAAACAGATCAAGAAATTAGAGCTGAAAAAACAGACCTCATGATTTCTTCAGTCCGAAAGCGTTATGAATTAGAAGAAAAAGCGATTGCCGAATGGAACCAGCTGCCGATAGAGCAGAAGGTGAAAAAAGTAGGCTTTTTCCGTAAGGAAGAAGATCTCCTGAAAAGAGACAACTTTATTAGGACGTATGTCAAAAACCAGTTTGAAAATGTGACGTGGTAACTCGTTAACCACATTATATGGAAACTGTTTGTGGGCAGATTCGTCCTCTAAGAGGGGTGATGTTGTGAAAAAAGGGATAGTAATAATGCTTTGTTTTTTTGCAGTTACACTATTTTTCATCTGGAACAAAACCGAATTAATAAATCCACTTGGGATTGTTAACTCGTTCAAAACGGAATGGGGAATTAATCTTCCGATGCCAGATGAAAGGATAGAGGTATGGGGTTCCGAAACAAGTTTCCATGGAGATGGAGAATGGTTCAATGTTCTTCAATACTCTAATCAAAAAATATCTATTGAAAATAGTGGCATGATTGTACTAACGACAGATAATGTTGATGAAGCTACAAATAAAATTGAACACTTTATAAAAACTACAATTTCAATGAGATATGATAATGAGTTGGAACAGGCAAAAGAAGCATTTGTACAATATTCAATTGAACCTCAATTAGGTGATTTTTACTTTTATAAAGAAGAAAATGGTGGCTATGATTATTTCATTGCTTTATTTAAACAACATGATAATAAATTGTATACATTTGAGTGGCATCAATAAATTTATCTAATAAAATTCTTGATATTAATATATAAACACTAACGGTTATTATGCTAACGTGTGCTCTGGTGTAAGATCATGAGAAAACTTTGGCATCTCTTCTTTCTTATTGAACTAACGCGTTAGTTGAAGAACGATACAATTGTTGAAATTCCAAAAAAGAAATAAAAACTAGGAGCATTCCTGTTATGAGGATTTCCGGGGACTTGAACAGAAAAAGCCCTCTTGGTATGATGCGGGGTGTCAATACTCGAACGAATTGACCCCTAATTTAGATACCAAGGAGGACTCCACTTTGAATTTTAAAGTGAATGACAAAATTAATCAAGTAACTGAAAAAACCCTCGTTGTAGGGATGGATATTGCCAAAGAAACTCACTACGCAAGTTTTGTGGATGAACGAGGACGTGCTCTCGCGAAAGTCACGCCGATTAAACAATCACATGCTGGATTCGAGTATCTTTACGCTCAAATTCGCAAACTCTTACGCGAAACAGAAAAAACCGAGGTCATTGTAGGCATTGAGCCTACCGGCCATTATTGGATGAATTTAGCGTATTATTTAGCCGATTTAGGCATCCCACTTGTTATGGTAAATCCACTACATGTGAAAAGATCAAAAGAGCTTGATGACAATCTACAAACAAAAAACGATAAGAAAGACTCTCTGGTTATCGCAAGATTAATCAAGGACGGTCGATTTAGTTATCCACGTATCTTAAAAGATGTCGATGCGGAATTGCGTGTGGGGTCTACTCATCGTGCTAATCTGACAGAGGAACTGGGGGCGATTAAAAACCGCCTAATTCGATGGTTAGATCGATACTTCCCAGAGTTCCGCCAGGTCTTTCCTTCTTTCGGGAAAATGGCGTTGGCAGTCCTTGAATGTACACCCTTTCCATCGGAAGTTGTTGGGAAATCATCAGAAGAACTGCTTTCTCTCTACCGTGAGGTAGATGGACTGAAGTCCCCACAATTGCCAAAAACAAAGAAATTAATGGAAGTAGCTGCTAGCTCAATCGGCGTTACAGAAGGAACAGCGATGGCCCGTATGGAATTAGCCACACTCCTTCGTAATTACCATCAAGTAGAGACCGATTTAGAGGTGGTCACTTCTGAACTAACGACACTTATTCAATCATCAGTAGAGTATGAAATTTTATCATCAGTACCAGGTATGGGTGACGCCACAATTGTGGACTTACTCTCTGAAATCGGGAGCTTTTCGAACTATAAAGATGCACGCCAATTATTGAAATTAGCGGGTCTTACTCTTCAAGAGAACTCCTCTGGAAAAATGCAGGGACAAAAAAGAATTTCAAAGCGTGGCAGACGTAAATTGCGTGCACTTTTATTTAGAGTGATGATGCCTATTCTTCGATTTAATGATGCATTTCGAGCGCTACATGAATACTACACAACCCGTACGAAAAATCCATTACGCAAGAAACAATCAATCGTTGTGTTGTGTGGGAAATTATTAAAAATCCTACACACAATTTGTGTGAAGCAAGTTAAATTTAACGGGACAAAAATGAAGGCAGACATCTCTTGCCTCCAAGAGGCAGCGTAACGTTAACAACTAACCAGAGTTTGACCCACATAAGCGTGACACGGAGAAGCTGGCATTATTTAATCCATTCGACCAATAGAGTCCCTATAGGAGCTTCGCTAGCCTCTGCCTTATGAACAGACCGAACGAAGGAATGTTGGCACATGATGCCCAGAGACATGGGAGGGTAAGTCGTCATAAGTTTCGCAGAGATCCAGCGTGCATGACATAACGGATTAAAACCAATAAATGGTATTGGTTTTAGCGAAGCGCACCATGGATTTTACAAGTATTTACTAAAGATAAAAATCTTGTATTAAGATGTGTCGAAAAATATTTTTTGACACTCCGATAAACGGCTCAAGCCGTTGATACATCAACATTTATAGAGGGAGTGGTTATTATGAAAAAAAACTTACCCATAATACTTCAAACTATTGGTCTTTTAGGGTTTGTTTTGGCCTTTTTACAATACGAAATCGGGTGGTTTATTGGGTTCTTTTGTACTGGCATTTTCTTTATAATGGACAAAGAAAGTAAGCAAAAAAACTTCAGTAAAATAGTTGGGGTCTTAGCCCTTTTATATTCATTTTATAACCTATTTACTAAAGTAAATCTTTTCTAATGATGAATAATGTATCCATTACTTTGGTTATATAGAAGTTGTTGAACTAACGGGTGCTTTAGGCAAAGTCAGGGAGCTGCGTGTGCAGCTCTTTTTCTTCTTCAACTAACGTGGCAGTTTTGTTGAAATAAGATTTTGTAAATGAGAAGGAGAGGACTAATTTATGTTATTTATGCTTTGGCTTGTCGTACCTTTATTAGGAGTTTTATGGTTCTTAAATTTTACTACTTTTTTGAAGAACTTAAAGAATGGAAAAAGCACTCATAACCAAAATGTTTTAGGAGCAGTCTTAACTTTTATTTTTATCTTTGCTCTAATGTACTGTTATGCTGGAACACACTAAATAAAAATATTGTGAACCATTGCACTTAAACTAACGAAGCAGGTTAGTTGAATAAGCTTTGTTAAACAAATTAATTAATCTGACTGGAGAGGGATTGTTTGTGTTAGTGCACTCAAAGATGTTAGATGGGAGCTTTAAGTCCAGTTCTTTGGTGATTGGACTAGGTTTATTGGTAGGTATAATAACAAGGTTGACGGATTTTTTTCCATATGATGACCTTTGGAGTTTCAGCTCAATAGCGACTTTATTTGGCTTTTGGATGTTAACGGTAACATTAATTATCTATTTTAGTTCATCAAATAAAAATGCCGCAATGAATGTTCTATTGTACCTACTAAGTATGAATTTTAGTTTTTACTTTTTGAAATATGTACTCGGCTTTTTTATTCCAAGATTCTACGATGAAGGATTTCAATGGAATCTTTTTATACTATATAATGTAATTGCCTTAGTATGTAGTGCTATTAGTTATGTGCTTTACTACTGGAACAAAGAGAACAAACTGAGCAACTTTTTGTACGCATTACCAGTAAGCGGATTAGCTGCGGAAACAATTGGTTTAAGTATCTATTTGTATAATAATCATACTTTTTTATTTCAATTGATTTTTGATTTCCTGAGTCTGATAATATTAGGCTGTTGGTTTTATAAAAAAGTAAATAATAAATTGATTTATATAATGACAATTGTCGCTGTATCTTCCATAGTCTATTTTGTGGTTTACCGTCCTTTTCTTTAAGCGTATTCCATATTGCATAGATGTTAGTTAATAAAATAGGTGAAATAAGATTACCTTTTTCTAACTATTGCTTTATGAATATTAATTCACACTTAAACTAACGGGTGCTTTAGTTAAAGAAGACATTCAAATAAATGCACTTGGAGATACATTTCCAAGTGCATTTATTTGTACAAAATTTATCGAAACAAAAAGAAAACGAGTCCCATTCATATGTGAATAGGGCTCGCATTTTCAATTTTTATTGAAGAGTAACTCAGCATTTCTTACTTGATTAAATAACACTGAGCCACAGGTTTAGACTTTCATCTACAGAATCACTAACTAACTGAATAAACGGTTCATGATCGCCAGTCGTGTGCGCAAGATCCAAAGCGTCGTAATATCGAGCACGATCGATGGCTTTAATGACAGCGGGGGGAAAGCCGGCTTTCATCAATTCATAGTTCATTAACAAGCGAGAAGTTCTTCCGTTACCATCAATGAACGGGTGAATTTTCACAAACTCCGCGTGAACCCTTGCAGCACGTTCCACTGGATGAATCGTTGACCATTCATTTTCAGCCGTCTCCACAAAGCGCTCCATCAATTCTTGAACAGCTACATGGTCTGGTGGCCGATGAGACGCCCCACCAATTAATACATTCTCTTTTCGATACACACCGGCATTGTCATCTTGTATTCCTTTTAACACCAGACGATGAATCGATTTAATGGTCCATTCTGTCAAACGCTCATGCTTTTGAACGATCTCTTCCAAGTACGTAATAGCATCTCGATGATTAATCACCTCGAGATGTTCGCGCATCGTTTTGCCACCCACAGTCATGCCTTCGAGAACCACTTTCGTTTCGGAAATGGTCAATGTATTTCCTTCAATGGCATTTGAATTGTAGGTCCAGTCAATTAACACATGATTGAGCAGTGACTTCACTGAATTGGCTGGTAAGGGTCTCGCTTTATCTAATTTACTTTTCTTTACGTCTATTTCTTGAAAGTTCAATGTACCTCACCGTCCTCATCCGTCCGCAACAAATTAATGTTGTATTATCCTGCATTCATTCTATCATTTCCTTCGAAGGGACTGTTGAATTCCTTTCATTTCATTCTTGTCTTCTATTTATTTTTACTTCCTAGCTCTTCAATTTATTTTTCTTCACAAATTCAGAAAATGTCTGGAAGACTTTTTCCCTTTGTTCCATCGTATCTTCTCCTAGATCAAAATACTTTTCCGCAAGGGCACCGGTCTCAATTAACCGTTTGGTCCGGGCTTTTCTCTTTTCCCAATTGATTTTACGCAGGGCTTCATTTTCCAACCGTTTTTTCTTTTGTTGCAGCGCCTTCACTTTTTCTTGTAACTCATTCGCTTGTTGCAGCCGATTATCCTTCATGGTGCATCATTTCGATTTCTCGCGTATCATTCTCCCCATTCACTTGAACAGCCAGATCTTGAATCCATGTCAAAGCTTCTTCCTCTGAATCTACATTCCACACCTTTAATAATTCACGTCCAATATTCAGCTGCATTTGTTCCTCTAATCGTTTTTGTTTCTCCTTTAATTTCTCAATTTGTTGTTCGATCGTTAAAATCTTTTCAAAGTTATTCGCCATTGATCTTTCACTCCTTTTTTTGTTTTATATATAAAAATATTAACATATAAATAAAAATAATCTATAAAAAAGGAAAAATTATGGTACAATAAATCCGAGGACTGAAAGACGAGTGCCCATTTATACACCACTAAAGTGGTGCCCTGGGTTTTGCCTTCGGTCAAAAAGTTTGTCGCCTTCGGATATGAAAAAGATAAAGGAAAAAGAGGGGAGGGAATTAAGATGAGTTATTACATGCTGCGAGCGAACGTGATTAGTAAAAAAACACAGTCCGTAGTAGCCAGTGCCAGCTATCGTAGTGGCATGCCTTTGTATTCAAAACGTGATGAAGAAACCAAAAGCTTTGGAACTCGTGGGGTAGCCCCGGAAGCATTCATCTTAAAACCTGATCACGCCCCTGAATGGACGCTTGATCGTGAAAAGTTATGGAATGAAGTTGAGACAAAAGAAAAAGCATGGAATGCACAACTAGCTCGTGAGATTCTGATTGCTTTGCCACTCGAACTCAATCACGATCAACAAAAGAATCTCGTCAAAACATTTGTTCAAACACACTTTGTCAATGAAGGCATGGTGGCGGATGTCGCCATTCATCGAGATAAAGAACACAATCCACACGCACATATTTTACTAACGGTTCGTCCCTTTAAAGAAGATGGGACATGGGGAGATAAGAAGCGAAGAGTGTATAAACGAGATGAACACGGGGAAATCAAACGAACAGATGATGGGAAGAAAATTTTCCAGACGGAATCTTCAACGGATTGGAATGAACGAGACACATTGGTGAAGTGGAGACTTGCTTATGCAGAAGCCATCAACGACTCTTTCTTAGAGAACGGGATTAACGAAAGCGTTTCAGCGCTCTCTTTTGAGGAACAAGGATTGGAGAAAATCGCCGAAGTTCGTTTGGAACGTAACGAATATCAGTTCGTTAAACGATTGGCAGCGCAAGGAAAAGAAGCTGCCACTTTTTATCATCAACTCAATCAAGAAATCCGCCAAACCAATCAAGAAATAGCCCGTCTAAATTCCAAAATCGTTTCGCTTGCTGCACATCAATCTACCCCATCGATTGAGAAAGTTCTGCACCAGGAAACGAGTCTCGTGATGAGCCAACTCGAACCTGAATACCAGAAGAGTATTCATTTTTTACAAGGCCGTTTAAAACAAGACGTACAATTCACCAATGTACGTCAGCACTTAGACGGATTGTATCGTTGGAGAGAGCGTACACTCGAACCGAAAGAAACAGAAATGACCGTTACGCATGGCTTGCTTGACGCTGTCAACAAGGCGTATCACACACAAAACCAAGCATTCATGCAGTCCCAAGGTTTTTCATTGGATCGCTTCTATGAACAATTTGTGCCTCGACTTGAAGCATACGAAGATCAAGATGGTGCGCGAGAAAAAGAAGCGCAAACGCAAGACATGTTACTGGAACATACCGAACGAGTTTACAACGTCTGCTCACTCATTACACATCGCACATTCAATCAGATATACCCGAATGTTGCGGAAGAGTTTACATGGAACGATCGTGTTCTTCTCGCTAAATCTGACATACTTGAAGCACTTAAACAAAATCGATTAAATCAAGTTCCAACTCCTGAAGACGTGTCAGAAGTATTAGCAATTGCTGAAATCGAGCAACTGGTCGAAAAAAGCGATACGTTAAGCAATACTGTTCGGATTCAATCGCTAACTCGTAATAAATTGGGTAAAGAAAAGGATGCGCTCCTTAAAATGCGCGGGGAACCTGAGAAAGTGTATTCGCTCTCTATTAAGTTGAATACGATGCAACAACTTCTCATCCAAAGCAGTCGTAAAGCTGAATTGGTAAACGAACAACTAGGGGTGCTGATTCGTCATACGTTTGCAGATGAAAAAGAAAGCACACTTAAACAAATCGATGCGTTGCCTCTTCAAGTTAAAGCTGACATCATGCGTTATTACAAAGAGGAGTTAAAGGATGGATTCATGCCAAATTTAAAAGCCTGTGTGCGATTCGCTGCAGTCCAGGAAACTGAACGAACAGCCAAGCAGCAAGCCTATGAAAAAACGCAAGCTCATCCCTTTTTCAATCGCTTATCAACCGCGCAGCGAGACATCTCTCACTTTATTGGGGGACGAGCATCCAGCGAACTGCTTGAGCAATTGATCCATCAATCTAATTCTTCTCACGGACCAAAGCACAGTACACAGTTGTCATCCAAACTAAAGAGAAAAACCAAAAATCAACGCATCCGTCAGCAATTAGATTTAGAAGTCGACTTATAGAAGGGTGGAGGAAGAATGGCGAAACGAAAATTCCGAAAAGGTGCCGGAGTACGAATAGCGATGACATTCCTATTAACTCTTCTGATTGGGTATGTTTTATCTGGATTGTTTACGTTATTGAAGTTAAAAGGCGAGCTCAACAATCGATTACTCGATGTATCTGGTACCCTTGATTACGTACTGAATGATGCTGACAATCAAACCAAACTATTAATTCTTCTATTAATGGGCGTCTTCTTCTTTTGGTTTATTTCCAAGATGAACTTGATTGAAAAAACCTATGAAGATGCACATGATTACGGTGTCCATGGCTCGGCACGCTTTACGCTGCCACATGAAGTCATGAATGGAAAACAGTTAGCTAAACGCAACAAGTATCACAAAACGAATCCCACTAAAACGTTTGAGTCGCTTGAAAACGGCTTGATTGTAGGGAAGGTTCCGGATAAAAAACAAGTGCTCATCATCCCTCGAGAAACGTCCATCGACAACCGAAACGTGTATGTGGTCGGATCCAGTGGGAGTGGGAAAGGACAATCCTATGTACTGCCGAACTTGTTAAACAATCGAGAAGAATCGATTATCGTCACGGATCCTAAAGGCGAACTTTTTCATGAAACAGCCCAAATTAAGCGTGAGCAAGGGTATCAAGTCTATCAAGTTGATTTCATTAACTTTAATGAAGACCGATACAATTTACTAGATTACGTTCTTGACGATCAGGATGCGCAAAGTGTCTCTCTAACCATAGCTAAAAACTCCACGAAAGATGGAAAAGAAGACTTTTTCATGGAACGTGCGCAGAAAATGTTAGCTGGATTGATAGTTTACTGCAAAACGGAAAAACAGAATGCCAGTATGAAAGACGTCATTGCGACGTTTAATGAAAAAGTGGCACCCGATGAAGATGAATTCCGTGACTGGGTAGAAGATGAATTAGGTCAAGATCATCCAGCGTATCAAATATTAAAAGGATTAACGACTCTTGGAGGCAACACGCGTGCAAGCGTAACATCGTCATTTGCATCACAGGTGAGCATTTTTACGCTGAATAAGATCAGCAAGATGACGAGCACGAGCGATTTTAACTTCCGAGCGTTCCAGGAACAAAAGAGCATCTTATACGTAAAGCTGCCCATGGATGACAATCCATTCATGGCCTTAACATCCGTCTTTTTCGACCAATTGATCTCTCAATTTTATAAAATGGCCGATGAAAATCGCGGCAAGTTGAAAATCCCCACGATTTTCTTATTAGATGAATTTGCGAACATCGGAAAAATCGAGAAATACGGTCGCGTTTTGGCCACTTGTCGAGGGTTAGGGTTATCTATGAATACGATTGTTCAGGATAACGGACAGATTGAAGCGATGTATGGCAAAGAAATGGCTCGTTCTATTTTGTCCAACCATGACACGCTCTTATATTTACGTAGTAAGGACATGGAAACCATCAAGTACTTCTCTCAACTCGCTGGCGAAACAACAGCAAAAGTTCAAACCGGTTCCACCAGTCAAAGTGGCGGCTTTATGAGTGGCAAATCGAGTGCTAGTTCCAGTCAATCGGAACAGTATGTGAAAAAACCCTTAATCCCCGAAGGGGACTTATCTAATATTTCAAAGGATACCAGCTACTTATTTGTCAGTGGCATGTTCCCAATGAAACTTGAAAAGGCTTGGCAATCCGAAGTGTTTGGAAACTATCTCGAACAGTTCCATCACGCTCATCAAGTAGAGGAAGTAGAGCGAGTCGTAGATACACAAATTGCTGCAACAGAAGAAGAGGAGCCACTAGTTGCCTCTCCTCCATCTATTAGTGGCGGCACCACCACTAGAGTAATTGAAGAAGAATGGAATCAATCGGAACATCTGGACCTAGATTTTGATGAGTCCGAGCTGGAACAAAATGAGTCGCTTACCGAAGAAGAGGATGCTCTTGAAAAAGAGGACATTCAAAAGCGATTAAAAGAAAAAGAAGTGACCATTCAAAACTTCTTTTAATTCCAGGTTGAGATTTGATTAAACCCACACACCAAAAGGAGTGAACTGGATGTATTTGACCATTAGTGAAATTCTCGCAACGGACAAACGGATCTTAAGTTTTTATGACCCTGTGCCCTTTGAGGCACTTACATATGATGGTGTTCTCGATTTAGAGGAAAACATCGCAGATTACACGGTGACTTGTTACACACCCATTCGTATTGAAGGCAGGTTAGAGCCTTTATATGAGGCTTGGTATGTACGAAAGGACGTGATTGAATATGTCGAGTAAAGTAGATTTAACTGAAGTATCCAAACGGTTAGAGACGAGCTTAGAAGATTTATTCAAAAATGACCGATTCCAGGACTTGTTGAATGTTATGGCTTCAGGACACAACTATTCTTTCCATAACGCGTTACTGATTGCTTCTCAATATCCGGATGCGACGATGATCCGCGGTTTCAAACAATGGCAAGCGCTCGGACGTCACGTCCTTAAAGGCGAAAAGAGTATTGAAATTCTTGTGCCTACCTTTCAAAAAGAAGTGGAACAGACCGTAGACAAAGAAACCGTTCGTATCCTTGAGGATGAACATGGCGACCCACAAGTGAATGTAAAAGAAACCATCAGTGGTTATGTGTTTGGCAAGGTGTTTGATGTCTCTCAGACAAGTGGCCGAGACCTTCCCAATGTTCGAGATTTCGTCCAGAATGATTTGCAGTCGGAAGAATCCTTGAGTGAGCTGTATGACCGTTTTGTACAGAACGTAAACACAGACGAGAAGAATCCGTTATCCATCCAAGAAGCTCACCACGAGCTTGAATCCTACGGTGGTTTTTATAATCGTTCGACCGACGAGATTGTCATCAATACAGCAGTTTCCAATACCACAGATGCTAAATTCAGAGTAGTCATTCATGAATATGCACACGGGCTTCTTCACAACAAAGATAATGAGATGAATCAATATGCCCGTGGTCATAAGGAAGCACAGGCAGAATCCGCAGCCTACATTGTGTCAAAGTACTATGGGCTAGATACCAACCTGACTTCTACGGGCTACATTGCGACCTGGGCTCAGGACTTGAATATCGCCAAACAAGCGATTCGAGAAGTGCAGCAAGTATCCAATCAGATGATTGAACAAATCAATTCCTTACAAAGTGAAAAAATCAATGAGTTTTACCAATCCATCAATCCGTCTAGAGTAAGATCTGAGTTGGAGGAAAAACTTCAAATTGATTTAAATGATTATCCGACCATGCAGTTAGTAGATCCAAAGAACGGATTGGTCTTATTTGCGAAAGTGGAAGAAAATACACGTGACAACCAACTTATCCTGCGTACTAATACCAATCGATTGGTGCCGTTAAGTGACTTGGAGAGTCGTTATCATGTCATTAACGTATTGGAAAACAAGAATAAGATCTCAAAAGAGGTTAAAAAAGTGGAAGACTTCATGAAGGTCACCAAAATCGACGATGGAAAATATGCGGTGACACTTGAGGGTGGAAAAACGAGTGAACGAACATTTGCGAAGAAAATTGAAGGACAAAAGTTCATTCAGAAGACAGCGATCGCCCAGTCCTTAAACACCGAACGATTTCTATCTGTCACTTCCGTGAAAGAAATAAATCATCTACAGAACAAAAACGAAAAACAGTTAAATGAACGAGTCGGAAAATATATTAAAGCGAAAAATTTTAAAGTCGAACATCAACACAATATTACGTTAGGCTGGCATTTAATGAAAAATCCATTATTGCAATCCCAAGAGGCATTAGAGAAAAACATCGAGTCCTTAAATCCTCACCAAAGTCACACCAAAGAATTAAAAGACGCGATAAGCTCGAAAGAAAAACAACAAGAATTAGAGAAATGAACCAATTAGAGAAAGTGGGAATGAACCCACTTTCTCTTTCATCCCTGAATTTCATGCGCTGAATTTCTTCTTCATTTAGGAAAATCCGTTGATCAATCGGTGAAGAATCAGAAGAAAAAATTAAAGACCAAAGGTATGAACTAATGTTGTCATTAGGAATACACTAGTTAGAGTCGCATTAGTATTACTGGAGTAAGTTCTGGTTCCTCCTGTACCAGAACTTACCCACAATAATATTTTAAGAAAGACAAAGAGGACCCCGATTAACCCTTTCTACCTCTTTAAAAGCACTTATTGACGAATATGAAGAGTTTATTGACATCTCGTATTTGGGTTTTCCGAAGGATTGGGACAACCTGTTATAAAAGACTATATTAAGGGCTGTTCTCTTTACCGGGAACAGTCCTTTCTTGTAGAAAGTATTGTTTCAAATGGATAGGCTACAACCATCGGCTGCCTTTACAAGACGGCTTTCTTATTCGAATTTAGGGCTTTTTGTCTTGTACTATTTTCGATAATCACGGTCACGAACCTATATTACTTGCAAATGATTGAATAGAATATGTTGATATTCTAATTAGCCAAAAATAGAAATTTGTATACAGGAGGAAATATATTGATATGTTTTGCCATACTAGCTCATGAGAATGAAAAAGTGCTCATTAACCAAATTAAAAATATTAAGTATTACAACCCAGGTTGTAAGGTAGTTCTCTATAACGGAGGAAAGGATTCCACATTTGCGTTAAATGCCAATATTCCGATTTGCCCAAAAAGCAGACCTTTGAAAAAAGAAAGATTAGGCCGATTTTTTTTAGATATCATGACTTGGCTTGAAGAAAGAAAAGAAGAGTATGACTACCTAGTTAATTTGGATTCAGATGTCATGTTTACTAAAAGAGGGTATGAAGAATATTTAAATGAACATATGGAAGGCTATGATTGTATGGGAATTAATATGGGTATCCAACATTCACCAAGTGATGCCCCCCATTGGTTCCCAGGACTGAACATGTGGAATGAATGGGCAAGCTGGCAACCCTTTTTTGGCACAGATTATTTTTGTGGATGTTTGAATTCCATGCAGGTATACCGTCATGAAATTGTTACAAAACTACTCGTAGACTTAGATATACTCAAACTTGAAACGCTATTTGTATCCTCGGAAATATATGCACTTGAAGAGATGCTATATGCGACTCTTGCAGTCCGTTGTGGAGGGAAACACAGACCTTATCCGAGTGAATGTGCTGAATTTGTGGGCTGGATTCCACTAACGGTTAAACAGATTCATTTAGCCCAAACGAAAAGAAATGTTTATTTTGTTCATCCGATTGATCGACGAATAGATGACCCCGCCAGACAATGCCTTACAGAGCAATTGAAACTAGTTACAAGATTTCTGAAATTTTCAGAAAAACTCAAAAATATCACTAAAATCCCCGAATTTTTAAAATCCTCAAACCCTCTGAAATCTCCAAAATATCCTAAACAAACTAAATCTCTAACAATTAGCTGGGGTTGTTATCAAGGTGGGGTGGAAGTCGTCCTTTTTAACCGTCTAAGTACGTTATTATCAACTGGTGCTAATGCACATGCTTATTTTTATTACGGAGGCGCAGGAGTGCCACTTTATAAAGACATTCCCCATCATATTTCTTCTCAAAAAGAAGCTTTAGGGACGTATATTCAAAAGCATCAATTTGACATAGTGACGTATATAAATACGATATATAACATTGAAGAATTAAAACGAATTAACTATCAAGGAAAAGTCATTTTTGAATTTCACGGTTGCAATTCAAGCATCTTGCAGGAACTATTTAAGATAAACCATGGTGAGGATAATGGCATTATAAATGCAATCGTGGTACCAAGTAGTTATGTAGCAGAAGTTGCCCGAGCCAATTTAACAAATAGAAAGGATATACCTATTTTTATTGCATTAAATTCAATAAATACATCTGTTTTTTACAATCATTCATCTGATGTAATAGTTGATAGTTTTCCAAAACTTCAACAATGGAAAAACGTGCCTATCATTGGGTGGGTTGGCAGACTTGATCCTAACAAGAATTGGGAGAAACTATTAAGTATGTTCTTTGAAATAAAATTAAAAAATCCTCGTGTTAAATTAGCCATTGTAAGTGACATCACCACAAGCCCAGATGTACATCTATTCTATGAAAAAGCCCTTCAATGCAATCTGTTGGAAGACATTATTTTGCTTCCAAATGTCCCCTATGAAAAAATGCCATCGTATTACTCCTTAATAGCTCAATCTGGAGGAGTGGTTCTATCAACTTCTTTCTCTGAAGGCTATCCTTTAAATTTACTAGAAGCACAAGCATGTGAATGTCCAATTGTCTGCACAGACATTGAAGGCAGCAAAGAAATTGTCAAAGATAAACTGACCGGGTTTACGTTCCCTGTTACCAATGATCATATTGGTGTTTTGCACATTCTTGAACTTTTAGCAGACGACAAGTTACGCAAAGAAATTGGGAAAGAAGCACGAAATGCCGTTTGCTTAAAGAATAACCTTGATGTAAATATTCTGTCCTACTTAAATTGGACTTCATCTTTATTATCCCACTAGTTTTAGAGTATGTTTTTACTAAACAATTGGAGGATTCAAACTTTGAAAAAAAAAATTAACCATCTTATTTATTACCCTCGATTGTAGCCATAACGTATTAAAGATTCGTTTTATTGGCACAAGAATTGGCAAAAATATCGAATTTAATTTTATGGCACGATGATGGTAATATTAGAGAAATTTTAACCAAAATAAATGGTGTTCCCGACTTTATTTTGTTAAACGATTGTAAGGAGAGCCCCGTAGTGTGACCGGGTGGTCTTCGATATCCATTCCGGTCTAAACAGACTGATTGGCTACCTTTACAGGGCCGAATACTTCCTCACCCGGTTGTAATGTCAACTATGGTGCAAAATCATTACCGAATATAACTAAAATATGGTATTATAGTTAATAAAAGTATTCATTATTTAGTAGATTGATAAGATATGGCACGTTCTCTGGGAATTACAATAATCGTTTTGAGAAAGAGGAATAAATATATGCAAAGTAAAATGTTCTTATTAGGGCAAATTATATTGAAAAAGAAAGTTATGTACCATAGAGCTAAGCATTTTGGTTTTACGCACTCAAGTGTAGTAGCATGCAGTCAAGAACTCGATGTGTTACTCAATCAATACCAAGAAATCCAATGATCGCTCGCTTAACTTGATTCCGAAAAGGAAAACCACCGTCAGATTAATGACGGTGGTTTTTTACCTTGTCTGAGGGGGTTCAAGATAACCATTCTATGGTATAAATGAAGATTGTATGGTTCACTTGATAGCTTGATCATCATAAATCCATTTCCTTCCGAGACATTCAATTGTATACCCAACCTTAGCTTAGTTCATAATGTATTACAATTAAGTTGACAACTTTATGTTACTTTTTTAAATAATGATAAACAATAAATTGCAGCTAAACCGACTAATACATAAACTACTCGAGCGATTGCGCTGTCCATTCCGCCAAATAATCCACCAACTAAATCCCACTGGAACAAACCAAACAGCAACCAATTTAACCCACCAATAATGACTAATAAAAGTGCAATTACGTTTAAACTTTTCATCTTTCTATCTCCTTTTTTAATACAAGTATATGTAGTGTATACCATTGTTTGGTAATTCTAAACCTTTCAACAACAAACCATCCTAAGTGGCATGATAAGGGTTTTTTATGGAATAAAAAACATATCCATTGGAGAATTTTGCAAACATAATATATTAAAACAATAAACAGTTAAATGGTATACAATAAGAAGAAATGAGTTCGGGTTTGTGGACTCAAGTTGGAGGTGTAGAGATGAGTTTTGTTTACTCGACAGGCCAATTAATTGTGGATAATCAACTAGAGTTATCTAGAGGAATTAGCAAGGCTTTGGATAAGAGATACACATCTTTTCTTCAGGAAAGTAAGTTAGAAGACGAATCAGTTACTCAGTGGAGAGCTCAGTTAATTCACTATATGGGGGAGGCTTTAACTAATTCGAGTATAGATCCTGTAATAGACAAAGTAACTGAATGGGCACGCACTACTAGTATAGCAGCTGTCAATTACGGTGTATCCATTGATCAATTATTGATGACAACCAAGTATTACCGTAAAGCCGTTTGGGACTTTATCAAGGAAAACACGATGTATCAAAATGAAAATCGTGATGACTTATTAATGATTGGCCAAGTTACTGATTCTGTTCTAGACCTCACTTCTCATATATTTGGTATCACGTTCGTGGAACATCATAAACAAACGCTTAAGCTAGCGAATAAAGAAAAGCTAGCAATTTCTACACCGATAGTTTCTTTATCTCAAAACATTGCCATTTTACCTTTAATTGGTGAGATAGACATAGATCGAGCGGAAATCTTATTAGAGTCTGCTCTGAACAAGTGTTCAGAACTAGGAAATACAGTATTAATCGTGGATTTATCTGGGGTGCCAATGATCGACACCTTTGTCGCAAATAAATTATTCATGCTGACAAGCTCACTTAAATTAATTGGTGTGACACCAGTCATTACAGGTATACGACCAGAAAATGCTGTTGCAATGCTCAGTTTGGGAATAGATTTCAAAGAGATCCAAACTTTCGGCTCACTTAAACAGGTATTACATATTCATGGAGTTCATATAAACTAAAGAATCCGTGGAATTTTTAAAGTAAAAACACGAATTATTTCAATTTCTTAGTGTTCGCTTTACCCTAGTTGAATTATATTCTATTTGTTCAGCCTCTCACTTCACTGTGTGGGGCTTTTAAAATTCTTTCCGTTAAACTCTTTTACACATCTTTGTAATTGTGCATAGCAAATTTAATTACTCACATAATAAATTTGCTCGTGCAAAATTTATAACGAACGAAGGAGTGGAATTGTGGGTATTTTATCAGGCAAACCAGAGGATGAACCGTTACATTTTGGTGAAGTATTTGGGATATGGACACACTTATTAACCAACAATGGCCTAATCGCAGCGTATCAAACATTTTCCAACCATGTTGGTGATGTTGATTTAAAGAAGCACATTGACGAGTCCATTCAAGGCATGAAAGAAGAGAATCTTCAGTTAGAAAAATTATTTAAAACTAATGGTATCGGTCTTCCACCTGCACCACCGGAACGTCCACAGGCAAACTTAGAGGAGATACCTGTAGGTGCTCGGTTCTCCGATCCTGAGATTAGTGCAGCCCTGTCTTTAGACGTTGCGAAAGGGTTAGTTGCATGCAGTCAAGTAATGGGGCAGTCCATTCGTGAAGATGTTGCCATGATGTACGGGCAATTTCATATGAAGAAGGCGCTATTTGGGGCGAAAATGTTAAAGCTTAATAAGACAAAAGGATGGTTAATTCCTCCTCCTTTACATTTAAATATTCCCCAAAAATAGTAATGGTTCATCACTAGAATGAACTTCAACTGCAATTTCACACCAAAATAATCAGGAATGTCTGAGTATGGGCATTCCTGATTTTCTTCATTTTATATTCTCGTTTTTAATATCCAGTTCTCGGCTAAGTTTCAAACGCAAACTTAAATGCTTTAAGTGAGCATAATAATCATTACACTGATGACTTCTTGGTTTTCTATGAGATGTTATTTCTTTCGCAGAATTTAATATCTCTTGAGCTCACAAGATTGCTATTTACGGTGAGATTCTCGCCCACTTCTTCAAATAATTTCGGTAAATCGAGAATTAAGTATGTATTTTATCCCTATTATTGGTAGACTATACTTTGATAAGTTACTAGGGGTTTTGACATGCATTCCATGATTTTTTTCTTTTTTGAGAATATGACACTAATAATTGCTTTGATGTTTATCGCATTGAAAGTGAAAGAGTTGACTCTTTTTGAAAAGAAAGAGTCCAATTATTCGATGTGGTTAATTTCACTTTTCTTTGGGTTTCTATCTTTTTCTGTTATGTATAATCAGTTAGAATTTGAAGGCATGCTGCTTGATTTAAGAGAGGTACCTCTCTTTTTTATTTCTTATATTGGCGGATGGAAATGGGGAGTTATTTCAAGTGTTCTTCCTCTTTTTTACCGTTTTCTTCTCGGTGGACCTACCGTTGTGCAAGGCATAGGGCTTTCTATTCTCCTTCCGGTGCTACTTGGAAGCTTATTTCACTTGAAAACGGTCTTTAAACATCCAATCATCATCAAGATTCCTGAGATGATGATTGGATGTACCATATTTGAAATTGTTAAGTTTATCGGGCTATATTTGACTACACCGATTACCATCCCACTTATCCTGGCGATGTTTTTCTTTGCGTCCATAGCTGTCCTCGCCATGGGATTAATGGTGAACGATAACCATCAGAATATTAGTTTGCGAAAAGAATTAGAAATTCTTTCAAATCATGATCCTTTGACTCAACTACCAAATATCCGTTACTTTAAGAAGAATGTTGAGACCCTTATGGCCAAGCAATCAACTGTGACGATTTCTATGGTTGATGTAGACTACTTTAAAAACTACAATGATACGCATGGTCATCAAAAAGGGGATCATATTCTAAAAACCGTGGGTCTCATTTTAAAAGAAAATGTAAGAGTCGATGACTTTGTCGCACGATATGGTGGAGAAGAATTCATTATTTGTTTTTCAAATGAAGTTAATCAGACAGCGGTGTATGACATCGTAGAACGCATAAGGAAAGCAATCGAAGTTTACACTTTTGAAGGGGAGGAACATCAACCGGACAAGAGGTTGACTATTTCTATTGGCATCAGTTCAACATCCAAAAATAAGACATTAGAACAACTAATCAAAGAAGCTGATGATGCATTATATACATCAAAAAAAGTCGGAAGAAATCAAATCACAGAATATGGTTCGGGTATTTAACTGAGCAACTTGCTTAATTTACATGAGATATTATAATGAATAGAAAAAAACTGATGTCATCATAAAAATAAGCAATGAGCACAAAAACAGAGAATACGACTATAGATATTCCAAACACGAGCAGTATTGTTTTTAAATAGCTTTCCATATGACACCTCTTTAAATAGTAGATTGTCCATCATTAAAGTATTTATACTTTCTATACTTCCTGGTAATTTTTTTGATATAACATCTATAACGGAGCTTCGTGTATACTATAGTAGTAGACAAACTCTGGATACTTTTAGGGAGGAGCAAAAAATGCAATCTCTTAAAATAAAGAAGATGTTAACCGAGTTAATATACTACACTGATTGTAATATTACCCACACATTCTCTAACTCTCTCGACTCTTTTTCAGTACACCTAAAACACGTCGAGAATCAAAAACTATTTCAAATTTCCGATAATGGTGGAAAAGAGATTGCTTGCTATGATGATATTGAATTTGCGGCATCCGCAATTGAGAAGTTACTCAAATAACTTTGGTCACTAGAATTCCCTTTGGGGTTTTTTTATTCAAGCATTAGAAAAAATTAAGACTATTTGAAACCGACAATCATTATCTTTAGAATGTTGTATGATTCCTTTGGCTATATTGATTTCGGAATACGGGGAAAAATTCACTCCGGAAGAAGCGCAATACGCGATAGATAATTTATAGTTAAATAAAAACAAGCCCTTCCACAAACGTGGTTGGGCATTTTTCATTCCAATATCATGGCAGCTACAATTTCATGGATTTGAATTTCATGTTTTCCGAACGAATCCTCATACCGTAAATATTGAGTGCTAACTTCATGTACAATTCCTCGATGATTATTAAAATGAACATCCTTCCAGGATGTAATCCGGGTTTCAAAACGACTATCTAATGCTCGCTGCACTTCCTCTTGTAGACTCTGTAATTCAAATTCCTCGAGTTTGTGGTTGTGCACTTTATCATAATAAGCATCAGCTAGTCTTAATTCTTAAATATATGCCGGGTAACATTAAAAGTCGTCCACTTCTTGACCCTCAGTCTGTGAGTTTTGCTCTAATGTAAAGTCGCATGAACGGTTACCAATTTTTATTATCACCAAAATAATAAAAATGCCCTTAGACAGTCTTTTCTAAATATAAGATAATCTTAAGTTCCAAAATCATTTGATTAGCTTTAGTAACTCTGGTGATATAGTAAAATCGTTAATATTCGAGATAAAATATTCTCTTTGCAAATTCCCTGAATCGTCTTCGTAAACTAACATAAATTTTACACTCTGAAATACTTTAACAAATTCCTTCTCATTAGTAAGATCTTTTTTTAGTGCTATTGCTCTACCCACTGAAAAGCCTTTGGGATCTTTACTAGGTGAAATTGTAATTTCTTGTCCCTGAAAATTAGTTACATACGGATAATCAGCAATTGCATAATTTTGTAATGATTTATCAAAAACAGCTAATACTAATGTATTTTTCAAGATTTTCTGAGGTTTATCAAATACAATGTCTATGCTGAGAAACAATTCATTTTTAATCTCAGTCGCTGTTACTTGTCCCTTAATTTCAAGAGACTTTTCCGTAAATTTAATTTCCATACTTTCCAATTCTTTTATTCTTTTAAACAGTTCATGATGCTCCAATTGAATGGGAGAACTCGATTCTACTGTTTCGTTTTTAATTGGAGGACTATTCTTTATCGTTTCTTCTAATTTAATATTCTCATTGGCACATCCAGCAATTATAATCGAAGTAAAATATAATAAGAAAATTTTTTTAAATAATTTCATTTTACTACCTTTCAGTTCATCCCATTCCAATATAGTGGATATTTCCAGTAACCATCATACATATAATAATTTTCTCGACCTCTCTTAATTAAAGTTGAATCTGTAGTAAAGTTCGGTGAGAATTCAGATTTAAAAGGTGTTTTATATCCGTTGTTTGGTGTTTTACTTATTGTATACTGCTTTGGATAATTGGAATTTTTGGGAGTCCAATATCCCCAAGTATGTGCCCAGGTATAGCGTGATATTTCTTCATATCGTTTTTGCCAGATTCTGTTGGAATATATGCTAACTTGTTTACCCGGATACGTGAATGAGTATCTAGTTTCTGCTTGTGTGATTTTCCCATAATCAATTGTGCTTAGAGCTGATTCTACTAACTCTAACACTATCATTTCCACTGTTCCTAAAGTTTTTCCTAATATTTTCATCACTACATACTTTTTCGCAGTCATTGTTCCCGATTGTTTCTCATAGGTATAAATTTTGGTTCCATAATCAGTATAAGGTAAGATTTTAGCATCACCATTAATCGGTGCAACCGCCATTGGTTCAATTGCCATGGTAGATACTTCTCTAGATTCAATTGCAATTGAGGATTCTTTAATCGGTTTAACTCCCATAATTTCTACTGGAGGAGTGATTACATCATTATTTTTATATACAATACTTGGCTGTTCATAAACTCGCACTGAATTTAATAAATCGTTCTCACTATTAAATTCGGAATGATCATACAAATTATTTTCGCTTGGTGGAATAAAGCTTTCATCTATATAACCATCAGGATTAAAACTATTTTCATCAAAAGAATCTGGATCATTAGTTATTGTACCAACATCCGCATAGGAGATGGTAGTGTTTAATAAACTTAATAAAATTGATAAGAGTAATACTTTCTTTAAAATCCCCATTGAACTCATCCTCATTTACTTTTTAGTAATTTGTCCCTATAGATGATTAGTGATATTTTCCTCTCTTTAAATTCACCTGCAAGATTAATTATATATGGAACTAAAGGGAATTTCTTGAAAATAAAATTGGGAAACTTTATTTAAAAATGTTTATTTTTTTAACTAAAACAAAAAAAGTTTTCCACATTTTAAGTATTGACAAGCTGATATTAGACAACACCAGCTTAGGGACAGAGAATTTTACACATTTTTATTTGTTTAGATCTAATATCCATAAAAAAGCCCCACTCTATTCTTTGTCACTCGATAAATCGTAACTGCTACCTCTTCTCGGCTAGCTGGACGTTGGGGATATGTCCCGTCAGTAATTCCAGCTGCTACTGCTGCTTTAAATTCAACAACTTGAGACTTAGACGGTTGTGCATCTTTATTATATTCTTCCATTTTGCTCACTCCTTTCACTTCAGATTCATTAAATCTTTTTTGAAGTTTGTAAAACTTTACAAGTCCCTCAGCAATTGCTTCTCCTTGCGATTTCAACTTGGAGTCATCACGAAGAGATTCCATGTCAATTATGGAATCCATATACCCTCCCTCAATTAGGATTGCCGGCATACTCTCCTCACGTAAGACATGAAAGTTTTGCTTTTTTAATCCACGATCTTTGAGTCTCATAGCGCGAACTACTAATGAATGTATAGACTTTTGTTGTAAGCTTTGAACCGATCTAAATCAATATACAGTAAACTCCACCTGTGTATCGGACACTTTCATGAGTAAATTCTTTATACTAACTACCCCTATAATGGTATGGTCCATTACGATGATGATATCATCGTATATCTCTTCTTCTGGTCTATTCATGGCTAGTTTGCTTACTTCAATGATTGATGTGAAATAGTCCACAATCAACGGTTGTTTATTTGCTAAAACATCTATAGATTTCATCATATACAGATTATACTCATAACAATTTCCTATTTTTGGTAGAAATAGGTGCGAGTAATTATGCCGACCCCAAGTTTCTTATCTATTAAAACGATGCCTGTAAACTTTGGTTATCTTGAAAAATTTGATCAATTTGATTACATGGTGTTTCAAAAGATACGATGGGCGTCTCTTTAGCAATATCTCCGATATAGGAAATCACACAAATACCTCCATATTTTTTATTTTCACAACAGGTTTTATTCAGGTTTGATTATGTAGAATTCTTGCAAAGCGAATCCACTAAAGAACTTACAGCGGTTTGAATTAGATACTATTTAACTGTATCACAGTAGTGCTATTAGATTAATAGTCTTCTATATAATGGGAGTATAACTTTAAAAAACAACCCATCTTGTTTCTCAACAATTTGAGTAACGAGATGGGTTTTCTGAAATTCTTAGATTTCATCACAATTTTTTGTTGGTATTATAAAATAGCTCGATTCAAAGACGTAGTGGTGATAATAGGTGACGCCGGTAACTGTCCATTACATAACAATGAGTTTGGTTTACCTAGTGCATATCCTTGTCCATAGGGAACACCCAAACGTTGTAGAAATCTTAGTTCTGACAAGGTTTCAATTCCTTCTGCAATCACACTTGTTTTGGATTGCGCTGCAAATTCCAATAACAACTCGACGAGATGCTGCTGCGCAGGGTTACTGTGAATGTTTCGAATTAGCGATTTATCAATCTTGATAAATTCTGATTTTAAGTATACGAGAGTCTTTAAGCTATTGTATCCGGTACCAGCATCATCAACTGCCACTCTAAATCCTTGCTGACGATAGTTATCGATAATCTTTTCAAATCGATTATAGTCAAGCACCGCCTCTTTTTCGGTTAATTCTAAAACAATTTGACTCGGTGAAAGGTTGTATTTACTTAATAGTTCCAATGTTTTTCCACTTCGATAGGCTGAATCAGCTAAAACTTGAGGTTGAATATTAAGAAATACCAATTGATTTTTATGATTGTGCGTATGTATTATCTGTTCAGAATATCTTTCTAACGAAAGATCCCGTAAAAAAGCTTCGACTATAAACACCGTTTCGCTTTGCCCAACGTAGTCATAAAACTTGTCTGTCGTCGGAAAACTGAGCGTAGGTTCTGGGCGATTTAAAATTTCAAATCCCAGGGTTTCATTTTCTGTTAAGGATAAAATGGGTTGAAATACCGTTGTTATTTTTTGTTTATGAATTAATCCTTTAAACTCTTCATTCTTTACAAATTCTTGGGTGAGATAATTATGATGTGTATGTAGAAACTTAAAGTACTTAAATAATGTCGTTAGTTGATTAATTTTCATTGGAACTCCTTCAAACTTACTTCATTTCTCTTCAAGTATACGTTCCAATTATTTCCCCAGTGTTAAATATTTGTAAAACCTCCTCCTTCTATATTTTGCAAACTCCTGCGGTTCTAATGTGATTTTCACATTAACCCATTTAATGCCAGAAGGCATCTTTGTCAATGTTTTAGAGTAACTTATTTTGAGAGCCATTAGAATTGAAAGGATGTATAGACCTGACGAATGTGGAATCACTATCGATGAATCAGAAAATCTCTCTGATTGAATTCGGTTTAAATAAAACTACTTCTCCTAAAAAAGTAGTCATCGTTGGTGCTGGTATGGCAGGACTTGTTGCAGCCTCCTTGTTAAAGGAAGCCGGACATGAAGTAACGATATTGGAAGCCTCCGACAGGGTGGGGGGACGGGTTTTTACAATGCGTTCACCTTTTGTAGATGGTTTGTATATGGAAGCTGGTGCCATGCGAATTCCAAATACTCATGCTTTGACATTGGCATATATTAAAAAATTTAGTCTCCCAATTAATCCATTTATTAATAGTTCGCCGAACGATTTGATTCATGTTAACGGAATGACAACACGCAAATACATTTATGAACAGAATCCCGATATTCTCGGCTATCCTGTTGCCCCCAACGAGAAAGGCAAAACCGCTAAAGAACTTGCACAAATGGTGATTCAACCAGTCATTGATTTTATTAACCTTAACCCTGCAGAGAATTGGAATTGGGTAATCAAGGAGTATGACAGATACTCCATGGACAGCTTTTTGCGATACAATCCAAACGGCGTGCATTTATCGCCCGCGGCAATTGAAATGATAAAGGTGTTTCTCTCCATGGAAGGACTCGCTGAACTTGCGTTTCTTGATTTATTACGTGAATTTATGATTCTCTTCAATCCATCTATAGAGTTCTATGAAATAACGGGAGGAAATGATCAACTCCCTAAAGCTTTTCTCCCACAACTTGAGGACGAAATTCTTTATAATCATCAAGTTGTCAAGATTGTTCAAGAGAACAATCAAGTGAAGATTTGGTCGAAGAATACAGAATTAAATCATCCTGGACTGATGACGTGTGATATTTGCATCATGACCGTTCCATTCTCCATTATGCAATTTATAGAAATCGAACCCCACGATTCTTTTTCGCATAATAAATGGAAAGCTATTCGAGAACTTCATTACGTCACTTCCACAAAGATTGGCCTCCAATTTAAACATCGTTTCTGGGAAGAAATAGGCATACAAGGCGGGCAAACGGTATCGGATTTGCCTATCCGATTTACTTATTATCCTAGTCATGGAATTGGGAGTAACGAATCAGGTCTGATTATTGTTAGTTATACATGGGAGGATGATACCGTTCCATGGGACAGTTTACGCGAGGATGAAAGAATTCAACAAGCTTTAAAGAATTTAGCAATCATTCACGGTCAACAAGTATATGATGAGTTCATCACTGGAAGCTCCTTCAGTTGGAGTCAAAATCCTTATTCAGGAGGCGCTTTTGCACTATTTAAACCTGAACAAGAAACAGAACTATCCCAGTCTATCTCTGCATTTGAGGGGAGAGTACACTTTGCCGGCGAACACACATCACAACCTCATGGTTGGATTCAAAGTGCAATCGAATCTGGTATCCGTGTTGCAAATGAAGTCAATAATTTACCTTATTGATATCAATGAAAATAAATCTACTAAAAAAGACCCTCCGGGGAAATGGAGAGTCTGTCAATTGCTCGACACTATCATAATAAGGAAACAGGAGTATGAAACTTATTTAATTAATAATGAGCATAAAATAATTTATGCCGACCCGAATTTTTTGTATAGGATTTTCGGAAGAAATCCTTCTCTAAAAGGTAATTCTTTGTTGTTATGAAAGTACTACAGTCAAATCACTTTCTAATTCCAATATTCCATTCGTAACAATTAAAAGAGAGCATTAATGTTTAATGCTCTCTCCAACAATCTATTCAATTCGTAATAACTCTTTTCCATTAATAAGCCATGTCTTTACCTTTTGGTGTTCGGACTGTAGCTGTTCATAGTCCCGTTTTAGTCTTTCGTATGCTTTTGCCAATTCATCATAAGATGTCATGGCTTGTTGTAGATGACTGTGAACTTCATTGGGTTTGATTCGGTTCACTTTTTGTATATTGTAATGTTTGCGTAATGTTTTATTCCACCGGAACCCACATGCCTGCCTTGTACGGCCAAGGATTGTTGCGGCTTCTACAAAAGCTTGTAGTTGTGTTTTCCCTTCACGCACAAAGGTTAAGACTGTGTCTGCTAGAATCTTATCATCTTCTTCCGTCCAACTATCTTTTCTTCTCTTCTCGTCCAAGCTAGCACCCCCCATTTTTATTACTATATGCAAAAGTAGACCGAACTTTCATAGTAATTGAGTGAGTGGGTAACCTACTAGCTGGGATCAAGTATCATGCTAAGAGAGCAGGCCAATTTCGGACTCTATTTCTCCTAACCCTTTTTGACCGTTCATAATGATGAGCATTTCTAGCGCAGACATTTGAGGAAGGTTTTCTAGGAAAGTTTGGGCGTCATCAAAATTCGAGAAGGTAAACGCCTGTAGTTCTTCTTTAAAAGTCCATCCGTGATCGACAGTTTCTAACATAAATATTCTTAAAATCGGACACTTTGAAGTTGGGTGCATGTTTTCCCCGGCAATTGCGAGTCCAATATCATTTGTAGGGTTGAATATCGTCGTAAGAACCTCCATCTCATCCTCGAAATCCTTCGGCACAAATATGTTTACAGCTTCATGATTCATCGTGTCTATTCCTCCCATATCTAACTATCTTTTACCTATGTCATTGTGTTCAATGTGCTGAAATGTTGTGTGAGTAGGTGATTTACTCGGCTTTTTCCTTGTGTGGCGTGTTTTAGTTAAGTAGTATCCTTTCATGTGCTTATGTAATTCATCTTGAGGTTTGCTTTTGAGCAGATCAGTAACGTATGTTTTATCAATCGTGTCAGGACCAAATTCATTGTTTATGTATGCAACGACTTTGGCTATGCTTCCTGAATAGGCATAAGCCTTTACTATCTTTTGCACTAAGGTTGTCGCTTGATAGTTTTCTACGAGAGACACAAAATCTTCAAGCACCTGGATTTCTTTTTTTGCGGCATCCACTGTTTTTATATTCTTCATTGGTCCTCCTCTTACATGAGTTTTATCACACTTTTACAGTATTCTCCATTTATCAGAGGATTCCTTCTAAAACTAGACCTTATAGAATCAAATACCTTCATGGCGGCAGCACGATAGCTCCTAACAAAGCAGCAAACGCTTTGAAAGATGCTCTAACGTGTCGCTTTCCTCTAAAAAGCCCGATAACCACGAGCTGTACGGCTTCGCCTACATATCGTAGGTTCCTGTTCTTTTCTTTACGAGGAAACGAGCTGAAAAGATAATCAAATAAAAGAAATGAAGAAATGGAGGGCAGCCAAGTGGCTGCCTTTTGTTGTTGTATTTTTTGCTTTTGTCCTCCGGATCGTACAGATTCCCAGCCTGTCTAAGTCCGAAACAAAGGCAGATTCCTAGGCGTTCGCCCTCCCTCTGTTTCGGACAAAGACAGGAGCCGACTAACCACCAAAACAACAGTCAAGGGGCGAAAAACTTTTTCACATCACGCTTGCGCAGAAAAACTTTTTACGCTGTGACCCTTGACTGGTCGGCTATTGGATCTGTTCGTCCTTCGTGTCAAAAGGCAAAAAATAATCCCTTTTGGGACATTTACCGCCCGGAGAACAACACAAAAAAGGAGCTAAACAAATCATGACATTAAACAAAGTGATTGAAATCGTACGTATTAAACAAGAAATCCGAGAGGTGGAAGAAGCCTATACGAGCTTAATGCCTAAACAAATCCGTTCACCAAAAGATGCCATCGAATTCATTAAAGCCATGATAGCAGAAGAGGACCGAGAGGTGTTTTTGGTACTTTGCGTCAATGTAAAAAACCAGGTCACCGCCGTTCATAAAAGTCATGTTGGGAGCTTAAATGCCAGCATTGTGCATCCGAGAGAAGTGTTCAAATCCGCCATTCTCAATAATGCAGGGAGTATTTTAGTGGCTCATAACCATCCATCCGGCAACTGTCAGTATTCACCGGAGGATATTGAAGTTAGTAAACGACTGATGGAAGCCGGTGAGATTATGGGCATTGAGGTATTAGATTCCATTATTGTGAGTCATGAAGACGGAATTTCACTGAAAGAAAAAGGAGTGCTTTAAATGCAAAAGGGGATGTCTCCCCTTTTGTTTTTATCCTAGAAAGGAGGAATACCCATGACTGAAAAGTATCCATTAAATGATACACAGATAAGTGCACTTCGTAGCCTTCACTTTTGGCGAAGAAATTTGTGTGTCGCATCCATCCATCAAGATGTCATCGAGTGCACCAAGAGCAGAAAAGCTATTTTGTTTGCGTTCCAATCATGCGACAAACTGAATATCCCATTTGCCATTCAAAATCGTGTAATCTATGCAGCTTCACAAAACACAGCTTTTGGTGATGTAAAGATAGGCAGATGATATTTCCCCCCAGTAATTCGCTTTTTACTGGGGGGATTGTAGTCATTAAAAACGCGATAAAGGAAGTTTGTTGAATCATTCAACAAAACTTGATACACTAAGTAAAATGTTGAATGATTCAACAAAGGAGGGAATTCACTTGAAAAAGGCAACTATGGAAATTCTGGCGAAATGCCAGAATCTTAGGTCTTATGTAGAAACAAAAGAACAGCAGCAAGACTTGAAATCATTAAATCAAAATGAACAAGTGCTCGTAGCACTTGCACGTTTCTTTGAATACGAAGAATCGTTTGATTTGAATCTCATCTTTAAAGAACTGGATTCTGATTGGATTGAATTCGCGATGAATCGAGTATTCACTTACTTTTATTCCGACACTTATCATACAAAATTATTTAAACCGCTGATTATTAAGAATCCAAATGACTTATTAAGCCAGAAAGATATTGGCGAGTTGATGAATGAGCATGGAAGAAACATGGATACCAAGAAAATTCACATGTTACGAAAGAGAGGGAAACTGCCCAATGAAACAGCCTTAATTGGAGGGAAACCTTACTGGTTAAAAGAAGAGATTGAAAACTATATCCATGATTCACCGAAAAAAAACAAAGGTGCTCACTAGACAAATTTGAAACCCTCACAATGGGAATGTTTTTATTGTGAGGGTTTCTTTGTGAAATCAATACCAAGTCGCATCATTGCTTGGTTAAAAGTTAATGTTTTTGTAGAAAACTATACGGTCCATACAATTTACCATTTGCGTATACTCTTTCAATGCTGCTATAACCCACTACAGAGTAAATTTTAGTTCCTACATCTAAAAATGTTGCATCCCCGTTTTTCGGCTTATAACCACCTTTTTCATTCCCTTTTACTGTAAATAAAACTTCACCTATTAAAATGTCAATTTCACTTTGATTAAAGCTTTTCGTTTCTTCTTCGCTGTAATAAAGGTATACATCATTAATTGCTATCATATCAATTAAATCTTCATGTACCCTTTCAGTATCAGTTCTTTTTGAACAACCGGGTAATAACAATGATGATGAAATTAATAAGATAATAATGTATTTCATGGCACTCCCCCATTAATATTTTTCATAAAAGTTATGTTTATTTTTTATTCTATTGAAAGATTTCCTAATTTTATTACTTTATTTATAAAATTGATTGCCTATAAAACTAGATTTCTAAAAATATACTTTAATGCTAAATTCAAATATCTTATTCTATTCTTGCTTGTCAAAAAGTACATTCTATTAAAAGGAGTCATTGGCTTTTTACTATTAAGTGAGGTGGATTGCGTTGAACAACATGAAGATAATGTGGTCTTGGGTATGGGAGGTAAAACTATTTAGATGGATTTTCTTCTTGCCCATTGGTTACATTTCTTATCTTTCGTACTATTTTTTGGAATATGCTTGGCATTCATCCGATAATTATGTTTATTTAATGATATTTATAATAGATTTTTTGGGAGTCTTTACAAGTGTGTATGTCGCTACAGTTATAGCGCCAAAGGGGAATATAATAATCGCGAGAATCTTTTTTATGATATCAATTGTAATATTCTGTTTTGCCACGGTGTACTTTTTTATATTTTCCCAAGATATTTCCTTATCCAAAATTTTATCACCTGCATTAAATATATGTGCCTGTTATATAGTTTTACTTAGCATGAAACACAATATAAATCTCTTGGATGAACTTATGAATGAGGAAGAAACAGTTGAAACTGTTCAACATAAAACCACTGTTAATAGATAGAACGATAGTTGTATGTTGAACAATTAAATCATTTAAAAAATAAAGTAAAAAAATATGGTTTATTTATTTCCCGTCTTTCAGTAGATTGAATTTCTCTATATTACTAGAAACATTAGTGTAAAAACATAGAAAAAGTGTTCAGTACATAAACTAATAAACGTCTTACTGCATGATAGTCTGCAGTAAGACGTTTAGAAATGTGAGTTTATTTTTTTGATGAAGCTACTTGAGATACTTTTGCTACACGCTTAGCACCCATATATTTAGCACCCCAGTAGTAAGGATCGTTTAATTTTGATACAGAAACACCTTTACTGGATGAAGAATGTGCGAACTTGCCGTTTCCAATGTAAATTCCTGCATGAGATACACCTTTACCTGAAGTATTGAAGAATACCAAATCGCCGGCTTTAAGGTTATTTTTTGAAACTGTAGTACCAACAGTTATCATCCCAGCAGTTGTTCTTGGTAAGGCAACACCAGCTTTTTTATATACGTACCCAATAAATCCTGAGCAGTCAAAGCCTGTTGTTGTAGTACCACCCCATACATACTTGGTACCCATTACTTGGTTTGCAGTTGTTACGATTTGTGTTGCGTTTATACTTGAAGCAGCTTCTGCTTGATTTGCAAATGGAGCTATAAAGATGAATGATGCTAATGTAAATATTGAAATGCCCTTAAGCAACCGTGACTGTAATTTCATATAAAGTAAAATCCCCCGATATTTAGCTCTAGGCTGAATTATTTTCTGAAAAATTAACTTAACCACAGTCTACCACGATATAAACCTATTTAATTTTACATTTACGTAACAATGATATTACAATTTTATTATTTATTATAATATTCGTAATATTCTGCTTATAAGTGTTTTAAACAACACATTTTTGATATCGAACAGTATTTTAATTTCATAAAAAACAGAAGTCCCCTTTTCATTTGAAAAGGGGACTTCTATTTACTTTTAATTAATTATATTTTTATCCAGCCATTTTTTCACAGGCTTCTGCACATTTACGGCAAGCCTCGGCACATTTTTGACAGTGTTCATGATCATGCTTGGCACATTCTTCAGCACATGATCTACATATCAAGGCACAAAGAGTACAAATCTCTTTCATATGTCGGCTCTCAGTCTGCATAGCAGTAATCGCAAGGTTGCATATATCTGCACACTCCCTGTCCAGTTTAATGCAATCGCTCAACATGCTACTATGATCTTCCTTCAGACAAGCAGTAAAGCATGTGTTGCAAGCTTCTAGACATTCTAAACAGGCTCTAAGGCATTCTTCATGCTGATGATTCGTCATGCTATTCCTCCTTAAATTGGTTTTCATTTAGTCAACCTTCATGTTTCCCAATTACGAAATTGTCATACATCTAATAGTTTTTGCATTTTCACGAAAATATATTTACTTCTGCATAATTTCTCCATATTTCTTATGTATTCTGTTTATATACAAAAACACTACTCTTACATAATAGAAAGTATTGAGTTCTTATCAAAGGGGGTGATTTCATGAAGAAAGAATATAAGTTGATTTACAATTTTAAAGATAATGATGTCTGGGATCTCGATGTTTCTTTGAACGCAGAACAGATTAACTTCATGCTACAAGCATTGGAAAGCTCTGGCTTTGAAGGTGAGATTGAAAGGCCATCTAAGCCTATGTTAAAAAGGACTGTGGGGGAGCTAAAATCAATTGAAATCATTTTTTAATAATAACCGCAGGATTTAAGACTTCTCTTAGTCCTGTTTTTTATGTTCTGGAAAAAATAATTTTCTGTATAAATGGCGGGGATACTCTTCCCACCATTTAGAGAAGGGTTTTATAACGAAACAAAACGAGAATCCAAAAATCATTTTGATGCGGCCGCAGTCACAGAACATTATTTTTAAAAAGGACAACCTTAATAAAGTTCTGTCTGTATAACAGGAGAAAATTCATGCAGGACTACATAGAAATGTTAGATAACTCTCATAGTTTCGTTAAATTTTCAGTCTTACTCTTTTTTAATTGCATTTTCAATGCTCTCGGCTTTATCCCTAGTGCTTTCCTTACTGCAATTAACCTTTCGACGTTCGGTATCGTATTAGGTACATCCTTATCCTTACTGGGAGAGATTATCGGCACACAAATTGGATTTGGCTTATATAAAATGGGAGCTTCAAAGATAAAACCGACTTGGAGAGCCCATTCATATTGGACTAGGATACAAAGTAGTTCCAATCGTGTTGTATTTATAACCATTATTTTTTTCGTATCCTCCCTTTTGTTCCCTCTGGGCTGGTAACTGCTGGGGCTGCGTTCACTTCAATTGGAAAATGGAAGTTTATGATGGTAAGTACCATTGGAAAAATCCCTTCTGTGCTAATTGAGATCGCAATCATAAACGGACTAATGAAATCCTTTAATTTACAATTACCCTTAATATTGTTCACTTTAGTTAGTGTAATGGTTTTGGCATCACTTTTTAAAAGAGAATATATATATCGTAGGAGATCTGAGTAAGAATAGTAATCCAATTATGTTCATCCATTCACCATCATGAGTTCTCACTCCTCAACCCGGTGCCCTATGGATATAGTTAGGGAGGTTCATGATGGCGAAATGCGAACTTGTCATTACCTGTTACTTTGCTTGATACCACCTTACTCTTGTCTGAGGGGTCTAGAAATTTCCAAGAAATAGTTTAGAAAATGAGGGTTCTGCATTTTTTTTGCATAATTTGAGGGTATACTCTCTTCATAACGCTTAAGGAGTGATTTACAGATGAAACATTCGTACAAAAAATTAATTCTTGTCCCTGCTCTAGCGCTTACCCTAAGTGCATGCTCAGACTCCTCTCCCGAAAAAGATAACATGGAAGACATGGATCACGAAAATATGAAGGATTCAAGTTCTGAAAACAGTATGGAGGGTATGGACCATTCCGGCTCAGGAGAAATTCCTGAAGGGTTGGCAGAGGCAGAAAAACCTACTTATGAGGTTGGCAGCACAGCTGTGCTCCAAGCCGATCACATGGAAGGCATGAAAGGTGCCGAAGCAACAATCGTTGGGGCATTTGAGACTACGGTATATACCATTTCGTATACTCCGACTACTGGAGGAGAGCGAGTGGAAAATCATGAATGGGTTATCCATGAAGAGATAAAAGATGCTGAGAAAGAACCATTCGAACCTGGTGAGGAAGTTACGGTTGAGGCAAACCATATGGACGGCATGAAAGGTGCAACTGCAGAAATTGATTCTGCTGAACAAACAACAGTATATATGATCGATTACACACCGACTAACGGTGGAGAAAAAGTGACCAATCATAAATGGGTTACAGATAGTGAACTGTCCGCTGAATAAGAAAAGAGCTTATCCTTAATGAACTGCACCCCAAATGTTAGACAAAACTAACATTTGGAGATGCAGTTTTTTTTGACGAAATTTACGATAGCGAAAAAGTTGGATACAAAACAAAGGTTCTTAGATGGGCATGGTGGTTATTCTTCAATAGCCGAATCATTTAAAACGTTCGCATCTACGATAAATAAATGGGTTTTACAATACGAGTACACTGGAGTGGAAGGACTTTTTAAATCATATACAAACTAGACCAGTAAGTATAAACTATACGTACTAAATTATATGAGTGAAAACAGGACGCCTCATAACGAAACAGCTGCAATTTTTAATATCCCATTCTCCTTACAAGACTTCTAAATGGTAAAAGGTATTAGAAGAATTGCGGTTTGTTTTATTAATGGCTAATGTGCTTGGCAAGAAAAAAAGCTAACCCTAACTCTAATTATTAGAGTTTTCGGGTCAGCCATTATAGATTTCAAATTGCTTAGCAATTATTGAACATTTATCATTTTTTCTCTACCACACTGCTCTCAACTAGGAAACAGCAGTTCATTTATAACACCTTAGGCATCCTGGTATCGTAAAGACTTCTTCATCATAACCCTTCTATACACAAAGAATATGATTGCAACTACTATCGCCATGAGAGATACGACTTGAGCCGCACGGAGTTCTCCAACCAAATAAAGGCTATCAGTTCTCATCCCTTCAATATAGAAACGACCAATTGAATACCAAATGACATAAGTTAAGAACATTTCCCCGCGACGTAAATTCACACGACGAAGTAAAATCAGGAGAACAACACCTGTAAAGTTCCACAACGATTCATATAAGAATGTTGGATGATAATAGACACCATCAATTTTCATTTGTTCAATAATCCAATTCGGTAGAAACATATTCTCCAGAAAGCCCCTTAAAACTGGTCCACCATGGGCTTCTTGATTCATAAAATTTCCCCACCGGCCAATTGTTTGGCCAATTAATATACTTGGTGCAACTATATCAGCTACTTTTAAAAACGATGCATTGCGCTTTCTCGTAAAAAGATACGCAACGATGAACGATGCAATTAATGCTCCATGTATCGCCAGACCACCTTCCCATACCTGAAGGATTTGACCTGGGTTTTCAATATAGTACTCCCATTTAAACAGAACATAGTACAACCGTGCACCCAAGATGGCGAGCGGTACAGCCCATACTAATAAATCGGTTAAGAAATCCTGATGAAAACCAAGTTTCACCAGCTCTTTTTGAGCCACAATAAAAGCTATAACAATACCCAAAGCGATAATGACGCCGTACCATCGTACTTCTACTGGTCCGAGAGAAAAAGCGATCGGATCGATAGCGCCTAGCAATAAATTCATGTTTGTTTCCTCCCATTACCACATAGCTGCATTAGAAGCACCTTACTTTAGCGGTATGTTTTTATGTTAATTTATCCCCATGTTAGATACTCCAGTAAGTAATCGTATCAAATACCCCAATAATAATCAGTAATACACCAGCGTACTTTTGAATAATTGCCCCAATTTTTTTACTTTTATTGAATGTACGTTTGTCTAGTTCAAGGAACCACATGGCTGCCAGTACAAGCAATATAGGCAAGGATGTTGCGATTCCAAAGATGGCTGGTAGTACCAAACCATAAGGAGTTGTTAAAACCAAAGGCATCAGCGAAACAAAGAAAAGAACAAACATGGTTGGACAAAAAGCAATTGAGAAACTGACACCCATCAAGAAAGAACCCAATTTTCCTTTTCTTAGCCTAAGTGGAATCCTACTTGTAATCCTATTGATCACATTAAGCTTGAAAATTCCTAGCAATACCAGTCCTACAAAAACGATTAACGGACCTACAATCTTTCTTAAAGAAGGAAAATACGTGATCATGTTCTTTTCAAACGATTGACCAAAGAGCCAAACGAGAAGACCTAAAGTGCTGAACACGACAATTTTTCCGAGAATGAATGAAAGAACATCGAGCCATTCGGTTCGGTGTTGAATGGTCCGATTTCCATAATATGTAATCGCACTTATATTCCCCGTCAATTGACAGGGGGCTACTGCTCCCACGATTCCAAGAAATATCGCTACCAAAATCGGATATTCGGAAAAGGAATGAGCAAAGATGCTAAAAGGTTCACTTAATGTCGAGCTGATTTTTGACAAAAAACTGTACATATTTAATTCCCTTCCTATTCTTGCAATGTCCCTTTTTCAGCAATCATTTTCCAAGTTACCCCTTGGTTTTTTGTTTGATAAATATCATTTTCATACGTCGCAATTGTAATTTCCTGTTCATTTGTCGGATTCAAGGCAATTTGGACAATTGGATTGTTCTGACTGAAATCAGGTACATTCATTTCTTCTAAATCATTATTATCCAAATTCAAATTCATTAATTTTACTTTTTCTTTTTCAATACTTGCATATATCCCAGCTTTTTCAGTCAAAGTAACGTACGTAATTACGGTAGGTGACCCTAAACGGGTAAATGTATTCCCATAGTCTGTGGAAAGGTACAATCCCTCTTGGCTTCCAATGACCAGTTGTGAACTAAGTGTTGGATGTGCTGCAAGATTAGATATATACTTGGATTTAAACCCTTCCATCTTGGACATTGTCCAACTTTGCCCTTCGTCTTTTGAATAATGCAATCCAAAATCAAGATTCTCATTCGACGTTTCATTGATTAAATAAATCGTATTCGTTTTATAGCCAGCCGTCATGTAATGAAAATCAGCTTCCCCGTAAAAAGCCAATTGTTTAAAACTGGCTCCTTTGTCTTCACTTTTAATAATCCCTAAAGGGTTTTTTAAATCAGAGTTTGGCTCTGGATGTCCACTGGAATAAAACCCCTCATTAACAGCGGAAAATCCCATGTAATCATGTTTTCTGCTAGTCGCAGCCTTCCATTTTCCATCGTATTCGTATAGCCCTCCATGAGTAGCAATCACTACCGTGTCTTTCCCATTCGTATATCCGAGACCGTGCATATGATCAATTTTTTCATCTTTCACTTCTTCAAAAGTGTAAGTTTCCTGGTCTTTTGAATTACAGGCACTTAAGAACAAGGTCAAACCAACTATTATCAAACCTATTTTCTTATACATGTTTAAACCTCCGTCATTTCCATTTATAGCCGATTCCCCATACCGTATTTAAAAATTGATCAGTTGGAAAACCTGAATTCTTAAGCTTGTCCCTCAAATTTCGTATATGAGAATCCACTGTTCGAATATCCGTAGATGAATGATAATCCCATCCGACTAAAAGTAATTGTTCTCTTGTATACGTACGCAATGGATTGCTGATTAAAGCTTCAATAATTTTATATTCTTTCATGGTCAGACCAACTTGATTTTCTCGGAAATGTAACGTATAAGACTTGGTATCCAATTCATATTCATCGCATTTTATTACTTTTAAATCGGGTTTTACCGCAGGTAATCTTCTTAGTAATGCATTCACCCTGGCAAGTAATTCCTGATCATCAAAAGGTTTTGTTAAATAATCATCAGCCCCAACGTTCAATCCTTTTACCACATCCGATTTTTCAGTCCTCGCTGTTAACATAAGAATTGGAACAGCGGATCTTTTTCGTATTTCCTCACACGTCTTCCATCCATCCATGCCGGGCATCATGACATCCAGGACAACGAGATGAATCTCTTTTGATGCAAGTAATTTTAATGCTTCTTCTCCACTTTTGGCTTTTAGACATTTGTAGTCATTTGGCATTAAAAATAACTCAAGTAAATCCAACATTCTCTGCTCGTCATCCACCAATAAAATTGTCGTCATCATCATTACTCCTTCCTACAGGACGATAGTGAATTTGCTTCCTTTTCCTAGTTCACTTTCCACTTCAATTCTGCCCCCATGAGCTTCTGTCAGTTCTTTCACAATGGAAAGACCCAGCCCGGATCCTCCATACTCTCTTGAACGGGACTTTTCTACTCTGAACAATCTGTCGAATATATTCTCCAAATCCTTTTCGTTAATGCCAATTCCCTGGTCGATTACTTGAATTATCGTTTTCTCATTATTTTGTGTAATGGCCAATATCGTTTTTGTTCCTTCGGGAGAGTACTTAAGTGCATTATCTAGTAAGTTCATCACGATTTGTTCCAAGCGCAATGGATCCGCATAGACTTCAAAGTTTTCTTCACACTTCATTTCCAATTCAATGCCCTTTATGTTAAACGATGCTAGCATTCTCTCATAGAGATGGGAAAAGAAAGGAAATGCTTGGAACGGTTGTTTCGAGACCGTAAAACTAGGTTCATCCATCTTGGCCATGTCAAAGAGATTCGTCACCAATTCCGCCAATCGTATGGATTCCTCATCAATAATTGAAAGGTATTTTTGACGTTCCTCTACATTCAATTCTGATCTCATCGCAACCTTTGAATAGCCCGATAAATATGTTAGCGGCGTACGCAATTCATGGGAAATGGAGGCCAAAAATTCGATACGGTCTTTCTTTATTCGTTCTAAATCAGAGGCTAATTTTTGAATAGCGTTCGATAAATCCCCCAACTCATCTTTTCCTTGTGGAGGGAGTTTAACATTAAAGTCCCCTCTGCTTAACTTCTTGGTAGCTTCTTTCATCCGAATTAAAGGACGAGTTAGGTACCTCGAAAGAATGAGGTATGCAATACACAAGGTAACTAAACTTGCCAATCCTGCTAAAAGAAAATGGAAATTCAGTTTGTTTACAAGAAACTGAATGTTTTCCGTACTCTGAAACATAATGACATAGCCAGATTGGCCATCTTTTACTTTGTATGGATGGATACTCGAGATAAACTCTTCATCATCCCAATTTTTTTCAATTATTTGATCTTCAATGAATTTCTCTTTCGATAGACGGGTCAATAAAGTTTCTAGATTTGCACTATTCCCTTCTGAACTAATTACTAATTTAAACCTATCGTCCGTGATGGCAACTCGCCGTTCACTAACATCCTCCATCAACACAATATGACGCATTGTATCTTCCGAAAAATTGTCTTCCAATACGTCCCGATGATTTGAGCCTTTTAGCATCAGCTGAGAAAATTCTTCATTGATCCTGGTATGTACTATCGTTTGATGAAGATACAACATGAGCATTGATTCCATAATCAGAACCGTCACAATAAAATAGGTAGCCAACTTAATCGAAATTTTATTCATAACAAAATCACATCCCTTTGTTCATAATCTAATGATACTTGAAAAATATGAAGAAATTATGCAGACACAATAATATCATTTAATAGTTTGGTAATATCAATTCAACTTGGATAACAATAACATTTTTCGCAATACTCCTAATTGATAAAACCTTAGAATGCATAGAGTTTGTAAAATTAGATTGTATCTAAAAAACCAAATGCAGCCTACTCCTAACCTAACAAGAACTGTTGGAAAACTAAAATCAATTAAAATTTTCATTTAATAGTATTTTATGCAACTGAATATACTCAACACCTTATAGTATTTTCGAAGTGCAAGAATACCTTCACATTCCAAAGAGCATAATGAAGAAGATATGTATTATGCATGCAAGGAGGGCTTATCATTAAAGGTGGAGAGACATGGAGGAAATATACAGCATGTAGAGAATACAAAGAATAAGATAAAGATTATTTTAGTGTTAGCAATACCGGCGGTGATTGAAAATTTTTTTCAGACACTGCTTGGCCTTGTTGATACATACTTTGTGTCGAAAATTGGCCTTGCTGAAGTTTCAGCAGTTGGTGTAACTAATGCTGTTCTTGCCATTTATTTCGCGCTGTTTATGGCAGTTGGTGTCGCAGCAAATGTTAGGATTGCGAATTATCTAGGAGCACAACAGCCAGAAAAAGCCCGCCATATTGCTCAACAATCAATTATATTGGCCGTTTTGATTGGCTTAATGACAGGAATCATTACTATGGTCTTTGCAGGACCATTGTTAAAGTTGATGGGAATAGAAGACAACGTTTTAGAGGCAGGGGAAATTTACTTTAAAATCGTAGCAATTCCTTCAGTTCTTATGTCATTAATGTTTGTATTAAGCGCGGTATTAAGAGGAGCTGGTGATACTCGAGCTCCAATGAAAGTCATTATATTAATTAATATCGTACATGGCGTCTTGGATTATATTTTTATTTTCGGATTTTGGTTTGTTCCCGAAATGGGTATTGCTGGAGCTGCCATTGCTACTGTCATAGCAAGAATTATTGGATGTTTAGCTCTACTTTATTATATAAAACGTTCCGTCGTCCTTTCGTTTCGGAAGGACTACTGGAAGCCGGATAAACATCACATACGTGAATTAATAACTCTCGGTGGGCCTGCCGCTGGCGAAAGATTAGTTATGAGAATCGGACAAATTGTTTACTTTGGATTGATTGTCACTCTAGGTACAAATGTTTTTGCAGCTCATCAAATAGCTGGCAATGTAGAAGTTTTCTCCTACATGATTGGATACGGTTTTGCAACCGCAGCAACCATTCTCGTTGGGCAGCAAATTGGGGCAGGAAACAAAGACGAGGCAAAGAAATTTGCCGTGCTCTGCACATCGATTGGTATCGGTTTGATGACTATTTTTGGAGTCCTTCTTTTTACTTTAGGAGGCTGGGCAGGAAGCTTATTTACGGATGATTCAGAGGTAATTAACAATATCGGTACTGCCTTAAAAGTTTCGGGGGTTTTCCAACCATTTCTGGCTTTACTACTCATTCTTACTGGTGCATTTCAGGGTGCGAACAACACGAAGTATCCAATGTACCTGACAGCAGTAGGTATGTGGGGAATTCGTGCGTTACTGGTGTATGTATTAGGAATTCATCTTGAGTGGGGACTTCTCGGTGTATGGCTTGCAATTGGGATTGATATTGCTTTTAGAGCCGTGGTCTTAGCTATACAGTTCGCACGTGGCAAATGGATTGCTGGTGAAAAAGATGTAGAATCTGAATGTCATCCGCAGACATCAAAAGAAACTATGTCAGGATGCGTTAATAACTACTAACACAGCCTATTCAAAGAGAAGTAAGAAGATTATCCATGCTTCTTATTATAAGAATACAAAAATTGAAGGAATACGAAAACCCTAAGGTCGTTGAATTATTGTTAGACGAAAATGAGGGAACGTACCGGAATGAGAGGGTTATAATCATGCATGAAATCTAAACTGCCATTTAGAGATCCTGATTCTCCTTCCCTCTAAAAGTAGTACGTCTATTAGCCAACTGTGTTAAATACATCAAAATAACCGCCTAAGAGTGTGTGAACACTTTTTGGCGGTTATTAATAGAAAGATTATTTACCCTCAGTTGTTTCATCATTTAAGAGATTCCCTGTTTTTTCATCGTAAAAACGAAGTAAGTCTCCATTAACAATTTCATCCGAAAATTCAAGTTCTTTTGATGCACGCTCAATATAAGGGGCACACGCTTCCTCTTCTGTTTCTTTGCCTGTTTCTTTGTTGTAACAAACATTTCCTGCATAGACCACTTCGTTAGTAACAAAGCGTCCATCACGGAATATGACAAACTCTTCATGATCTTTAGAGAAAACATCCGCCCCAAGTTGCATATCTTTACGAGTTTCAACACCAAGTAAATGTAATAATGTAGGACGAATATCTATTTGCCCAGCTACTTCTTCTATTACTTCACCTTGATTAGAACCAGGAATATGAATAAACAGCGGCACCCGTTGTAATTGCGCAGTTTCAAACGGTGTAATTTCTTTTCCTAAATATTGTGCCATCGCTTCATTATGATTTTCCGAAATACCATAATGGTCACCATACATCACAATAACTGAATTTTTATATAAACCTTTTGCTTTTAAATCTGCAAATAGAGATTTCACTGACTCGTCCATATAACGAACGGTTTGAAAATAGCGATTCACTGTACCTGAATTGGAATCATACTCAGGAATAAATTGATCTTTTTCTTCCAAATAGAATGGATAGTGATTCGTTAACGTAAGTAATCGAGAATAGAAAGGTTGTTGCAATTTTGACATGTAATCAACAGATTGTTTAAAGAACGGAATATCTTTCAATCCCCAGTTCACCGAATCTTCTTCAGTGACATCATAGCTTTCCACATCATAGAATTTCTCGACATTTAATGCATTATACATCATGTCTCGATTCCAGAAACTCTTGTTGTTGGCATGCATAACATTTGAAAAATACCCTTTTTCATTTAATTTTTCAGCCATAGAATTGAAAGTGTTCCCACTGTTGGTGAAGAATACAGCTCCGCCACCTAAAGGGTACAATCCATTTTCAACTACGAACTCAGCGTCAGACGTTTTACCTAAGCTCGTTTGATGATAAAAATTCGGGAAGTAATACGTATCTTTATCCTTTGTTAATTCATTTAAAAAAGGTGTGACCACCTCTCCATTCATCTCCGCGTTCACTACAAAGGATTGAAGAGACTCTAATGAAACAACGATCAAATTTTTTCCTTCTGCAGTTCCAAACACTTCATAATTTGGTGCGGCTTGATTTGATCGAACATAGTTATTTACTTCGACTAACTCACTGCCGTCCGCTAAGGTACGTTTTGCGTGCGATTTTGATTGAATATAAATATCGTATAAATGGTAGTTGTACGTACCGATATTTTTAACTAACAATTCACGATCAAAGCTGCGTGTTAGGAGTTGAGGACGTTCAATTTCTGAAAGTCCTAAATTCAAAAATAGGATTGCTGCAGATAATACAAAATAAGCTCTACGTATGGCAGGTTTGACAATTGTTGCTTCTCTCCCATTTGGCACCCATTTCATAGCAGCAAATAATAGAATAACGTCAATGAAATAGATGACATCTGTAATATAGATACTTGCAACTGCAGACTTGCCTAAATCTCCAAAATTGTTCATTTGGAATAATACTGGAAATGTGATGAAGTCGCTAAAGAAGCGATAAAATGCGACGTTTGTGTATAAGATAATCGCTAAAATTGAACTGGTTATTAGTAAATATCGATTTCTGACTTTTGCGGATTTAAAGAATAATGAAACACCATATACCACAAGCAAAAAGCTTAATGGATTTATAAACAAGATTATTTGTTGCATGATATTTTCAATTTCCATATCAAAACTCGTATGGTATACCACATATGTCTTAATCCATGTAAGTAAAACAGCTGTCGCCAAAATCGAATGTTTAGGGTACTTTTTGTTCTTCATTCCTAACATTCTCCTCATCACTTGTTTCTAATTTTTCTCCGCCAAAAAATAGTCGTACAATCCCTATTTTTCACATAGGGTCATCCGACAACCTTCTGACTGAAAGATACTCACTATTTCCTAGTACATTATTCTGGCTGATTATTCGCATTAGGATCAGGGGTGAAATCAGGTTTAAATCCATCATAAGTTACTTGTGTGACCATTCCGGCAGATGCGTGATGCAAATCATGACAATGGAACATCCAATTACCTGGATTATCCGCTTTAAATGCTACAACATATTCTTCACCTGGTTTTAGATTCAAAGTATCTTTGAAAATTGGCGATCCTTTAACTGACACTTCGTTCTTGCTTAACACTTGGAAAAAGTGACCATGCAAATGCATGGGGTGGTCATCATTTTTAGAGTTATTGACAAATTTCACTTTTACTAAATCACCCTTTTTGACTTGAAGGTTCTCTGTATCTGGATGAATTTTATCATTTATTGTGTACTTCTCCTTACTACCGTCGGAAACAGTGTTGAGGTCCATTGTGTATTCTAAATCATACCTTTGATCAAGTGAAAACTTGGTTCTCTCACCGTTACCGTATGAGGTTAACTCAAATAATGGCAAGTTTTCTTTCTCATTTGGCTGATCAATACCTTTTTCAGAAAAATCTTCGTACTGAATTAAGGCTTTCATTCCTTGTGTGGCTTCCATTTCTCCGTGACTTTCAATATACCAATTACCAGGGTTATCTGCAGTGAATTCTATATCATATCGTTCGCCAGGAGCGATTGATATTAATTCATCATTAATTACGGCAGGTTCATTTATTTCTTGGCCATCAGTACTGATGACTTTAAAGTCATGACCGTGTAAGTGTATCTTATGGGACATAAAACCAGCGTTAACTAAACGTAGTCTCACTTTACCTCCTTCTTTTACAAGGAGAGGGGAAACATTCTTACCACTTTTTCCGTTGATGGTAAAAATATCATACATGCTGTTCATGTCATGTCCCATAGCAGAATCTTCAGAGTTTGATTCCTCATTCATCTCCATATCGCTATGATCCATGCCTTCCATAGCACTAGATGCTGAACTGTCATCCGTCGGCATTGACTTCATGTCACTCATCCACTCATCAAATACTAGCGTATAGTCTTTATCGAAATTACCATCATTTTTACCCGCAATAATAATTGAACCATAGAGACCTTTGTCTACTTGATTAACCCCATCTTGGTGAGAATGATACCAATACGTTCCTGGGACAGTGGCTTTAAATTCATAAGTGAAATCATCACCAGGTTGGACAGCATTCATTGTTTCTCCAGGTATTCCATCCATGTTATTAGGTACAGGTATACCATGCCAATGGATTGTTACAGGATCTTTCAATTCATTTTTAAGGAGGATTTTAACATTTTCCCCTTCTTGAACTCTAATCTCAGGTCCTGGGACCGAGCCATTAAAAGTCCACGCAGTTATATCTTTACCCTCTGTTAATGTGTGCTTACGTTCTTGTGCAACTAAGGTAAATTCATTTTCTTCTATTTTCTCAGTGGAGACGGTTTGTTGTAATCCCTTAGTTGTTGTGTCTTCAGCTGTTCCATTTGGTTCTTGTTTCTCTCCCATATCCATATTGCTGTGGTCCATGCCAAGCATTGAATTTGAACATGCACCTAGTATTAATATGAATAGGAGAAGGCCAAAGATCTGTATTAGTCTTTTTGTCAAAGTTGAAAACCTCCCTGTTAATTCTTAATCAATACTACACATAAAGTATGGAGAATCTATGCAGATAACTTGATGGACTAAAATCTCCACAAAATATATGATTAGTTTTCCCTCACTTCACTTATTCTTTTGTAGCAAGTAAAAAACGACCCACTCTGTGAGTCGTTTTCGACATTACTTCGTTAGCTTTGCACGTTGTAGACGTAATGCATTCAGGACAACGGATACAGAACTAAATGCCATTGCGGCACCTGCTAACCATGGTGCTAGAAAACCGGCAGCTGCAATAGGAATCCCTACTGCATTGTAGGCTAACGCCCAGAACAGGTTTTGTTTAATATTCCGTACAGTCAACCGACTCATTAGAATCGCATCAACAGCTCGCATCAAATCACCCTGCATCAAGGTGATATCCGCAGCTTCCATCGCGACTGCCGTACCAGTGCCCATGGCCATCCCAACATCAGCCGTTGCTAAAGCCGGTGCATCATTCAGTCCATCACCAGCCATCGCCACCCGTCGGCCATCTGCTTTCAACTTCGCCACAACGTTTGCTTTTTCAGTTGGCAACACACCAGCGAATACTTCTTCTATCCCTACTTGTGCGGCAATCGCACGCGCCGTGCCTTCTTGATCGCCTGTTAGCATAACCACATGCAATCCCATTTTCTTCATTTCTGAGATAGCTGTGGCAGAAGAGTCTTTTACAGTATCTGCAACGGCTATCATTCCAGCATATTTACCTTCTACAGCCATAAACATAACGGTTTTACCTTGGGATTCTAATATGCTTGCTCCTGTTTCATCGAATGTTACTTGGGATTCATTCAGGAGCTTTCGAGTACCAATCAATAGATTTGAACCATCAACTACTGCACGAATTCCGTGTCCAGGAATGGCTTCAAATAATTCAACAGCAAGTTTTTCATTATCGCCATACGCAGTTATCGCAGTAGCCACCGGGTGTTCCGACTGGCTTTCAGCAGCAGCAGCTAATGACACGATACGGTTACGCTCAAACCCTTCTATCACCACAAATTCTGTCACTTCCGGACGGCCATTCGTGATTGTACCCGTTTTATCCAGCACAATCGTATCGATGTGTTTGGTGTTTTCCATGGCTTCTGCCGTCTTAAACAGAACCCCTAACTCAGCAGCACGACCGGATCCCGCCATAATGGAGGTTGGTGTTGCCAATCCGAGTGCACAAGGACAGGCAATGACAAGTACCGCAATGGTACTTTCAAGTGCACTTGCAAAATCACCAGGTGAAACAATGAAGAACCATGCGAGAAACGTAAGAAGAGCGATACCTACGACGATTGGAACAAAGATACCTGAGATTTGATCTGCTAATCGTTGGATTGGTGCTTTTGATCCCTGAGCTTCTTCAACTACTCGGATGATATTAGAAAGAATTGTATCCTTACCGATATTCTGAGCTTTTACACGCAATGTTCCGTTGGCATTGACGGTAGCCGCATAGACTACGTCCCCAGTAGCTTTATCGACAGGCAAACTTTCCCCAGTCAACATCGACTCGTCCACTGCAGAATTACCTGAAATGACTTTCGCGTCCACCGGAATTGATGAACCTGGTTTTATCAGCAAAACGTCTCCTCTTCGAACTTCCTCAATCGGGATTTCTTGCGTAGTGCTGTCTCGTTCCACGAAAGCCATTTTGGGTTGAAGTTTCATAAGTTTTTGGATGGCATCAGAGGAACGCCCCTTCGCCCGGGCTTCAAACACTTTACCTAGAATGATTAAGGTAATCAATACGGCACTCGTTTCAAAATACAGCCCAACACTGTGCATACCTGTATGCTCTATATTGGTCAATACTAAATAAACACTATAAAAGTAGGCTGCGGAAGTCCCTAATGCAACCAATACATCCATATTGGCACTCTTATTTCGAAGTGCAAAATATGCGCCTTTATAGAAGGTCCAACCTATCCAGAATTGTACAGGTGTGGCGAGTGCCCATTGCACAAAAGGATTCATCAATATTTCTGGTACGTACATCCACGAAGTGAATGTAAAGTGTCCCACCATTGTCCATAATAGTGGAAGCGACAATAGCGCAGACATTAGGAATAGATGCGTTTTCTTTTGAATTTCCACTTTTCTGTGATCTACTTTTTCGCCCTTTTGTTCATTCTTGAAATTTGCGTCGTAACCAAAGGATTGAATTTTCTTGATGAAATCTTCGGATGATAAAACGCTTGGATCATAAGAAATCCGTCCTGTCTCCAGAGCCAGATTGACCGATGCGTTCTGTACGCCTTCCATACGATTTAGTCCTTTTTCAATGCGTGACGAACATGCAGCACAAGTCATCCCAATTATATTTAAATCAACTTCTTCCTTCAGTACGTCATAACCGAGAGTCCGGATTTTGTCCTGTAAAGTAGTTACGTTTGTTTTCTCCTGGTTATAGGAAACACTCGCTTTTTCGGTTGCGAAATTAACTGTTGCATCCGATACTCCTTCCATTCGCTGCAATCCTTTTTCTATTCGATTCGCACAAGCAGCACAGGTCATGCCGGTTATCGCAATGTCCGTCTTTTTTTCAGTCATGTCTTCCACTCCTTTCATACCACTAGGGGGTATGTTGTTTTTAAAAAAATTACTGCGATATACGCAGCAATGTTCTGATTAAGATTCTACAGTATATCCTTGATCTTCAATCGTATCTGAAATTTGCTGAACATCGACTTCATTGTTAAAATCTACATCAACTGTCCCAGCATCTAATTGTACATTGACTTTCTCCACGCCGTTAAGTGCACCCAAGCTATTTTCAATGGTTTTCACGCAGTGACCACAAGACATTCCTAGTACCTGTAAAGTAACTTGATTTGACATATGAAATTCCTCCTTTTATTTTCTCATTAATTTTTGTATCGTCACTAATAATTCATCGAGCACTTCTTCATCACCTTCAGCTAAACGGTCCACTACACAGCCCTTTAAATGGCCATGTAAAAGCACTTTCGCGACACTATTTAGAGCTGATTGGGTGGCAGAAAGCTGTGTGATGATATCGTCGCAGTATATATCTTTATCCACCATTCCTTTAATCCCTCGAATTTGACCTTCAATGCGGTTCAAGCGATGAATTAAATCTGTTTTCACTGCTTCGGGATGATGACTTTTTCTGCATGCTGCATCAGAGACTGCCGGACTCAGTGAGGATTCTTCCACCATATTTCCCATAAAATCAGCCTCCATTCTTAATTAAACCGATCATATCATACCCCAGAGGGGTACGTAAAGGATAGTGATTCATGTGTATAATGTCCGACACTCACTAATTCAGGTAGGTTAGCTGTTAGGCTAGTGAAGTTGACGTGTTTTTCAAAAAATCTTCCAGTCCGACACGGGAAATGAACTTATAGAATGGCTCTCTTTTCTTCCCGTTTACCGAATAGTAATGGACCATTTTTTCAATTCGGGCATACAACTCTTCGGGGGTCAGTTTTTCGCCAACCAGTTTACCTACTTCTGCATCATGGCCTTTTGATTTTCCTCCAATATATAAATTGTAGGTGTCTTTCATTTTCATGACTCCAATGTCCGATACCATTGGTTCACCACATCCAATAGGACAGCCGGTATATGCTGGTTTTAGGGTGAATGGGACGGGTATTCCAGCTATTCTGCGATTGATTTCTTTCGCCACCGGCATTCCTTCTTCTTCAGATCCTTTACAGAAGTTACAGGTGCGCAAACTTTTGACGTAGTTTCCGACAGGATAACAATGAAGGCCTGCTAGTTCGAACTCTTTTTTGATTTCTTCCAACTTATCTTCCTCAACCTCGAGGTACAATTGTTGGAACGTGGTCAGTTCTAGTTCGGCATCTTGAGGTAAATACGAAGCTAAAGTCATCAGCTGTTTAGCATTTAATTTGGAGCCAAATGAAATTCCTCCATTAACTGCGACTTTAATCGTCTTAGGTATACTCATGTATAAATGCTCCATTCCAGTGAGTCATATAAATCCTATCTTCATTACATTTATTATATGTACCCGCCAGGGGTATGTAAAGTGCGTAAGTACAATTTATTTTTCAAAAATCCCCTTACCTATTTAACGACTAACTTACCAACCATTCCGTTTTCTTTATGACCAGGAATTGTACAATAAAATTCATATATTCCCTCTTCATTGATGGACAACGTCATTTCACTTGTTTGTTTTGGCTCAGCATGCAAATGCAGTACATTCTTCTCACCAGCATGCTGATGCTTCGATTCACTGACCATCTTAAAAGATACTTTTCTAATTTCTAGATCATGTTCTACTTGATCCGTATTTTTCAACTCAATAGTTACAGGTGTATTTTTCTCCACAACCAATTCCTTGGGTGAATACTTTAAGTCAGACATTTCAATCAAAATTTTTTTGATTTCTGTATCAGCATCATGATGTGTATCGGGCTGGTGTTCCTGTGCAAGAGCTTTAGATTCCACCTTTTCATTGTTGAATGAATTTCCTAAGAATAAAATACCAGTAACCAACAGGGCGGTTAAAATTGGCTTTAATAACCAATCCATTCTATTAATTGTTGCTTGGTTCGATGTAGCTAGGATGATGACCAAGAAAATGGTACAGAACGATAGAAGTAAAAAGAACTTAATCAATACATTCGCTTGGTCTGTTGCAATCATTTCGCCAAGCATCGCCCCCATCATCCCACCCATCAAGCCTGACATAATGCCCTCTACAGAGGAGAGTAGCCCAAAACATGCCCCGCATAAAAAACCTGCGATTATACCGAAACCCATCCCCCAAATCGACGATAAAAACAAATCACCTTTGAATGCAGTTCCGAACGTGATTCCGGTCGTCAATCCAACGTTCATACCCAAGAACATAGAAACAATCATGCCCGACATAGACGAGATATGAATTTTCCGTCTAAGAGCTAACAGAATAGTAATTAAAGTTATTGCGCCTATTAAAATCAATACATATAAATGAAAGTCACTCACAAACAGTACCCCCTTTGGGTACATGCTATGAATAATTGAGTTTAAAAATACATTTAAACAAGTATAAAAACTAAGTCACTTATCTGATAAGCTTGTTCCTTTAAATCTTAAGCTAGAAGTTTGCAGAAAAGTGCATATTTATTGGATATGAGCAAGGACAATTGACAGGGAAAATTTAAGATGAGTTATGCGGTGTTGATGCGTAGGATGCCGTCCCCATTCATGTAAAGATACCTAAGTAAGTACCTTTCCAAAATTTCGGCTTTGGGAGAGTGCATATGAATCTAATACTGTAAAGACGGACAAAAACCCATTAAATCAAAAATGATCAATGGGTTTTTCATTAAGAGTATTTATGCCAACTGGTTAGTTGGAAGGACTTGTACTGTAGCTATCTATTAAGAAATAATTGCCGTCACTACTCTTCTCCATCGTAGCTTTCATTGCATCCAGGTCATTGAAATGCCACCATTCAGAAGCTAATGGCGATAGTCCTGCATTTGTTGCATACGTTTGAAGCTTAATTGCCGGTTCATTCATCGTTTCTGCTATAACGGAGTTTTTCCAAGCCATTGGTATCGTTGATTTAACTGGTGCGGTAAATGCAACTGCTGCAACACTTAGTTCGTGAATTTTTGTAGGCATTTCATATTCTGTATAATCGGTAATTTCAATACCAACATATTCACCAATTACTATTTCGGTTGTAGCATGAATTTTAGCTAAACTCGCATCGATCGCATACCCCATCTGATGATTGGAAACGCTTGTCGCTATAAACCAATTCACTCCCCATGGTTCTGCACTAATACCAGCCTTAACCTCACTATCCTTATTCGCTAATTTAGTCAATTCACTCACAACGGACTGTTGTACTGGATATGGTCGATACCCTTCATGAATAATCAAAGAATTGCCATCTGCCAAAGCTTCTTGCTGGGCAAGAAATATCTTTTTTGACATCGAATATAAAACAGGTACAATAAATTCTTCTTTACCCAGTCTTTTATTAAATGATTTACTTGAATACAGTGATTTACCGGTTATGTTCGGGATGGATTTTCCTGATGACATATATTTGGATGAATAGGTATTGGTATTGTCGTAAATAATGGACGGAATGACGTCAGGAAGGTTGATTAAACAATAGGTGTGTTGTATCCAACCGGTAGAATCAGCATTCTTAATGAACCACCAATCACCTTGTTCCGCCAAAATCTCGAAGGCAGTTCCTGCTTTAAATGTCTTTATAGTTCGAGAATCTGTATTTCCAAATGTTTTCAAATCCAAGGCAATAGAAGTATAACCTGTCGCTCCAGTTGTGGGAAATTCCAAATTCTCATTGTATCGTTGTAGAGATGAGGGAGGTGTCGGATCTAAGTTTGGTGTTGTTTCTTCAGTCCCTAGTGGTACATTTACGGAATCCTCATTCTCGTTAATACGGTTTAAAAAAGCTGTTAACATAAAGATTAAAACTAACCCAAGTAGGACAAATACAATGAATTTTCTCCTCATTAATCTAGCCATAGGTCATTGAGTAACCAATCTATATAATAGATATAACAGTATTAGATGTAACGGATAAAAAACATAAAAGGCCCATTTCATAAAATTTGATTTTCTGCCACGTCTGCCTTTATACATGGCCAAAATCGGGATTGCAAGCAGAATGGCTACTTGATTCAATTGGTCCCAACCCAAATTGATTACTTTTGGAATGACATGCAGGAAAACCCCTATAATTGCAAAGCTAATCATTTGTGCTTTGAAGTTTCCTCTGAATATTCCAAAGAACAATATCCACAATACACCGATGTAGTACCAATCTCCAGGAATAGCTAACAAACAGAGTAAAACGATAATAGGTACCTTTAAAAATATGGATAGCTTATCGTTTTTAAAAGTTGCTAAAGCGATTAACCCCAATGATAATCCCCAAATCACACTGGTTGCATCTGGTAGGTTGAAATAGATGATGTATGGAAAATGCGAAACAGCTGCAAAAGCCAGCATCCTCGTTGCATATTTTTTTACATCTGATGTATAAAAGAAACCTTCTGCAATCAAATAACACATAATTGGCATAACAACCCGCCCAGGGACACGCGAGAGTATGCCTTCCATACTTTCCTGATTTAAAAATACTGCAAAAAAGTGATCAAAAAACATGGCAATAATGGCGATGTATTTTAAGGTGTTGGATGTCAAATCCTTCTGAAAAACATTAATGTTTTGCATAATATATCTCCTTTTCAATCACTTGTCGAAGAGCAGTGCCATTCGCACCTTATTCTCCTTAATTGAAAACATAGTGCTCAGTAAATGAACACTATGTTGTAAAAGAGGTAAAGTAGATAACCCCTCTACTTAATTGAAATACTTTTTATGCCATATTAAGAACATAAAGATTGTCCAAACTTTTCGCGCATTGTTTGTTTTACCTTGATAATGGTCATTTAACAATGCCATGATATCCTTCTGATTAAAGAATTGTGCTGCCTGCGCGCTTTCAAAATAAGACTTGATTTTCTCGTAATACTTTTCTTCTTTAATCCAGTGACGAATAGGTACTGGGAATCCGATTTTTTTCCGGTTTGCTGACTCTTTTGGAAGTGCTCTTCCTGCCGCTAATCGAAAGGCATATTTTGTATCAATCTCATTTACTCGATATTTCACTGGTATTTTGGCAGCTGTCTTCATTACTTCACGATCCAGGAAAGGTACACGCAGTTCTATGGAATGCGCCATACTCATCTTATCTGCTTTTAATAAGATGTCATCCACTAACCATAGATGAAGATCTAGATATTGCATTTTTGTCACATCATCTTCTTGTTTAACCAGGTCATAGACTGGCTTTACAATATCCCTTACCGTAGGAGAGCTTTTATACATATTGGTTAACATGTTGCTTGCTTCTTTTTCTTCAAATATCTTTGCCTGTCCAATAAACCATTCTTCTGGAGAAAGTCCACCTTTTATCAAGAAGTTTTTCCCTCTGACTTCCGGTAAACGTTTCGCTATCACACCCAAAGGTTGACGAATTAATTTAGGGAGTTTCTTATATTTTTTCATGGCAGCAGTAGTGTCGTATTCAGCGTAGCCACCAAACAATTCGTCTGCCCCTTCACCAGAAAGGACTACTGTCACATCACGTCTAGCCAATTCAGCCAAGAAATATAATGGAACAATGGAAGGATTCGAATGCGGTTCATCCATCATATACTGAATATCTTCTAATTTATCGAAACAGAGATCAGCATCTAGAATTTCATTCACATTTTCAATGCCAAGCTCCTCAGATAATGCCTTAGCGTTATCAATCTCAGAGAAATTTTTGTCACTAAAACCAACTGTAAAGGTTTTGTTAGGTTTTAGTACGGATGCAACATAACTGGAATCTACACCACTGGATAAAAATGATCCAACTTTAACATCGCTGATTTGATGAGCACGTATAGATTCTCTAACCACTTGATCGATTTCTGTAACAATTTCATCCAAAGGTTGGTCTGTTGGTTGAAAATCAGGTGTCCAATATTGATGTAAGTCCATCTTGCCATTTTGATAGGTCATATAATGGGCCGCAGGTAATTTAAACACGCCTTTGAAAAATGTCTCGTTCAAAACTGGAAATTGGAATGTTAAATAAGGCTTCAATGCTTTTTCATTTAATTCTTTAATAAAATGGGGGTGCGGAAGGAAACTTTTTATTTCGGAGCCGAATAGAATTGTCCCATTCATTTGTGCATAGTAGAAAGGTTTAATGCCAAACATATCCCGGGCAGCAAACAATTTTTCATTTTTTCGGTCCCATATTACGAAAGCAAACATTCCACGCAATCGCTCTACCAACTTCTCTCCATATTCCTCATATCCATGGATAAGTACTTCACTATCTGTATGTGTTGTGAAGATATGACCCTTTAAAATTAATTCTTCACGCAGTTGAATGAAATTGTAAATTTCACCGTTAAAAATCAATACGCATGATTCATCTTCGTTATAGATGGGCTGACTGCCTGCCTCCAAGTCAATAATACTCAAACGGCGAAAGCCAAGTGCAGCTTTGTTATCTGTAAAAATACCCGACGAGTCAGGTCCACGGTGTATAATTTGGTTCATCATTTCTTCCAAAACGGTTGACGAATTTTTTGTTTCACCTATAAATCCAGTAAATCCACACATACATACTAACTCCATTCAATCCTAATTTTTTCTACCTACATACTATAAACATTAAATGTGCAGAAACTATGCAGAAACATAGGTCTTTATGGGCTAATATATAGTTTTTTATTAAAAACTGAGGGATTTGCAAGCTGGGTAAAACAACAAAAGCAAAACAGCCTATCTGAATCAAATAGACTGTTTTATGTTCACTCTATATAACATGCCAATTTTATTGGTTTAGCCCTTGTTTAAGTGACTCTATATTTCTTCTCATGATTGTTAGATAGTCTTCGTTTGAGTCCGTATCCTCTTTTGAGATTGATTCCAGATTATTTAGTGTTAAGGCCTTTAATCCAGTTTCACTTTGTACAGCATTCGCCACTTTATTCGTAAGGTTCGGTTCAAAATAGATAAATTCCAACTTTTGAGCTTTGACTAACTTCACTATTTCTATTATTTCCCCTTGGGATGGTTCGTCAGTCGGCGATAAACCACTAATTCCTATTTGGTTTAATCCATAGGTATCTGACCAATAACCATAAGCAGAATGTGATACGAGGAATGTTTTACTGTTGGCATTAGCCACCATGTTAGTGAACTCATCATCTAACATATCCAAGTCCTGTTTTAGCAAGTTGAAATTACGTTCATAGGTCTCCATATTCTCTGGACTTATTTTAATCAATGCATTTTTTATATTTTCCGCAATCAGGATTGAACGATTTGGATCAAGCCACACATGCGGATCTATATCTAATCCTTCTTCGATGTGTTCAGCATGCTCTTCTTCACTTTCTCCCTCATGCCCTTCTTCTTCCTCAGAGTGAGCTTCTTCTTGCCCGCTGATAAAGTCAATGTTTTCAGTTGCATTTACAATCTCTACGTTTTCTTTCTTTACGGCATCGATGACGGCATCAGCGAAGCCTTCCATCGCAGTGCCCGAATGAATGAATGCAGCACTTTCTGATACTGCCATCATTTCTTTCATGGTAATTTCTATTGAGTGAGCATCGGATCCTGGAGGAACAATGTTTTCCACAGTGAGGTATTTCCCCCCAATCCTTTCGGTAAAGTATTGAAACGGATAAATTGTGGTATAGATTTTTATTTTCTCATCACTGTTACCTTCTTTATTCGAACTTGCAGCTTCTTCCTTGTTGCAGGCAGATAGGAAAAGTAAGGACATTACAAATAACAGGGATATACGTAGTATTTTCTTCATTTTTTTCTCCTTTAGTGGATTAAAGTACTTTTCGTTTCAATTTTAATAGTAATGATTACGATTTACAATACAAATGTTTTTTCTGAATTTTGAGTTCTGTGTTCTTAAATGTATCCATATGATTAATCTGCGATTCAATTCTATCGACTCCTTCTCACTCATACGATTGTGTGAGGAGGGATTAACATTGAGAAAAGGTACACAGGCGTGTTTTGGCATTATTACAATGCTTTTTTTGTCACCATTAATCATAAATACTTTTTCTTCCTTCCCTTCAAAAAATGTTGCCGCCGATGAATATGACGAAAAACAAGTTGCGGTCATTGTAGCAACTCAACATGAAGTACCCATTGTGAATCAAGAACTTAATCATAAAAATGCTCTATTACTATTCACACATTCCCATGAAGCCTTCATACCGATCGTACAAAGCATAAATGGCCAGACGGAAGTTTACTCACCAACCACGAATATTATGGGATTTGAAAACATAATAAAAAATCAATTTGACTTTAACCTCATTCAAGCAGAATTTTTGCCGGTCGATACGATGCACGAAATGAAAAAGACGAATCGTACTTTTGCTGAAGCCTACGATGTCGTACGTCCCTTTCTCGCTGCAAAACTTCAAGAAAATGAATATGATTTAATTATTGATCTTCACAGAGATTCTGCAGGAAAAAAGACCACCACACTTACTTATGGAAACGAAACTTATGGAAAACTTTATTTTGTTGTAGGGGAAGATCATCCGAATTATACGTTCAATCAATCCCTTGCCAAGAACCTCTCGGCCCAGTTAAACGTGATGGTACCTGGGATTTCACGTGGAGTAATCGGAAAGAAAGGGAATCATGTGGACGGCATCTATAATCAAGATTTGGCAAAAAATATGGTTTTGATTGAACTTGGGGGCATTGAAAATACACAAGAAGAAATTAACCGAACTATCTCTCTTTTAGCAAAAGCGATATCCATCGTATTACAAAATCAATCATCTGTTACTTCAATCTAAGTTTTATCACAGAGAAAAAAGAATTCAAAAATAGAATAAAAAGAGTACAACCGCCTATTCGATTGAGATAGGTGGTTGTTTTTTATATTTCGCAAGGACTTTTCATCTGTTTTTCAAAAATATAATGTTTTGTGTATAGAAATAATCTATTGTTGGTATATTAAACCTGTTTGTGAATTAACCTATTTCAGGACATAAGAAGGTGGTGAGACCAATGGTAATATGGATGAAGCCGAAACGGTGCCTTTTATTGATATTGTCAATTGTTTTATTACTAGCTGGATGCACCGATAAACTGTTTTCACAAGTGAATAACGCATTCTCAACGGATGGAGATTCCGACACAGATAAAGTTGGTAAAACGGAGAACTTAACCACCTCAAGAAATTTCATGTTATTAAATAGCCGCAATCGCCAACCCGTCCCCAATTATAAAATCGAGATAAAGGATAAAATTACTGGAGGTTTGGTTACTTCAGCTAACTCTAATCCATCTGGCGAAACAAAAATTGAAGGTTTGATTAATGGAAAGGAATACATAGTCAAGGCTTTAATTATGGATGAAAGTGGAACATTCAATCCTATTAAAGAAGAAAAACCGTATATACATGATTCGAAAAATGATATTTTCCTAATAGAGACATACATACAACGCAGTGCAAATTACATTGATATACCCACTGTCATGCAGTATCCTGAACTGCCTAATGGATGTGAAATAGTAGCTTTAACAGCCATTCTAAATCATTATGGAATGGATGTTTCCAAAACCACAATGGCAGATAAATACTTGCCTAAAGCATCTTTCAGTACTCGGGGTGGCAAAAGAGTTGGACCAAATCCACATATAGAATATGCGGGTAATCCGCGTGAGTTGAAAGGCGGTTGGTACGTCTTTGCATCTCCTATTGTCGAGGCTGCCAAGGATGCAATTGCTGCCAATAAGATGGATTTATCTGCGGAGAATGTGAGTTGGAGTACACGAGAAGAACTCCTTTCATATATAGATCAAGATATACCTGTAATCGTATGGGTAACCCGTGATTTGTCGTCCCCTATCAAACGCGGAGGATGGTATATGGAAGGAACAAATGAATTCCATCCATCTTTTACAAACCTTCATGCCGTTGTCTTGAACGGGTGGAAGGAAGGAAAAGTACTTATTATGAATCCACTTGAGGGTCAGCAAAGCGTCTCAGAAGAAGTATTTTTTGATAGTTATGAAGCTCTTGGAAAACATGCTGTTATTGTTAAAAAAAACCGAGAGGCTCATCGCTAATCCGTTCTGTTCATAAAGTATTCTTTAATCCATCCCATATTAACAAAAGGACTACCTTATCTAAAGGTAGTCCTTTTCAATTTAAATGGTTACTTCTCTTCAGTTTACATTTAATTCACTCTGTATGGAAAATGGTTACATTGCGATATTAATAAGCTAATACTAGAAGCCCGTGATTTATAAACAGGGAAATCGATGTTAAAACTAAAATTAGACAAATCAAAAACATAAAGTTTGTCTTGTCTTTTGAAAAAATAATGTGTAGTATATTTCATGCAAGTAAAACGTAACCATTACTATTTATAGTGGGTGGAAAATTTTTTGCTATTATTAATTATTATTTTGCTTCCAACTGTCTGTATTAAGGAAATTTCAGAAGAAAAAACAGGTTATCTATAATAATAAAAATATGAAAATAAAATCTTGAAAAGTGGAGTGTGCTACGATGGGCATAAAAAAATACACTTACAAAGACTTCCCTGCTACAGGGATATTGCGAATTCCAAAGAAAATTCAAATAGAATTAGGATTTCACTTAATAAGAAAAATTGAAATCGCTTATGAGGAAAAAGTGATTTTTATTCGAAGAGAAAATACTAAGTCTTCTCATAACAAACGCCTAATTTCAGAGAACGGATACGTGAAAATCCCAAAGGAAATCATTGACATTGCTAACATTACCTCGGATGATCAGTACTGCCTATGTGTAGATGAATTAAATAAACAGATGTTAATTAAAATTAAGTAATATTTTTTCGAGATCGCCGATTTACCTTCATATAAAATTTTGCAATTGTACGCGTATTAATACTTGCACAACATTTATGTACACAACATCCTATTTCCTTTTCTATGTTCTGTACCATTCCCCTTTTTCAACCCCGTCATATTCTTTAAAATCAACATTGCTTTTTTATCAAGTATCTTCTCTACTGTGTCTGTAAAATCAAATGTTTTTTCACAATACCCCCCTTAAAAAATTAGATGCAGTTTCTGCTTGTTCTTCATTATTAAAAAAAGTTGCAAACGACTTAACCATTTTTCGCAATCACTAGTAACCCAATGGATATGTAACAAAACTCGTCCTTTTCTGAACACAACACAACTGGTTCTTAAAGTTGTCATTTTGAATCTACTATATGTAACAAAACTCTGACCATTTTTCTATGTTCAATAACCAACTCCATTTTATATTATGTTACAATTAATATAGGATTAAATTGGAAATGAGGAATGACTGTGTTAATTGGATATGCAAGAGTGTCGACTGGTTTACAAAACTTGGATTTACAAACAGATGCACTTACACAATATGGATGTACAAAGATTTTTCACGATAAGATGAGTGGATCAAAAAAACAACGGCCTGGATTAGACGAAGCTCTTCAATACGCTCGTCAAGGGGATACCATAGTTGTATGGCGATTAGATCGGCTTGGCCGAAACATGCAGGACTTGATTGACCTAGTCAATAACTTAAATGAACAAAGCATCGGGTTTCACAGTCTTCAAGAGAATATAACTATGGATCGTAGCAACGCTACCGGTCAACTGATGTTTCATCTCTTTGCGGCATTTGCGGAGTTTGAACGAAATCTCATTCAAGAACGTTCCGCTGCAGGACGAGTGGCGGCTAAAGCACGTGGGCGACTTGGCGGACGGCCAGAGAAGTATGGAGTGAAAGATATTGAAATGATGAAGAGTCTTATTGATGGGGGTACACCGATTAAAGATGTGGCAGAAAGATGGGGCGTTTCTCGAACTACAATTTATCGCTATTTGGAACGCAAATAATCAGATTGTTATAAGAAAAATAGGAAGGAGTAGAGCTAACGGCAGTGGTCGCATTGAAAGAAGCTGGGGGTAGAATGGCCAGTTTTTATAAATTAGTGAGAGCACCCGATGAAGAGATAGTTAAACCATTACAATAGAAGAAACTGCCTATTGACTATTCATGTTATATAGAAGCCACTACCTATTGGGCAGTGGCTTTCCTCCTGTTTCAGGTGGATAAAAAACCCTTCTATAAAGATGCTAATAGAACGTGCCTACTATTTATATAGCTAACAGTTTTATAACCTCTTTTGTTTTTCTTCAAATATTCCCCAAGTATAATCAAGATATTTTTTTCCTAACACATGGCCTTCTGACATCTTTAGAGTACTTAGATGGTAGTCATCTTCCTCCCCTAAAATACAATAGACTAATTCTGTTACAGGGTGTATAGCAAAATATAAATCATCAAATTGAGTATGACAATTAGGACACAGTATAATTATATTACTGGAATTATCATCTCCTCTGTGTTTTTTGTTGTAGGGTTGAATATGGTGACCTTCGGAAGAATATTCACTGTTAGACTTCCTTATACGGAATCCACAAAGTTGGCATTCATGACTGTATTTTTCTTTTAAAGTTGAAACCACTTTTGAATTTCTTACCATTCTTTGAATAGTTATTTTGTTCTCTTCTAAGTTTTTGTAATTAACGTGCTCCTCGTCATACATATTTAAATCGACCTCACTAATATCATTTTTCTCTGAATATGACCCCATAGTATAATTATCTTTACTGTTTGTATGTGGTTTGTTTCTTTTCTTGGGAACAATATCAGAAATAGTGAAACTGTCGATGGCCTCTTGATTATTTTCAAGTCTTTGAATTGATATATATTCATTAAAAGCATGTTGAAATTGAGAATTTGAAGGCTCATGTATTAACAATAACTGATATATTCCATTTCCATTTGTGTTTGTTAATATATATAGAATCATACTTCGAATCAATAATTCTTGTGAAATATTAACATCATTTAATATTAATTTGTTCTCTGTTCTCCGTAAAGAATTAAATAAGGCATTAACTTTCTGATTATTTAAGGGATTTCCATTTTTATCAACCATTAAATAATCAGAGCTAGTATTGAGGTTTTTTCTATATTCTAAATATGATAAGAGACTTTTATAAGTCGTATTTTCGAAATTCAACCAAGATACTAGATTGTGTTTGTCCTCTTGATTTCTTCTAATTCTCACTCTTTTTTTCTCTATATCGATATCAGATATAACTAGTTTATTAATTTCTCCCTGCTTTAACATACAAAAGAAAGAAAAAGCACATAACAAAGGAACAAGCTTTTCTTCTTCCTCTGTTCTGTACGAAATTCTATTACCAAAAAGTGCTTTTAGTTCTTGAGGAGATAAAAATGTTACTTCTCTTTCTTCTTGGCTCAAACTTCTTGAAAAAACTTCTTCTATATTATTTTTTGATTTTAAAAAATCTATTTGACTTCCTAAAACCCCTTCGTTGTATAAAGCATCAAGAAATTTTATTAAAGCAGGTCTTACCATATTAGAGTTTCTGGAAATCTTTTTTAAGTTTTGTATTGAAAATACATCTTTATAGTTACCACTTTCTATTTTGTTTAATGCATTCATCTTAAGATGCTCTGCAACTACTGTTTTATACCAAATAAAAGTGCTAGGTGATAAATGCTCTTCTGCATATTCTGCTAATATAAAGTTTAAAATCTCTATCTCATTAAGATCAATATTTGACATTTTATTCTCCTGTTCTTCGTATGGCCAAATTTTAATTTATAAACAATAATTCGACACACTTTGCGGACTGTATTCATATTTCTAATTCAACGTGAGAAATTTTCAGTTCTTCAAATTTTTCTATTAATAACTCTCTGCTATATTTTTCTTCAACTTCTCGAGTAACTAAAAACATTAATTCTTCTCTAGCCCGTGTTAAGGCTACATATAAGTAGTTTTTCATTTTATTATTAGCGGTATTTTCTTGGATTAGATAAGGAATAAGATCTGTCGTTAAAATGAATAAGCATCTCTTTCCCTCTAGTCCTTTAATGCTATCGATAGAATTAACCTTAATGCCAGAAACTTGTTCTTTTTCTCGATTTAGTTTTAATGCCTCTCCAAGTTTCGCCATGTCTTTTTTTGAAAGCTTTAAATTAAAAGATCTTTGTATTTCCGTAAATATAAAGCTGTTTGTTTTTGAAGTTAAAACCTTCAGACACCATTGTTTTGCCCTAAATACTCCTAAATCAATTTTATCTTTTTTAATATTCGAATTTTTTATTATACATTTCAATTCATACGTTAGATTACTCTCTTCTTTTAGCAGATCTTCACTATTGGTAACATATCTTTCATTTTTTTTAGAAATATATACATAATCCCATTTCTCATTTTTAATATAATCTTCAATCAGTAAGTCCTTCTCAAAGATGAACCCCAATTTCCCATCTGTATCTGCCTGTGCTACTTGCTTTTGTTCACTAGCAATGAATCTATTGGATAGTTCTACATGTTTAAGAGGACATCGATGGTTTTCTTCTTTATATTCCACTATGTCCGCATGTTCGGTTATCAGATCATTAAAAGCATTCCTACCACGTAAATCTTGTTTGGGATCACCAACAATATATAGTTGTAATCTGTTTGTGTATAAGGTAATTACTATTTGTTTTAAATGGCTGTCCATATCTTGTGCTTCATCAATGAAGATAGAATCTAAATAGTTCGAAACAATGGATAATATCCTAGTTCTCTTGATTTTAATATTTTTTTTATCAGCAGATTTTCCACATATTATCCACTTTGCTACTTCTGTAACTTTATCTACATGTATTTCTTGATTCGCTTCTAATTCCTTTATTTTGGAATTCCTATAAGCAGGTATAGTTGAGAGTTTAATTAATGAGGCTTTGATATATTGTGTTTGATACAACAGATGATGAAATGGAAAAATAAATTCTTGTATTAAAAAGGAATGATAAGTTTCAATGTGAAGTTGCTTAGGGATTGATCCGTTCAACTCCATCACTTTCTCCCTAATCCTGTCTCTAGCCGAATTCGTGTAGGTTACAATATACACAATCTTTTCTTTATTAATTTCTTTTAATCGTTGTAATACCACTTCTGCCATTGAGGTTGTTTTTCCTGCACCAGCCCCTGCTACGACAATATTCATGCTTTTTCTCCTGTTTCCAGAAAATGTAATACTCCGGCGATATGTTGAGGTAATTTAATTTCTTTCAAGTCTTCTGAACCTATGTCTTGGCAAAATCTTAACATCACATCCGTCTTTGCTGCTCTCCACTTATCAGATAGTAAATCTGGAGTTTCTATCCCTTCCCAACTATGATTAATTTCAAAATATTTTTTAAGTATCTTAAAGTTTCCATTTTCTCTAACAAATTCCGTTTCTAACGTATAACTATCAGTAGTCTTAATACATATATTAGTGTGTTGGTTATATTGTTCATGATTTTCTTGCGCCTTAGGTTGGTTGTCAAAATCTCGTATGATACCAAGCATATTCGATGAATCTTCATTTACCTTCAACCATAAATCAATCATTTTAGTAAAACCTTTATGCAATGAAATTACATAAATATCATTCAACGAATTCTTTTGATTAGCAAGGTAAGACTTAATTAACATTTCTTCTGTTGGTCCTTCGACTAACACACATTTCCTGGAAAACAGATATTTTAAAAAGTCTAGATTTGGTTTCTTGGCCAAATAGTCTAAATCAGCGACTTTCATGCATGACATTAAAGAAAATGCATTTCCTTCTGTAACTACTACTACATTTTTTAATTCGAGCTTGTTCAGGAATTCTGGACTATGAGTGGAAATAAATAATTGAGTATTTTTTGCGTTACTTATAGTGGAATTAATAAAACTTGAAAGTAACCTCTCGTTGCTTACACAAAGATGTGCTTCTGGTTCTTCAATAGTCAATAGATTTAATACATCATCTTCATTGTTCTCCAAAGAATTCATCATGACTAAAAGGTATACCAGGTTTCTATAACCAAGCCCTTGTGTATGGAGATATTCTTCACCATATCCTAATCGAACATTATTTAATAACGAATTCATACTTGGCATGTTTGGCAGTAGTGTAATTTCTTCAAAAAAAGCTTTTGCATTTTCAATTTCACTTCTATTCTGCCAATTAAATATACCGTCCAGATTACTAATTCCTTTTAATTCATCAAAGAATCTTTCATAGGATATTTCCACCTTCACTTTCTGTTCCTCGGTCAATTTGCTGTTCAGCAAGCTTACCAGTGCTTTTGAACCCAATTGATTGTGTTTATTTGAAAAATCGTCTCTTTCTGCAGCTAGTGAATTATATTTAAATTGATTTAGGTCGCTAAAGCCCGCTGAAACCTTTGTTGACGGCACTATGATGGAGTATGTATATAATTCAATTGGCAAGAGGTTCATTTTTATATTTTCGATAGAATCTTCATATTCTAAAACTGCTCTAACATGTTCCAATAGTTCTTTAGTTTTTTCGATGTGGAATATGTATTGAATAGCATATTCTGTTTTATCTTCTTCATCAATTGAAAGAATCCACTTCTTTACATAGAATTCTTCCCCAACCTCGGGTAACAAATGAACTTGAACGGAGACAATGGGTATAGCATCTACAAACGATTCGAGAGGAATTGTATTGTTTTTTATACTTTCTAAATTACGTTCAATAAATTCAAAATAACTTTGCTTTGCTTTATGATTTATATCGTTCCATCCCAAATTTTTAGTTACGCCACCAACCTCGCTATTTAAAAAAGGAAAAGTAATAGCTTTCAACAAATTGCTTTTCCCACTATTGTTATCACCAATGAATATAACTAACCTATTTAAATCAATGTCTATGTCCTCGATGTTTCTATAATTTTTAACTTTCACTTTTGAAATCTTCATTGAGATCCACCTTTCTTTATCTTCCTTCATTTTACATTTGTTAAAAAATCTATGTGGAACATTTTTAAATTTTTTTATTATAAGTATAGGTTTTAAGTTGCTTTTAGGAAGACAGTTCTTCAAGCCGTTTAAAAATATCGGTTTTAATATTTTCTAAAAATGATTAAGCATATATACAAAGAAATAAAATGAAGAAGTAGGTTCTATACTGTGAAATCTATTGAGTGTTTAACTAATAACGATTCCGTAATAATGAGAATGTTACATTTCTTATAAGAGGCATATTCGATTAAAGGAAAAAACGCATTGTGACAAACTTTTAATCCGGTTCCAACATAAGAACTCACTTCAAAACTAATTAGTTAAGACAATCCGATTTTGTCTTAACTAATATCAAAAAAAGACGACATTAACCATGTTTGGGCTAAATCGTCTTTTGAAATCAAATATGTTCGAACAAGAACAATTGGCTGAAAAATAAATCATCCTGAAAGGTGTTTCACTTGCAAGTCGATTTTTCACAACATGTCAATATTTCTTAATACAGAGAGTGAGGAAAGTCTTGATTAATTTTCACATTGAACATTTGCGAAAATTTGACCAAACTCTTATTAACACGTATAATAATACGTATTAATAAGAAGACTAACTATGAAGGAGTGAATCAGTTGAAATCCTACTCTTCTAGGGAAATCATCCGTCAGTTAAAAGCTGATGGATGGTACTTAGTAAATAGTGTAGGGAGCCACCAGCAATATAAGCATCCAACCAAAAAGAGTAAGGTCACGGTGCCTCATCCTAAAAAAGACCTGACTTTAAAGACGGTTAAGAGCATTGCTGAGCAAGCAGGGATTATCCTAAAATAATCCCTGTGCTCCTGCACATTACTAAGCACAATCCTAGAGGGAAATTTAATATATATAAATTAAAAAAGGAAATATTTCATAAGAAAGGAGAATTTAATTATGTCGCTCGCGACAGGATCCAACTCAGAGGAGAGAGGAAGTAATAAGAATAGAAAACGTTCTTATTCCTATCCAGCTGTCTTTGATTATGATGAAGATGGAATCTCAGTTTCATTTCCTGATCTTAAAGGTATATTTACATGCGGAGATGATGAAGAAGAAGCTTATCGTAATGCTAAGGAAGCTCTAGGATTACATTTATTCGGTTTAGAAGAGGATAACGATTATATTCCAAATGCTTCTAAAGTAATCCAACTATCTCTAAAGAATAATCAAGCTGCCGTAATTGTAAATGTATTTATGCCTTTAATTCGTGATCGCGTTCAACGAGCAACCATTAAGAAAACTTTAACAATTCCTAAATGGATAAACGATTTAGCAGAAGAACATAAAATTAATTTTTCTCAAGTTTTACAAAAAGCTCTTAAAGAACGTTTGGATATAGAAAGTCCGAATGAGGACAATAATTTATTTTAATAAGAAAGAATTAGAAAAGGGTGCTTGTTTATTTATAAGTTGTAAATGAAGATTTTTTAAATAGTAAATTATAATATTAATCAACATTAAAACCCATAATGTTCTCAGCTGAAAATATTATGAAGGAGGATTTTTTAATCACCTTCTTTCAATTTGTAGACAAAAATAGAAAAAAGGTCAGTCTTCTATGGAAGACGACCTTTTTTCTTTAACTTACATAACATCCGAAGTATAGAATCTAAGTAGCGATAAGGATGGTTATCGCTACTTAGAAACATAAATTGAAGAATTTTATTTAAAACCAATAAAGACAACATATGTAAAATATAGTAAAATAGTCTTCAGGTCTATTACACTATAGAATATGGGGTTATTATGAAGAAAATTTTAATATTAATGGCATTAATGTTGTTCGTTCCAATTAGTGAGATGGCTGAGGCCCATTCAGGGAGAACAGATAGTAGTGGAGGGCACAATTGTTCTGAGAAGTCGAAGGCAAAAGGATTATGTACGGGGTATCACTCTCATAATGGTGGTGGAGATTCTTCAAGTAGTAGCTCTTCATCTAATACTACCCCCTCGACCAATCAATCATGGGACAAGGATTGTTCAGATTTTGCAACATATGATGAGGTAGTCAATTACTGGAATTCCAAAGGATATTCAAAAACTAACGATCCTGAAAAATTGGATGGTTGGGGTAATACTGTTGATGATGGAATTCCGTGTGAAGCTCCCGGTGATTACGATACTTCTAAAATCAAGGGTAGTGCAGCACAAATAGCGCAAGTTGAAGCAGATAAAGCAAAAGTTATAGCAGAACAAGATGCAGCTAAGGGTGAAAAAGACGGTTATGCTGTTGGCTTGAAAAATGGATATGATGAAAAAGAAAAATCAGCAGTTTCAAAAGGATCCCAAGCATATTTATCTGGTTATTCAACCGGTTATTCTAAAGGGTATGATGAGGGTAAGACTAAGATAGCAACTGAAAAAAAACTGGCTGATCAAGCCGGCTATTCATTAGGACAAAAACAAGACAAAGTTGAGATACCTACCAAATACGCAAATAATAAAACGTTATCAAACTCTTTTACGGCTGGATTTAATAAAGCAGTAACTGAAAGAGACAAAAAAAGAGAAGCTGAATTTAACACATTAGGATATAAAGACGGAAAAAATGATAAATCTAACGAACCGAAAAACGTGAAGCCAAGTTTTTTAACAGCATATCAAAAGGGATTCGAAAAGGGCCAACAAGATTTAAAACAATCTTACTTGGATAAAGGTTATCTTGCTGCCTTCACCATGCTTGAATACAAGAAACCAAAATTTGAAAACATCAAATATATTACGTGGTACCTAGAGGGTTTTGAATCCAATAAAGAAGTCTTAAAAATTGAGAAGATGGCATACAACATGGGCTTAAAAGGAGAAAAACTTTCCATTCCACGAGAATACATCGACTCAAAAGTAATTTTTGATTACCATTACGAAATCGGTGCTCTGAAATATGAGGAAATTGAACGAAAACAAAATACACAAACTGGAACTGGAATTGGATTAATGTTTCTGGCATGGCTCGGACGTCGGTTCTATGTGGCTAAAAAAATGATAATTGCATAGGGTAGGTGAAAAAATGGGTATTTATCAAAGTGTTTGTTTTAAAGTGGAAGATGTTTTCATTAAACTTTTGACCAAAAAACAAGATCCAAAACAAATTGCGCAAAGGGTCTCAAGTTATAGGTTAAAGGCAGAACATGAAAAGGAATTGAGAAAGAAAAAAGCGCAACAAAAAGCTGTGGAACTTGAAAAGCAAAGAGAATTAAAACAAACGGAAGCTAAGCAAAAGGCTATGCTGTTGGAAAAACAAAAAGAGTTAAAACTACAACAAGAAAAAAAGGAAGTGCTAGAGCTTCTTTCTAAAGTAGTTGATGTTAATGGAATGGATTATACAAATTATGAATTTCAAGCTGTACAGTCAAACAAACAATTCTTCCAAGGTCTTCTGACTGAAGTGTTTGAAAAGGATGAACAGGGATTAACATTTATCTCGTGTGAGTTTGATAAATCATCTAAAACAGAAATTAAGGGGTATTTGATTGTAACAAACAAAAGAGTGTGGTTTGTTAGCAAAAACCTTGATTTCCAACAGAAGTTCCGATTCCAAACTATAAAAAATGTACAGTGGTCCAGAGATGGATTATTAGAAAAAGAACTCATTATTCAGTATGGCGTAAAGAAAATAGAATTTGATGAGATTTTTGATAGTAAACAAATGCTCCGAGTGGGCAATTTAATTGTTCAAAAAATAAGTTGAAGTTAGATACTAATCCACCCAATGTAAAAAGGATTGGGTGGATTATTTTTATCACAATAGTTATGTCATTAATGACATATGTTGTTGTTTTTTATGAATGAGAAATTATTATAGAAAGTTAAGCTTTGAATTTATATATTTAAACCAATTTCTTGTTAAGCCTTCAATATTGATCTTTTCAGCAGTTAGATCGTTCAATAAATTTGTATCCTTTGAATACTTTTTGGTGTAATCTGCAATAACTTTGTCTATTATATTTTTTTCAAATTCATAGCTTTTTGGGGATGGTTCGATCTCAGCTAACGAAATCTCAAAAGAAATCATATTTAAGGAATTCTTAAGTGAGTAAATTCTGGATTGCTCTTTTGAGAAAAATGAAAATTCTTTAACAAAATATTTAATATTTACAACAATGGTGCTTACTAACAAGATAATGAAAAGGAATAAAATTACAATAGTAATACCAGTATTAAGATCATTAATTGATCTAAATAGTCTAGTAATTGCTGCAGACCATACAGGGATAAACAAAGCTAATATTATTCCTGTATTAAGTAAAGGAGTATAATTTTTTGCTTGATTTTCAGCTTTTTCAGCTAGAACTTCTTTCAAATCGTCATATGCCATTTTTTTTATTATGCCATTACGTGTTAAGAAAGCTCTAAGTAACGAAAAGTAAAATATTTCCCACTCCCTAGTAGAAAAAGCTGGGGTGAATCTTGTCAGTATTGAAATTCCATAAACTGATTTAATTACTTTTTTGGTTGGTTGAATTATTAAAAAATAAAGAGAAAGTAAAGAAATTAGCGAACCCAAAAAAGGAACAAAAATCATAAAATCATTAAATTCTGCTACAATATAATAACTAAAAGCAACTAATAATAACAAATTCAATAAGAAAAAAGTGATTACTGATTTTTTCATATATTTAAACACCAAATTCCAACTACTTAGTCCTTTTTTATTAAAGTGAAGTATATTTTCAAGAATCATAATCTATCACCATAGCCCTATAATATTAGTCTACCCTAAGCATCAGGATAGACTAACTTCGAATTGTAATTAGTATTTATAACGAATCGTAAAAATCGGATCATATTGCATTGAATACTGAATGACATGTCGTCCGACTCCTGCAATTTTACTGTTATATTCTAATACTGGCGCGGGAATACCTTCCGGACTAATAGCCTGAGGTTCACCATAAATAGTAGCCCCTCTTGGAAGAATAATAATTATAGACATGTTGAATTGTCCTTGTGTTACGCTAAAGTTACTTTGTGGAGCAATAAAGGAGAATTCGAAAATCTCTCCTTCGGGAGTAGCTGACGGTGTAATTTCTTTTTGCATAAAAAACTTCAACTCTTGACTTCCAGCTACTAAATCAATTGTACTTAAAGTGACTTGATTTGCCTCTTCTTTAATTAGATCCCACTGTTGTCTTAAAGCGTTAATTTGTTCTTCGAGTTTCTTACGTTGTTCGTCAGACATAGCATCAAATTGTTCCAAATCAATAGGAGATTCAAATTCTTGTCTATTATCCACCTCACCTATTGTTCGTAAATAGGCTTTCTGTGGATCTCCAGTAATAGTTGGTAGCACAAGTGTTACCGTTTCTGCTTCAGGACTAGTCAATTTAATTACAGTGTCAATATTAAGCGTGTCTCCGATACTCCCACCTTGTATCCGTGAAGTATCACTTACCGTTACAACCGTATCTTGTTGTTGTATTGCTCTTGTGAACTCAGCCATTTTCTAAATTCCTTCTTCCATAATTATATTTTCAACAAACCTAGTTACAAAAGTGGACTTAACCCTCTCTTCTAACTCCTTTAAAGGACCCCCCCGATGTTTTTTGATCCATAATTCTCCCTGTATCAGTGTTGCGCTTTACCCAATTTCCGTTTGCTGCTTTAAATTGACTACGACTATCTACAGCGCCTTTTCTATATCCGTTTCCTGTGTTTTTTGCCATTCAATTCACCTCCAAACTATATAGAATTTGATGAAACAAAATCAAAAACAAGGTGGTTCCCTACTAAATGAACAATAATAATTAGAAATTTGATTCATAAATTTTATCCCTTCTCGTTTTCAAATTAAAAATTGAATACGATTATTTTAAAAGACCGTATAAGGTTTCAATTTTAAAATTGAACTCTATGATTTAAAAAGGAGGATAACCTCCTTAAAACAAACTACTATAGATGTACTGCCTTCCACCTTCTTGAAGTTGTTCTTCTTGCCGACTTATCAATCGATATTCATATAATTTAGTAAGATGGGTAGCGATAAGGGTATGTTTTTTATCTAATATTTTCGCTAAATCGCGAGCTGTTACTTGTTTATGTAGATATGTGAGATTTAGCAACTCTAGGAGTGCATCACCAGCTTTGTTACCAATTACTTCATATGATTCATCGTTTTGAGCAATAATTGAAACTTTCTCTTTGTTACAAGTAATTTGGATGTTATATAAATGATCATATTCCACGCTTAAATTCTTAAGTATTAAGAACTTTTCATGTGACTTATAATTTTCATATAGCCATTCTAAAGGTTTGACAATGACTTCGTGAATACCAGAACCATTTACTTCTCTGACTTCATTTAAGTCATAATAAAATATTGTTCCTTTTGGAGCTTCTTCCATTGATTCAATAATTGCATCTTTGAGAGGTACAGCAGGTCTTCTTCCCACAAGGTCAATAAACTTTTCTTCTTGTTTCAATAAACTGATCAGACGCATAGCATCCACCATTCAATTCATAATTTTTAGATTTCAAAAACGAAATTGAAATCTAACTATATATTAATTCATTACAGAAATGTGGTCAAGCTTTTTTATTGTATATCAATGACAATATAATAATAGGTGCCAAAATAATACTCTCCTGAATCTAGAGTCTTTACTTTATTAGGAAATACTTGATAAGCACTGTTATGAGTCCTAACGTAAAATTCCGATATACGGGACCAGTCAAATGTTCTTTGCTTAACTTCCATTAGGCCTCTTCCTCTATCCTCGTCTTCAACCCCACTAGCATTTGTTAGTATTGCTTTAGAAACAACTTCATGTGAGGAATTATGTGGGACGATATTTTTTAGAGTTCTAACTATTCCTTTACCAAAATCACATATAGCAATCTCGACCTTCTTTTTTTGAGGATAATATTGAACACAAGGAAAGCAAGGAGTTCCACCGTGTTCAATCGAGTTATTGGCCAGTTCACCAATAATACTAGCAATATCAGATACTCGATTAGGAGAAAGTTTTCCTTTCATAATATCACGTATTGATTTTTGCAGAGGTCCTACCTCACTGTAATCCTCTACTCTTTGAAGTTCGAATAATGCATTTGTTTGATCGTTTCGGTGTCTCTTATAGTACTTTTCCATATCGCAATTATTCTCAAAAGCAGTTTTAATCCCTTTTGGGCATATTTCGAAAAAATTCATTCTTTCCATGTAACCAATAACTTTATCGGCAGAATCACTATCAGGTATGGATATTATGATTTCGTAGCGTGAATTTAGTTTATGTAATGTTGCTGCTAAAGCTGCATTTCCAACTGGAGAAATCCACTTTAAATTACCTAAATCTATTTTTATTCTTTCATTATGTTCTGTATTTTGATAAATAGTAGCACAACGATTTAACCATTCATGAACATCTTCTATACTACTTAAATTACTAGGGGATGTTAGTTGCACTTATTTTGTTCCACCTTTATAAGTTGATTGTCAATTTAACAACATTATATCTCTCGGTTTATATGCCCCAATAAAAATTCAGATGAATGATTATATCAATCATTCGGTCCTTCTGATTTATTAAGGATGTAATTATTTCTATGCATACAGTGATGTACAGATAATAATCAACAATTGGATTTCTCGTCGAAATACCACTCTAAGGTCCAACTATATAAGTAAATTCTACCATATTATGAAATATTTTTGTCGAGATTAAATCAGTAACCAAAACAAGGTAACCCCTTGATAGAGCTGATTCGTATTTTGGATTATAGATGGATGTAAAAATATTTACGTTGAATAACTGAATCATTATGAACAGAGTTCAAATTGAAAGAACGCCTCACACCAGTAAATTGACTTTTACTCATGGCACCCTTCAATAAAGGTTTTCCACCATACAAAAAGCTGCCCCGTTAGGACAGCCGATTCTTCACCTAAAGTATCAGTAGTATTAGAAGCTAATTGGAAAGCATGTCATTCATCTTGATGTGGGTTTTCCTTTTTAATAGGTAGGGTTATTTTGCTCATAGTTTACGAGTTCTTGAAATTTTATTGATTATGTTTGTGGATTCGAAGTTTTTGAATCAATATGATTATGATTACTAATAGGGTCACTACAATCGTCTCAAAAGTATATTTTCTAATATTAGATCCTACCACCATTAACTCAGGATTAAATAATAGTAAAAGGATACCTATACCAATCGCTTCAACAATTTTGTTTGTAAACCTTTTCATAAGAGTTATTTCCTCCCTTCTTTTATTCTTTTTCTTAATGCACTCACTAAATAACCTTATTAGATTTTGTTTTATATACTGTTTTTATTTTTACTAGTTGATAACCAAAGTTTGAAATCCTTTTATGAGTAAGTCTATTAATAAAACTATTAATTCATTATTGAAGAGAATGGTCATTTGATTTTAGTATTAGCGACTAAGTAAATTTTTATACATGCTTTCAATAAAATAATCGAATGTAACGTTTTTCTATAAGTGTTACATTCACTGGGAGCAACGCGTTCTTCATGAAGCATGAGAGCAATCGCAACATTCAAATTCCCCTTTTAAGTCTCATTCCCAACAAAAAAGACAGTAATTCAGTTTACTTATCTGAATCACTGTCTTTTTTATAGTTTGTTGACGGGTCCATGGAATGCGGAGTCAAGTTGTGGTCTCCTTATTTATGGATTGTTCGACTCGGTTTCGGCCCTTTGATTTTGCTTTGTAAAGAGCGAGATCTACACGCTTAAGGAAGTCTGAGTAGTTTTCACTTTCTGAGTACTCGCCCACTCCACAGGAAACGCTAAGTGGTTTACCTGTTGGATTTACGGTCACTTCAACAAGGTGTCGTAAGTCTTCCGCCATTTTAGTTGCTTTTTCCAAGTTTATATCGGGCAAAAGAATCAGGAATTCCTCGCCGCCCATGCGTATAGGAAACCCTTCCCTTGCTACTGTATCCTCCATCAGTTTTGAAAAAAATTGGAGTACTTCATCTCCAACTTGATGTCCGTAAGTATCATTGACGAGTTTAAATTTGTCAATATCGACCAAAATACCTGAGAATTCCTGACCTTCCTCAAGCCATTTACGTTTGCTATTTTCCATGAATCGTCTATTTTTCAATCCTGTTAGAGCATCTGTAACGGAAGTTTCTTCGAAGCTATCTAATTTCATTTTCTGCTCTAAGGCATAGGCATGAATGGTGTCATCTAATTGTTTAACTTCATAATACCAGGTTGGAATACTTGGTCTCGTGGTTAGGCCATGCTCTCTTAACTGTTGTGAAAAACGTGCCAAATCTCTTAAGGGAAACACAACTTTATTAGCGACGTACACTGCGAGGCCCATTGTAATTAAGATAAACGGGATTGCCAGCCAAAACATTCTAAGAACGATTCCCCCAATCGGGTTCACTACAACTTCATACGGAGTCTGCGAAACAATTCCCCATCTGGTGGTTGGCAAATAAGTGTAACTTGCAAGAAAATCTTGGTCTAATGTATTTGTAACACGTTGCGAACCACTTTCACCTCTGAGTACCTTTTGAGTAATCGGATTTTCATTAACAGAATCTCCGACTCTTTCTTCTGAGGGATGATAGATTATTCTTCCTTTTTCATCCACCACCCATATATATGAACCGTTATTTGAAAAGTGTGTGCCAAGAACCTCTTGCAGAGTATTTTCCTCCTGTAGATAGATAGTTCCAGCGATAAAACCCAAATATTTGTGGTCTGCATTCCATAAGGGAACTGACACTAATATGATAAGTCGTCCTGTACTAGCTATATATGGACTAGAAACTGTTGGTGCTCTGTTAGACAAGGCTTCTAGAGTGCCAATGGATTTAAGTTTCGTCCCTGTTATTCCTACATCAGGAGACGTAGCAACGACAATACCATCCGAATTAACAAGGGAGATTGAATTGAAGTGATTCCCACTTACTAATAATCGTTTTAAATGTTCTTCAACAAGAATAGGATCATTCATCGTATCTGGAATTTGTTTAGAAAAAACAGTTAAGGTTGATAGCATATTATCGAACAGTTTTTCTGTATCATATGCTAGTTTTTCAGAGTACTCCTTATTGACTGTTTGAGAATCTTTAATTAAGTTATTCTTAATTACGTAATAGGCTGAGAATAAACCTATCCCTAACATGCACGCCATGGTAACGGAAATCAATAGCAGTATCCAAAATCTTAAAGTCTTCAAATAATGACATCCTTAAGTAAAAATTGTTCATTATCAACATGTAGCATACGTTTAAATAATGCAATTTTCTATGTATTAGGTAATAATTGTAACAACTGGATAGTGACATTACAAGACAACCGGTAAACATGGATTTGACCGATAGAATTGTAAAACATTTCGCTATAAGTTTCTTTGAGGAGCCAAAATTTAGGATCCACACAAACTTCAATAACCGAAGTCACTTTATAAACCATTTTATATGACTATTGTTAATACATAATAAGAAACTGATTTTTTCCATTCCTAGGAGGAGATGCGTTGGTGAATGCTTTACGACATACGACCGTCCAGCCGATTCGTTGTAAAGACAAAATAGAAGAAATCAAACAGCTGTTAAAACAACAATCACTCCGAGATTATTTTCTGTTCGTCATGGGGATTAACTGCGGGTTACGGATTAGCGATATGCTTCATCTGAGGGTTAAAGACGTGGCAGGAAAAGAACATCTACATCTTAGAGAAGGCAAAACAGACAAATACAAGAAATTCCGACTAAATGCAGCGCTACAGAACGAGATTGCCATGTATGTAGCTGGTATGTATGACGACGACTTCCTATTCCCTTCCAGAAAAGGAATCCAGCCTATCACTCGAATTCAGGCGTATCGCATTCTTTCGAACGCTGCTAAACAAGTAGGCGTAGAAGAGATTGGGACCCATACGCTTCGGAAAACCTTTGGTTATCACTTCTATAAAAAAACGAATGACGTGGCCATGCTGCAGGATATTTTCAACCATTCGGCCCCGGTCGTTACCAAGCGTTACATTGGAATATCACAGGACGAAATAGACCAGGCAATTGATGAGTTTAGTCTGTAAGGAATGATTACCCACTGCTGAAGCCGTAAATAATAATAGAGAGGAAGGTACAATTATATGAAAGTGAAATATAAGGATGGTTCGCTTCTTGGCGTCACGGATTTTACCTTTAAGGAAGAGGATTATGTAACGATTGTTGTTCGTTATTGGGTAAAAAAAGACGATGACGATGACGAAGATGATGTTTATTATCACGGTTTCCTAACAGAGTTTGATGAAGAACGTGAAGGCTTCTGGGCACGATTAGATGATGAACCAGATAAAGAAGAGTTTTTCAGTTTCGGTGAACTCGAAGCAGTTATTCCTGGGGATCGTATTCCTTTTTTAGCAGGGACAACAAAAAGGATTTAAGTCCTACTTATTATTCAATAAAATGAGTAGGTTTAGGTGGAAAGTTGTTAACCTTTCCTATTGCTCTGTTATAAACATGATTTATACTGTCGCTTTCTAGTTCTCTACTTTACTACTGTTTGCGATATGGTTCACCGTAACTGGTGTAAGTGGGATTTTATTTAGTGTCTTAGATTATCGAAAATAACGTATAATTAGCGTATGAATAACAACCTTAAATGTTTAAATAGCGTATGATTAGCGTATGATTTAAATACATTACACTATATTAATAAGGGGTTGAAAAGAAATGTACCAGCCTAGATTTACTTATACGTTACCGATTGTTAAAGATTTAATGCTAATTGAAAGATCAAGAGCAATCGTTGAACTCATGCCTATACCTGCACATATCGAAAGTGATTTGAAAGAACAGGCAAAATTAAAAGCAACTCATTATTCTACTCGAATTGAAGGTAACACTTTAGACTTAGAACAAGTTGCTAGAGTAGTTAAACAAAAAAAAGATGATTATAGAATTCCTGTTGAAGAAGAAGTCCGTAACTACTGGGAAGCATTATCCTTCCTATCACAAGAAAAACTAAAAGCAACTCCAATTACAGAAGATTTCATTAAACAACTTCACTCAATAATAGTGAAACATGGTGCTGGTCGCAAATCGTTAAAAAGTGCATATAGAGGTCCTATGCCACCTGGTGTACTATTTGCGGTTTACGATAATCAAACGAGACAACCTGAATATATTCCACCAGAACACTCTGATTTACCAAAATTAATGAAGGCATTCGTAAAATGGATTCAAAACGAAAAAGACATTCCGATTCCTCTAAAAGCAGCTATTGCAACCTATCAATTACTAACTATACATCCTTTCGAAGATGGAAATGGACGTACAGCACGGGCTTTAGCTTCTTACATTTTATCAACTACCGATTATGATGTTAAAGGATTCCATTCAATAGAAGAATATTATGTTGAAGACTTACAAGGATACTACAGGCATTTACAAATGGGACTACCTGCACTTTATTATGACGGACGTGAAAATCCAGATGATTTAGCTCCATGGTTAGAATATTTTGTTAGAACGATGTCTCTTGCCTATGAAAAAGTAGCAAATCTCTCTATAAAATTCGCTACTACGACTTCGGATCCTCGTATATTAGCTCTAGAACCAAAGGAAAAAACATTACTTAGGTATTTAATTGAACGTAATAGACCTGTTAAACCAAAAGAAATCGCTGAATTATTTCAAGTAAAACCAATAACAATTACTAAATGGGCTATGGCTTGGCTGGATAAAAAAATTATTGAAAGCGCAAGCGGTCAACAGCGAATTACATCTTACAAAATTGGAGACAAATATAAGGATTTAACGCTAAATGATTTAGGTTATAAAGAAGATTAAAAAAAGTAGTGTCAAGATCAAATGACACTACTTTATTTTTTACCGAACTTATTTGTGATTTCTTAAATAATTCGAAATGCTTAATGAACCACTTTTTCCATTTTTGGTGCAGGAAACCCCTGGGAAATTTTACACAAAACAAAAAGCTCAATGCCGAACTTATCCTGAGAAAAGGGCAGAAAAAAGAGCCAGCTTTAAAGGCAGCTGGCTCAAACTAACTACATTTACTGTTTATTTCCGATAATAAATACTTCTTTTTCAAGTTGAATAACTTTATGTGTTAGAAACTTCGTTTCTGATTTTCCTGTATTATCTAAAGCGATTAGTTGTTTTTTGGTTTCTTCAAATTGCCCGCAGATTCCATCAAGTTTTTCATCAACTCCACCAAGACGTAATTCTACTTGATTAAGCCTTTCGTCAATTCCATCAAGTCTTTCATTAACTCTTGAAAATCCTTGGTCCATATGTTCAATCATTAGTTCCATACGTTCATTCATTTGCTTCAGCATTTCTTTAACATGATTTTCCATCAGAATCACTCCTGTGTTTTTAGTATACAGGATGTCTAATCTTCATTTCATTTTATCCAAGCCCTTCTAGTGATGTAACCAAAGGCTTTCTGGACATCAATAATTAACGGAGCTTAGTCATTGTGTATTTCTCCTCCTTGAGATTTCATGATAATGAACTAATCGGACATGATCCTTTTGGTTTTGGCCTTTTTACAAGTTCCCCATTACAATTTGGACAAACATTAAACATGTTTATTGTGCAATCCTTACAAAAAGTACATTCGTTTACGCAAATATAAGCCTCTTCTTCCACATTTTCTAGACATTTCTCACATTTGTTTTTCATCGCTAATCCCATTAAAATTCCTCCTTCTTTGAATTCAATTTATTTTATTTGAAATGTTGATAAGAACACATACTTTTTTTAAGGAGTATTGACTGGTATGGTTAAATAGATAAGGAAATACATGTATTTCACATAACATTTGAAGGTGATAAAATTTGGATAGCATTAACCGTAGAATAATCGATATCTTACAAATAGAAGGCAGGATATCCATGACAGAATTAGGGAGTAAAATTTCATTGTCTGTTCCTGCTGTAACGGAAAGGGTACGAAAGTTAGAGGATAATGGAGTAATAGAAGGATATAGAGCTGATATCAATTCAAGTAAGATAAACAAATCAGTTAAAGCATTTGTATTAGTGAAAACTCATCGATGTAAAGCATTTAGAGAATTTTGCAAGGAAAATCCTTTAGTTATTGAATGTCATCGATTAACTGGTGAGTATAGTTATCTAGTTAAGGTGATTACGGAAACTAACGAGTTATTGGAAGAGTTCATTGATCTAACCATGGAGTACGGAGAACCTTACACCATGATGAACCTTTCTTCTCCAGTTCCTAACAAAAAGATTTAACTGCTCAATTTTCAAGTGATTTAAAAGAACAATAGTCATACTATTGTTTCTAATTTTAACCATCCTCCTCAAATTGCAGAGCGTATGAACAGATTTTTGAATGATTTTATTGTTATCTCCCCCACTATAATTAAGTTAAAAGGTGCACATCAATTGTCCGGGTTGGTTCCGTGTCCTAACTTCCGACTTGTGGTGTTATGTCAACTTAGGGTGCATGGAATATACACTCACGTGTGAAGGGTGATTCTTTCCTAATAGGTAATTGCTTCCGCAAACAAACTTTGGTATATTTTGGCTATTATGAAGTTTAGGTGGGTTTATTTATGGAGTCTATTGGTTTGTTTATTGTTCTTTCTATCGTTTGGCTATTTATTCTTTACGCCATTATTGAAAAAGCAGTTATGAGAGGGATTAACAATTCAATAATTGGTCAATTTCTTGAGAAAAAGAATGGAAGTAAAGAAGATAAACATTCTTTTCTGGATGATGATCTAGATAACGATAAATAAAACGTCTTGTTCAACTATCAATTGTCAGTATATAGCTTCCTAAATTAACGCGGGTTAGTTTAACAAGGGGCAAGAAAAAGGGAGTTGCTTAGGTTGGTATTTTTTTTATTGGTTATAGTACCTGTGATTGGTGTCTTGTGGTTTTTGAATCTCGTTTCATTGTTAAAGAAGATAAAAGAAGATAAAAACCCTCATAATCAGGTCATACTCGGAGCAGTTATGACCTTTTTCTTTGTGTTTATGTTTAGTTTTCTCGTCGCTAGTATGCTTACATAATTAACGGGTGTTTTACTTCAATTCTCATTCCATTTCGAGCCGAAGTTGACCACTTCCTCATTCGGGTGTTATGTCAACCTAGGATGTATAGGTGATACAATCGAGTTGAGTAAGTAAAATCAGAGTTTTTACGGCGGATCATTCAGGTTCTTGTTCAACTCCCATGTAAATTCAAATCCTACTAACGGGCTCTTTAGTTTAATACCAATTAAAGGATTTTCGTTCTACACTGTTGAATAAATGTTGTATATACAATTACTTTGGAGGTACAGAATGGAGTTTTATAAATTTAGTAAAGATAATGGTAAAAGGATATCAAAATTTAATTCAAATTTTATTATGTCTCGTGTTATTCAAACAGATAATGCAACTCATATAGGATGTATGCACTTAGACGCAAATGGCATTGTAGGGTATCACCAAGCAGTAGTACCTCAACTTTTGGTAGTAATACATGGAGAAGGGTATGTTCGCAATGATAAAGAAGATAATATTAAAGTTCAGCCTGGAGATGCTGTATTTTGGGAAAAAGATGAATGGCATGAAACGAAATCAGATAAAGGTTTGACTGCTATTGTAATTGAAAGTGTTGAGTTAAATCCTTCCTTATTTATGGAATTAAAGAAATAGTTGTGGTTTAACTAATGGGTGTTTTTTTGAATAAACGGCTGCCTTTACAAGGCGGCTTTTCTTATGGCCTTGATTTTAATCGTGTACCTATACTTAGTGTCGTATAGGTTACTGAACTTTGAATGTTGAACGAGTTCTTGAACATGATTGAACGAGTTAATCCTCACAAAAGATCGTAAACATAGGGTGTTCATTAACTCCTCCCTTTTCAGTAAAATGTTTTATAAAAGCAGGATAGTTGGAAAGGGAAGAGAATTATTAATTATATAAATACTTACTTAAGGAGGAGCAAAGAAATGGTTGAGATAAGAAAAATCGAACCTGAATTGACTTACAATATTAGACATACTGTTCTACGTCCACATCAAACTATAGAGGACTGCAAGTATGATTCAGACCATGAAGATTATGCATTTCATATTGGAGGATTTTATCAAGGAAAGCTTATAAGCGTTGCATCCTTTATTGTCGATAAGAATCCTGATTTTTCTTTTGAAAGACAATATCGTTTAAGGCAAATGGCTACGCTTAAGGAGTTTCGAAAGTTAGGTGCTGGAAGATCAGTTGTAAACTACGCTGAAAATTTAATAAAAGAACAGGGTGTTGACTTTTTATGGTGCAAAGGAAGAACAACAGTACTAGGATATTATAATAATTTAGGTTTTAGGGAATATGGAGAAGTTTTTGATTATCCTCCTATCGGTCCACATATCGTGATGTATAAAAAATTAACATAAATAGCTAGTGGTCAATCCTGTATATATTAAGCTTTTATTCAAAGCCTTAAACTAGGCTTTTTCTTTTTGCCATTTAGCTGTGTCCATAAAGACCTAGTTTTCTAATCAATAAAAGCCTGAAGCTAATTAAGGCTTTTATTGATCCATATATTCAATTAACTTTTTGATGCCTTCTTTACTAATCCATGCTTCCCCAATTTTCACGGCTTCACTGGAGATTTTTCCTGTAATCGCACATACATACGTTTGACGATGAGGTTCAATGATGATTTGGGTATCATTAAAAGAGATGTCAATCTGATCTCCATCATCCAAGTGGAAACGGTCCAAAATGTCTTTTGGCAGCACGACTCTTCCTAGCTTGCTAATTCGTTTGGTATGCAATGATTTAACACCTCACAATCCAATGGTTTCTTTCAAGTCTGTTATTTCTTTCTTAACCCCATTCATTTTTTGCATCGCTTTTGACACTTGCGCCAAGTCGTTACTTTCATCAATCGTTTTCTGCAACAAGGCTTGTTGTTCTTCCAACGCTTTTAAGTCAATGGCTACTTTCTCAGCTGTTAATACTCGATTCATCAATCCATCATTCTTAGGTGCCTTTTCAGCAACGAATGATTTAGCTCCTTCAATATCACCTGTCTGAAGATAGGCAGTCACAATGTGGGTTTTTCGTTCATCTGTCAACTCGACTAGATCTTTATTGGCTAGAACTTGTTCCCACTGCTTTGCAAGCACACCTTTTCCAAACTCAACATGAGGATTGGAGACCTTCAAAATTTCTTGCAACCGATCCAATTCGTCTGGTTGATTTTGCTTCGTCAAATGCTCCGTGAGTTGACTGACCGCATCCTCATCTTTTGCCAGGTACTTTTCATAAGATCCATGCTTCATCCAGAGCTGATGCAACAATTCAGTCTCGTCTTGATTTAGACTTTTATACTCCCTTGCTTCCATAGCTTTCATCACACCTTCGGTATCGCCTAACAATCCATCCACATACACTTGCTCTATGCCTTTGACTTCTTTCGGTGAGGAGGATTGTCCATCAGAATAATCGGCATTCTTGGTAGCGTTTGTTAAGATGACGTTCAGCAAAAGTGCTCCTAATAAGATAATCGCGGTACCTACCAAAAACCGAATGTTGTTTTCTTTCTTATTTAGTGGCTTCTTTGCTTTCCTAACAACCATTGATTCTGGACGTATTTCAGGGTGCTTTTTTGATTTTGGTTGAAGAAGTTGCATCGGAATTAATTTAGAAATGGAAAAGGCTTTTTTATTTGCTAATCGTTCCGACAATTCATCTTGTTCTTGTTGTTTTAGCACCTGTACCTCATCGTACAACTCTTGAATGTAAGATGCCATATGATTTAGCGAATCTAATCGTAAATAAATCATTTCCGCAAATTGGATGACTTCTTCATTCTGCTCAAAAAAATCATTGCGTTTAGGACGGCCATATACATGCTGCAAGTTCGTCAGCGAGATAATAATCAATTCTTTTACTGCATTGATTCGAGACTTCTCATTTTCAACGGTAAAAGCCTCATGGCCAATGACAAGTGCTTTTACCGTGGATGCTTCAGAGTCGATGACGAGGTTCTCTGTTTCCCATAAGACTTGAACTTGTTTTTCCTTTGCCAATTGAATTAATGAAAGATAATATGGCAGTTTATCTTCCAAGTACATGTTCTTTAACACATTAAATGATTGAAGACCTGTTACATCATACGTATAACAAACTTGTCCTGATTGAAAAGTGATGTCTTTCGCAGGTAGAAATGAAGAATCGTGTTGCAGTGAATGCATTTTTTCTTTATACCATTTATGGATTTGATTCATTTCCTGTGTGTTGAACGTCGAAAGTGGTTGTAAATAGGAAATGGTATTCCCTTCAAATTCAAATGTCCCAACCCGATTCGCTATCGTTCGAATAACCATCTCTTTTCATTCCTTTCATTTCTGCATTACGGAATAGTTATTGAAGTTCAGGGAAATTGGAAAGCATTTCTTTTACTTCTTTTTTGTATTCCTCTTGCGCTGCCTTTACCTCATCTTGGGGAACTTCAGATTTTATGGATATAAGTTCCTGATCTAATTCTTCTAAATTGAAATTAAGAGAATTAACAATTGGGTTAAAAGAAAAGTATAAATTTCCAGAATCATCTTTTACAAAGCTAATAGAAGTTGATTCACTTTCTTCTTTACTTGGATATGAAATTTTAATATCTGTAAACACTAATTCGGTTATATTAAATTCATCTGAGTGGTATGTTTCCCATTTTTCTTCATTTATTTTCAACACTGGAGCCTCAATCGCATCATAGTTACAATTACCAAACGAGCAATCTTCAGCGCTTAAGGGATTAAACGTCACTTTCAAATCGCCTCTATTTTCAATCAAACTATTTGGATATTTTTCAAGAAAAGATTTGATAACAAGCTCTCCACTTTTTTCATTAGCTTTCTGGACTAACATGTCATTGTCTCCAATATCAATTTCACCCTTAGAGATCGCTTGATTTGTTTCACTTTCCCAAGATATAAGATTTCCCTCAAAACTATTTATCATCTCCATGGCTTTCTCTTTGTCTTTTTCGCTAAAAACGGACTTTTCATTTTCATTACCACCAGGCTTATTATCTTGATTACATCCCGTTAATATTAATAACAGAATGACTGAAAATATTTTGATATTTACCTTTTTCATTGAACATTACCTCCTTATCTTTTTGCATATCTAGCTACATATTTCACTGTAGATCCCATAGCTCTTGCAGAACCTGTTGATGCACCAAATTGGCTTAGTAAAGTAGGAATCGACAATCCGACAATGAAAAATATCATCCCTATCAAAAGGTTGCCACTTTGTAAGTTAATCAGGGTTTTTACTCCTAACACAAAACACAACAATTGTAGCGTTAACGTCAATACATTGCTTACTACGATTTTTAACCATAAGCTAAAAAAGTTGTATTGATCATTCACAATCGTCGGTATAGCCATAACACCTGAAATATATAAAACTACAAACAACACTGTCCGATACAAAATTGAGATGAAGAAAACAAACAAAATAGCTGAGATGACCACCATCAGGATTATTCCATATCCCACTGAGTTCACTGCCAACACCTGCATTACGTTATAATGTGTCGCTGGATTTTTCAACATGGTCTCAGTCAGTATTTGCGTCAATTCCAATATCCAGTTGAAAAGCTCACCGTATATACCAAGCAATATCGATCCTGTCACAACTGCCACTACTTTTTCATATAGCGTGTTCATACCTTCCTCACCATTAGATGAGTACAAAATTATTATTTTCACTGTCTGCCAAAGAAGGAAAATAGATGCCATCGTCCACGCTAATGATTTGAAATTAAGCATGTATCCCTCATATGTTGCATTACCGGTTATAAAAGATGAATCCATTTGAAATTTCCCGAATCCATCAATCGATCCAAATACAAAACCACTGACTGCAGTAAATAGAAAACTATTAGTTTGGCATGTAATTTCATACCACTTGCAGTCAAAATGATTTGTTTCATAATCGTATTTATTTAAATACAACTCATTTTCCATATAAAATTCAGCACGGTTAACTTGATCTGTAGTTATTCCTTCTGTATTTTCATAACTATTTAATGTATCTTCCATAAAATCGCCTTCCGCAGCCTCTGCATTGTTCATAAACACCATGGAAAGCATCAACATCCCCAAAAATAACAACAGTTGTTTCATTATTTGACGCCCCCATTCAAGACCGTCATCAACAAGACCAACAACGGCATACACATGAAGAATGCAATTCGTAAGACCACGCCTTTTTTAATTTCCATTTCTTCTTGTGCATTGAGCGATTTCCCATAATCCAATTCATACTGTCGACGCGCTTGTGCAAGTTGCTTTTTAGCCAATCGATCGATGGTCTTTTCAACTACTTGATGGACGGTTCGCTGCAAACTCATCATTTTTTGTAAGATGGCCATTTCTGTTCACATCCTTTTGTGTCCAGTCTAAGAAGAGATTTCCTGAATTGCCTGTTCGCCCGAAGTGAAGGATTCTAAATCGTGGGCATCCACCTTCAGTTCCCCATTTTCATTTATCCACGTAATCTTTGAAGTAAGGATTAGGACGGGTTGATCCCCAGGATTCACAAACTCCTCATCAATCCCTGTTAAGGTCACTTTGTAGATAGCATATACTCTGTACGTGTCATCTTGCTTGCGAACGGAGATGTTATAGATCTCAAGGTCTTTCATTTCACTGATATCCACGTCTTTTGACGTTTCATTTTCTGTAAGGGTTTGTTCCACTTCTTTTCGGTAACGCTTCGTAAAATAATCAATGGAACCGCCTTGCAGGGTATCCGTTAAAAACTGTTCGGTTTGCGTGAACACTTCTTTTTCTTCGTCTTCATAAGCCTTATATTTTTCGACATTGTTCGATAAATTCGCGTTTTTTTGTTTCAAATCATGATTGGTTGCCCATAAGTTAAACACGGCTATGAGTAAGCCAACCACCAGAAACATGAGGATTAGGTGCATCACATTTAAACGGCTTTGCATAGGGTCTCCCTCCTGTTAGACGGGTTCTTCAGATGCTAAATACAACATCGGATTGAGGCGCTTTCCGAACATCTGACCTCCATGGATTTCAAAATGCAGATGGTCGCCGGTTGAGCGACCGGTTGAGCCGCATTGCCCGATGACTTCCAGCTGTCGCACTTCTTGCCCCACTTCCACCCCAATGCGACTTAAATGCGCATAGGCGGTAAAAAGATTGTTGGCATGCTGAATCACGACGATATTTCCGTACGTATTTCTCGGGCTACTGCTTGGGAATTCCGCATACACCACTCTTCCTTCCTTGGCTGCGTAAATAGGTTCAGGCCTGCTACAGGCAAAATCAACGCCTTCGTGGTTACTAATTTCGCCTGTGACTGGGTGAATACGTACACCGTAATTCGAATTCACTTGGACATTCGGAATGGGTTGCGCAAAATCACCAGACTGGACCTTGCAATTCAATGTCAACCCGCCAAGTGAACTGACGATAGACGTAATGGTCGGTACCCAATGCGCATTGAGATTCGTCGGGTCGTTTTCAGCTCCAATTGGGGCATAGACACTGCCGAGATCGACAATGGTGACTTTCCCGTCTTGGATGATGCGATTGTGGAGTGTTTGCCCCATCGCCATCAATCCTTCTTCAAGCGTCGCAAAGTTCATCAATCCATCCGGTCCCATCAAACCCCCTGGGTTATTTTTCGTGATGACCGCATTCGACGTTCCACTTGTGGTTTCGTGAAATGCAATGGCCGCCATGAGCACAGGATCAATGCCTTTTTCCTTCGCAATCTGAATGACGACTTGTCCTTTACCCGTGAAGACCCCTGCCGTACTGAATTTGGCTTCCCAGCGCTCTTTATTGATTTCTCCATTCACCGCGCAATACGCGCCTCCTGAAGCATCTGAAAGGGCTTGTACGTTTTGATCTGGATTTTCTAAATCAAATCCTTTGTCTTTGCCGTTCATCGCCATGAATACAGGAAGGACGAGTAAGAGAATGGCGGTGCCGATGATGACCAATCCAATAGGATTGAAGAAAACCTTCACGAGAAGCAACTCGCCCAGTGTTTTGGCGGTTCCCTTTGTGTTCATCTCCTCACCCCTTCTCCTTAAATCGTGATGTCGTTAATGCTCTTTTGTTCAAACCACAACATCTCCGTCACGTCATTCAACTGCACTTCCAGTTTGATTTTTTTGGAACCCGTATAGAAGATGCCTTTTCCTGCTTGTTCTTTTTTCTTGCCGTCTTTTAAGATAAGCGTTTCTCGTTCACCTTTGGAGAACGTATTGCCGAGCTCTTCTTCTAGGAACTTCAATTCCTCTTCACTCATCGGCAAATACAAACGCTGGACCGATTGGGTGATAATCGCTTTTCCGTAGTTGCGGTTCTCATCCCGCGCAGACAAGAAATCTTCCACTGATTGAGAAGCTGTGGTGATGCCACAGTTGAAAGATCGTAGCACTTTCATCATGAAATAGATAAATTCCATGGCTTTCGGTACTTTCGGATCCGCAATGACATGCGCTTCATCAATGAAGATTTCACTCGGTTCCCTGTCGCCACTCATAATCTCGTATGTTGTATGAGAGAGAATGTTATAAAAAAGAATGCGTTGAATCTTTTCGTTGTTACTCATCTCTTTCAAGTCATAACACACCAGGTCGTTATCGATGCTGATGTTTGTATGGCCGTTAAAGAGTTCCGAGTACATCCCCGTGACATAGGTTTTGAGTGTCGTGTGAAAATCCCGAATCGTTTCAAATAAATACGGATCGTCTTGTTGATCTTTTTCAATGAGTTCATATAAGTCTTGTAAAGTCGGATAATCAGTCGCCGTCAATGAGCTCGTATTGGTTGAATCCGTAATCCCTTTTTCCGCGTAGACTTTTTGAATATAGCTACTTAGGATTTCTTCCTGTAAATCGGTCATGCCGTTATACATGAGGCGGAACATAACTAATAGATTCGAAATCTTCGTTAATAGGATATTGCCAAATTCCGTTTCCTCAACAATGACTTTCTCACTGACTTTCGGAAGGTCCAGCGGATTGATACGATTGCCGCCTTTTAATTGAAACTTCACCCATGCCCCACCTAAATCTGCATAAGAACGTCCGAATTCACCTTTCGGATCCACGGTAATAATTTTGCGTCCGAGCATGTGCTTGTTTGTCATGTTGGCAAAGAGATACGTAGATTTTCCAATACCAGAAATTCCGATAACGAACTCATGTCGATTCAACAACGTGGTGTCATCGACAATCACAACGTTTCCAGTCGTCATGTTACGTCCCTTAATTAAACCGGTCTGCGAGAACATTTCATTTTCATGAAACGGAAAGAAATAGGATATGGCTTCGGAATTGCTCATCTTGTAGGTCAGCTCATCCACTTTGTTTTCATTCAGGGGCAGGAAGGAACGGAAGGCATCAATCGCACGATCCGTTGGATTATGGATGATCCCAATTTTGGAGAATTTGCTTTTCACCGTCGTGGTTAATTGATCAAGTTCCTCGATGGAACTTGCCACTAAGTGAATCAATGTGTGGAATAAGAAGATTTTGTCATTTCGATAGGCGAGATTCTTGAGCATTTCAGACGCACTGTCGATTTGTCCTTGTGATTCGATGATGGTGTTTTCATCCGCAAATCGTGTATTCATTTTCATGCGGTTTTGCTTGATACTTTTAACCAGCTGCGAACGTACCTCGCCTGTGTGATATTCCTGCACATAATTGATAATAGACACGTTTTCAGGGATTTCGGTCACTTGCTGGATTTTGTTTTGGTCTTGCACGGGATCGTAATCGACAATCAACAGGGACCGGGTATAATTAGCCCCCACACGGACGTACGAGTCGTATTCCGTGATGTTGTCAGGTGCTAAGACGGTGAGGAGTGATTGGTTCATGCCTCTGACTGTATCTTCAAAACTCGCTTCTTCTTTTTTGTTTGGGCGTAATAGTTGTGTAAACCAATTCATCGTCTCGTCACCTCCTTATTCAAAACGCTCATTCATTTGATTTTTGTAGTAGTTCAGCAATTCTTTTGCGGTGTTTTTACCGATGATGACATCAGCGCTGGCATTGGTTTTGTTGATGATGTTCTCACCTTGCGCTTGTGCATTTTCAAAGTCGATGCACGCATAGTAAAACTTCAGCAATTCATCGTTATTGAGCACCTTCACGTCGAGCTTTTCGTACCCACTCAACATCATTTCAAGTTTTGATTTCAAAATATTCGCCGTCATATCCATCTTCATGTAATCCTTTTCCGGACTGGTCATGGGTTTTGAAATCACCAGGTAGCGTTTTCGTGTCACCATGTTTTTAGACTTCTGAATACGCTCAATCTGACTCATATAGCCTTCTTTCAACACACGTTTCGCGTAAGATGAATCCGTCCCCAGTTGGTCATTGAACCACATCAAGTAATTCGTTAGATTAATCGGCTGTGCCACCTGCATGATTTGAATTTGTTTTTCACCTGAGTCATTTAAGAACGCTTGATAGGCTTCAAGCACTCGTTCTTTGGAGGCTTCATTCATCAACGATAAATTGACCGAAGAGATTTCCAACACTTTGATTAAGGTGCGACTCGACGATTCAATACAGCCGTTCGCAATGTTCATCAATCCAAGTTCGGTACGTGTATCGCCATCGCTACGACTCATCGGCAAGTCCCCTTTCGCATAATAAAATTCTTTCTTTCGCCATTTTGCTTGTAGTTTCCACATCACTTTATATTGCAGGAGTGACAGGTTTTTACGAACTGGATGTTTGTTGAGTTGAAAAACGGCCACCAATAATGTCGGTGCAAACGCAATCAACATCATCTTTTGATTAAGGTGTCCCATTCTGTACAGCACGTAAGAAATATTCATGCCCAAAACCACAAATGGGGAAAGGACGAACACATCTTGAAAGGAAATATTGCCGTATAAGTATTTCTTGGTGTCGATATTCAGTGGTAATTCGACTTTTCCAGAAGAGCGCATTCGTTCTTGTCGTTCAAAGTAACCTTCGGAACGCATAGCTATCACATCTTTCTAGGTTAGAGATTCGTTTGAACATAATCGATAACGGGACGTGCCAGTAAAAACAACACTACGCCGACCACACACAATTTAATGCCGTTCTTGAATTTTGGGGAAGATTGTTCATCTCCTGCCCAGACCCCAATAGCGCAAATCAGTAACCCAATAGCAAAGATGGTAATAAACGTCCCTTGCATATCGCTAAACAACGTATCTAAAAATCCTTGAATTCTTTCAAACATTTCCTCCACCTCCTAAATCTTGTATTGTGTTCACTCTAACAACTTGCCATAATAAAGGCAAGTTAAAAACCCATATTTTTCATGGGTGATATTTCCTTTTCTTTCTAGGTAATAAGGTCAAGTATTGCTTCGATTTCAAGGGTTTTTAATTCAAGAGAGTTCAAAATACGACTTTAAAAATTTAATATATAAATAAAAAAAGTTGAGAAGAATTACCTTCTCAACCACGCTAACAACTCATCTCGTTTCGCTTCCAATTCTGGAGAGAGACCTTCATCTTCTTCAACAGCTTCTGGATTTTGACGTCTTTCCTTATGTTTTTCAAACCAATCTGGCACGTTCTCTTCTTTTCTCTCAAATCCGCCTTTTTGTTCCTGGTCACATAACCATTGCTTCTTGTCCTCTACAGCTTTCGTAAGTCGCGCTTGAATGCTTTTAATCTTGCCAGGCGTTCGTTCAAGGGAATAGTTTAACGCATCTGCGTATTGATAATCGCTCAAAATGGATGCATGCCCTAAATAATGATTCGCTATATCTTGAATCTGAATATGGTCATCTATCAATCTCTTTTGATGTTTTTTCAGCACATCTTTGATGACAACTGGAATCTCCAATTGTTCAATGTCTTGATAGATCTTATATTCAGTCTCTTTAAAGTCAGTATCACTAAGGTCAGTATCATTAGTGTTAAAATTTTTAACTTCTTGAAGTAAAGAATTTTGATTTCTTGAAGTTAAATTTTTTAACTTCTGTTGGGGCTCTAAAGGCGACGGGTTTTCATTCTTCTCTTGTAAATCAATTACATCCTCATTTGTCACCTGTGGTTTCAATAAATACAGACGATTCGATTGGGATAAACCCATGCGTTTTTCTTCCAACAACTCAGCCTGTTGCAGTTCCTTTTTGATTTTGATGACGGTGGGTTTGCTGCAATTTAAAATCTCGCTTAATTGCTCATTTGCGAATAAAAAATAGATATATCCATCCTCATCAAACCATTGATTACGAATGGATAACTCCAACCGATCTTGCAGTAGTGCAAAGGCAATCTTCGCGTCATTGCTCATTTTTTTATAGTGATCACTTGTGAAGAAGATTTTGGGTAAACGATAAAAGCGCTCCCCTACTTCTTCTTGCACACGAAATTTTTTCGCCATGTCAAACTCCCCTTCCAAATAACCCTACAAAACCAGAAATTCCAAAGAAGAGTTGCCTCCCGTGTTCTTGTATCCATCGTGGCAAAATGTACAGATGAATTGAGGTTCACAATCATGCCACCAAGTGCTATACTTAACACATTAATTACATGAATTTTCCTTGAAATTTCTCTGCAGATAGACTTGGTTATTGCTGGTCGCCAAACTGTCCAATAACCAAGTATGTAGAGATTTTTTAGTATATACACTAAAATTTACGTTCAGTATACCACTTAACCCGATTTACTGCATATCGATTTCTGAAAGGATTTTCCAAAATGACTGCAAACGAAACGGATATTTATCTAAAAATAGGCAAAGCCCTGAAAGAGATTCGAACAGAAAAGAAATTAACACTCCAACAAATCGAAAAAATAAGTAAGCTACATGCAGCGAATATTTCCCTCGCTGAAAACGGGAAGTCCAATCCGAGTATTGGCTGGATTGTTCATTACTGCAATGTTCTCGATATCAATCCAAACGAAGTCTTTATCCGCGCGTTTGCCGAGGACTTCAAATACCAACAACTGGACCGTATCTTAGATAGATTCACAGCCTATCAACTAGAAAAAACAACACCTGAAAACGAATAACCTGAAAACACGACTCTTACTGGTTGTGTTTTTTTGTTTGCAAAGAAAAAGAGGATAGATAGATACAGAAAACAAAGGATACAAAAACCTAAACAGGATACGTATACAGATATGTAATGGCAGACTGGACAATTAGGATGAATTGATCGTAAATAGGTCCGGAACCCTTGGTATGACGGCCTGTTGAACAGCTTTTTCTGTATCATGCAGTGATTGAATCGCTTCTGAATTCTCGTTTTCGCTTACCATTCGTTGAACAGCTTTGTAATAAGTTGCCCGATGGGCTTGGTTGAATGAAAGCGCACACTGAAGAAGCACAGCAACAGACGTTAAACCTGTTTTTGCTTTGCAGCCTTTTCCTTCTATTTTCATCATAATTTTGGTCGATTGTTTCACGACTTCGTGTAATGTACTGCGCGCGATGCCAATTTCTTCGCAGATTTCTTTTTGCGTTCCCCACTTAATGGGTTGATCGACATTCGCATGCGTACTGATATACATTAAAATATCGCTTTCCCACTCTTCGTAATGACTTCGAGACCGATCTTTCCGAGCCTTCTTGAATTTGTGCCATCCCTTCGGATTGGATTGAATAACAATCTCTTTCCCACTCCCCCACTCTTCCAGCAGTTGTTTAATATAGGAGGAATGAGCCCCTTTGAAACGTCCTCGAAACGCACTTTTCATGATTTTCCTTACTTCCGAGTGCTTTAGTGGAGTTTGTAAGGAAGAATTCGCTTCATCAAGCAAGTTATACGTTTCGTCCTCTTCTTTTCCAGCACTGTAACAAGCTAGAGCCAACGTAAACAACAAGTTATCACGACCGATTTGCCCTTGTTGCCCTTTTACATGTTTGGCATGCAGTAATTCCTGGAACCAGGCTTCTTGTGTAACGTCGTGAGCTGATTGGTTTTCGTGGACCACAAATAAGCCGCGTCCGTGATTGTCGTCTTGTCTTCTGGACCATTCAATTAAATGGCCAAAATCAAAGGTCATATCTTTGGAGAACCAACGAATGTTTTCTTGTTTTGGCATACGGAAAAAGCCAAAGTCGTTACACGAAAGATCCACTCCCTGTAAAACCTTCGCTAAGCTACGTTTAATATTTTCTGAAATCCGTTTGGCCACTTTCAGACCACGAAAATCATGTTTATTCGAAATGAACAAAGGCTTGTCCAACACAAAATAAACCTGAAATCCTTTTGGGGTTTCCAAGATTAAGGTTGGGGCACCGACACTGTGATCGAGTGCAACCGTCAAGATTTCGGTATAGGATTGTTTTTTGGAATCTATGTCGACAACAAATGTATTGATTTGTTGTAAGTTGGTTTCTACATGTCCTTTAACGTACTTTCGACTTTGGTTGGTGTAAGTACCATAGTTAAAAACATTTGGAGTCCAGTGAGAAAGCACCTGATAATCTTCAATCACCGACTCTTTAGAAGATACAATGTACCCTTTTACGCCATTCGAGGACAACAAGTCTTCTTTGGACCGAGTAACAAAAACACTGCCTTTTTTACTTTGAGAGTTTCTTCTACTAGCTGCAACTTGATTTAATAGAGATGTGCGTGATCCGATTTTTTTGTATTCCATCAATCCATTATGAAGAACTAAGTCGAACAATAACTTTATATCGCCCATTTCACATCTCCTTTCTTCGCAACTAAGTAAGAGAAACTATCACTATCTCAATTAGTTACAAAGTATAGAAGAGCAAGAACCCTTATACAATAGGGGTTTGAGGCGTTTTCAGCGACTGTAGATTAGTCTACAAATCTACATGTAGACTAATCTACATATCTACTAATTTACATGTAGATTAGTCTACATGTAACCAAATCTACAAATCTACATGTAGACTAATCTACATATCTACATGTAGACCAATCTACATATCTACAATTTTGTTTGGTTTTCTTTTTATGAAAGGTCTCTAAGAACTTGATACATCAATACTTCCAGCAATTTAAAATCAAATAACATATATATTTTATTTCGAACTGACGATAATACAAATCTACATGTAGACGTGTCTACAAATCTACATGTAGATTCATCTACAAATCTATTAGTATACGAATCTACAAATATACAAATCTACATGTAGACCAATCTACCAATCTACATGTAGATTGGTCTACAGCTTTTAAAAAAGATGAAATAGCAGCAACTATTTCATCTTAGAGTATTATTTAGCTTTACTTTTATAAAGGTCGAAGATAATTTCAAATTGTTTTCTTTCGTCCTTAGTTAATATATTGGTAAGGTAATCATTAATTAACAAATCTGTTACATCGTCAACCGTTGTGGCTATACCCAATGTAACTAGGGCATTTAACTTATTTTTGGTATTCACACTTACACGAACAGTCGTGGTTTTTTCGGTCGTCACATTACTATTGTTTGCTTTCTTTGTTGACGAGGGGGGAGCTGATTCTTTTTTAGGTTCTTGAATCGGTTCAAATTCTTTGATATTAAAAGTATTTTTAGGAACAACGTTTTGGCTTCTTTCAATCTTCGCTGGTTGTTTCTTTCTAAGTAAATCAGACATCTACAACCTCTCCAATCGTGTTTGTTGAATCTGATGAATTAACTGCTGCATCTAATCGATGAATAAACTCAGTGGCCACAAGGGTATAGCTTTCAATGACATTTTTATCATGCATATCATTTTCAGTAATGCCCGTCATGTCAAATCGTTTTAATCTTTCCATCTGTTTAACTACTTTTTGGAATATATTATGTTCGCCAAAAATCTCTTTGGCCGTATCGAGCGTCTGAATATCTACGGCTGCACCATTTTTCCATAAGACAGGAAGAATTCCTAAGATATCGAGATCCGCATCATAATCATCTATTAATGTTTGAAGATAAGTGGTAAATCCTTCAGCGCCTTGTAGGCTTCTCTCTTGTGTTTGTAGAACAACAACGACAAAGTCAGAAGCATATAAAGCTGAATCCGTGATAATTGAGATGGTCGGAGGAACATCAATGAAAATAAAATCATAGTCTTCCTTTAATGGTTGCAACAATTTAGAGAAAAACTGTACACGATCAATTTCATTAGGGAATTTTTTTTCTAATAGCTTTGGATACTGGGCAAAGTCACTGAAACTTGGGAGAAGGTATAAATTATCCTTTATTTGAGTAACAATGCTACTTAAATCTTCTTCCTGAATTGCGGACATCAATGTCTTTTCGTACGAAACAATATCATCTTCTAATAATGCCTTGGTCCGCAGAAATAAACTAGTTGCATTAGCTTGAGGATCTTGGTCGCTTAATAACACTCTGTAACCCATATTAGCTAAACAATATGCAATCATTGTACTGTTCGTAGTTTTACCAGTACCGCCTTTGAAATTTCCAAATGTGATAACTTGACATGATAAGTTGTTCATTGAATTGCCTCCTTTTATTATGGAATTAGTAAATTATGTTTTATCTTTTCGTATACTTGTAGACTGATGGAAATAACTAATAATTTAAAAATAACATTGTTTTTACTATAGTACAACCTTCATTAAGAAAAACATAGGATAAATCAAGGGTTTTAAAGGTTTTTTTCTACGTCTACAAATCTACATGTATATCAATCTACAAATCTACATGTAGATTTGTAGATTGGTTCTTATAGAAAAGACAGTTCCTAGAAATATTAGTGTTCTTTCGAACCTAATAGTGGATAGTCTGTGTTTGAGTGATTTTGAGATTTGTTTGATAAAAGTGATAGTGAAAATCTTAAGTTAAATCATTAAAAAAAGCTCCCCATTGATTGGTGAGCAATTAAATAAGTTTATTTTTTATTAAAGCGTTAGTTGAAGAAAGACAACGACTGAAATTCAATTGTGCCGTAGTTTAATCATTCTTCCAACACAACAATTCGTTTTGCAATTACACCTGTTTTTTCGGGACCATCGGAATTCTTCCAAATAGCAACTTTATCGCCAATCTTAAACTTTCCATCAATTTTTGCCTTATTAATATAAATCCAAACTTCATTGGAACTGTCTTCTTTAGTTTGGTGGTCCAATGCTTCTTGCTTTGAAATATCTTCGATAATTGCAAAAACTTGTTTCTCATTATTAATTTCCACAACGTGTCCTGTGAGAAAAGGTGTTTCTGAAACAAACTCTGTTGCAGGGATATTTGAACAAGCTGAGAGGAAAATTCCCAAACAAAGTGTCATTAGATAGATATAATTTTTCAAGCTATCACTCCTTATTGAAGTAAAGAACCAGTTAGCCACCTATGCATCGCAAAACCAGCGCTACACCACAGAGGATGAAAATCTGTGTAGAACAGTATAGATTACTACGGCCGGGAGATGAAGGTCCATGAACTATGGTGCCGTAGAGACCAACCGTTAGTCTGACTCCAACAACAACGGTGTATCACAAAATGTCACGCCCTTTAGGGGTAGCACTCATGGGAGATTAATCCTACTCAGATTGTTGCACTAGCTAACCACCCTATACTTCTTACTAGAGGGAGGATTTTAATCAGATTAGCTAGCTGCTTAATAATAATGCTGACTAAGGCTCAGCCTTTTTTAAAAAGTTTTTTTACTGGGTCCACTTTAATTTGCACTTTTTTGATTTTGATTTCAATTTTCATGGGAGTTCAACACCCTCTATATAACCAAAGTAATGGATACATTATTAATAATTAGAAAAGATTTACTTTAGTAAATAAGTAATAAAATGAATATAAAAGGGCTAAGACCCCAACTATTTTACTGAAGTTTTTTTGCTTACTTTCTTTGTCCATTATAAAGAAAATGCCAGTACAAAAGAACCCAATAAACCACCCGATTTCGTATTGTAAAAAGGCCAAAACAAACCCTAAAAGACCAATAGTTTGAAGTATTATGGGTAAGTTTTTTTTCATAATAACCACTCCTAGTTTTTATTTCTTTTTTGGAATTTCAACAATTGAATCCTTGTTCAACTAAACTGCTGCGTTAGTTGAACAAGAAACTGGATATTCCGTCCGTAAAACCTCGATTCAATTACGCAACTGGCATAACGCATACACAGTAGGTGACATAATCCCCGGATGAGGAAGTCCCTCAATCATTCAATCCTGGACACCTTGTGCGAACTCTATAGCTTTTAAAGAGGAATTAATTAAAGGGCAGCTGCCTTTTGCTATTCTAAGTTCTAACGCTTCTTGGAAGCATTTTATTGCTTCTTTTCCTCTTTTTAATTCTAAGAGACATTTACCTTTGTGTTGTAATGCAAAATCTAAGTGAGAATTCACTTCAGTTTCATAACTTTTGACCAGTGCCTGATTGAATTTTTCTAATGCTTGTTCAAGGTTATTGTCATATTTCAAAGCTTCTCCGAGACGAATTAAAGAGATAATTTCTCTGGTGTAGTTCTTTTCCTCAATTGAATCCTGAAGGTTTAATTCTAAATATTTAATTGCATTTTTGGGTTCCCCGTAAATCCTATAAAGATTCCCTAAAGTGCCGTAAAGAAAATACTTGTTGTTTTTACTAGTTAAACTATCTTCTTTTACTTGTTTCAATAACGATTCGGCTTTAAGGATCACCTGCTTTAACTTAGAAGGATTTGATGATTTCTCACGAAGATACTGATTTGAATCAAAATAAATATCCTTATTTAATGAAATAAGCTCTTTTTTGAAATTTGTTAAATCCATAAACAATCCCCCTTTCAGAAACTCCCCGTAAAATTATCAATTAGTTCTTCAGCTCACCTGGCTGAAGAACCCATCGATTCAATTGCTGGAACGGTTTGTATATCACATGCACCCCAGATGACATAACACTCTGACTAGGAAGTAATCACCTTCGATTTGAAATTAAAGAGAACATTAAAAAATGGATGAAAAAGTTTAAAAAGGTGAACTAAAAAACCGAAGGCGCGAACGCCAATGGTTTCATAAATAGGTGGGTTGCCACAAAAGACAGTCAGCAGGATAAAGCGAAAATCTATTCTTATCGCTAAATACTCAAGTCTAGACTTTTTGGGTTTTGTTAATTAAGAAACCGTTCGTAATCTGTTGACTTAACTTATAAACCAGATAACCCAAAACATTAAAAATAATAAAAGCTAAAACCCAACCGATATTCAATCGTTTATTGTGATAAGCATTGATGATTGCCCAAATCGAAAATAATGTCCAATAGATAGCTACGCCTACTAACAAGATTAAAGCAGCAAAATCACTAA
>NZ_JBNNIX010000006.1:0-156229 GCF_050269735.1 Paenisporosarcina sp. NPDC076907 | reverse complement strand
AGTTAAGCTCTTTAGCGCCGATGGTAGTTGGGGGTTTCCCCCTGTGAGAGTAGGACGTCGCTAGGCAAAGTAAAAAACCGGTACCTTCCGAGGTATCGGTTTTTTTGTGATCTTTTTTAAGGGTTTGAACAGGAGCGAAGCGGAAACAAGACCATTAAGGGGTATAAAGCTATTCATATTTTGAACTTGAACCCCTAAATGGGAGCCATTCCACTGACGTTGAATGGCTCTTTTCTGTTGGAGAGGGATTCTTTAGAGCAAGTCCATTTAAAATACGTTGTTTGGCTCAGCAATCCCCAGTTTGAGCGATAAACACCGTCATATGAGCGATAAAAACAAAAAAGCCACTTTCACGAACAAAATCTAGTTTCATTCGCCAACCTAACTTGCCTTATGAGACACCACAATATGATAAGCCCCCTAAATGGGAGCCATACCACTGACGTTGAATGGCTCTTTCTGTTGGAAAAGCACTCGCTATAGAATGAACTCCGGAGTAAAGAGGTTAAACTCTAATACGACTACTCATTTTTATACTCAAAAAATATTCAACTCTCCAATTCGCTTAACGGCTTCTTCCAAACGATGTTCATCCACTAATAGCCCTACGCGTATATAGCCTTCTCCAAATTCACCAAAGCCATTTCCTGGGGCTACGGCTACGTCTGCTTCGTTTAAGAGTTTATCTGCAAATTCCTGGCTTGTGTATCCTTTTGGCACGGGTAGCCAAGCAAAGAATGAGCCTGTAGGGGCTTCAACTTGCCAGCCGATCGTTTTGCAAGCGTCAATAAAGGCATTGCGACGGTTTTCGTAACGATCGACCAATGCGGTTACACACAATTGGTTTTCACCTAATGCAGCGATTGCAGCATGCTGTACGGCAGGAAAAAGGCTAACGAATAAGTGGTCTTGAATCAAGTTAAGGGCTTCAATCATGTCTTTATTGCCCACAGCAAAACCAACACGCCAACCTGCCATGTTGTACGTTTTCGATAGCGTATACATTTCAATTCCTATCTCTTTGGCTCCTTCTGCTTGAAGGAAACTTACCGGTTTTACGCCATCAAATCCAATGGCACCATAGGCAAAATCGTGTGATACAGCAATGCTGTTCTCTTTTGCGAACGCTACTGTTTGGTTGAAGAATTCAAGGTCTGCAGTAGCTCCAGTAGGATTATTTGGGTAGTTCAGATACATAAGTTTTGCACGTTCTTTTGTTGCTTCAGAAAGCATAGAGTAATCTGGTAAAAATTGATTTGCAGCAATAAGTGGTAACGTTTCATATTGCACGTCTGCCATAACGACACCTGATAAATAATCCGGATAGCCTGGGTCAGGCAGTAACATTAAATCTCCCGGATTCAGTACAGCCATCGGCAACTCAACCAGTCCGATTTTCGTTCCAAATAACACCGCTACTTCAGTTGTAGGGTCGATGTCAACGTTGTATTCGCGTTTATAAAAATCGGCTGCAGCCTCTTTTAATTCGCTAATTCCTCGGAAGGGTGAGTATTTATGTGTAATCGGATTTTCTGCAGCTTCTTGTAAGGCTATTACGATGTGTGGCGGTGTTGGTTGGTCAGGGTTTCCTTGACCTAAATTGATTACATCGCGCCCTTCTGCTACTGCAGCTCCTACTTTTTGAACAAGTGAAGCAAAGAATTGTGGTGGTAATTGTTGAAGCTTCTTAGAAAGTTCCATGGCGTTTCCTCATTTTCTGAAATAGTTGCAATCATCAGCCAAATCTTATAATCTTTTGTGTATCTTGTCTACAGGGGGTGTACCCATGAAAATCGCATGCATTCAACTCGACGTAGCGTTTGCCGAGCCTGAAAAAAATTTTTCCAACGTTCAAAAGTACATAAAAAAGGTCGCAAGTGAGGGTGCAGAGCTCGTTGTCTTACCTGAAATGTGGAATACGGCCTATGCATTAACGCAATTAGATCAACTGGCAGATCCAGAAGGGAAACGGACAAAAGAGGTTCTTTCTGAGTTAGCGCGTACATATCATGTTCATATCGTCGGAGGTTCGGTTTCGACGAAAAAAGGAGACCACTTCTACAACACGATGTATGTCTTTTCGAATGAGGGAGAGCTTGTTGCCGAATACGATAAAGCGCATTTGTTCCGTCTCATGGATGAACATCTTTATTTACAAGCAGGAAATCATGCAAATGTTTTTTCATTAGGTTCTATTCAAGCTGGCGGGGTCATATGCTATGATCTAAGGTTTCCTGAATGGCTACGGGCGCATGCATTGGCAGGAGCGAAAGTGCTATTTTTACCAGCACAATGGCCTGAGACGCGTATTGACCATTGGAAAATCTTGCTTCAAGCCCGTGCCATTGAAAACCAATGTTTCGTAATTGCGGTTAACCGAACTGGGTACGATCCGAACAATCAGTTCAATGGTCAATCGATGATTATTGCACCTTGGGGAAAAGTGTTGTGGACAGGCGCAGAACATGAAGAATATGCTGTCGTTGATGTTGATTTTTCAGAAGTGGAAGAAGTGCGAACTCGCATACCAGTATTTGAAGATCGCAGACCCTCACTCTATAAACCTTTATTTGAAAAATGAAAATTATTTTCAAAAAGTATTTGACACCTGTGTAAAAACATCGTAAGATTTATTTCGAGCAACAAAACAACTACATATGGAACATTATCAAGAGAGACCGAGGGATAGGCCCTATGACGTCCGGCAACCCCCAGCACAAGCTGGGAAGGTGCCAATTCCTACAGAATGAGTTCATTCTGAAAGATAACCCAAAATCCATTTTTCGGTGCCTCTTTCATGATGAAAGAGGCATTTTTTATTTGGTGAAAAGGAGCATGTGATGATACACATTATTGATTTATCTAAAGAGTACGTAACGAAAAAAGGGTCGGTTATCGGTGTAGACCGAGTGAATCTTACGATCAATGAAGGGGAAGTGTTCGGGATTGTTGGATACTCCGGTGCAGGAAAGAGTTCACTGTTACGGTGCATCAATTTACTTGAACGACCAACGAGTGGCCAAATCGAAGTAGATGGTCGCGACCTGACAAAGTTAAAAGGAGAACAATTGCGTAAAGCCCGTTTGAAGATTGGCATGATCTTTCAACACTTTTACTTAATCAGCCAAAAAACAGTTGCAGAAAATATTGCATTTGCATTAAAAGCTGCGGATACGCCAAAAGAAAAAATGGCCACGCGTGTTTTGGAATTGCTTGAGATGGTCGGGCTGACCGATAAGAAGGATGTGTATCCGGCACAGTTGAGTGGTGGACAAAAGCAACGTGTAGGGATAGCGCGTGCACTGGCAAACAACCCATCTGTTTTGCTTTGTGATGAAGCAACATCAGCGCTGGATCCGAATACGACCTTATCCATTCTTCGATTACTTAAAAAAATCAACCGTGAATTGAACATCACAATTGTATTAATCACGCACGAAATGAATGTGGTAAAAGAAATATGTGATCGTATGGCCGTTATGCAGGATGGGCGCGTTGTTGAAGAAGGAATGGTATACGATATTTTCTCTAATCCTCAAGCAGATTTAACGAAAGAATTCATCAGCAGTGTGGTGTCGTTTGAAGTACCTCAATCGATTTTGGATCAAGTCACTGGACGCATTGTGAAAGTGTTGTTTAAAGGAAATGTGGCGGGAGAAGGGGTCATATCGGATATGGTTCAGAATTTTGATGTGCGCGGTAATTTCTTGCATGGCTCGATTGAATACATACAGGAAGTACCACTTGGCTTGTTTTTGATGGAAATTCAAGGACAACCAGAAAATGTAACAAGAGCCATCACGTATATGGAAGGACGCGGGGCGCAAGTGGAGGTGGTAAGAAGTGGGCATTGATATCCAGAATGTAATTGAATTATGGCCAGAAATCCTGAAGGCATTCGGGCAAACGATGTATATGATCGGAATTTCATTAGCAGTTGCCATTGTTATCGGATTACCACTAGGCATCATCCTATTCGTTACTGATCGGGGTTTATTTTTAGAAAATCGAGTAATCAAAGGAATACTCGGTTTTATCGTCAATATGGTACGTTCGATTCCATTCATCATTTTGTTGGTAGCCCTTATTCCCTTAACCAAGTTACTCGTCGATTCAACGATTGGTCCAGCAGCTGCAAGTGTATCATTATCGGTTGCCGCCATTCCTTTCTTCGCCCGGATTGTTGAAACGTCACTTCGCGAGATTGATAAAGGAGTGATCGAAGCAGCCATTGCAGTTGGCGCAACACCATGGATGATCATTAAAGATGTGTTATTGCCTGAAGCGAAATCAAGCCTTGTACAAGGCATAACATTAACCATCATCAGCTTAGTTGCTTACTCCGCAATGGCGGGAGTTGTAGGAGGTGGCGGTATTGGAGACTTAGCGATTCGCTTCGGATATTACCGTTACGACAATACAATCATGATCGTGACTGTTGTGATTTTAATTGTTCTCGTTCAAATCATTCAGCAGTTGGGTGACTGGACGTCAAAAGCAATAGATAAACGATAAAAAGGGAGAGAAACAGAGATGAAAAAAATTCTATTTTCGTTGATTCTAGTCTTACTGACAGCGGCACTTGCTGCATGTGGAGGAAGTGACAAAGAGTCAAAAGGCGATGCCGACAACGACAAGGCCGTAACATTAGGCGGATCTGCAGGTCCTTATAGCGACATGCTCAATAAGGCAATCAAACCCGCTCTTGAAGAAAAAGGGTACAAAGTGAAAATCGTTGAATTCAGTGACTATATACAACCGAATATTGCCTTGGACAATGGAGATATTGACGCAAACCTTTTCCAGCACTCGATTTACTTAGAAAACTTCGCGAAAGAAAATGATATGGAATTGACTGGCTTGATTTCAGTGCCGACAGCTCCAATGGGGATTTACTCTAACAAGTTCAAATCTGTTGATGAAATCAAGGATGGAGCAACCATTGCCATCCCGAATGACCCTGTGAATGCAGCTCGCACATTCTTAATCTTGCAAGATCATGGATTAATAGAATTGGATCCGAATGCAGAACCATTGAAAGTGTCTGAAAAAGACATTAAGACAAATGCGAAGAACTTGGTGTTCCAACCGATCGAAGCGGGTCAACTTCCACGTGCAGTGGACAGTGCGGACTTAGCTACCGTACCTGGTAACTTTGCTTTGGCAGCGGAAATGAGCCTCCTGGATGCAATCTTGCTTGAGAACATGCCAGACCGATACCGCAACCTGGTTACTGTAACGACTGCGAACAAAGACTCACAGTTAGCGAAAGATTTAATTGAAGTCGTAGAAGCACCAGAATTCGAGGGAATCATCGATGCGGAATTCGAAGGTTTCGGCAAACCAGAGTGGATGGAAAACCGTTAAGAAAGAAGGGTTTTTGTGGAAGACATCATCGTTCGGGGCGCACCAGCCGAATATGTTTGTAAAAGTGGTGTTCTGGATGAATTAGAAAACAAGTTACTGCTAAGAGGTATTCACCAAGTTCTAATTGTTTCGGGTGTGAAATCATGGAATGCAGCGCGCTATTATTTTCCAAATCTAAAAAACACCCAAGTTTTCCACACCTTCTATGAAGGAGAGTGTTCCCTCACTGAGATTAACCGAGTGTCTGTTTTGGCACAATCCCATGGTGTCGAGGCCATCATCGGAGTAGGTGGAGGAAAAGTATTGGACGTGGTGAAAGCGGCTGCTAGCGCAAGTAGAACGAAGTCGGTATTAATACCAACACTCGCTTCAAACTGCGCACCGTGGACACCACTAAGCGTTATTTATTCGGATGATGGGGTCATGACACATTACGATGTGTACCCCATGAGTGTTGACCTTCTTCTCGTCGAGCCGCGCATTTTAGTGGAAGCCCCCGCTCCACTTTTAATTGCAGGCATCGGCGACACGCTAGCCAAGTGGTATGAGGCAGACGTACAAATTCGGCGATTAACCCATCCCCCGGTTGCGCTGAAAGTCGCTCATCATACCGCACGGCTGTGTGCTGAAGAAATGTTTGATCATGCCGAACGTGCCATCGTAGACGCGAAAGAAGCCCGAGTGTCAGCGTCATTTATAAAAGTAGTGGAATCCATTATCATGCTTGGCGGCATGGTGGGTGGATTTGGCGATAACTTTGGTCGCATAGCAGGTGCCCACTCCATTCATAATGGAATGACCATTGCACCCGAGTCGCACGAAGCGCTTCATGGAAATAAAGTAGCTTACGGGATATTGGTTCAATTGCTTCTTGAACAAAAAGAAAGTGAAGTGGAGCGATTGCTGCCGTTCTATTATAAATTGGGCTTACCTACTTCGCTGAGGGAATTAAATATTTCTGAGACATGGATAGATGAAATTGCGGTCCATGCCACACGTGAAGAAGAGTCGATCCATAATATGCGTAGTGAAAAAATAACAGCTTCTGAAGTAGCACAAGTCATGCGTGACTTAGAGTCATTCCAACCCGTGAAATTCCGATTATGATTGAAGTAAAGACGAACCCGTGAAAATTACACTCATCCATAATTAACAAAAAGACCGGCATTAAGCATAAGCCGTTCAGTTTTGAATCACTTTTTTAAGAATAAGTAGTCAAACCTGTTTAGGTTTTTAAGTCCTTTTAAGCAATCAAATAATTACTCAAATAGCCCTGCTTTTAGCAGGGCTATTTACATTACTAATTGATAAAATATTCATTCTTTTCATACTGATAGATGGATAATGGTGGTAAAATAGGAATGTGTTTCTTCAACTAAAGGGCAGGATAGTTGAAGAATCGGAGACCTATGGAGGTGAAAAGTTTTGAAGAAAATGATAGTGATTCTTTTGTTTTCTTTCCTTTTGTGTGCTTGTAATGAACAAGGTCAGAAAAATTCTAACGTTGACGGTTATAAAAAGTCAGAAATAAATGAGGAAATTCCTGTCCCAGCTAATGCTGTAGCAAGTGAACTAAATTTTAACAATCCTAATATCAATAATGGAATTAAGTATAATCTTGAAAATATTGGAGGGGAACAAGGCCTTTATCCACCTCTTAACTATTTTGAAGAAATGAAAAAATGGGGTTGGGAAGAGGTTGAAAATGAGCGAGCGGGGCACGCTCATTTTTTTAGAAAAGGAGATACAGTAATCTCAATAATTGTTAAAGAAGATTATTTTAAGTTATATGAAATGAAGGAAACCTTCGAATTTAATTAGTACTAACATTATTAACGGGGGCTATAGTAAAATAAGAACATTAATACCTTACGCCGAACACGAGTTGTTTGGCGTTTTTTATTTACTTAAATAGGCACCAATTTGGAGTGTAAATATCCATACTTTTAGAGGACTATTTAGAGCCACTACAATTATAATTGTAGTTCGTCGAAATGAGGTTCGATTTAGGGGTCGAAAATGACGTTAAAATAGCAACAAAACCTTGATACAACAATAAAAAATAGACCTCCAATTGATATCATAATTGGAGGTCTATTTCGAGTTTAAATTTGAGATTAGTGATTCAAAACTGAACGGCTTACATTAAGCAATCGATCTTTTTTGTTTTGTAGAAGATTATTTAGACATAAAGGCGATTGCTGCATTTGATAATGCAACACTTCCATTTACCCAACCTACTTCGGTGAAAAATTTCTTTACTATTTATCTTTCCAAGTTGTCACAAAACCTCCTCTCCATTCGTTTTGATTACAGAATTAAAAATCAGGAGGGAATTTGTATGTATAAATATGATGTTGCGATAATCGGTGGAGGGCTTGCGGGATTGACAGCTGCCAATTTTTTGGTCAAGGAAGGAAAAAAGGTCTTGGTTTTGGAAAAATCTAACCGAGTGGGTGGGAGAGCCATAACAAACAATAAAAATGGAGTTCTTATGAACTTAGGAGTTCATGCTTTGTTGATTGATGGGAAGGCGATGAAGGTCCTAACCGAACTCGGAATATCTATTCCAGGTGAAAATGCGTCCGTAAAAACTCAAGGGATATGGAGAAATAAGGTGTATCCCATACCGACTAATTTTACATCCGTTTTATCATCTAAACTTTTAACATGGAAAGGTAAAATAGTGTACTTGAAATTAATGCTGAAGTTAACGAAGGGTAATTTTGATTCTATCCCAGAGATAAGCTTGAGTGACTGGGCAGAAAGAGAAATAAGTGACCCAATGGTAAGGCACATTTTTTATTCATTGTGTAGAGTGACTACTTATATCAGTGCTCCCATGCTTCAGCTTGCAAAACCCGTTTTAATGCGAGTAAAACTCGGACTGACCACAGGAGTCATGTATGTAGATGGTGGGTGGGAAACGATTATACAAGAGCTCAAGAAGCAAGCAATAGAGAGCGGAGTTGATATTTTCTATAGCAAAAAGGTCATAGAAATCGAACATCGCGAACAGTATCAAAGCATACGTTGTTCAGATGGAGAGTTATATCATGTCCCAACCTGTGTTATAGCCGCTCCTCCAAAGGAAACGTTAAAAATGGTTACTGGCTCAGAAAACACATTGTTGAGTACATGGGTGAATCAAACAATTCCTGTTACAGCAAGTTGCTTGGATTTAGGATTGAAAAAGTTGCCTAATCCTGAAAATCAATTTGCTATTGGTTTGGATCAGACATACTATTTTACGAATCAGTCTAGATCAGCAAAATTGAGTGAAGATAATACATTAGTTGTGAGCCTGGTAAAATACCATAACCCCATGCAACAATCAATAAGTCCGCAAGAAGCTAAGGTTCAATTAGAGACGGGTATGGACTTACTACATTCGAATTGGAGAAATGAAGTAGTGGCAAAACAATTTCTACCGGAAATGACAGTAGTACACGATTTTCCTCATGTGAAAAGAAAAGATAACCCTGGACCAGAGATTCCTCAAATGAAAGGTATATATATTGCAGGAGATTGGTGTGGACATGATGAAATATTAGCAGACGCCGCTGTTGAAAGTGGAAAGTGTGCAGCGCTTCAGATTTTAGCCAAACGAACCTAAGTGAAAGAGGGTGCCCTTTTTTGGATACTGCCCATTTATATGAAACTTACAAACCTTTGTTGTTTTCTATCGCTTACCGAATGACAGGGAGTGTTATGGATGCAGAAGATATTGTTCAGGAGGCATTTATTGCATATAGCAATGTAAGTAACGTCAAAGTGATTGAAAATGAGAAAGCTTATTTATGCAAGATAGTGATGAATTGCACTTTAGACAAATTGGGTTCTGCAGCTAGTAAGAGAGAAGTTTATATTGGAGAATGGCTACCAGAACCAATTGTGGAAAGCGGTCATGAACCTTCTCAAATTTATTTAATGAAAGAATCTATTTCAATCGCTTATCTCCTGCTTTTACAACAGTTATCTGAAGTCGAACGTGCTGTCTTCATTCTGCGTGAAGCATTTGGGTACAGTTATGATGAAATTGGAGAAATTGTTGAGAAATCCTCATCAAACTGTAGGCAAATTTATCATAGGTCCAAAAAAAGTATTACCAATCTTCCAAACGGTCCCACGGTCGATTTCCAATCAATGAAGAACAGTATCGAGCAGTTTACTATGGCCCTTCAAAAAGGAAATATTGACAAGATGTTGGAATTATTACGAGCAGATGCTATCTATATCGCCGATGGCGGAGGTAAGGTAACAAGTGCATTAAAACCAATTTACACATCAAATCGTATTGCACTTTTATTCATCGGTATTTTCAAGAAGTTTCCTGCTAATGCTACAGTTGAATTCAGAGTTGTAAATGGAAGTCCCGGAGGTATCATATCGATTAATAACTCCGTTTCGTATGTGCTTTCTTTTGAATTCGAGGGCGACCAAATTGCTCGTATATATATGGTTGCGAATCCAGAGAAACTCACACATTTGCAAATCAAAGCATAGAAAATCGAGATTATTAAGTCAAAAGAAGGGCAGCCAAAACGAACATTTTCTCCCCTTACACTATGTATGGGGTTTTTTCTTGCTCAATCCCATATGTTTCGGTCACAATGACATTAGAACAAGCTTGGAGGAACAACATATGAAGCTCGTTACACGTATTTTTGTGCGATTTTTTGCAGAGCGTTTCTTTGATGAAGCGGCGCAAACCGCTTATTACCTGCTATTATCCGTATTTCCTTTTCTACTTTTTATTCTGTCATTAATCAGCTTCTTTCCGGTAGATGCACAACAGATTATAAATTTCTTAAGACCGTTTGCTCCTGGTGAATCGTTCAATTTAATCGAAGACAATGTGGCTAATATCCTGGCTGCCGACAAAGGACGCGTCTTGTCTCTCAGTTTACTGGCTGCTTTTTGGATTTCATCCATGGCTGTACAGGCGCTTGCCCGCGCATTAAATGAAGCGAATGGAATTAAAAGTACACTTCCGTATTGGAAAGGCTTACTTCGAGATCTTGGCGTGACCCTTTTGTTTATGACCCTTGTCCCGTTATCCTTGTTTTTGCCTTTCATTGAAAGTGGATTGCACTGGGTAGTATCAAACGCAGGAACCCTCGATGATTGGCAAGGCTGGATTTACATTTGGCCAGCAGTTAAATGGGGACTTGGATCTGTGTTTTTATTCTTGTTTTTCCTGCTCTTTTATAAGATCGTACCAAATGAAAAACAGACTTTCCGTGATGTATGGCCAGGCGCTTTATTGTCTGCAGTCGGTTGGCAAGTGGTTTCTCTTCTTTTTGCCGACTACGTATCCAATGTCAATTACAAACGGCTATATGGCCAGCTCTCAGGAATTATCGTACTCGTCCTTTGGTTCTACTTGACCACGGTCGTGATTTTATTGTCAGGGCTACTGATTGCAGAAGTTCGGAAGCTTCGGATGCCTTGAGCCAAAAAAGGGGCTGATTACATGCGCACAATTTTACTAGTAGACGATGATCCGAATATATTAACACTTATGAGTATTCATTTAACCAAAGCGGGTTACCGTGTGGAAAAAGCACCAGATGCTGAAAGTGCGCTTAAAATGATTCCTTGTGTGTGGCCACATGTTGTCGTTGTGGACGTGATGATGCCAGGGATGGACGGTTTCTCCTTGACCAAAACGATTCGAGACGACTTTGACTTACCTGTGATTATGGTCACGGCTAAAAGTCAGTTGGAAGATAAAGAAAAAGGGTTTCTTGCAGGTTCTGATGACTACGTCGTGAAGCCTTTTGAACCGCAGGAACTGCTATTTCGAATTGGCGCTGTGCTCAGACGAAGTGCACAACCTAATGAAATGCGTAAGCAAGTGGGTTCCCTCGTCATTAACCGCAAGAAGTTCGATATTTCAAATGGAGCCGAAACAAAGTGGTTACCGTTAAAAGAGTTTGAATTGCTCGCGCTACTTGCCTCAAGCCCAGGTACTGTATTTCAACGTCGTGCATTGATGGAACAGGTGTGGGGGTACGATTACGAGGGTGATGAACAGACATTGAGTGTTCACATTAAACGCCTTCGAGAACGCTTAGAAGGATTTGTTTCAGACGTGCAAATTATAACGATTCGCGGAGTAGGATATAAGCTGGAGGCTCAGTCATGAAGTCCTTATACAGTAAGTTTGTCGTTGTGACGTTAGCTATTATGGTAGGTAGTGCTACTCTCGGATTTTTATTAGTTAATACATATTACCACCAACAATTAAAGGAACAAAATGACATTAAAAATGTAGGGATTGCACAAGGAATGGTTGCTTTCATAGAGAAAAACTCAGACGTTCCTTTGGCCGAATCACTCGAAGTATTTGGGAGTTCGGGCTATCAATTGTTTTTGACCAATGATAAAGGAGATAGCAATTTTTATGGAGGTCCATTTCGAGAATCTGCATTACCGATCAGTATAAAAAAAGAAGTGCTTGATGGAGAAATCTATCACGGCATGCGAGATTATCCAAAAGAAACATTCGTGACTGGCTTTTTCTCAAATGAATTGAAGAATACAGTGGGTGTCCCTTTTACGTACAACAATGAAAGGTACGCTTTATTTATTCGCCCAAACATTAAGATGTTATTTACAGAAGTGCATGTATTATTAGGCGGATTGGCTGCAGCTATGCTCATTTTTAGTTTGATGGCTATGTTAATCGTCGCAAGAAAAATGATTCAACCGATTACCGTATTAACGGAAGCAACAAGAAAAATGGCAAACGAACGTTTTGATGGATCCATCGCTATTTCGAGTAAAGATGAAATTGGACAACTCGCAAAAAGTTTTCAACTTATGGCGGATCGCTTAAAAGAGAATGATCAAGTCAGAAAAGACTTTATGAGTCATGTATCGCATGATTTCCAGTCACCCTTACAAAACATACAAGGCTATGCGCAACTACTGGCTGATGAGGCAGTCACTCCAACTGATCGAATGTACTATGCCGAGATTGTGGAGCTGGAGAGTAAGAGATTATCTGCTTTAACGAAGCAACTGCTGTATTTAACGTCACTAGATAACGAGTCGTATCAACCCGCAATTGAAAGAGTCTCAATTAAAGAGCAAATTGAACGTACGATGCGACAGAATGAATGGCGGTTCGAAGATCTTCAACTCGATGTTCGAATGGACATGCCTAATCTTTTAACGCAAGGTAATGCAGATATGTTGATGCAAGTATGGGAGAACCTCATAACCAATGCGGTGAAATATAATCAACTAAGAGGATATATTCAGATCACTGGTTATGAACTGGACAACGAACTGCATGTAACCATAAAAGATTCTGGAATCGGGATGACAGTCGAGCAATCTGAAAAAGCCTTTGACCGTTTTTACCGAGCTGATTTGTCACGTACTCGTGAAAAAGAAGGAACGGGGCTTGGACTTGCGATTGTCAGTGAAATTGTGAAGCGTCACCATGGTTTCGTGAAAATTGAAAGTGAGCTTGGTGTAGGAACGCTCATTCATGTCACGCTCCCGAAACTGTAATACCTTGTTCATATTGGGTTCATCTTCGCGCGGTAAGATGAAGCCATCTTGAAGAAGGAAAGGTGGATATACATGCAAGAAAAATGGAGTATTCGTCTAATTCGAATTGCCGCGGTTTTTGGTCTTATTGGAGCATATTTAGGTTCACATATGGCGGGGACAGGATCGTACGCATTCAGGCCGATTCATGCACACATTTTAGTAGTAGGTTGGTTATCTGTTTTTAGTTGGGGTGTATTCTACAAATTGTTTAAGGTGAAATATCCGAAGTTGGTGCATGTTCATGGATGGTCAGCGATGTTAGGAGCCATTGGCTTAACAGTAGGAATGTGGCTTCAAACGATGCAACCATTAGGATTACCTGAAGCATTTTCACTCGTTTTTTATATTGTTGGTGGAACCACATTACTAATTAGCTTTGCTTTGTTTGTAGCGGTTACTTTCTCCATTCAACCAGCGAAGAAAGTTGTAGAGAACAGCTGATGAAAGCCATTTGGAAAGATAAAAAATCAGCTGCTATTGTCCTTGGCGTTTGGTTAGTTATCATGACTATGTTAACGATATTGGCTCCATCTGCAAAAGAAGTAACCTCTCCTTCAGAAAATGGAGGTCTCCCTGCAACGGCGAGCTCAGTCATAGCGAAAAAGGCCCTGGAAGGTGCCTTTCCATCTCAAAAAGGCATTCCGTTGTTCGTTGTATTCAAACAAGATGCCCCATTTTTACATGATGACATCAATCATTTAGCTTCTGCAGTGGAAAAACAAGCAAAAGTCCAACTAGCAACGTCGATTCCTCTAACGCAAATGTCGCCACAAACAAGGCAGTCATTTTTGTCAGATGATGGGTCGACTTTTTTTATGCCCATTTTGTTCAATGAATCATTAGAATCGAAAGAAATTCATGAAGAAGTCGTGACAATGAAGGAAAGCGTGGAGAATTACGTCGATAAGGATGTCTCTGTAGAATGGACGGGACCCGCAGGAATTGTATCCGATACGATTTCTTTATTTTCTCAGGCTGATGTTGTATTGCTTCTAGCCACGATTGGCATCGTATTTGTATTGTTACTCCTCATTTATAAGTCACCGGTATTTGCAGTGCTTCCTTTAATCGGAGCGGGAATTGTGTATGGCATTGTCGATCGGCTTTTAGGATTACTGGGTTTATCGGAGTGGGTAACGATTGAAAATCAAGCATTATCAATTATGACGATCTTGTTATTCGCAGTCATAACGGATTATGCATTGCTAATTTTCAGCAGATATCGGGAAGAGCTTCGTAACGGATTGACGATTGAACATGCCATGAAATTAAGTGTTGCGCATGTTCGAGAACCTATACTGTTTAGCGGTGGGACGGTATTGGTCGCCGTGTTGTTACTGTTTACAGCCGTTTATGAACCATACCGAAACTTTGCTCCGGTCTTTGCCACTGCAATTGTTGTCTTGCTTATTGCAGGATTGACGTTATTGCCCGCATTATTTGGTTTGGTCGGCAGAAAAGCTTTCTGGCCACTCGCCATTGACCAACCTACTCGGACAAATTGGTGGTCAAAAGTAGCTGCAAGTGTCACGTCTAAGCCCTGGCGTTATGTTTTTACAATCACGATCATTTTAGGAATTGGCAGTGTTCAAGCATTCACAACTAATTTATCTTTTAACTTGCTTGAATCATTTCCAGATAACATGTCTTCAAAAAAAGGATACGAGCAGCTTGCAGAAGCGTTTTCGGAAGGCGAATTAGCACCAACGACTTTACTACTTAAAAGCGAAACAAACATCACTGAATCTCAATTTAGTGAGTTCGTAAAAATACTTGAAAAGCAACGTGAGGTAAAGGAAGTAAGGGTAGAAGGGCGTCCATTTGCAGACGATTCACTCACGCAAGCAAAAGTAACGCTAATTTGGGAAAGTAATCCCTATGATACAACGACGTTTCATGCGCTAAAAAACCTGGAACAAGAAGAAAAAGAGTTACTTCAACAAGCGGGTATTGAAGAAGGCTCTATCCAACTTTCTGGAGAGACTGCCAAACATGCCAATATTCAAGAGTTGAATACAAGCGATACAGTGCGCGTCATGTTATTAATCGTTGGTGCCATCTTGATAATGTTGTGGTGGCAGACGAAATCGTGGTTAACTGGGATGCTAATGATCGGAACCATCGTACTGTCGTACGGTGCATCGCTAGGATTTTCAGTATGGTTATTTGATTTGATGTTCCATGTAGATACAGTGAGTTACCGAATTCCTTTATATACATTTGTCTTTTTAGTGGCCCTCGGTGTAGATTATTCCATCATGTTGATGTCGCGAATACAGCAAGAAGCAAAAACTTTGGAACCTATACATGCCATTAAAAGTGGGTTAATCGCAACTGGTGGAGTCATTTCATCTGCAGGATTATTGTTAGCTGCAACTTTTGCTGTGTTAATTACCCAACCGGTTCTTGAGTTACAATTGTTTGGTTTTACCGTGGCATTTGGTGTGTTAATCGATACGTTTATCGTACGTCCGATGTTGTTGCCGGCATTATTAACCATTCAAAAAAGATGAACGTCCTTTTTAGTGAATTTTTTGAATTAATGTTTCCGTTCAGCCCTTAGTGGTAAAGATGGAGGTAGATAACTTAATTCACTATGGGAGGCTTCAGAATGGAGAAAAACCGCAAAGATGAACAGCTCGAGCAATTTCGTGTGGATGATCGAGACCAAAAACTGACGACCAATCAAGGACTGAAAGTGACTGAGGACGAGTTTTCACTGAAGGCTGGTGTCAGGGGACCTACACTAATGGAAGACTTTCATTTTCGTGAAAAAATGACGCACTTTGACCATGAGCGCATTCCAGAACGCGTCGTTCACGCTAGAGGATTTGCAGCTCATGGTGAATTCGAGTTGTACGAATCGATGGAACAGTATACGAAAGCAAACTTTCTGACCGATACATCTAAAAAAACACCGGTATTCGTTCGTTTTTCAACAGTTGTGGGATCCAGAGGGTCTGCAGAAACGGTACGTGATGTTCGTGGCTTTGCGACGAAATTTTATACAGACGAAGGTAACTACGACTTAGTAGGAAACAATATGCCGGTATTTTTCATTCAGGATGCCATTAAATTCCCGGATTTCGTGCATGCAGTAAAACCAGAACCACATAATGAAATGCCGCAAGCTGCGAGTGCACATGATACGTTTTGGGATTTTGTAGCCAATAACCAAGAATCCGCACATATGGTCATGTGGGCAATGTCCGACCGTGCTATTCCGAGAAGTTTCCGCATGATGGAAGGGTTCGGTGTACATACGTTCCGCTTCGTGAATGCCCAAGGAGTAGCGCATTTCGTCAAGTTCCATTGGAAGCCACTATTAGGTGCGCATTCCTTGGTATGGGATGAAGCACAGAAAATAAGTGGGAAAGACCCTGATTTCCATCGTCGTGATTTATATGAATCGATTGAGAATGGTGATTTTCCTGAATATGAATTTGGTGTACAGATATTGGCGGAAGAAGACGAGTTCAAGTTCGATTTCGACGTTCTCGATCCGACAAAAATTTGGCCGGAAGAAGATGTGCCCGTTAAACTAATCGGGAAAATGACGTTGAACCGCAATGTGGACAATGTCTTTGCGGAAACAGAGCAAGTAGCCTTCCATGTTGGGAACGTGGTTCCAGGAATCGATTTTACGAACGATCCACTTCTGCAAGGTCGATTGTTCTCCTATACCGACACACAATTGATTCGTTTAGGTGGACCAAATTTCCATGAACTGCCGATTAATCGACCGGTTTGTCCGTTCCATAACAATCAACGAGATGGATATCATCGAATGACAATCAATAAAGGTCCAGTGAGCTATCACAAAAATTCATTGGCCAATAATACACCGGCGACATCAAGTCCTGAAGAGGGTGGCTTCGAGCATTACCAGGAAAAAGTGGAAGGCCGAAAAGTACGTAATCGAAGCGATAGCTTTAGAGATCACTTCTCACAGGCCACGTTATTCTGGAACAGTATGAGCGATATTGAAAAAGAACATATTATTGATGCTTTTAGCTTTGAAGTTGGGAAAGTGAAAAACAAGGACGTCCAGCAACAAGTGATCGACATGTTTGCAAATGTGAACGTGGATTTAGCGACTAAGGTAGCGGATGCAGTCGGTGCTAACCCGCCAACTGGTAGTGGTTCGGACGTGACTAAGGCATCGCCTGCTCTCAGCCAGGAAAACATGGTGAAGAAACCGAACACGCGTAAAGTTGCGGTCATTGCAAGCAGAGATGGTGATGCTAATCAGCTTGAAAAGACCGTGGAAGGATTTAAAGATGCGGGATTAAAAGCGGAAGTTGTGAGTGATAAACTGGGGAATATCGGGAATTTACCGATTGACCATACATTCCTAACAGCTGATCCGGTATTGTTCGATGCCATTTATGTGGCAAGCATGAACGACGAGAAGAAATTCAAAAAAGAAACCGGCCGTTACGTAACGGAAGCATTTAATCACTTTAAAGCAATCGGTGCGGCTTCCAAGTTTGCCACTATTCTAGATGGTAAAGAAGGACCAGGAGTAGTCACGAATGATAATGCCGAACAGTTTGTAGGTGCCGTGACAGCACACCGTCACTGGAATCGGGACATATAAAAAAAAAGGAGGCGCTCAAGTGAGCGCCTCCTTTGTATATAATTTAATAGCGCCATGAACCCAACGTTGATGGTTTTTTTAGTACCACTTTAATCTTTAGAAATGAAAGGCAGGGATCGCCACGAAGACTCCTGGGGGAATAGCTTGAGCTGAAGACCCCCGTAGGTGGCTGAAGCCAAGCCCACGGAAAGCGAAGTGGCGGTCACTGCCAATTTTCGCAAAAAAATTATTTCACCGTATACGTTTTTACCAAATGATCGTGAATGTCGTCGCCTTTTGTTACATGTACTTCAATTTCGTAAGTGCCAGTCTCGGTAAAAGTGTACTCTGTCTGATAAACGCCCGCTTCTTTTGCAGGTACTTCCAGCCAAGTGTGGTGGTCATCATCACTGCGTGAAATTTCGTATTGCACGCGTGCGCCTTCAAGTGGAGCATCCGCAAGTGAAACATTTGCCACTAGCATAACGGCTTCTCCTACAGTTGCAGAACCGTCAGCAAAATCAATCGTCGCACCGTGTCCATGATGGCTGTCCGCTCCATGAGCTTGTCCTTCAGTCGAAGCGTCGGTCACTTTACTTGTTGCTTCTTTGCCACCTGTTACTGTTAATTGTTTGGTTGGCATTGTGTGCATGTCACGAGCTGTTACATGCGATGTGATATCATAAGTACCATTTGTTTCAAATGTATAGTCAATGGCATACTGTTTGTTTTCATTTAATGTTGCATCAATTATTTCTTTTTCGCCGGAAGTTATATTCAAGACCTCAATCTTTACTTCATCCGCATCTTCCACAACTTCTCCACCTTGTGTAACTGCAGCAGTAATCGCTACTTTCTCACCGGCAGTAACGGTTTCAGGTACGGTTAAATCGACTTCTACCATTTCAGGTACTTCATCAGAGGTCGCTGCGTTATGTCCTTCATGTTCATCATTTGTTCCACAAGCACTAAGAGTAAGAGCAGCAAGGATTGATCCAATTGCTAAAAATCGTTTCATTTATCATGCGCCTCATTTCGTTTCGATGCTGTTATTGTAGCAAAAATAATCTCAATCATCTGTGACAGAACTCGGAATAAATTTGGTTCGCCAGTATTGTTTCAGTATTCGCTTAAGTGTGTAGTTGCTATTCAAAGGGAAAATATTCTAAAAAACAGAGTTTCTACTTTTTTTACATGTTACTATAAAGTCATTAATGTATTTTTGGGGAGGAATTGCCCATGTCGCTTCATTTAAGAACGATTGTAACGGGATTGTTTGCCATCATGCTGACCATCCTTACGATATTGTTAGGAACCATCTTTACGAAACAGGCTGGCGAGGAAGTGCGTACTGAAGTAGGAGAATCTTTGACAGGGCATGCCGTCCAAATGGAAGATAAACTTAGTTTATTTATGTCCAATCGTTATCAGGAAGTCCAGTTAGTCAGTGGATTACGATCCTTCAAGGAGCAGAATATTTTAAGAGAAAAACAACTGATTGATGAATTGAAAACCAAATTCCCGTCCTTTTCTTGGATTGGCATAACAGATACTGAAGGTACCGTTATTGCAGCTAGTGACGATATTTTGCTAGGTGAGTCCATTGCAGAACGTCCTGTATTTTTGAAAGCAACAAAAGAACCATTTATTGGGGATGTTCACGACGCCATTCTTTTGTCTAAATTACTTCCTAATCCGTCAGGTGAACCTTTACAGTTTGTGGATATCAGTATTCCGATAAAGGATGAAACCGGTAAATTTATTGGTGTCTTTGCTACCCATTTGAGTTGGGAGTGGGCAAAAGAAATGGAACAAAATTTGCTGAAAGCTACAAATAGTAAAGATGAGACGGAAGTGCTCATTGTAAGTAATCGCGATCGGACGGTCTTGTTAGGTCCGGATGGTTTGGTGGGTCAGCAAATGGAAAAAGATTTGTTGGATCAACTAGCCTCTTCCTCTGAACCGAATGAAGTGGTGGAATGGAATGATAAAAGGTATGTTACCGGTTATGCGATGGAAGATGGTTATGGAGATTATGAAGGTCTCGGATGGCATGTTATCGTGCGTCAGCCTGAAGAAATTGCCTATAACGGAGTAAATGATCTGGAACGTTTCATGTGGATTATCAGTGTTATCTCGATCTTAGGATTTGCATTGATTGGTTGGGCTATTGCCGATCAAATCGCCAAACCGCTCCGAACGATTACAATAGCTGCAAAGGAAATTGGGCAAGGCTCGCAAAGAGAAATGCCAGTCGTCCAAGGCATCCGGGATGTGGAAGACTTATCCTTGTCGATACGAAACATGGTACAAACCATAACCACTACTCAATCGCTACTCATACAAATGGAATCTCTGGCTCATCATGATACTTTGACTAGCTTACCTAATCGCATCGCATTGTACGAAAAGATGGAAGAGACCATTGCGGGTTCTAAAGAATCTTGGATAATCTTGTTTATGGATCTAGATGGCTTCAAAGCGATTAATGACGTATATGGTCACAAAGCGGGCGATCAAGTGCTAATTACTGTCGCCAACCGTCTGAAGCATTTTGCAAAAGAAAATCAATTTGTTTCCCGTCTTGGAGGAGACGAATTTGTCTTCTTAATGGAAGCGGAATCTGAACATATTCATGCGAAGGGCCAAGCGTGCATGGATGAAATCATCGCGCTCATTCAAAAACCGATCTCCTTAAAAGACCAGACGGTAACAGTAGGTTGCAGTATCGGAGCGGCCGTCTACCCAACCGATAGCGACCATCCGATAGAAGCCATGCATTTAGCCGATGAAGCCTTATATGCTTCTAAAGAAAAAGGTAAAGGCATTGGAACCTTCTATAAAAAATAACAATGCGTCCAGCCTTACAAAAGGCTGGACGTTTTTCACTTAGAAAAGTATCACTCCTACAGCTGTTTGACCATGTGATGAAAAGCGCCGCCATAAATTTCCCAAGGTTCAGCGATGTGATAGCCGATTCTTTCGTATAGCCGAATGGCTGCTTCTTTTTCCAGCTCTACATTAAGAGCGGCTTTAGAAAAACCTTCTTGTCGTGCGACTTTTTCTGCGTGTTTTAGCAAGGTGCTGCCAATGCCGTGACCACGGAAATCCGGGTTTACACAAACGGTGTCTATATAAAATTCGTCTCTCCGTGCCTCTGGGGGAATGACGATCGGTTCTCCGGTTTTCTTACGTAACCACGATACTAAATTTGCATCCAGTTCAATGGCATCCGTGCCTGAATAAAGAACCATTACACCAGTGATGCCATCTTCTTGTTCTGCAATCACCGTATTCAAATAAGAATGACGATTGTCTTCTCGCTGAAACAAGTGAATCAACTGTTCTGTCACTGTCTCGGCGTCCTTTTCACCAGTCATTTGCTCGGCAATCTCACCAATTGCATCAATGATAAGTGGAACGGCTATTTCTGCATCTTCAGGTCTTGCTTTTCGTATACGAACTGTCATGTCGATCAACTCCTTCCTTCAACTATACCAAAATGTTTCACGTTCCCTCTACAACACTGTTTATGGTAATCTAGTACTACTAATTAGAAGGAGGATGGATGATGACTCAATCATATAAATCGCACGTCCTCACTTACGGGGATGCTTTTGTAGACTATATTGCAACCGATACGACAAATACATCTTTTTCAATGTTTTTGGGAGGGGCAACGGTAAATGTTGCAGTAGGTGTTGCCAGACTGGGGGTACCTTCCGCATTTATTACCATTACAGGGGACGACGCAACTTCTGAATTTGTACGAGGTGAACTTGAAGCGGAAGAAGTCATTATGGAATATGCCGTACTCGAACCTGAAAAACGAGTAAGTGGTGTGTATGTAAACTTAACAGAAGACCATGACCGGATTTTTCATCAATATATTGACGATGCACCACATATTCAAGTTGGCGCTGAAGATTTGAAAGAAGAAGCATTTGAAGAAGCCTCCGTATTAAATTTGTGCTCTGGAACTTTATTTGAACCAAAGGCACTGGAAACATCCCGCAAAGCAGTGGAATACGCGAAAAAGCATGGCGCTTTGTTATCGTTTGATGCCAATATCAGACCGCTACGCTGGAATAGTGAATATGAGTGTCGCGAAACAATTAAATCATTTTTCAAAGATGCAGATTTGTTGAAGTTCACGGAAGAAGAGTTGACGTTTTTAACGGAGACAACATCCATGCAAGAAGGACTAGAAGCAATTGCTGAGTTGAAAGTGCCGATTATTTTAATTACAGCTGGAGCGGAAGGAACGTATGCGGTTTTGAATGGAGAACTCCAGCATGTACCGGTAGAACGGGTAGTACCTGTTGATACGACTGGAGCGGGAGATGCCTTTATGGCCGGAATTTTGCGCTATGTACATCTCAATGGTTTACCGAAAACGATGGAATCCCTCGTGGAATGTACGGCTTTTGCCAACCATCTAGGCGCACTTGCTGCTACGAAAGCTGGTGCGTTGACAGCCATGCCACGACTAAGCGAATTGAATATCTAATAGAAAATCGCCTTATGACAACGTTTGTCAAAAGGCGATTTTTTGGTTTAGCTCAATAGTAATCCTGCGACACTACTGGCAATTAATACACCAATCATAATGGAGGCTAGAAACCAATCACGTCCGGCGATATGGAGGGGGTCGTAATATAAGGTACGCCGCTCACCTGTAAAGCCTCTTGCTTCCATAGCAAAGGCAGAACGTTCCGCTCGCCGAACAGCGCTGGCAAGCAGTGGAATCAACAGTCTTCTCATACTTATAAGCCTTTGCCACACATATTTTTCCTGACCAATTCCCCGTAATCGATGTGCATGGCGAATTTGAATGAACTCTTCTTTCACGACAGGCAAAAACTGATACCCCACCATGACACCGTATGCAAGTTTCGGAGAAAGTCGTAGTTGTTGCATTAAACTCATCACAAATTTAACGGGATTTGTTGTTAAGGCAAACAACAATGACAGTGAAGAAAAAGCGAAAACACGGAACGCCAATGATAATGCCGTATGCCACTGTTGATCCGTCACTTCAATTCCATTCCAAGACCAAATGACGTTTCCGCTTGTATCCGCTGCAAAAAGCACTGTCGTCCATAAATAACCCAAGGCACTAAAGCCAATTGGAATCATGAACAAAGACCAGAGTTTCCAATTTATTCGACTGAACGATAGTTGAAGAAGAATGACACCGATAAATACCAGGAAAGGTGTCCATGGATTGAAAAACCACGCTAAAGTCAGCATCGAAATAATAACTAAAATAAACTTCAAAGCAGGATTCATGTCATGTAACCAATTTCGGCTAGACATAGGAACCCGCTCCAATCGGTGGCAACAGGTGGTGAGTCATTAATAGCTCAGTTTGCTGCCATAATTGGTCAATTTCATAACGCCCCGTTAATTCACCGTTATTTATTAAGAAAACGGTATCTGCAATGGCTGCAGCAAACGCCATATCATGTGTCACAATCAACAGGGTAAAGCCTTCTTTGGCTATAGTATCGAGTAAGTGAAAAAGTTCGATAAGGACCGCTGAATCTTGCCCGGATGTAGGTTCATCGAGTAATAGGACGGGTCGTTGATCGGCAATCATTGCCCCAATTGCGACGCGTCGTTTTTGGCCATGACTGATGGCAAAAGGGTGTGCATCCTGAATTTCGATTAATCGTAAACGATGCATAATATCCGATAGTTTATCGACGTTTGCGTGATTTGAAAAAGCAATTTCCTGTCCAACGTGATTAGTGACAAATAAGTGTTCCGGTGATTGAGGGACGTACCCCGGAACAGTACGTCCGCTTTTGAACTGCCCATCCGTTTTCTTCAAAATACCACAGATGGTCTTCAGGAAGGTAGATTTACCACTGCCGTTCGGACCTGCAAGTACAGCGATTTCACCTTTCTTTAAGCTCAAGGAAACGTCCGATAATAAACGTTTTTCATCAATGTTCACACTGATATTTTGCGCTTCCAACGCTACAAATTCTTGAACGGTTGAAGAACGTAAAGGGAACTGGATTGGTGATCTCGTTGGATTTGCTTCTACTGAAAATACCCCTGAATTCTTTACGTGAAGGGCACGGTTGAAAAATGAACCCCATAGATCAAGGCGGTGTTCAACCACAACTACCGTGAATCCAGTGGATAATTGCAACGCATTGAGCCACTCCACATATTGTTGTGAAGTCAAAGGGTCTAAATGGGCAAGCGGTTCGTCGAGCAGCAGCACTTCTGGCTTAATTAACAAGGCGCAAGCAGTTGCAAGTCGTTGTTTCATTCCGCCAGAAAGCGTTTGAATCACCGAGTGCCGAAAATCGGAAAGGCCTGTCAGTGCAAGTATCGTCGTAATTCGCTGTTCCATTTCCTCACGATTGACGTGCAGGTTCTCTAGCGTAAAAGCCATTTCCTGTTCAACTGTTGGCATACAGAACTGTGTATCTGGATCTTGAAAGACGGTAGCGATTCGCCGATTAATTTCTCCAGCGGAATAATCACTGGCGTCTTTATGAAAGAGGACGACTGATCCACTAAGCTCGCCGTCACAATTGGGAGGATACAAACGGTTCATTAAAAACAGTAAAGTGCTTTTTCCGCACCCACTTGGACCATATAAGACAACACGTTCGCCGGCATGTATGGAGAAAGAAATGTTCTTAAAAACTGGCGAGTTATCTTCAGGAAACTGAAACGTGACCTCTCTGAAATCAAGTACAGGTGAGGTGACACTTACGTTTGAATAAGGAGAGGGGTAGGCATTATCCAATAGCCTCACCCTTCAACTGATGATTCTTGGACATATCGCGAGAAATGGCATAACCACGGAGCGCACCGGTTGCCAGTAAACCATCCGACACATACTTCCCACCTAATCCGGCAATGATGGCGCCACTCATCACTCGAAGTGTAAACATAAGGACGAGCAGGGAAGGGTCGAGTGCCGCGTAACCAGATACAAAGAAACCATAGGCAAAACTGAAGACAGCAGAGCCGATTCCTGCTAAACATAGTACCCACCAGTCATAGCGTTTGTAACCGGTCGCTGCGAAAGCAGCTTCTGCTCCAAGCCCTTGAATAATTCCTGATACGATCAATCGAGGTCCCACCGCATTGCCAATCATGACTTCAATGATCGCAGCCATCGTTTCCGACAAAAGAGCGGCACCAGGTTTACGAATGATGTATGCGCAAATGATCGAAACAATAAACCAAATCCCAAAAATCCACTCATAGGCAATCGGTCCAATTACTCCTGCCCAAATGTTTCCGACCTGCACAAACAGTAAATACACAACGGCAAAAACAACAGCAAATACTGACATTAAGACAACTTCTTTCAGCTTCCATGATTTCAACATATTACGCCTCTCCTTTGTGGGAAGGACTGTTGATGCTCATGTTGACAGTCATAACCAAATGTTTATGTTGTTCTGATCGAGCGTGTGTGAATGAATCTTCAAGGAATGCAAACACCTCGTGTATATCCCCATGAAGTCCACTAGCATAATGCATCGAGTCATTGAACACTCCAAATTCTTTCGCCTTCTCCACTTCCCTGTAAATGACCGACATATAATCTGGGTTATTCATTGGGTACAAGGCAAACTGGGAGGAAACATATTGCTTGATCTCCCGAATTTGAGGATAGTTTAACAGGATATCGTCTTTTTCCAAAAACACATCTCCGGCAGAATCCCCAGGGCAACCAATCGAAAAGGTCCCGTTAAATGCTACATGAGCTCTCGTTTTTGCTGCATACAATACGATGGCTCTAGCTGTATCGAATACATGCACTTGTTTTCCCCGCATTACCGTACTGACATCGTCGGTGTGCATCCAAACATTTGAAGTATCCGCCTCACGCAAAGCTCCCTTAATAATTTGAATAAAGTTATCCGCCATTGGGTGAATTGAAAACCGTAACCCAACGATTGGGCTTGTTCCACAACTAAACTCCTGTGACATTTCTTTTCCTCCTTTTTCTTGGTGGGTATAGGCACCCAAACATGTTTTTTGAATATAAAAAAAGCCGCATTCGACGTGGAATGCAGCTGTTTTGCGCAAAAAGAAAAAAGATGGGCAAAGGTCACCGCACTTCCTCACGCCAGTATTACCTGGATCGAGTGTTAAGGGATCGGAGCCAACGCTCTCATCTCAGCCAAACTATAGCACCCCTAGTGCAAAATCGTATGCGGTTTTATATGTTCAAGAACGGCTTCATTGTAACGCATGAAAAAAAGAATGTAAACAATGTAAATAACAATACTTGCCAAAATCTTCATTCTGTTCTATATTGTATATAACAAAACTGTTCTACTAAGAATAGAACAAAGGGAGGTCGCATATGTTTATTGAGATTGAACCAGATTCGGCCGTACCGATTTACTTACAATTGGCCCAGCAGATAATTGAGGGAGTTGCGAAAGGAACTTTAAAGCCCGGAGATTCCTTGCCATCTGTACGTTCCTTTGCTGCTGATCTTGGCATGAATATGCATACGGTAAATAAAGCGTATCACTTTTTGGAAGAGAAGGAATTTATCCAAATTGTGCAGAAGAAAGGTGTAGTCATACACGAAAAAGGCGTACGTAAAGCAACAGCAACCGACCGTCAACGTCTGACGAAAGAAATGCGTCCGATTCTTGCAGAAGCACTTTGTCTTCAATTGTCTCAAGAGGAAATTGAGTTACTGGTGAATGAAATTATTTTGGATTTGAAGGAGGTAAAGTAATGGCAGCCATCATTTTTATCGTCATTTTAATTTTCAACATTGCCATTCAAGCTTTTTTACCGAAATTTCTGAAGGAAAGTGAAGTCTTTGGAGTCTATATTCCGGCTACACATGTAAAAGACCAGCGGATTATCAAGATGAAAAAGCGCTATACCAAAGTGATTTCATTAATTGGTGTAGTTGTTCTGACTCTGTTCAGTGGATTTGTGTTAATCAGTAATCCTCCTGAGCAACAAATCGTATTTTGGGGGTTGGCAGCACAAATAGGCACAGTGGTTCTTTCAATGGGGCTTTATGCAAAAAATCATATTGCAATAGCTACTTGGAAGAAAGAGGAGAAATGGACATCAGGTCAGGTTGAGCGAAAAGTGGTAGACCTACAATTTCGTGAGCAGCTGAAACTGTTACCCAGCATGTATTTTGTTTTGCCGATGCTTTTAACCGTCAGCTTAGGTATTTATGGGTTAAGCCAATATGATTCGTTACCTGACCAAATTCCCACGCACTGGGGAGCGAATGGGGAAGCGGATGCTTTCACTGAAAAGAGTTGGCTTTCCGTCAGTTCGTTGCCATTCATGACACTTGTGCTGCAAGGGATGCTGTGGTTTTTCAATAGAGCGATGAAGCAATCGGGAGCGAAGATTCAAGTCAGACATAAAAAACGTTCTCGTGAACAACAACTCGCTTTCCGGAAATATTCAAGTTGGCTGTTGTTTATCGTAACAATCACGGTCACATTGCTCATGGGGTACTTACAACTGTCTATTATTTTTCCGGAAACCATGTCAACTTCGGTAACGATGACTGCCACAATCGCTTTCTTGGTCACCATTTTAGGATCGGTTTTATTCTACGCCATTAAAGTAGGTCAAAGCGGCACAAGGTTGGCTGTTTCTCATTTTGATGAAAGCCTGGACGGCGTCATTGATCCAGACGATGATCAACATTGGAAATTCGGACTGTTTTATGTGAACAAGAACGACCCGAGCATTCTGGTGGAAAAACGTTTTGGGATAGGGTGGACCATCAATATGGGGCATAAAACAAGTTGGATTTTCTTATTATTAATTGTTGGAAGTATTGTGTTAGTAACAACATTACAATAAAGGGGATTGGGACAAATGGAAGCTTTACAAGGACTGTCTTGGGGGATTATCGCACCTTTATTTATCATTCAATTCATATTATTAATAATTGCACTTATCGATTTAACTAAAATACACCAAACAAACGGACCAAAATGGGTGTGGGCACTGGTCATTATTTTCATTAATATTGTAGGACCAATTGCGTACTTTATTGCCGGGAGAAAACAAGCATGACAACTATCTTGGAAGCGGAACATTTAACGAAAATATACGGCTCCGAGCGAGCGGTGAATGAAGTAACTTTTGCACTTGGAGAAGGCACATCGACAGCTTTAATCGGACCAAACGGCGCAGGTAAAACGACGACTTTATCCATGCTTGGCGGATTATTGGAACCAACAACTGGAACCATTTCACTGAATGGAGAAAAGCACGCTGACGTCAGAAAGTATATTGGTTTTCTGCCTCAGTATCCACAGTTCTTTTCGTGGCTGACAGCGCTTGAATTTACCGAAATGGCCGCAAAATTAAGTGGTATGGACGCACGGTCTGCGAAGCTGGAAGCACAAAAAACATTGGAGTTCGTTGGACTTGGAGATGCACTACGGAAAAAGACTGGCACATTCTCAGGCGGCATGAAGCAACGTCTTGGCTTAGCGCAGGCCATTGTTCATAAACCAAAGCTCTTATTACTGGATGAACCCGTGTCCGCACTGGATCCAGTTGGTAGACGCGAAATCATGAATCTATTAAAAAGCTTACAACAAGACATGACAATCTTGTACTCGACACATATTTTGAATGATGCGGAAGAGATGACGGATCAATTATTGTTTTTACGAAAAGGACAATTAGTCGAACAAGGCTCCATTGGTGATGTACGTGCAAAATATGATCAACCAAGATACCGCGTTGAATTTGGTCGTGCAGAAGATGCCATCATTTATTCGGAACGCGCTCCATGGAACGTACAAGTGGAAGGGGCTTGCGGAACCATTCACCTGACACAAGAATTGCCGACAATGTCAGACGTATTGAAGTCATTGGCAGAAAGTGGACTGGATGTCCGGAAAGCGGAGCGACAAACAGCGAACTTGGAAGAAATCTTTATGAAGGTGGCGGGGCAGGCATGAGGGAATTAATCGTACTTTTTCAAAAAGAGTGGCGGGAGAATACACGTAATTTTAAAATTTTATGGGTCCCTCTTGTCTTTATTTTCTTCGGATTGTCTGAGCCGCTGACAAGTTACTATTTGCCACAAATCCTTGACGCGGTCGGGAATATGCCAGAAGGAACCACCTTCCCAATGCCAGAGTTCACACCAGCTCAAGTCATTATGGCGACGATGGGACAATACCAATTCATCGGTATGCTCGTATTAGTCCTAGCATTCATGGGCACCATTTCCCGTGAACGGAAAAACGGAACGGGGACACTTATTTATGTACGACCAATTTCTTATTTGAATTACTTTTTGAGCAAATGGAAAGTCGTTGGCATGATCGCGCTAATGAGTGTATGGCTTGGATTGCTGACGAGCTGGTATTACACGGGGCTTTTGTTTGGGAAAGTCGAGGCTACTGATTTCTTCGCGTTTGCAGGGACTTATAGTGTATGGATTTTATTTGTAGTGACAATCGTTCTGGCAATGAGTGCGTGGTTACCTACAGGTGGCGCAGCGGGGCTATCTTTGCTACTCATTTTGATTGTCCAGATTGTGGACTCATTACTAGGAGCTTATTGGACGATATCACCTTGGAAACTCCCAACTTATGCAACACAGTGGTTGACAGGCTCACCAGACTTAGGCGATTTCTGGTGGAGTATGACGATCACAATACTGGCCATTATCGCATTGATGGTATTTGGTGTTTGGATGTCAAAACGCAACGCATCAAAAACGAAAGTGTGAAAGAAATCCCTCTCCTATTTGAAATGGAGAGGGATTTTTTTGTACGCTTACTTGCCGTCAGCGTCTCCAGCACCATCGGGGGCAGGCATTGTGGACTGATTATCTTCGCCCATTCCGTCTTCACCAGAATTTGGAGAAGTTTCTCCTGGCACGAATTTTTCATCTTGCTTACTTGGTTCCTGTTGAGTGCCAATAGATGTACCTTCATCCGTTCCGCATCCGGCAAGCATAAACATGGCCAAACAGACTAATAATAAAGATTTCATAAATAGAATTGAACCTCCTGTTGAAAACTGAATTTCATTTCAGCTTAGGTTGCTCAGGCAGGAGTGAAATATGTATTTTTAAAAATGGATTTTGTCCAGTCAGAGTCACTTTTCGTCCAGTCGGAAAGATTTCGGCAAAAAAATTTATCTTCCAGGTCTGCGATTTTCTTCGGACTTGAACCATGCACGAATGCCTTTTCCGGCATAAGGTTCGTCGGCAAAACGAGGCAGGATATGAAAATGTGCGTGTGGAATGGATTGGTTTGAAGCGTCTCCAACATTCCAACCAAGTGTATATCCATCTGGCGAGTACTTCTCATCAGCATACGTTTTCACTTGCTGCATCAACTCGTATGTAGCGTTCCATTCTTCCTGTGTTAAATCAAAAACGGTTTGGCGATGGACTTTCGGAACGATGAGACCACTACCTTCTAAAATAGTTTGATGACTGGGGTGCTGTAAGTACTGACAATAGTCGTTTTCAAAAACAATACGTTGTTCAGAATCCTTTTGCGGATTGCAAAAAGGACAATTTAACGGAGTTTCCAATTTCATCACCTCTTCTTAAAGTAATTGTAATAAAAAGACAGGAAAATAAGCAACCTATGTAGAAAAGAGTTGCCAACGGGAGGTATGCAAAATGGATACTCAACAGCAGGCAGAGCAAACGATTCGAAATTCCGATCGCTTCCTGACAGCTTTTCATCGTATCGAACAATCTATGAAAGAGATCATTGGCACCAATGATCATCTGTCATTTTACAAATTGGTTGAGCTTTCTAAACGGAAGAATGCCATTGTGCGAAGATATGAAGAGGACTTAAAAGAATACGCAACGCTGCGAAATGCAATTGTCCATCATCAAACATCAACTGAATATGCAATTGCAGAACCTCATGATGAAATTGTACAGGCTCTCGAAACGATTGATGAAGCACTGGCAAAACCAGTAACAGTCGGTGAAATGTTCGAAAGAAAAGTGAGCACGCTCCAAGCAAAAGACACGTTACGTGACGCCCTTATTATGATACGTGATAAACAATTTACCCAAATTCCGGTCTATAACGATAATGTTTTTGTAGGTCTATTAACGGCGGTGGGAATTACCTTTTGGCTTGCAAACCATGTCGAAAACGAGGATATTTCCTGGGAAATGACCGTCGAATCCACTCTCCAACATGAGAAAAAGAAAGAAAATCATCTATTCGTCCCACGTGAAATGTCGATTTTTGAAGCGGAAGAACTTTTTAAAGACGCCATGGCAAAAGGCAAGAGACTCGAAGCCTTACTGATTACGGACAAAGATGGATTGGTTGGTATTGTCACACCGTTGGATTTGATGAAGATTGAATCGTGATGAGCTTTAAATTATTGAAAAGACATCTTATAATGGGATGTCTTTTTTCTGTATCTTCTTTTTGGATTGTGACAGGTTCATTTGACTGGTGAAAATCACTCGATTTTTTATTTTGCTGCGAGCTGAATGGACAAGACCTTAAATGGGAGAAGGACTACGCCTTCTCTTGAAAAGAAAAAACCCTCCATGTTAAAAGCTTTAGAAGGGTTCACTGTTTAAACTTCACTCATTACTGCATGAGTATTGCCTTCTCCATCTTTGAAGAAAGCCATCCAAATTTCAACATCGCCCATTTTCCCAACCATATGGGGTTCGTCAATGAAATCAGCACCCGCTTCTTTCATAGTAGTTACAGTTGAATTTAAGTCTTTCACTTTAAAGTAAATCACGGAGCTTGGGTGATCAAACTTTTTCTTTTCCGGCAAACTCAATAATAAGCGTGTTTCCCCACACTGGAAAAACGCCAGGCCATTTGTTTCGAATAACAATGGCAAGCCAATTACATCTCTGTAAAAAGCCACAGCTCGTTGCAAGTCCTTTACATTGACGGCTATTTGGCCGATGGACTCAATCGATAAATTCTTCATATGTATTCCTCCAATCTCTCACATATAAATTTCGACGAATCGACGGAAACTCCTGCTGTGGTATTCTTCTATAACAAGCATGAAAAGTGATTTATAATGTAATTCCTACGTGGATGGCGATTTTTCCTACGTGAACCCCGAAAATTCCTACGTCACCTTCATTTTTCCCTACGTGAAGGTCAATAATTACAACTGAGCCATCGCTCAGTATATAAATCAATCGAAAAGAGGTTAAGCATGTTACATCACGTAGAAATAAACGTCTCCAATTTACAGGAAACCCGCTCCTTTTACGATTTTCTATTGCCGAAGCTTGGTTATGAACTTTATCAACAGTGGGATAAGGGATTCAGTTATAAGATCAATCATACATATCTAGTTTTTGTGCAAACGGAAGAAAGACATGCGGACCCAGCATTTCATCGTGGTCGTACCGGGTTGAACCATCTGGCTTTTCACGGGGAGTCTCGCTTTCAAGTGGATGAACTGACGGAAGAATTGATCAATCGTGGCGTAAACATTCTATATAAAGATCGCCATCCCTATGCAGGAGGCAATCAAACTTACGCTGTATTTTTTGAAGATCCGGACCGTCTCAAATTGGAGATTGTCGCGCCAGAATAACGGGTATAAGGAGGAAAAGGAGTGATTCTGCCATGGCGTTTGATTATGACTTGGATTATGAAAACCTGGACCTTCGGAAAAAGCCTGAGCTGTACCGGGTTGGACGCGGGGAGCAAGGCGTCTTGCTGGTTGAACCTTATAAGAGTGAAATCCTGCCACACTGGCGTTTTAAAACACCGGATATTGCCAAGGAATCCTCGGAAAAAATAATGGAACTGTTTGAGGACTATCGGAAAAAAGACGATTTTGTCGGGATGGATATGGCTAGAAAGTTCATTCAAATGGGCTATACGCGCGCACGCCGTTATACGAACTACAAAGGTGGTCGCAAATACAATGAGGATGGGTCTGTCAAAGAACGTGACATTGATCCTGTGAAAGCTGAATCGGCTGCCATTTTCAAAAAGAAATGGGATCAAATTCGTGAAGATGAAGACTATTTGAAACGCAAAAAGAAACACCAGAAAGATTTTGGCTAATTTCTTCGAGCCCATCATTGATCTACATATACTTATTACGTCTACAATCCAATCGCTTATTATGGCGAAGGATTGTTTTTTTTTCCTCTCACTCTCTCCATCGTCTTTCCGAGTGATAAAAAGAAGAAATTCCGTATACAGTGGTAGTGGCTTTCGTGTTTGAATCATTAGCCAGACTGACCCCATTCCTTTATTCTAAAAGAAACTAGATTTGGGGGAACCGCCATGAACATTACAATATTTGGTGCAACAGGACGTGTAGGAAATGAAATTTTAAGTCGTGCGCTGGAAGATGGTCATCTCGTGACGGCTCTTGTTCGCTCGTCATCCAAATTAACTCCTCATGAAAACTTAACGATTATAGAAGGCGATATTAGAGAACAACTTTTGGTGAATGAGGCGATTCACGGAGCGGATGCTGTAGTCAGTGCAATTGGTACAGATAAGACAACCACGCTGACAGATGCGATTCCACTTATTATTGAAGCGATGCAAAAAGAAGAGATAAAACGCATCATCACAATTGGAACAGCAGGGATTTTGCAAAGCCGTACCAATCCTGAGTTGTACCGCTTTCAGTCAACTGAATCGAAACGTCGCTTAACATTTGCGGCAGAAGAGCATGCAAAGGTATTCGAAAAACTTGATGCAACCAATTTGAATTGGACCGTTGTCTGTCCAACCTATTTGCCCGATGGAGTGGCAACAGGTCAGTGGCGAACTGAAATGAACTTTTTACCGGAAAATGGCGTTGAAATATCTGTAGGTGATACAGCCGCGTTCGCTTACAAAGAATTGCTAGATCCACAGTTTAAAAAGGTTCGAGTGGGTCTTGCTTATTAAAAAGGAGTTTTACATGTTTCGAAAACTACTGAAAGTCATCTTTACTGTTGCTTGTTTGATTGGCTTTTTATATGTCAATAATCATTGGCTCACCGTTTCTCATCACACGTTGGTGTCTTCTGAAATTCCTTCTACTTTTGATGGATACCGGATTGTGCAAATTTCAGATCTTCATGATGCGACGTTTGGTGATAATCAGCAGCGTTTAGTGAACAAAATTAAGAAGGAAAAGCCTCATATGATTGTCATTACTGGGGATTTGATCGATAGCAATCGTTATGATTTACCCAACAGTCTCGCGCTCATCGATGAAATTGTGAAATTAACGGACGTATATTACGTAATAGGAAATCATGAAGTAGCGACGAATGATGTGGAACATATAAAAGAGGAACTTACAACTCGTGGTGTACGCGTGCTATCCAATGAAACGTTGAACATAACACGTGACGGAATGTCGATTTCTTTAACAGGTATTGACGATCCGTTAAAGGGGGCGACCGCTGCTCAAATGATTAGCGCTTCGAATGTGCCGATTGATACATTCTCAATTCTCCTTGCCCATCGTCCAGAAGATTTTCCAACGTATAAGGATGCGGGAATCGATGCAACATTTTCCGGACATGCGCACGGAGGTCAGTTCAGACTTCCGTTCGTCGGGGGACTTGTTGCTCCAGGTCAAGGCTATTTTCCAGAGTACACTGCCGGCATTCATGAAGAGGATCAGTCAACGTTAATCGTCAGCCGAGGCCTTGGGAATAGCATCATTCCAATCCGTCTGTTTAACTTGCCTGAAATTGTCGTGGTTACGTTGAAATCGAGTTAAATAAAAAAATCGATCGACAACTTAAGAAGGAGAGATTCTCGTCATGCCACAAAGCATTACATTGGTACCTTACAATCCAGATCACCAGCAAGCATTTCAATTTTACCCGTTACCTCCCGACCAGCTCGAGTTTACGGGACATCCATTAGAGTTGTTGAAGAACGATGATTTTTCCAGAACACCTGTCACGATTTTAAAAGGAAATCACATCGTTGGTTTCTTCGTCCTGGATACTGGAAATGACCGCTTCTTCTATACTGACAACCCAAATTCGATCTTACTACGGGGATTTTCCATTCATCCGGATTCTCAGGGGCAAGGAATAGCAGTGAAAGCGATACAAGCTCTTCCCACCTTCATCCATCGTCAATTTCCACAATTCGATGAAGTGGTACTTGGGGTCAATGAAAATAACGAAGCGGCTAGGCATGTTTATTTGAAGGCCGGGTTTAAAGATGAAGGACGTCGCTACATGGGGCAAAAAGGTCAGCAGTATGCGTTGCATCTTTATGTACCGAAGACCATCATACGCCAAGCACAACCAGGAGATGAAGATGGCGTTGCCAAGGTGTGTACGGAAGGCCAGTGGTTTACATATGGTGGCATTTACACGAAGCAAGAGATTGAACATATTGTTGAAAGATACTATACGCCTAAACGAATCTTGAAGGAAATTACGGATTTGTCTACTAAATGGAATGGTTACTTTGTGGCTGAGGTTGAAGGGGTAATCGTAGGGGCAATCGGTGGAGGTATGATTAACTCCAAAAAAGCAGAAATTTATGTCCTTTATTTGCATCCAGAAAAACGGAATAAGAAAATTGGCACACAATTACTGGAAGCCTATTCTCGTCTACAACAAGAAATGTATGATGCCAAAGAACAGTGGGTTTCAGTGGAAAAGGAAAATGAAAAAGGCATTCCATTTTATAAAGCGAAAGGGTTCGTTGTCGTAAAAGAGGAGCCAGCAAATGACTCTAAATTGGCAGGTCATCACACGTCTTTAAGATTAAAAAGAGCGTTAAGTTAATTGAAGATTTTAGATTTTTCGGTGTCAGTATGGTACGCTAGTACAACTGAATTCATAATAGGTCAAAAGGAGGCAACGCTGATGTATGTCGTACATTCTACTGTGCAAGTTCCAAAAGGAAAAGCAGACGAAGTGATTGCCATCTATCAAAATCGATCTCGTTTGGTTGATACATTTGAAGGTTTTCAAGCATTCCATCTTTGGCAAAATGAGAAAAGACCGGAAGAACTGACCGTCCATATGGAATGGGTGGATAAAGCGTCTTATATGAACTGGGTAACCAGCGACGCATTTAAAAAAGTACATGAACTTGAAAAAAACTATCCCGATCAAGAACTGGCGGCCATTGTTCCGAAAGTGACAAAATACGCAGTGGTGGCTCGATGAATTCACATACACGTACACAAGTAATCGACGAAGTAGTAGCCGAAATTTACGAAGCGTATCCTGAAATTCTTGAACGTTTTGGAGAAGCAGGGAAAATGCGTTGTCTTGAAGATAATCATCATCATTTCGATCATTTAGAAACAGCTGCGAAACTGGACGATCCTCAAGTTTTCACCAATTACGCAGTTTGGCTGACCAATTTACTAACACAGCGAGGCATGAGTAAACATCATGTCATCGATAATTTCCAGCGAATCCATGATGTTTTAGGAAAAACGGCAACACCGGATTCCGAAGAGTATCAAAAGCTATTGCAAGCAGGAATAGACGCGATCAAATAATAAATAGAAGGAGGTGAGAGAGATGACTAAACAATTAGCGATTGCATTGCTTGAAGGAGATTCAGATAACGCATTTGAACAAATTCACTCACTGTACCAAAAAGGAATGCCGATAGCGACCATTTATCAGGATTACATCACGGAAGCCATGCGTTTAATCGGGTTGATGTGGGAAGAGGATGAAATTACAGTAGCAGACGAGCATTTGGCGACAGCAACTTGTGATTACATATTAGCAAGGTTTCATAGTGTCATTCCAAAACCGAAGCTTACAGCTCATTCGAAAAAAGCGATGTTTTTTTGCGTAGAAAAAGAACAACATTCGCTTGGAATGAAAATGGCTGCTTACTTATTCGAACAATCTGGATGGAACGTGAGATTAATGGGGGCTAATTTGCCTTTGTCTTATGCAAAAGAGGCTGCAGAACGCTTTGCACCTCAAGTCATCGGCGTCTCTCTCACCATCATTCATCACTTGGAACAATTAAAACAATACATTACTGAACTTGATGAAATTAGTAGCAAGCCGCATCTACTGGTGGGTAGCAGACTTCTATCTTCTTACGATTTAGCGAAATACGCTTCTCCAAGAACTCGGATGATCAGTGATTATGAAGTACTGCAAAAATGGATGGTTGAACTTGATGAGGTGAAAATACATGAACATCATTAAGTCGCTGCCTTTTCCTGCATTTTTGGTGGACCGATCATTTGAAATACTCGATATGTCTCAAACTGCTCGCCAAGTATTTGGAGATGTGAACTATTTTGTGGATCTCATGAATACCGGCAGTCAAAGCAAACGCGACAGATTGTTGGCACAAAGCTTGGACAAGCCTATCGAAATAACATTAAAAACGAAAAGAGACTTACAAGAGCTTTTTGCGGTTTCCATTACGTGGGAGCATGAAAAAGGAATCTTGCAGTGTTTTGAAATCGGCAGTAAGCTTGATAAAATCATGGAAATTGTTCAAAAACATGAAAACCGTCTTGCACATGTGGATTTTGAATTGCTCTCTCAAAAAGAACTAGCTGAAAGTCAGTTAAATCAAATCAAGCAATTATCAGCACCTCTTATACCTGTATCAAACCATGTGGGGCTGGTCCCGTTATTTGGGCAGTTTGATCAAGATTTGATTTCCAATAGCGAAGATCGCTTGGCGATCGAATTGTATGAAAACGATATCACAAAAGTTGTGTTTGATTTTAATGGAATTGACCAAATCAGTGAATATGGCATTAATTCATTCCAAGCGTTTGTGGAGACTCTTCAAATTATGGGGATTGAAACGTACATTGTAGGGTTAAAACCTCACCATACAAGTTTTATGAAAAATAACCATAGTAAAACTGCTACTTATTTAACTACACTTAAAGAAGCCATTTCATTATTGACATAAAAACAGTTGCCCTCAAATAATGAGAGCAACTGTTTTGTTATACTACATGAAATTTTATAGGATTAGTATTTATCGTCCGTGCTACGGTCTTTTGCTTCACCAATTTTTTCTTGCACGGCACCTTTCGCTTTGTCGAACTTGCCTTCAGCTTGAAGTGACGTATTGTCTGTCGCGTTTCCGACTTGATCTTTAAATTCACCTTTGGCTTTGTTTACTCCACCTTTAAGTTTGTCAGAAAATCCATTATCTTTTGTCATGTGCTTTCCTCCTAATAGGTTATTTACTGCTTGTTCGATACTATATAAATACCCTCGTCCCGCTCACATAAACATACTAACTTGAAAAAGGGGTAGCTCATGGATTATATTTGGTTATTTTTAATAGGATTGATCGCGAATGTGCTGGGCACACTGGCTGGAGGTGGTGGCTTAATCAGTTTACCGGCGATGCTGTTAATGGGAATACCGGTTCACTCCGCCATTGGGGCAAATAAGGTATCCAATACAGTCAGTTCTTTGTCCAGTTTCATCGTCATTTATAAATACAAAGAAGTTACCGTAAGAGAAGCTCTCATCATCGTTCCACTTTGTCTGGGTGGTGGAATTGCGGGTGGTTTAATCGCGTCCTTTTTAACCGAAAGCACGTTGACAATCATTGCTATCGTGTTGCTGAGTTTTGCATTAATCACTTCATTTATGGGGTCGAGTGATTTTGAAGGAAATCGTCCGCTTGTCGTGAACAAGAAAAGCGGAGTTGGTCTATTTGGCATTGGATTATATGACGGAGTGTTTGGACCGGGGTCCGGCACATTGATGATGTACATCCTCTCATCTCTTGGCATTTCTTATATTCGGGCCGTTGGACTTGCCCGCATAGCGATTTTTTCGAGTTGTTTCGGCGCAGCTTTAACTTACATTGCAACCGGAAAAATTATGTGGGCAGTAACCATTGCGTTATTGTTAGGTTCAGTAAGTGGAGCGCAAATCGGCGTGCATCTAGCCCGTAAATTGAAAAAAGAATATGTGAAACCTTTATTGCGTATGGTCACGATAGCTTTGATTATTCAAATAGTGGTGACGAATATATAGATAAGTAGACTAAATATTCTGTATTATAGAAAGAAAGAATAGAAGAGGTGATTAGTCATGAAAAGATGGATAATCTTCACCTCATGCCTTCTTCTGTTAAGTGGGTGTGGATTTCTTGAGCAGAGTAAATCTGCGAAACCTGAGTCAGTCAAAGAAGTAGCTACAAATCTTGAAGTTCCCTGGGCAATTAATCAAGTAGGGGACGAATTTTACATATCAGAACGGGTTGGGAAGATTGCTTATATAGGAGCTGGCGGCACAGTCGAACATCAAAAAGTGGAGTTTTCAACGCCTTTAGCGACTGTTTCAGAAGCGGGTTTGCTAGGGTTTGTTCTAAAACCGACATTCAAAGAGACGAAAACAGCATTTGCCTACTACAATTACGATGCGGGTAATGGTCCATTCAACCGAATCGTGACATTGAAATTGGAAGGAAACGTCTGGAAAGAAGTCGCCATCCATTTAGACGAAATTTCAACTGGCAATGTCCATCATGGAGGACGACTTGAAATCGGTCCCGATCAGTTGTTGTACGCAACGATTGGAGATGCGGCCAATCCACAATTAGCACAAGATCCGAATTCGAAAAACGGAAAAATCCTCCGTTTGAATGCAAACAATCAATGGGAAACAGTGAGTCTCGGACATCGTAATCCACAAGGACTCGCATGGTCTGAAGATGGTGTATTATTCGCTTCTGAACATGGACAATCTGCCAAAGATGAAATAAATAAAATTGAACCAGGCAGCAATTACGGATGGCCATTAATTGAAGGTAGTAAAGAACGAGTAGGATATGTGACGCCTTTGCTTCATTCTGGAGCCAATACAACGTGGGCACCTTCAGGCATGACGTTTCATAAAGGAAAATTGTATGTAGCAGCTTTGCGTGGGGAAGGCATTCTTGTCATCAATCCCGACTCGGGTGATTTAGAAGACACGATTACGGGCTTTGGTCGAATAAGAGATGTGTTTTCCAATGGTGAAGATTTGTACTTCGTCACGAACAATCGGGATGGCAGAGGAACTGCAAGTGCTAATGATGATAAGCTATACCAATATTTAGCTGAGTAATAGCACATTGTCATGTTTAATTGGCGGAACTGGAAGGAATACTTTCAGAAAGGAGCTGATTAAGAGTGAGTAAACAACAAGCATTAGACATTTTAAAAGAAAGTCGCACCGGCACAATGGCGACGGTGAAAAACAATAAACCACACTCAAGGTATATGACTTTCTACAATGAAGAATTTACACTATATACCCCGACGAATAAAAATACACATAAGGTCGAAGATATTGAAGCAAATCCGTATACACATATTTTGATTGGCTACGATGGAGAAGGCTTTGGGGATGCTTACTTGGAGATTGAAGGCAAAGTAAGTGAAAGCACAGACGAAAGCCTGAAAGAAAAAATTTGGAATGACCATATGAAAAATTGGTTCGAAGGTCCAGAAGATCCAAACTTATTGATATTAGTTGTGAAACCTGAATCCATCCGTTTAATGAACAAAAGCGGAAAACCACCTGAAACAATTGAATTGTAATGAATGGAAGCTCGCTCTTAACTTGAGAGTGAGCTTTTTTTGTTGATTAGAAGGGGGTGAGAGTTTGTGAAAAATTTAACGCTCAAAACTCCATGTTTATCGCTCATATTGGACCATTTGTCGCTCAGATATCTAATTTATCGCTCAAACAGACACTTTTATCGCTCAAATAGGTCTCAGAGGCAAGTTAACTTGCTGAGATTAACGTTTCATCTCAACGTACATAGTTTTTATCGATGATGAGTTCATTACCGAAAACCATGCAATCACGATGTATGAACCCTTCCTGACATATGGTAAGGGATAAAGAGGAGCTCAGTAGATTCTACTGAGCTATTTTGTTGTTCAATGACCTGCCAGTATTCACTTAAACACTTTTTTTCAAATCCTTGAAAATTAAATATACAGATTAATATTTTCATGAGAGGTTTATTTCTTTTTTAGTGGGGTAAATTTGAATTAGAACATTAGCAATCATAATTTAACAAAACTTGAGGAGGAAACAGACATGGCAGATTGGAAAAAGACATTATTAGCAAGTGGTTTAGTAGGCGGAATCGTTCTTGGTGGTTTAGCAGGTTGTGGTGACGGAGTAGACCAAGATAACGGTGTTGACGATGGCGAAGAGATGGACGATGTAGATGATGAAAACAAAAACCCTGAAGAAGAGGGCGAAGAATAATCAAGCAAACATAAGGAGCCTAAAGCTCCTTTTTTGTTGTAAAAATCTAAAGACAGCTCCACATATGTACAGGTAAACATGAAGTTCCTGCTTCTCCAAATTTTCTCGATACCACCTTTTTAAGTCCATAAATGCAAAAAACCATCTCCCTATTTTCACAGGAGATGGTTTTTTTTATGATTTAAATAGATTCAACCAACCTTTGTATTTAAACCAAGCGAACATTAACAATCCGATAAGTGCCATTCCGCCTAATGCGAAAAAGTAGCCGTATTTCGTCTCGAGTTCCGGCATGTTTTCAAAGTTCATCCCATATACCCCCGCTACAAATGTAAGTGGAATGAAAATGGAAGATACAATCGTTAAGATCATCATGATTCGGTTCATTCGGTTGGAGTTCATTGCCATATAGCTATCTCGAATATCAGCTGTAAGTTCTCGGTTTGACTCCACAATTTCTGTCAGTTTGACGAGGTGATCAGAAATATCCGCAAAGTAGGAATGTTCATGCTGTTGAAGATTAAAACGACTGGAGTTTAATACACGGTACATTAAATCGCGCATCGGCAATATTGTTCGACGCAACCATAGTAAGTCACTGCGCATTTCAAAGACGGTGTCCATCGAAAAATGCTTCATATCAAACGTCATCTGATCTTCTATTTCGTTCAGATGATCCTCAATTTTGTAAACGAGCGGGAAATAGGAATCGACCACTTTGTCGAGAATTTGATACGTCGCATAAATTGCTCCTCGGTCCCAAAATGATGCATCTCGTTGCAGTTTTTCGCGAACCAAGTCCAATTCCTGAACTGCAGTATGATGGAATGTCACAACAAAATTTTTCCCAACAAATATATCCAATTCTTCTGCTTCAAGTGTCTCTTCGTTCATTGTATGGACGACGAAGAAATGATAGCCATCGTAATAGTCGACTTTCGGTCGTTGCAACCGATGCAGGCAATCTTCAATCGCCAGTGGATGGAAATGAAAGAACGAATCAAGCAACGCGCTTTCAGTGGCAGAAGGTTTATCAAAATCAATCCAATACCAATCAAATGATTTTTTATGTAAATCTTCTAGTGGAAAGTCCATTTCCAATTGGCTATCAGCCGTTACGCCAAATGTTCGAATCATAAGTAAAACCTCGTTTCACACGGTAAATGCTAGTAGTAGTTTACCACGAATTGACGTAAAGCTAACATGAAAGGCTGACGGTTAAGTGGATATATGAAAAGAGCTTTCCTAAGAATCTCTTAACATGATATTCATATTTTCAACATATACATCAATTACACTAAATGTGAATGTTCATAACCAAGGAGGTACCCTATGACGCAAACCAATTTGAAGAAGAAAGCATTTCCGATTGCCGTTCTTTCACTTCTAGCTTTCAGTGGAGTCGCAGGAGCAATCGCTGCGTATCCAACTCCGAAACGTCAAGGAATTCCTATAAAGGCTAGGTAATTGTTGCAAACTGACTTGTCTGGTTTCACTCCGGTTCTTGCCAATCGAGCGATTTAATAGTAAATTTTTTACAGGAAATCAATTTGCTGAGATTGGCAATCTATAGAATCGGAGAAAGTGGCCATGACTAATCATCCAAATTACCGTGTCTCAATTGAGATCATCTTGAAACATCATCATAAAATCCTTCTTACAAAGCGTTCAGAACTGGCAACCGTGGCGCCTGGAGTCTGGAATGTTCCAGCGGGCAAGGTGAAATTTCATGAAATTCCTCTAGAAGCTGCACACCGTGAAGTGCAGGCAGAAACGAATATGGCAGTACCTAGTCTCACAGAAATCCATGTCCGGACTTTCGAGGGACACACAGCCAGTGAACCTATTTACCGCCTTATTTATACATATGTTGCTGACGTAACAGAAGCGCAACTTGCCCATTTTCAGTTGAATGATGAGCATTCGGAATATGTCTGGATCTCAAAAGAAGAAGTCAATGACACCCGCTTTGACTCTTTACTTCCTGCTTTTCGAGACATTTTAATTACAAAAGTTTTCAACACTCCATCTTAATCAGGAGTGTTTTTTACATGTCCTTAATGACTTTCACCACTCCGTGAGCTGATAGATACGAAATGGGGATAAGAAGAAAAAGAGTGATCAAGCCAATCATCGTTCCAAGTGGTGAGATCGGAAGAAGGTTCCTTGTAAAAAAATCAAGCAATTGACAGTAGATGATAAAGATAACGATGGACATGACCAAAATAATAATTTTGTTAGTGAAGGACTTCAAAGTGATTCTCCTTTCTTTATACGAAAAAGAATTAATTTAAGTGTTACATTTTTTTCCAATATATACAACCGAATATTTACTATGAGCTCGTCGTTTGACTCATTGTTCCGCATGGTTTATTCTAACCTTGCACAAAATAATTTCATAAAGCGCCATTCTCAAGATGGCGAACAAGTTTTCTAGGGTTCCGCAAACAACCGGTTTGGCCTGGTCCGAGAGAAAACACTTTGCCAATTTGCAAAGCCACACGGAAGGATAAAAGCCTGGGAGATAACGTTTATACGTTCATCTCTCGGGCTTATTTTTATTGGAAAAGGAGTTGGGATTCATGAATAAAGAATGGATGAAAGTGTTGATAGCTGCTGTGTTTGAAGTGTTTTGGGTGATTGGACTGAAGCATGCGGATGATGTGTGGGCTTGGATTGGCACTTTAATTGCGATTGCAATCAGTTTTTATTTGATGATCATGGCAGGGAAAACATTACCCGTAGGAACTGTGTACGCAGTGTTTGTTGGTCTAGGTACAGCAGGTACAGTCATTGCAGACATTCTCTTTTTCGGAGAATCATTTAATATCCCGAAACTGGGTTTGATTGCGCTTCTGTTAATAGGGGTTGTCGGGCTTAAGTTGGTCACAAAAGAACAGGAAGAGGTGTCGTCATAATGGCATGGCTATTCTTAATCATTGCCGGTTTATTTGAAATGACAGGAGTCGCGATGATCAACCAAGTTCATAAAAATCGCTCTTGGAAGTCCATAACCGGATTGTTCGCAAGCTTTATGGCGAGCTTCTTGTTCCTAGCACTTGCTATGGAGACTCTTCCAATGGGAACGGCATACGCAGTGTGGACAGGCATTGGTGCTTCTGGAGGCGCAATTCTAGGTATGATGTTGTACGGGGAACCGAAAACATGGTTGCGCATGCTGTTTATTGCAATCGTGTTGGGAGCGGCTGTTGGATTGAAATTTATTTCTTAAAACTTGTCATGTCTTTCAAAAAACAAACATAGCATAGCTTTGTACAATTGAAATAAGCTGTATATTTCAATTTATTAGAAAATTGTGTTGACAAGTATTTTACACCCTGTCATAATCCAATTTAGATTTTAAAAAATATCATATCTACATTTTTCTTATCAAGAGCAGGTGGAGGGACTAGCCCTATGAAACCCGGCAACCGACTTACACGAGTAAGCACGGTGCTAATTCTTGCAGCAGTAGCTGACAGATAAGAGGATGTTAGTTCAACTACTAACCTCTTCTTTTTTGTGAAGAGGTTTTTTATTTTTTCTGAAGAGGTGAAAACATTGACTGAAGTAATCGCGACTTATTTAGTACATAGCATAGATGATAATTTTGAAAAAAAAGCAGAAGGCATCGCGCTTGGCTTGACTGTGGGATCCTGGACTGATTTGCCACAACTGGAGCAAAAACAACTGAAGAAACATAAAGGGCGCGTTGTATCTGTCGAAAATGTCGGTAGTTCAGATAACCGAACGAAAGGAATCATCCGTATAGCTTACCCGGTAGCCAATTACAGCCCAGACCTGCCAGCTATATTAATAACAACTTTTGGCAAGTTATCATTGGACGGAGAAATTAAGTTACTCGATTTGGAGTTTAGTCCGGAATTAACGGCACACTTTTCAGGACCGAAGTTCGGAACAGAAGGGATTCGCCAACTGACAGGTGTGCAAGGACGACCATTTGTCATGAGTATTTTTAAAGGCATTCTCGGCAAAGATTTGGACTTTTTACTGACACAGCTCGAACACCAAGCACGTGGTGGTGTGGATTTTGTGAAAGATGATGAGATTTTGTTCGAGAACGAGTTGACGCCTTTTGAGCAGCGAATTGTGAGAGGGCGTGAAGTGCTCGAGCATGTTTTCTCAGAGACAGGTCATCGAACACGTTACGCGGTGAATTTGACTGGACGAACATTTGACTTAAGAGACAAAGCAAAACGCGCGACGGAGCTAGGTGCTGATATGTTGCTGTTTAATGTGTACGCATACGGGCTGGACACGCTGCAAAGTTTAGCTGAAGATCCGGAAATCGCAATTCCTATCATGGCTCATCCCGCTGTTTCAGGAGCATTCACGCCATCCAGAAAGTATGGCTTATCCAACCAGCTCGCATTAGGTAAATTATTGCGACTTGCGGGGGCAGATTTCTCGTTGTTCCCTTCGCCATATGGAAGCGTAGCCTTGGAAAAAGGGGAGACACTTCAAATTGCCGATGCACTTCAAGCGCCTGGTTTATTGAAGACAACATTACCAGTACCATCTGCCGGCATTCATCCAGGCATGGTGCCACAACTAATCGAAGACTTCGGGATTAATTCCGTTATCAATGCAGGCGGCGGGGTGCATGGTCATCCAGCAGGTTCTGCCGCTGGAGGCAAAGCATTCAGGCAAGCTGTGGATGCAACGCTTTCAGGGAAGTCCTTATCAGAAGCAGCGCAAGCGAATACTGAACTGCAACAAGCCCTGGAATTGTGGGGTGACAAAGTACGATGACACAACCCGTCATATTTTGTGATTTTGATGGCACCATTACTACGAAAGACAACATCATGGCCATCATGAAAAAATTCGCACCACCTGAATGGGAACCGATAAAAGACCAGATTCTTGGCCAGGAAATATCCATTCAACAAGGCGTAACCCAACTTTTCAATTTGTTATCAACCGACCAAAAAGATGAAATTACACAGTTCGTACTGAATCAAGCACAAATTCGAGAAGGATTTGAAGACTTTGTCGCTTATACGAAAGCGCAACATATTCCACTGTTCATCGTATCTGGAGGCATTGACTTCTTTGTTAAACCACTCGTGAAGGACCAAATAGAAGACGAGCGTATTTACTGTAACGAGGCAGATTTTTCTGGGGAAACCATTACGATTAATTGGCCACATACTTGCGATGAACATTGCTCGAATGGCTGCGGTTGCTGTAAACCTTCCATTATTCGCAAACTGAGTGACGACAACACTTACAAAATCGTCATCGGTGATTCAATCACCGATTTGCAAGCGGCAAAACTAGCAGACAAAGTGATCGCGCGGGACTTCCTCAGCGAAAAGTGTGAGGAACTCAACCTTCCTTTTGAGCCATTTGAAACATTTTCAGACGTGATTCACATTTTAAAGCAATTGGAGGTACACACATGAGCAACTACTTTTCCCGTTGGAACGAGCTTGCGGCCATAAAAAAAGAACTCGCAGACCGCGACTGGTTCTACGGCACAAGCGGCAATTTATCGATTAAGGTTACGAATGAACCAGTTACATTCCTCGTTACTGCATCTGGTAAAGACAAACGAAAATTCACGGACCATGACTTTTTACTGGTGGATGCAGTTGGTGAAAAGTTGGAGGAGACGTCGTCAAAACCATCCGCTGAAACGTTGCTCCACGCAAAAATTTATAACAAAACCAATGCGGGTTGTGTCCTACATGTGCACACGATTGACAATAATGTCATCACGGAACTGTACAAACATGATACACATATTGATTTCACCGGAAATGAAATTATTAAAGCACTCGGTTCTTGGGAACAAGATGCGAAGATCAGTATTCCAATCATTCCGAATGTCGCACATATCCCAACACTTGCTGAACAATTTGATCGTTATGTAACTGGGGACACAGGAGCCATCCTGATTCAAAATCACGGCATCACCGTATGGGGCAAAGACGCTTTTGAAGCAAAAAAATATTTGGAAGCATGGGAATTTTTATTCTCGTATCAAGTGAAATTAGCAACGATAAAACATGTAGTGGGGAGTTTTTGAAGATGGCATACATTCGCAAACACGCAAGTAATGAACGCATTGAAGAAGAGCAAGCAGTCATTGATTTTTTAAATAGCAATGAAGTCATTTATGAAAAATGGGATATCGAGAAGCTTCCTACTGAGCTTCGAGAAAAATTCAATTTAACAGATGAAGAAAAACAACAGATTTTATCCGCATTCGGCATCGAAATTGCCGACATTTCCGAGCGACGCAACTATCAGCAAGCAGATGTGATTTCACTTTCTGAATCAACGCCGAACCTGGAACAACTGTTGAAAAACTTTCAACAAGAACATCATCACGAAGACGATGAAGTACGTTTCATTGTCAGCGGTCATGGCATTTTCGTCATTCAATCGGCAGACGGGGAATTCTTTGATGTCGAGTTGCACCCGGGTGACTTAATCTCTGTTCCTGAAAACGTCCGTCACTACTTTACGCTGATGGAAGACCGCAAAGTTGTAGCGGTTCGCATCTTTGTTACAACAGAAGGCTGGGTACCGATTTACGAGAAAGAAACAGTCGCTTAATCGTTAGTTGATTTCTTTCTGTCCAGTCACCATCACGTTCTGTCCATTCGCCTGGACACGGACAAATCATCTTCTCCAAAAACAGAGACACATCAAGAAAACCTGACATCCAGTAAGGAGTCAGGTTTTTTGTACTTATACCGCACGCCGTGGGGGAAGAAAGGGGCGCACGTCATAGTCGGATTTGAGGGCTAATTTCTATAAATTAGTATAGAAAACTTGCACCGACAATAATTAATAAGATGAAGAGAACAACGATCAACGTGAACGTAGAACCGCTATTATTGCAGCATTCGTATCCCATGCTTAACACCGCCTTTTTAGAAAGGATGCTTTAGCATATGCTCACCTTTGGAGCTGACACGGGAAAAAGGCATTGTTCTTTCACAGAATTCGTCATTCCGTCACTATATTTTTTTTGGCTAAACCCATTCGTCTTTTAGGAATGCATTTACTTTCTTTAAGTTGAATTTTTGATACCCTTGCCCTTTTGCCCATGCTTTCATCTCATCATGTTCAGGGTCGTCTGTATTCTTCATGACGCGTTTGAATTCGTCATAACCAGGGGGACCTCCCACATCTTCTGGTGGGCAAGTTCCTTTGCCTTCAAGTAATTGCGGATAATCGTGCGCATAATCATCCACTACTTGTTCCAGTACTACTTCGTGATCCCAGCCATCTCCAAAGTCATAAATGTAGCGGAATTTAGGGTAGTCGGTGACGTATTGACTCAAATCTACATCTCGTGCGAGTGATAGTTGGGTACGGATGAACCGTTGATACATCATGTCTTCATATGACCCTTTTTGTGGCGGGTTTTTCATATAGTGTTGGGCCATGCCAAAGTTCTCTGAAACAGATTCTTCATCGCCGACCATTTCAATCTTTTTATTGTTTTTTGAATCGTCAATCGAAAAATTAAACAAGTGACTGTTTGTCCATCCTATAGATGTTTGAATGATTGAATGCAAATCATAAAAATCGAGAGATGCCGGTACGACAATGCGGCGCCACACTTGCGGTTTTACATGATTAAGCGTAACGAGAAATTGATATGCTTTCAAAATATCACCTCTACTGAAGAATTTTTTTTATCATAACACAGGATGCATTTGTTTTTCGTTTTGTAGATAGCTGCTGAGACTTGATAAAAGAATATTATTTCATGGAATCGATTGGAATTGGACACTTATTATTCCTATTCGTTTTAAGAAACATGATATGATAGAAGAAAATTTAGTGCACACAAAATTCCATTGGAAGATACGAGCGGGTGACGAATGAAAGAAGCCATCAATAAACTCACGCATAAGAATTGGTTGGTTTGGGGTGGCTTGTTGTTGCTGCTCATTTTTTTAGTGTTAAACCGTCAAATCATTACGCTTCTCGTAAATCGCGACGTTGAAGCTATTCAAGATTTTTTAGATGATAATTTGCTGTATGCCTACATGTTTATGCTGGTCATCATGATTCTTCAAAATTCATTTACGGTGTTTCCTTTACTATTGGTAATTACCATTAATATCACGCTATTTGGGTTTGTTGATGGGTTTTTATGGAGCTGGATTTCAAGTGTGATTGCTGCAATTTTCGTCTTTTATGCCGTCCGCTACTTGTTTCAAGAAAGGCTGATTGAAAAATTCAAACCCGAATTGCTTGAGCAAATCAAAGCGAATGGATTTGCCTATGTATTTCAAGCGCGGATATTCCCGTTAGTACCAACCAGTTTGGTCAATATATTGGCAGGTTTGAGCACGGTTCGGTTCTGGCCATTTATCCTTGCTACAACTATCGGGAATTTCATTTATTTTTTCATACTGTCTCTCATCCCAGCAGGTATGGTCTCTGAGGAGATAAATGAAACCTTGATTTGGGTCATTTTAGTGAGCGCGATCTTGTTATACTACTTGTTCAAACTTGTTCGGAAAAAACGTAAGCTATCTAACTAAAGACAAACCCAGTTCGCAGAAAGCGAGCCGGGTTTTATTTTTGGTCTAAAAACTCTAAAACGAAATCCAAGAATAGTAACGGTTGTTCCACATTCGGGGCATGTCCAGATTTATTGAACTCTACAAACGTGGCATTCGGAATTAATCTCGCGGTTTCTCGTCCTGCTTCTGATGGATTCAATCCATCGTGATCGCCACTGATGACCAATGTTTTAGCTGTGATGCGGTACAAATCTTCACGGAAATCAAAGCCTTCCAATGCATCATTCGCTGCTTCAATCTCGTTAACGGTCAGAGGTGACCCTTTTTCGGCCGCATCATGACTCCACTTACCGACAGCCTTTAAGTCGTGAAAAATGTAAGGGGAGACTTTAATTACTTTCTCCGAAAAGTCCATTCCTTCCAGTTCGTCGGCATGTTTTGCAAATAACGCTTCCATTGAAGATGTTTTTCCTTGAGACTTCGTTGCCACTAAAATCAGTTTCTTCACACGTTCAGGAAAAGCAATTGCTACGCCTTGCGCAATGTAACTGCCCATGGAGACGCCAAGCAAATACGTTTCTTCAATCCCTAAATGTTCAAGCAAGCGAAGGACGTCGCCGACATGATCATCTAACGTATACGAAGCCGGTTTGTCTGATTCCCCGTGTCCCCGCGCATCCAGGACGATTGTCCGAAAATATTTCTTGAATACTTTTATTTCCGCATCAAACATATGACGATTGCCGGTCAATCCATGCAGTAACAAAAGGGGTTCACCGGTACCGTATTCATCATAAGTTAACATCGTGCCATTACTCTTAAAATTCCCCATCAGATCACCTCTATTCATCATGTTCCCTTGTGCATTTTAATGAAACCCATAGCTACGGGTTACGTAAACGGATCTTCTTCAAATCAGGGGCTTGTCCAAAAAAGTTGAAAGGTGTTTCTTATAGGATTAAAGAGCGCCTTCAAAGCGCTCTCGGAGTGCTTGCGGGAGTGGTTTTCTTTTCCTGGTGATTATTTTAATTAGTAGAGAAAAGCCGCTCCGACAATAATCAACAAAATGAAAAGAACCACAAGCAAAGCGAAAGAAGATCCGTTGTTGTTTCCATAACCCATAGCTAACACCACCTTTCATAATGAGGATTGTTGTATTATACGCAATGCAACGTCCTGCATATGGGGTAATGTCATGGGTTCTATCGTTAAGATAATAAGTCTATGTTTACAGCAAGAGACCAAGCCCAGGGGAAACTCTAATGTCGTTGTTTCCAGCATGATCCTTAATAGTTTAAATAATTTACGGTCAGTATATGCAATTTTTACAATTATCTCTGAGGATTTTTAAATTTTTTCCATACACGCCAAACCAAACCAATCGCTACCAGGAAGACAAGGTACTGTCCAGCTTGCGTCCACTCTACCAATGCGTATGTAGCGGAAGTTTCCAATAGGAGTGCGGGCAACTTCCCTAAACTGCTGGCGAGGGCAAAGGACCCAAAACTCATGGTACCCACCGCTGCGTAAAGAGTAACTAAACCAGAAGGTACAAATGGCATCATCCGCAGACCGATGACAAACAAAAAGGCCTCTCTAGGTGATGCATGAAGCAACTTTTGCAAGCGAGGGGCATGTTTGGTCTTATCGCTGATCACGTGTCTAAAACCTTTCCGATACAATCCGAAAGCAACTAAACTACCCACGATTTCCCCAATCAATGAGACTGAAAAACCGCCCCAAAACCCGAAAATCGCAACGTTCGCTGCGGTTAGGAATGCACTGGGGAGTATACCAGAAATGGCAATCAATACATTGAGGAATATACTTAATAAGATAGCCACGGGAAGGGGGAGCATATGTAAATAAGTTGATAGAGACTCCATAGATTGTGCTCCTTGTAAGGTAGTCTTGAATGATTGTTTAGCCATAATTCGATGACAAACTGATTGGTAACGTCAGCAACCTTCTTATCTGACCAATTGATTGCTCCGGCGCCATATTGCCGGAACTTGCGGTTGCATTAAATCTTGTGATTCAATCTGTAAACAAGGGATAAACGAACCATCCGTTGATAAGATCATTTAATCCAGCTTCTTTGCAAGCCAGTTTAGAAGCCAAATTCCAAACACCACTAAAAAGACAACCCCAAAAAATTCAGGCAGTAAATATATAAGAAAAAGTAAAATAGGTAGCAGTATAAAGATTCCGCCAAGCCAGCCAACTATAGCTTCTTCAGTATCACTAACTCGTGGTCTTTTTCTAGGCTTTCTAAATACACTTTTAGGCGGTGTAAAGTCGATACTAAAACTTTGAATATCGTTAGGATCTCCGTACTTCCTCGTCCTACCTATTTTCATTCTGACACCTTTTGCACGCCCCATATCGATTCTCCTTATTTCTATATAGATATAACTGTTGCAATCGTAGCATGAAAGTCTTTCTGAATGTTAGACATCAACTGAAAAAATGGCCAGTAAAAAAGCCAAGCAGGTCGAAGTTCGTCCGGCTTGGCATTCTCACATTTTTAGGCAACCATACTACGGCATGCTTCTGCACATTTGCGACATGCTTCTGCGCATCGCTTGCAATAATCATGGTCGTGTTTGCCACACTCATCTGCACAACGTTCACAAATCGTCGCACAAATCTCGCAAATCTCTTTCACAAACGGACTGTTTCGTGTCATGGCTTGAATCGCATAACCACAAGCATCGGCACATTCCCGGTCGAGACGAATGCAGTCTACCATCATTTTCACGTCGTCTTCTTTCAGACAGGAATCAAAACATACATTACATGCTTCCAAGCACTCTTTGCACGCTTGCAGACATTCTTCATAAGTAGAGTTCACGTTTTTTCTCCTCACTTTCATCCAGTAGTTACACCTATCGTTCCCAAAAGGCATCACACTAAACGTATTTCAGTCAATTAGTGGTAAGTGAAAGAGTTTTTACGGCGAAACGCTATTATTTAGAAACTGCCCCTTTAGTTAAAATCTGTGTCCATGTAGTTCCGCCATCCATTGATTGGTACACATCATTTTGTAAAGTAGCGATGGATATTTCTTTGTCATCAGTAGGATGAACAGCGATATAAATAATCGCATTATCTTTCTGCAACTCTGGCGTGGCCATCGTTTTTTCTTCTTTTGAAGATAGATTGATTTGATTTAATTGCACTTGATCATCAACTAATTCTGCTACATACGCATGTTCTTTTCCTAACAAGGCATAGGTAATCATCTTACCTTTAGTGGCAAGGGAAAACGTTTGACCAGCATCTTTTGATATGTAAAGCCCTCGGTCCGTCCCAATCGCAATTGTTTCAGGTTCATCTGGATGCGCGGCGATATTGGACATCATATCCGCTTCAAATCCACCCATCTCCATAGCAGTCCAGGCCTGACCTAAATCATCCGAATAATAAAAGCCGTTACCTAATTTTTTAGTTGGCATTTCATTAAAAACGTAAATCTGATCCGTATTGTAACCAGCAGCTAAATAGTGAAAGTCGATTTCACCTTCAAAAGCATATTGCTCAAACGTTTCGCCTGCATTTGTACTTTTTAGTAAGCCGAGCGGGTTTTTATAATCCGAACCAGGCTCTGGGTGACCACTGGAAACAAAGCCATCCGCCACAGCTTGGAAGCCCATATAATCATGCTTTTCACCAGTGGTTTCTTTCCAAATTCCTTCTTCATATAAAACAGGTCCGTGGTGAGTAGCGAGCATTAATGCATCACCGGAACCCGGGTAGCCAAGTCCATGTATATGAGAGACTTGAACGTCTGTTGTTTCCTTATAAAAATCTTTAGATGAAGAGGAAGGACTTTCCTGAGTTGCTTTATCTGCTTTGTGTTCATTGTGTTCGCTCTTTTCATTTGATGAACAGGCTGCTAGCATGACACTCACAAGTCCCACCATTAGAATTCGTTTCTTCATATATTCCACACTCACTTTCTTTGAATGGCAAATCAGCTTCTATATCATCATCGCCTAACTGCCTCCATTGTACACGAAAAATGAATTTCACCTGTGCTATGATAGCCGGGTCAGAACATTATGGTTCATCTAAGCATCTTATTGAGATGCTTTTATATTGGTTAGGAAGGAAGAATTATGCCAAAAGGTATATTGCAAATGTCACGTTAAATTCGCATAGTTAGGAAGAAGAAAATTAATCCTGAGGAGGATATTGGTGGAAAAACTTATAAAAGTATTTAGTGTAATGATTTTACTATTTTCGATGAATTTCATGTTCTCAATAAATGCAAATGCAGCGACAAAGGTAATGTGGGGGAAAACAGAACTAAAATTAGGTCAAATCGGTAAAGTGACAATTTTATCAAATACCACCCTAGTTAAAATAGAAAGTAATGGTTCTCTATCAGAGGTTCGCCCTATGAAAAAAGGCGAAGAATATCGTGTATATAGCTATAAAAGTCAACACAATGGACTTTATGGAGTAGGTGGGGGGAGTTTTGTTAAAAAAGACGTTGTGAAAGTAAAATATGAAACACCTTCAAAAGCGAAATTAGCTTTACTCAAAGAAATGGCTAACCAAGTAGTCAACCCTAAACCAACGACTCCCACAACACCAGTTGTTGAAAATGGTTTGGAAGTGATTCCTGGAGCTCCTACCACTTTCTCAAATTGTACGAATTTAAAAGTTTTTTACCCAAATGGAGTGAAAAAAGGTCATCCTGCTTATGCATCATCTCATGATCGTGATAAAGACGGATGGGCATGTGAAAGCAATTAATCAAGGGAAATGGTTTTCCAAATAAAACATTTTATTAAATCGATTTCATATTAGAAAGAGGTAAAAGATGAAGAAGTTTATGAAACTCCTATCAGTCATAATTTTGTTGCTTTCCTTTTCGATCTTCACGGATCAAGCCAGTGCTTCCACTAAAATCATGTGGGGTAAAACAGAACTAAAAGTAGGCCAAATCGGTAAAGTAACCATTCTTTCAGATACAAACCTAGTCAAATTACAAAGCAACGGTTCTTTGTCTACAGTTCGTTCTCTTAAAAAAGGAGAAGAATATCGAGTTTACAGCTATAAGAGCAATTACGGTGGCTTATATGGTGTAGGTGGAGGCAGTTTCGTTCAGAAGAAAAGCAATATAAAATATGAAACACCTTCTAAAAGTAAGTTAGCACTGCTTAATTCTAAGGTGCTGACAACTCCAGAAATTGCGAAAAAAACAGAGTCAAAAATTGTAACTATGCATTTAAAAACCGCTAATAATGAATGGGTTGCAACGGGAATTGTGATTGGAGATGGGTATATTCTAGTCAACACGTATGCAATTGATGGAGTCACTTCGGGAAGAGTTATTACGTCTGATAATCGATCATTTGAACTTCAAGGAGCTGCATTCGCAAATGTTTCTCTTGCAATCATGAAAACGAAAATACCAATGGGGATTAGTGGGATTCCCCTTCAACCCTCAGTTAAGACACTTGTAAAGAATGAGCGGATTGTAACAGTGGAAATGGAAGAAGGTAAAAGCGGATTATATGTGACAGAAGGCACATTTGACTCTTCTTTTTATTTTGAAGATTTGTTGTACAATTCGACACATGACGAAGCAAGTATTACGATGCCTGGAGGTGCTGTCATGAATGCACGTGGGTATCTGATTGGGTTACAAACGAAAGGTTTCCGATCTCCTGTAAATGGAGCACGGGTTTCGATTGCTTCGGATGAAATCATCAAAGTGTTTCAGCCATTTCGAGGTAAGAAATTCAGTGAAGTACCTGCGACGTTTTATTCAAGTCCATTTTAAATTGATAACAAGTTTCGAAAACCATTCCTTTGAAAAAATGTTCAAAATTTAGCGAGAATCTTCAATTATTAAATTTAAAAAACCCTCTTATTTTGAAGTCAAAAATAAGAGGGTTTCTTGCTTATTAGGTCTTCATTTTTATTATTAAGATATTCAGTAAATGAATCGAAATCTCCACAACCTAATATAAGTTCACAACTCTCTGGATGAAGCATAATCCCTTTAGACTGGACTACATATTCTTTGGTTATCGGTTCTATATGGAAGTGCTTTCCATTACCATAATCGTGTGCTAAACGAATTAACTCAGTACCTAATCCGAGTAATGCATTTTTACTTAGAGTAATTTGAACTCTACAATTCGTCGTAATATCATTTCCGCTACTATCCATAACGGTTACTAATGCTATGTTGTCTCCTGATATTTCAAAAGCTTCTTCTTTATCAAAATCGTTATCTAAATCGATAATGTATTCAGACATAATTAACCCACATCCGTTCTAATAAATTTTTAATTTTCCTTAATTTCTCGTTCAACTAACCTGCCGCGTTTAGTTAAATAAGTTCAACAAAATAAGCATTAATTCTTCTTGGATCAACGCACCGGTTAGTAAAAAAATAATCTATGTTAGTAACATCGACAATTTTTAACAAAGCTCTTGTTAGCCGAATTAATCCTAAAGCCTAATTGCTATGGTATGAGCAAGTTCCTTATATCCCAAAGAATGGGCAATCGCCACCGACGTAGTATTAGACTTTAGTGTTTGATAATGCATCTCTTTTGCAGATTACACGTTTTGTGCTGGCTAAAATGGCAAATCAGCTTCTATATCATCATCGCCTAACTGCCTCCAGTGTACACGAAAAATGTATTTCACCTGTGAGTATAAACACAGGAACCACGACGCAGTTGAAAAAGAGGTAAAATAAAAGGTATAGATGAACATATAAAGGATTGATACACATGAAACTAGCCATTATTACAGACATTCACGGAAACGAACCCGCATTGCGTGCTGTACTTGAGGAATTGGATACACGCGGAGATATTGAGCAAATCTGGTGTCTTGGCGACATGATTGCCATGGGACCTGACTCGAACGAAGTGCTGGAGATTTTATTTGCACGACAAGATGTTCACATGATCACTGGCAATCATGACGAAGCCATTCTATCCCTCATTGCAGGGGAAGGGCACCCGGAAAGCTATAAACACACACGCGAACACCACGAATGGATTGCGAATCGTTTACTTCCTGAGCATGTAGCCAGACTCACTCAATTACCGCGTGTCCTTGAAAAAGAATTAAACGGCACTCGAATCCTTGGCATCCACTACCATATCGCCGAAGACAAAAGACAAGCTCACATTCAGGACGAGCCCTTTTATCCGATTCTCGAACCGTCGCTTGAAAACATGGAAATGATGTTCGGTGATTACCCGGCAGACATCATTTGCTTTGGTCATAACCATCCGGAGCATCTCTTCCAGGCCAATGGTAAAACCTATGTGAATCCAGGAGCACTGGGTGTATCAAAAGGGAACACAGCTCCTTACGCCGTCATCGACTTCACAACTTCGGATGCGAGCGTCAGCATTCATCAAACTTTCTATGATAAAGAAGCATTTTTGGATAAATTCGAACGTCTCCAAGTGCCGCAACGAGAAATACTGTTCAAGCTGTTTTATGTAGGAGAATAAAAAATGACGATGACCCTTCGACCTAATTGAAGGGTTATTTTTATTGCCTTGGCACATACTTTTTAAGACGATTGGACTGTTTTATGTAAAAAATCCTCTAATTACCATCTGAATTTTGTTGATTAAAGAACAAATGTTCGCATATAATAATAAAAAAGGAGGCGGCTTGAATGAAAGACAACATCGTGAAATTTATGAAGCGGCACGATATTTTGGAAATGGTCTATTTAGCGAAGGATGGAAACATCACCAAACGTCGTGTGAAAGTCATCAAAGCCTACCATGACACGTTTCAGGCGTACTGTTTTACGAAGCAAGCGAAGCGCACGTTTTACTATGATAATGTCTTAGCAGTCGTCCCCGTGATTCGAAAAGAAAGGGAGGATGTTATCTGATGAAAATCAACCGCGGATTAAAAATGCAAGGCGACCTCAAAGATCGCGGCAAAATCAAGTGGACGGCCATGATGCTGCCGGAACACGTCGCGCAACTCCGCGAATGGCAAGAAGAACACGACCTGGTTAAAAAACCGGAACTCGACGCATTCGATTACGACACGATGCAAGAAGAAATCGAACGCGCACTCATCAGCCGAATGGAAACACGCCTCACTTCATGGAAGAGCGGCAAAATCCACTACCACCGCGGCATCATCAAAGAAGCCAACAACCAGTACCTGCGATACGAAGACCCTTACGGCATCCACCAACTGCCACTCGACGAACTCGTCGGCGTCTTTGTTCTGGCCTGATTCTGAAAGAGCAAAAACCTCTTTAGCCATTCAACTAAAGAGGTCATTTACCGCGAAATAACAGCAATTCATCTAAAGAATCTTCGTACACTTCTTCTACTAATAATTCTTCCAACTTACACATTTCCAACGAAAGTAGAATCGGTACCCAAGGCGCACTACCGGGATGCACAGTGCTGTACCATAACCGAAAAAATGAAAAAGCAAAGCGAAGTGACGATGTCACTTCGCTTTGCTTTTGACTATCGGCAATCATACGGCGGTTGTGCCTCCCACGCGCCATGGATACCGATATTAACCTCATATATTGGATTTGGTTTACGAAAGAATTGTCCACCATTTGCATAGTTAGGGGCGGCCGAAGATGCAATTTCGGCCGCTTGTCACGTTCTTTCAAGTGTTTTCTACTATATTTTAGAGATTGCTACCAGTGGAGTACCTTGTTGAACACGTTGGACATATTAAAAATTAGCACTTTGAAAACGCATATTTACAATTTGAACGCCAGGTGCAATTTCCATCGTCCGCTCTTGCTTGAACCCCAACTTTTCATAAAGCGTAACTGCAGGTATATTCTTTAAACCCGTAGAAACAATCATCTCTCGCGAACCCCGTATTTCTTCCACTACGTAACTCACCAACTGACGTCCAATCCCTTTACGAAAAGAAGCGGGAGACACAACCAACCGGCAAATATCCACGACGTTTTCATTTTCTTCATAAGAGAGAACCCCAAGAAGTTGATCACCTTCGTAATAACCTATGAAAGTTTCTTTACTGTCCACGATGTCATCGACTGTTTCCAAAAGAGCAGGGATGCCTTGGAATCCAATGAGGTCTGCTTCGATTTGATAAGAGGGACGTTGGATGGCAAGGATTGTTTGTGCAAGTGTTAAGTCTATATGGAGGATTTTCTTGATCATAGTTATTCAACTGCTTTCATTTTATCGTTTTATGAGAATTTTCCATCAAATGGAGATCTCTAGATCAGGTTCCGTTATACTAGAAATACCCAAAAAAGAGAGGGGGAAATTTTAAATGGCTCTAATAAACAAGATTACCAAAGAAACAAGAAATGCAAAACTTCACAATGAAGTTGAAGCCACATACAATATAGTGACTCAAAATGGAGAAACTTTTATTCAAATCAATACTTTTGGTTCTGATGATAGAGCTATTAAAGGTAAAGTAAGTCAGTCTGTTCAACTGAGCAAAGAAGTAATTAAAGAACTCAATGAAATATTAAGTAGACATAAAGCTTAATCTACTTTAAAAGCAATCACGCTGATTTAATCGTGATTGTTTTTTTATTAAGAAGTGCGAATACCTAATATAAGAGAACCAATTTAATATGACTGAATATATATAAACAGTGAAATATCCGTTAACCTGGTTGCTTATTTCTCTTATTTGAGTTATGCTGCATATAATAATTAAGAGAATACACGTTCTTATATTGGAAAGGATATTGCACAAATGAGTGAAAAAATATACGACTTAGTCGATCTATTCGCAGGAGCGGGAGGATTAAGTAATGGCTTTACCCAAACCGGAAGATTTAAGGTTATTGGAGCCGTTGAAATTAATAAAGCTGCCCAAAAAACATTCATTAAAAACCATGAAAATAAAACCGACATTATATTGTCAGTTGAGGATTCAAAAATAAGTGATATAACTCAAATTGACTTTAAAAAGCTTAATTATAAATCAAATAATACTGTTGTAGTAGGCGGCCCACCATGCCAAGGATTTTCTAATGCAAACCGTCAAAAAAATTATCTTATTTCAGGTAACAATCAACTAGTAAAGGAATATGTTCGTGCTATTAGGGATATAAAACCAGTATCATTTTTAATGGAGAATGTAAAATCCATCGAATCCTCAGTCCATAAATTTTTTGTAACGAAATATGATGAAAAAAATCTTAATGATTTTAGTTCAAAAGTCCATCTTGATCAAATTTCTGGTCAATCGGAGCAATCATTATATGAAGATGATTATATTGCTTTATTAGAAACAGAGAGCCCTCACTTAAAAAAATATATTTCTGGATTAAAAGGACTTGAAGATGTCCCCAAACCTATCGTGTCAAAATCAGTTTTAATTACTAGGCTTAGAACGATAGAGAGTAGATTTAATAAAACCGGAGCAATTCTATTAAAAACAAATAAAGAAAAACAAGAAACAAGCGAAATAATTGAATTATTGAGACACGCAAAAGATGGTGGAAACTCAGATGTCAATTCGATTCTTGATAAAGGGATAGAATCTCTTGAATCAATACTTAATAATCCAAGTAATTCTAAAGCGTTCAGAAGTAATTTAATGGACTTCATTGAATATAATCGCTTATTAACTCGTTGTCAGGAACTTAGGGATGAGAATATTGATTGTAATTTATTTAAAATCGAAAATGAAGAAGATAAGTTTACTGTTAAGATTCAGGTGAAATCTTATAACGTAGTTAATTACTTAAAGAGAGTCTTTAGACATTATGGATATGAAGTAAGCAGTAAAGTCCTTGATGCATCTGAATTCGGTGTTCCACAACGAAGAAAAAGATTTATGATGCTAGGAGTAAGAGGAACAAGTCAACCAATAGAACTACCTCAAAAATTAACAGATAAAATCTTTACTGTAAAAGATGCCATAAAAGATTTAGAAGAAATTAAACCGCAACATGAACTAGAGAGTTATAGTTCAAGTAATTATGAAAATCATCAAATTCAAAGTGACTTAATTAAATATTATCGTAAAAATATTGATGATACATTACTCTTTAACCATGTGAATACTAAGAGTACTGAATTAGTAAAAGCGCGTTTCAAGCATATATTGAAAAAAGGCGGGAAAAACTTTCACAGTCTTCCGGAAAAATTAAAAGAGAGTTATCAAGACGCTTCTCGAACTCAAAATACGGTTTATTTAAGATTGAATTACGATGAACCTTCACCTACAGTAATAAATGTTCGGAAATCAATGTGGCAACATCCAAGCAAAGCGCGAGCTTTGAGTATAAGAGAAGCGGCAAGATTGCAATCGTTCCCAGATAACTTTGAATTTATGGGTAGAAAAGATGAACAATACCAGCAAGTTGGTAATGCTGTCCCACCTTTATTAGCTAAAGCAGTTGCTGAACATCTATTAAACTACTTAGATAAAATGCAAGTATAAAAAGACAGTCGCTAATAATTGCGACTGTCTTTTTAATTTATTATAATTACAAAATTTAATTAAATAACTATTTACTAAAATCTGATGGGTGGATATATCTCTCAGTCCATGAGAAACTAGATACATAAAATTGTAAACTACACCGTTAAAAGGAATAAACAATGCTAAGGGGTATAAAATATGGAAATGATTTTAACGCAACCAGCTGCTCGACCAGTAATAAATGCATTACGTTCACTTGGGTATAATGCAAAAACTGCTATAGCAGACTTAATAGATAACTCGATTGATGCCAAAGCTTCGAATGTTAATTTGCTTTTTTCATATAACAATGGAGATGGATATATACAGATCATTGACGATGGAATAGGAATGAATGACTTGGAAATTCAAGTTGCCATGTCAATTGGATCCAAAGACCCGCAAATGAGTAGAGAAGATCAGGAGCTGGGACGCTTTGGAATGGGATTGAAAACTGCGTCATTCTCACTTGGAAAACGCTTGAGTGTTTTAAGTAAACAAGACAATAAAATTGTAGAGAGATGTTGGGATTTAGACTATGTTTCTAAAACAAACAAATGGGAGTTATACAAGCAAATACCTATCGAAGTAAAAGAGAGAATGGTGGAATTAGTAGGGCAATCGGGAACAATTATTTTTATAGATAAACTTGATAGATTTATGCGAGCTGGTGATAATCCTATTTTAGATAATAGTTTTTATAAAAAAGTAGATCAAATAGAGCAACATATTTCATTTGTTTTTCATAGTTTAATAAATCAGGGTGTCTCTATTTTAATAAATGATAACATTGTGGAACCGTGGGATCCCTTTCTAAGTCATCATGATTATACCAACCCTTTAAGGCCTCGAGTGCTTCACGACGGTGCAGGAAAAGTGAAAGTTAGTTGTTTCATCCTACCTCATGCTTCATATTTTAATCAAGTTGAGTATAAAAGAGCTGGAGGCTCAAAAGGATGGAATGATCAGCAAGGATTTTATATATATAGAGAGAACAGACTTTTGACTTTCGGAGACTGGCTAGATATTTTTCCAAAAGATCAAGCTTCGCAATTAGGTCGAATAAGAATTGATATATCAAATAAATCAGATGAGATTTGGCAAGTAGATATTAAAAAATCGACTATTAACCCTCCGGATTCAATAAAATCTCAACTAAAAATCATGGCAAAAGAAACACGTGAATTATCTAAACAAGTCTTTTATTTTCGAACTCAAAGCAGTTCTACTGATACTAATTTAAAGAGCAATGTAAATACGTGGAGACAAGAGACTAATGACAATTCTACAACCTTCAAACTCAATCGGACACATCCATTATTAGATAGAATAATAAAACAAGTTAATGATCAAACGCTAAAAAATTTGCAAATGTACTTAAAGTTAATTGAACTAGGATCTCCCGCAAATATTATTGCAATTCCACATGTTGATGAAGATAAAATTCAACCACTAAAAGATATTGAGCGAGCCTTAGTATTACAATTGTCGGATATGTATAGTGATTTAATGGATAATCCAACTACAGAAGAAATCGTAAATATTATTTTAGTGACACCTTCTATGGAAAAGTTTAATCGTTTTACGATTACTCGTGTAATAGAAGAAAAATTTGGAGGATTAAACGATGAAAGATAATTATTTTAATATGTTTCATATACAATTCAATATTTTTAAGTCCTTTGCAATTTCAAAATCAGATAGTGAATTATTTGAAATTACTTGCGATTATATGGATAAATACTTTACAGAAAATATTGAAACAAAAAAAGTTGAGAACTGGAAGCTCGAACTTCAAATGAAGTACGTTGGTGTAGTGTACCGCCATACATCTGTTGTTCTAAGAGTTGGCGAAAAGCAACGGTGGTATGATGTATCTTCAAAAAAAAGTCGATTTTATTGGGTTAGATATCAGCAGTATTTAACAAAGTTAAAAGGATGGGATCAATCTACCGTTTCAGCGATTGATGAGACGACCGATGAAATCTTACGGTCAATAGGAGATCCAAAATCTAATGAACCATTTGATTTTAGAGGACTTGTTTTAGGATATGTTCAATCGGGGAAAACTGCAAACTTCACAGGATTAATTAATAAAGCATACGATGAAGGATATAAGCTAGTTATAGTACTATCAGGGATACATAATGACTTACGTGCACAAACCCAATTGCGATTAGAGGAAGAAGTTTTAGGGAAAAATAATTTAGGTGTAGGTACAATTCTTGAAAATAGTGCTACAAAATTTATACATTCTTTAACAACTGTTGAAGCAGATATTACAGGTATTAAATCAAATATTTCATATAGCTTAAGTGGAACAAGAAATTTATTAGTTGTGAAAAAAAATAAAGATGTATTAGAACATTTGAAACTCTTATTAAGTAATTTAATAGGACAAGCTAATGGACAAAACATTCCTACATTAATTATTGACGATGAAGCAGACCAAGCATCTATTGATACAAGTGATAAAAAGAAAGGGGAAGACCCAAAAACAATTAATCGTCTAATCAGAGAAATTGTTACACTATTTGATCAAAAAGTGTATGTAGGGTACACTGCCACACCATTTGCGAACCTTCTGATTGGTATAGACCAAGAGGACTCGGATGCTGGAATAGATCTATACCCTAAAGATTTTCTAATTGGATTGCCAAAACCTGAAGATTATTGTGGACCTGATGAATTTTTCAATACAAATGAAGACTCTGACGATGATCGTCCATCATTAATAATAGATATTGGTGAAGAACAAAAGCTGTTCGATGACATAAAAAAGAAAGACCAATTCGACAAGGTGGCAGTAGTTCCTCCAAAAATGCGAGAAGCTCTTTTTGCATTTCTTATTACTGTTGCAATCAGAACCTTACGAGGTCAAATAAACACACATAATTCAATGCTTATCCATACATCTAGATTTACTTCAGTACAGAACACTCTAAAAGACGTGGTTGAAGCAGAGTTTAGTAATATAGTAAATGCTGTAAGGTACGATCCAAGTAGCAAATACATTAAAGAAATTCAAAAATTATACGAGTCAGAGTTTGTTAAAAAAACTAATCAATGGAACTCCGCAGTGGGTTCTGAATATAAGATATTTGAATGGGAATCTGTTTTCCAACAAATGAAGAAAAGTTCCCGAACAATTAAGGTTATGGAGATTAATGGAGAAAGTAACGACGCTCTCGAATACCATAATTACAAAGAAAAAGGGTTAAATGTAATTGCTATTGGTGGAGATAAATTATCACGTGGATTAACTTTAGAGGGACTTACAATTAGCTATTATTATCGAAATACATTAATGTACGACACTCTTATGCAAATGGGGAGATGGTTTGGTTACCGAAAAGCATATATAGATCTTTGCAGAATATATACTTCCAATGAAATACAATCTCACTTCGAACATCTAGCAGTTGCAATGAAAGAACTTCGAGGCGAATTTGATAACTTATCTGAAGAAATTTTAACTCCCAGTGACTATGCTATTAGAATGATGGCTCATCCCAAAATGATGCTGACTAGTGCACTGAAAATGCGTAACGCAATAGCTTCATATCAAAATTATAGCGGAAAAATGCATCAGACTAGACTTTTCTCTAAAGAAAAAATAGCGTATCAAACCAATATGAAGGTTGCATCAAATTTGATTAATGATATTCAATCCAATATTCTCGAAGTTGAAAGAAAAGATAAAAAAGAAAAAGGGAAGACAAAATATCACGTGGCTGAGGATGTTCCAGTTGAGGCAATTCTTACGTTTCTAAAGGACTACTATCCTTATGAAAAAGCAACAAAATCCTCACCACAAAGTATGATTGAATATATAAATTTACTTAATAAAGAGCATGATAGACTTTCAAAGTGGAAAGTCATTATTGTAGAAGGTATACCTAATGATGGTGTTCAAGCTCAAAAAGTGCAGTTAGGAGCACTATCTCTCAATTATGCGGTAGTTCGTGGGCAAAAGTCAGATGGGAAAAGTCCTAACGATAGAGTAGATGTAAAAGCGATTGTTGCTGCAGGTCAAACTTTATTTGATGAAACTAAGGGATCTAAAAACGTTTCAATTCCTAAACTATTTATTTACCCTTTAAATCCGAATACTCCTGTTTTTGAATCAGTGCAAGACGTTGGATTTAGTGAAAAACTTGTTCCAATAGGAATTGCAATTGCTTTTCCCAATGAGAGTACAGAGATCAATAACAATATCTATATGAAAAATAAATCTATCAACGAAACGAGAGGCATAAGATGAATACTAATGTAATGGATATATTCAAACAAGTTATTGAAAAAGCTGATAATGATAATCCAAGTGATCTTATGCCAATGTTACCTTTATTTCTAAATGATATTGTCACCTTTGCAGGAGTGGAAAAAACAACTAGGCGTCGTTATTTTTTTATTGAAATTGAAGATGGTCCATGGGATGAAGATCTAATGAGAGCATTACCAAAATGGAATGGATTAATAATTAAAATGGAATACCACAATACATTTGGCCCTCTAAAAGAGCGCTATTTTCTAGAGTTTATGCAAGCAGATTCTGAAACAGGCGATTTGTTTGAAACGATTATGCAAAATATTTTCGACCATATCTTGTTGAAAACAGAGGATGAACCTCTTTTTACTGTCATATATAAAGTTTTAGAAAAGTGGAGGAGTTTCTTTAAGCGCGGAGGCTACAAGAAATTATCCGATGAACAACAGAGAGGTTTATTTGGTGAACTATGGTTTATGAGTAGATATATGAAATCAAATCCTGACCATCCCCCACTCTTATTAAAAGGATGGGGAGGTCCGTTAAGTGATCGCATAGACTTTAAAGCAAATGGATGGGGAATAGAAATAAAAACATCTGTTGATCGTCTAGATCGTAAAATCCGCATTTCGAATGAAGATCAATTAAAAATAAGTGATGCCATTCCAAATATTTGTTTATATGTATGTTTCTTAGAGATTAGTCATACATTCGGTACAACTCTGCAAGAAATGGTAGAGGAACTCCGAAAAGGTTTTAGTAGTTTTTCGCCGCAGCTATTATTAAAATTTAATGATTCCCTTGTTCAAAGTGGTTATCAAGATAATGAGTATACAGAAACAATGTTTAATATTGTTAGAGAAGAAGCCTATGAAGTTAAGGGATCATTTCCTACACTATCAAAAGCTATGTTACCAATTGGTATATCTCACGTTTCTTACTCTATAGATCTTTCCCATTGTACTGACTATAAAATAGAAACGGAAAAAATATTTACATTAATTTAAGACAGGGTGTGAGATCTTGAGCGTAAAACATGAACTACAAGTATTTTATAGTGAAATGATGAATTCAATTGAACAAGAGTCATTTAGGACTTCTCCATTTGAAGAATTTTTAAATGAATATTTACGATATATGGAAACTGCGAATGCACCTATTCATGTCGAATATTATCGGCCTATGTTAAATGTTCAAATTGATGCCTACGCGTATGATGATGATGACAAGACATTAGACTTATATATATTAGATTATCATGAAGGACTAGATTCTCCTGAAGAAATCTCAATGACAAATTTAAAAGAACTAGCTAATAAAGCAAAAAGATTCATTACTAATTATTCTACTCTACCAGTAGATCCTTCTCATCCAGTTATGGATTTGATACGTCTACTAAATGATAAAGATATTAAAATAGAAAAATTAAATATTTTAGTTTTTACAAATCAGTACTATCGTTCTAATAAAAATATTGATATTCAAAGCGTCAAAGGTTTAGATACTACAGTTGAAATTTGGGATATCGACCGCGTATATCAACTTATTTCTGCTGATCAAGAATCGGGGAATATAGAAATTGATTTCGAAAAAGATTTTGGCGAAACTTTTGATTTAATGTTTGTTCCTGACCCTAAACAAGAGGGAGTAAAAGATAGTTTTGATTGTTATATAGGATTCATTTCTGCTGATTTGTTAGCAAAAGCTTACGACAAATGGGGGCCGAAATTAGTTGAGAGAAATGTAAGATCTTTTTTACAAGCAAAAGGAAATACAAATAAGGGTATTCGTGAAACATTACGTAGTCCTGAAGAGAAGCAAATGTTTGTAGTTTATAACAATGGTATCTCTAGTGTTGCAAGAGCTGGAGAAATCGAACAAGTTGCTGAAGGACTGAATATATATAGGATAAGAACACTAGAGGGCTGGCAAATTGTAAATGGAGGTCAAACGACAGCATCGATACATCAAGCTTATCAATCCGGGGTTGATTTAAGAGATGTATATATACAAACGAAGTTGACAATATTACAACTGGATGAGAGTCAAGCGAACTCTAAAAGTGCAGAAGAAGATATGGTTTCAAAAATATCCAAGTATGCAAATACTCAAAATAAAATTAATCAATCAGACTTGTTAGCCAATACTCGCTTCATGTCTTCTTTAGAACGCTTCTCAAGAAACGTCTGGATACCTTCTCAAGATAAAAGAAAAGCTGAAAATAAGTGGTTTTTCGAAAGAGCTCGTGGTCAATATATGGTTGATGCTAACCGTAGGAAAAAAGGTAAAGAACAAACAGATTTTAAAAAAGAATATCCTAAAGAATTACTTTTAAATAAAGTAGATTTAGCGAAAAACTTTATGTCGTGGGAAGGCTTTCCACATGTTTCAAGTAAGGGTGGAGAAGAAGCATTTAAAAAATTCATGGACCAAAATAAAATTTATTGGAAGTACGAAAAAGGTGACGATAATCAAATAGAAGAACTAGAAGAAATGACCGCAACTGTATATAAAGAGTTAATTGCACGCGTGATTGTAAACAGAAAAGTGCAAATCATGGTAGAAACAATGGGATTGAAAGGTTATAAGGCAAATGTTATTTATTATACAACTGCGATGCTAAACCTTTTGTATGGAAAAGAAATCAATTTGCAGGAAGTATGGGAAAAACAGTCCCTTTCAGACAAATGGGATAATGTTATTAAAGAAATAGCACAACGAACACTTGAATTCTTAAGAGATTCTGCAGGTGAACAAAATGTAACTCAGTGGGCAAAAAAGGAACAATGTTGGAAACAGTATAAAGAAGAATGTCAGAAATTTTTGAGCTTTATTTATTGATATATATAGCTTTCTTTAAGAGTAATAGAATGGCGAAGTGACAAAGTCGCTTTGCCATTTTTTCTTTTTTAAAAGTGTTTTCAAAGTTAAAGTGACAAGAAATTTAATTCTAATAGTAGTAAGGAATTCTATCGGTATAGGAAGTAAAACAAGATGAGGTGGCGTAACTATGGCTAATATTGAAGATGTGGTTTTAATAAAAATTAATAGATCCTATAAAGAGAATATGACGGCGGAAGATCTGTATCAGGCCACAAGTTTTAGCTGGGTAGCAAGCTTTGGCAAAACTGCAACAAGGGATATAAAGTATTATTGTGCAGTTTATCAGAATAAAATTATTGAAGTGTATGATTTCTTGGGATATGAAGAAGAAATACCCAAGAGGAATCCATCTCGATATGTTTTATCTGGTGAAGTAACTTCAGGAGAGTTAAGAAGTAAATTAGTCGGTTTAGACGTGAGCGATTTACATAAAGGAAGTGGGAATCCTATAAAATACACATCAATAGAAAGACTACTTAACCAAGATGAAGAAGCTGTAGAAATTCCTGAAGAAGATCCTATACAAGCTTTTGATGAAATAACCAATTCTGATCTGTTAGCCCATATTCACACTTACATTGAATCACGCGGATTCTATTATTCAAAAGAAGACTTGTACAATTTTTACTTATCACTACGCAGCAAACCATTCGTCATTATCTCTGGAATTTCAGGAACTGGGAAAACAAAGATTGTAGAATTGTTTGCGAATAGTGTTGGAGCAACGGAGGATAATGGACAATTTAAAATGATACCAGTGCGTCCTGATTGGAGTGATAGTTCCGATTTACTTGGATACTTAACGCTACAAGGAGAATACAAAAAGGGTCCTCTGGCTGAGTTAATTGAGCATGCAATGAATTATCCTGACCTACCCCATTTTGCATTGCTAGATGAGATGAACTTGGCAAGAGTGGAGTATTACTTCAGCGATGTGCTGAGTGTAATGGAAAGTCGTAAAAAAGATGTTGATGAAGGAATTGTTTCTTCTTATCTGGTTGATCCGAATCTATATCAAAAAGAGGCATTTGGCGAATCTCCCGGAGGTCCTTTACGTGTAACAAACAATTTATATATTGTTGGAACGGTAAATATGGATGAAACGACACACCCGTTTAGCAAAAAAGTATTAGACCGTGCAAATACGATTGAATTTAATCGTATAGAACTTAATCATTTTGATTTCCTGACAGGGGTAACGGAAAAAGAACCTGAAAAACGAATTTCTAATAGCAGTTTAGAGGCAAGCTACATTCACTTAATTGATGTGTTTAGTAAACATCGAAGTTTGATAGAAAAAATCTCAAAAGATATTGAAAATATTAACGTGTTTTTATCAAAAATTAATGCACAAGTAGGCTATCGAGTTCGTGATGAGATTTGTTTTTATATGGTCCATAACAAAGAAACCGGTTTACTGACTGAAGATGAGGCTATGGATTTCTGTTATATGCAAAAGATTTTGCCACGTATAAGTGGAGGTCAAGTCGTTGAGGATGTTCTAATAGGCTTAGAGAAATTGTGGACCAAGCAAACAGCAGTGGGTCAAGAACAGTCATATCCAAAGAGCTATTTAAAAGTAGAGGAGATGCTTGGGAGGTTAAGGAAAAATGGATTCACTTCCTTCTGGATCGCATAAAAACATTGAGCTACTTTGTATCGAGACAGATGCTTTTACGTTAGTCGTAAAAGGGGATATGAATTATGACCGTTACCAAAACCAATTCGTACCGTATAGCGTAGATGACAAGATGAAATTCCGTGTAGACACCTTTGGTTTAGATGATACTGTACGAACTGAGATTCTGGATGCTCGTAAAGGTGAGCTAGTAACTTATACGAAACAGGATTTGCCTCCTATATTTTTTGAAAATGGTTATTATCAAATTATTATTGATCAAAGAAAAGGTCGTGAAGTGTCTTTTTATCATGAATATGCTCCTTTCAAAGAAGCGATAACGAAGACAAAAGGAATGAACTTTTTATCTGGAACATTGCATTTCCAAAACGAAGTAGGTTTTTCTTCTTTTGAAATACGTGAGGGCGATAAGAAGCTACTAGATGTTCTAATTGAAGTTTTTCCGACGAAGCTCGATTACAAGACGGACTATAGAGATTTATTGTCTGGGGTGCAGGATGAACTTTATAATTTGGCCTATCAATTTGTACAGCGTACATATGTATTAGGGGAAGCAAAGTACTATAAAGATCCTACACTGGGTGAGTTTTACCGCTTATTTTCGGCGCATATTGAAAATTATAAACAGGCTATTTTGCAAATTGAACGTATGCCGCATCATCAATTAACTAAAAACTATATCGAAGTACGGGGCGAGCGTCTTCGTAAACAAGATAGCCGAAGTCATGGGTATCTGCGTAAAAATGCTCAACATTTTGTGGAGATGCCAAATGGTAAAGGCATTAATATTGCTGGCAAGGACATGATGCCAACGAAAGGTTTGCTTATAAAAAAAGAGCAAACTTTCGATACACTTGAGAATCGCTATGTGAAATGGACGATGCAACGTATTATGTCTAGGTTGCATGCCCTAATTGAAATAATTGATAATGCGCTAAAGTTAAAAGATAAAACCAATGTGATTTCTAGGGACATAATAGTGAGTTTAAAACAAGACGAAATTGGACTGCAAAAACGTTTAAATTCACCTTTTTGGCGAAGCGTTGGACTGCTTGATCGAACGGCGCATAGTCTAGTATTGCAAATGGCATCTGGTTACCGTGAAGTTCATCAAATATATGCTATTTTAGCGCAAAGTATTGTACTGCAAGGTGAGTTGTATAAAATGTCCTTAAAAACCATTTGGCAGCTGTATGAGTATTGGACTTTTTTAAAACTAGGCCAAATTTTATCAGAAACATGTCATGGATTAACTCAAAACGTCATTGAATTTAACTCAAATGGATTATTTATTAAATTAACGGATGGTCAACGTATTGAGCGGACATTCGAACATAAAGTGACTGGAGAAACAATCTCATTAGTTTATCAGTATGACACTGGAAACCGAATACCTACTGTGCAACAAAAGCCAGATTCAATGTTGAGCATTGCAAAAAAAGGCAAGAATTACGAGTTTCAATATATTTTCGACGCAAAATATAAAATTGATTTTTGTAGTAAAGAAGGTCCTTCACCGCAGCTGGAAGATATTAATACAATGCATCGTTATCGAGATGCAATTGTTGTAGCCAATGACGGAGCGTATGAAAGAACGGCATTTGGTGCATATGTACTGTTCCCATGGAAGGATATGAAAGGTTTCCAAACCCATCCATTATATAAAAGTATAAATAAAGTAAATATTGGTGGACTACCATTTTTGCCGAATGCTACAGAACTTGTTTCAGAAGTTATTTATAATTTATTAAACAAAAATGGTGATGAGTTGCTGAAAGAAGGAATTCTACCAATAGGTGCGCTAGAGCCGAAACCTATAATGTTAGATAATATCGCTCTGTTTATTAAAGTCACGACTTACGATTTTAGAAACCGAGAAGTAGAAGTGTTAAAAAAAGATTTACCTAAGTCATTTTCACAAGCAAGTTGGATTGTATTGTTTATTGAAACAGAAGATCGGATTGAACATGGAAAAATTATTACTAAGGAAGAAACAATAGAATCAATCGTATTTGAAGTAGATACATGGATTACTCATACAAATATCGCTGTAGATGGAATTCGTGTAGCTAGTAACTTTATGACAACGAAACCCAGTTTATTAGAAGCGAAAAGACTACAAGATTTATTTGTAAGAAGTGAAGTTGAGTACACGGTTTGGAAGGCTTTACGTCGTGTTTCTCATGATTTTCTTGTTGAACTAAATACACCTTTTTTAGAGGATGACTGTAGGGTAGTTGCATTTTGTTTTGCAGAGCACCGTTTCTCATTTCAAGACAATACTTTAGTTGTTGGAGAAACGCTGATAAGTGAAGATGAAATACTTAAAAATCCATTCCATATTGTACGAGCGGTACAGAAACTGTTGAACTAAATCTTTTGGCGGTTAGTTTTTTATGAATGGGTTTGGTTCTTAAAATTATTGCGATTTGATGAAAAAGTATGGAGCAAAACAGCGAAGACTCCTGTGGGAAAGCGAGACAGTCAAGACCCCGCAGGAGCTAGCGACGAGGAGACTTGACGCTCGCCCACGGAAAGCGTAGCTGTTTTGCGGAATACAGTTGTGATTCACTCAGTTCATAATTTTGGCAACTTGAGGGGTTCTGAATATGATCTATACAACATCTATTAAAGATATAACTAAAGAACAATTGAACGGGTTTTTTGTGGGGTGGCCAAACCCGCCTTCTTCTGAAGTCCATCTGAAATTACTGAAAAGAAGCTCACATTTGGTATTGGCAATTGATGAAGGATCCCAACAAGTTATAGGCTTTATTACAGCAAACAGTGATGGTATATTGTCCGCGTATATTCCATTTTTAGAAGTGCTGCCAGCTTATCAGGGACAAGGTATTGGTCACCAACTTGTTCAAAAGATGTTCGCCTTGTTAAAGGATATTTATATGATTGATTTGATGTGTGACGAAGACTTGATGGGATACTATGAAAAGCTCGGAATGCAGCGAACACATGGAATGCTACGAAGAAATTATTCCAAACAATCTGGTTTGTGAGGGGAGAAACTAATGGAGTTCGATACGTTAAAGTGGGTGTTGTTAGGCATTTGCGCTTTGTTGTTTGCGATTAAGTTTTACGTCAAGCGGGAGTCACTCCTTTGGGGACTCATATTTTATATAGGTGTGTTCGCTTCAATGTCCTATTATGTGTATTTTAATGATTGGGGACAGGGGTGGAAGATTGGGTTTTTGCTAATCGCCTCCTTCGCCTTTTGGCAATTTCTATTTAAAGAAATTGCTCAGTTCCGTCGTTTACGAACAGTGCGATCTCAAAAATAATTGAAGCAGGAAGCGGCCGAAATTGCATCTTCGGCCGCTTGCTTTTTGTAAAGAGTGTGCCGATTCTTTAGTTAACCAAAAGAACAATTTCAACCCCCAAGTCCAATAAGCAAGGGGGTTTATTTAATGTTATAAAAAACAATCAGAAAATTGTAACATTTTTCCTGCCCGTCTCGTCATAAATAGTATAGAGATAGGGGGCAGTCGAAGATGAGAAAGCAAATTTTATTTATCCTACTTTTCAGCTTGTTGGTTCTGTTGGGGGCTTGTAGTGCAAGCGAAATGGGTACCGAGAGTTCCGAGGATAAAGCAATGGCACCGGAGTCGGAAGCTTCGAATGAAGTAAGTACTGAGTCAGAGCAATTAGCTAACGAAACAGGTTCAGATGAATCACAAAAAGCTGCGCCTGCTGTTTCCGTGAAACGAATGATTATTCACAAGGCGATTTTAAGTGTGAACGTGAAAGAATTGGATAAAGCCCAAAGTAATATTCAGAAGAAAGTCGAGCAATATGGAGGGTACATCGTTGAATCGAACGTCTATCAAGAAGACGATCAAACGAGCAGAGGCACAATGATTGTTAGGGTCCCTGAAGAGAATTTTGAAAAATTCCTTTTAGAGGCTGAAGGGGAAGCAGCTAAAGTATTAGAGCGCAATGTAACGGGTCAGGATGTTACCGAGCAGTACGTAGATTTGGAATCACGCGTTAGATCCAAACGAGCGGTTGAAGAACGCTTGCTTGATTTCATGAGCAAAGCACAGAAAACCGAGGATTTGCTGAAAATCTCTAAAGATTTAGCACAGGTTCAAGAAGAGATTGAAGTAATGGTCGGCAAGATGAAGTATCTTGAAAACCAGACGTCGTTTTCAACGATTGAAATCTCGATGTATGAAAATCGTGTGGTAGTTCCTGAGATCGATAGCAAAGAGTTAAATACATGGGAAAAAACAAAAAAACAATTCGCAACAAGTACGAATTCATTATTATCGGCAGCTTCAGCATTTATCGTATTCTTCATCGGAAACTTACCAGTTCTGCTCATTTTGAGCGTGATAGGATTTGCGGTGTATTGGTTTATTAGAAGAAGACTAAATGAACAGAAAAAAGGATGAAGATAAGGAGACTGCCCATGAGGAAGAAGATACTTTTGACGATGTTGTTAAGTGTCCTTTTTAGTTTGATCAGCATGTCCATCGTTCCGACAACCAGCTATGCGTGTAGCTGTGTAGAGCCCCCATCAGTCGAAGAAGAGTTGGAGCGTTCACAAGCCGTTTTTTCAGGAAAAGTGCTTGAAGTGAACGAACAAAAAGACTTATCGGGATATATGAAGAAACGAGTATTGATTGAAGTAGCGGAAACCTGGAAAGGTATATCTGAGTCTCAAGTCATTATTACCACCGGCAGTGGTGGGGGGGATTGTGGGTATGAATTCCAGGTTGGTCAGGAATATTTAGTGTACGCAACAGAGTCTAACATGTATGGAAATCAAGCAGAGCTTGTGACAATCATCTGTGATCGTACGACAGCATTAGGTGCTGCACAAGAAGATTTGGCCGTTCTGGGTGAAGGGAAAGAACCCACTGTACAAGTAGACTTAACTGTTGAAAAATCGAATCTCATGATGTGGGTCATTGCTAATATCATACTAGTCATTGTTATTTTCTTGGCGTGGAGATGGTACAAAAAACGGTAGTTGAACGAGAACCTCAGGTACCGAGATGTGAAAGAGAGTTTTTGACCACCGTCAAAAACTCTTTTCCTTTTTAGTTTGGACCTCATTCGAAATTCACCATTATTTCAATGTGGAATTTTACTTTCCATACCTCACTAAAACGTGCCACAATAGTTTTAATTCTTGAAGTACCTCCTTATAAGATCCGTGATCACTCCAGGTTTCGGGAGTGCGGTTCAATTCCATTACAGCTGAACCAATGATCTTTGCATCGATAACATTATTTTGTGCTATGCGTTTTGCTAAAGAAGGCATTGATGGACCTCTAAAATCAGAAGGAACTTCGTCTACCGTAAGAGTAAAGCCCCTGTGCCAATTCAGATCAATGGAATACTTATGGCATATTTGTTCCAAGATTTCCCCTACATAAGTTTTCTTGAAAGAATAATCTGCAACAAGCACTTCCACATCTTCTTTGAGTGATATATCACCATGAACCTGAGCTTCAATATAGTGATTAAGATTGCGGTTTGGCTCGTTGTTTGCTGGGTCGGTAAAAGGTTTCTCAATATTAAATAGCAGATGATTGATTAACCTTGCCGGTGTCAGATTTCTTTCTCCAATCGCAAAGTCTCTTAAGAATGTCTCTTCCAAGAGTGCAGCCAAAATAAGATCAAACTCTTTATAACTACCCTTTTCTTTTGGATCTTGATGCGAATCTAAGTAGGTATAAGTGGCACGATTTGAGACCTTGGGGGATAGAAGAAAATAGCATGATCCAAAACGTGGAGCAGGTCCATCTGGGTGCAACATCAAATCTAGTGCGCCATATTTAGGACGTTGGTTATTGGTTGTACCATCCAGTTGATATGCACCTCCAAAAATTCTCTTCTCCCAAAGGTCACGTTCTCCACCAGGATAAGCCGAGATGCTACCATTAGATATAAATGTTTCAAACTGGCTCTTATATATTCCCTGCTCCAAAAGTGCTTCAGCAACGATTTTCATAGTTGAATTTGGTCTATCGGGATGAAAATGTAATCCAATCTTTGCGTGAGCCTTTAATTTATCAACAGCATTTTCAAATAATTCAACCGAGATATTAGACATTTTAAGTATGTGATTAATTGTTTCTTTAGCTTCATGTCTATGGTTCCTTGCGTAACTTGTAATATTCTCTAAAGCCAATAATTGAGGCCTTGATAATTCCATAAATAATGAATATCTCCTTTCAACCATTTGAACCTAAAAACTCCACAACAACCCATAACCTGTTCAAATGTAATTTCGCTATAACTTCTGACTAATTTCCATCCTGTATCGGTGTCATGTTTAAATGTTGTTTAGCGATTAAGCACTTTTATCCATTCTTCTTCAATGGCGTTCATGATTTTATATGCACCAGAAGACTTATTAGAACAAACCACAACAATGCGGGAATCCTTGGGGTAGTATGCTGAGTGAAAACTTACGCCCGGGTCATAGCCCATGACATGGTACTTGACTACGTCTACATCCTCTTTATTAATCCAAATCCCATAACCATAGAAGCTGTTTTCCTTTGTTTGAACATGTGCCGTAAGCAAGCAATCGGTCATTTCCTTGCTCAGGATTTGATTGTTCGTAAGAGATTGCCAGAGTCGAGCCATATCAGTAATGGTGACATAGGCGCCGCCATCCGAGCCGCCTTTTGCCGGTAGGGAGTATATGTTGGTTTTCCACGTACCATCCTTGTGATCGATGTATCCTAATGCCGTTTTCTCAGGCAGGGAGTCAAAAGCAAAATAGCCTGATTCAATCATCCCAACTTTTTTGAAAATATGTTCTTCCACGTAGTCAGTAAAGGAAAGTCCACTTGCCTGTTCCACAATCAACCCTAGCAAAATATAGCCGGAATTGTTGTAACGGAAAATCTTCCCCGGTGAATTTTTCATCGGTTCGTTTTGGAAGAGAGGAAGGAAATCCTGCAAGTTCCTGATATGGTACATTGGCGTTTTAATCCACAATTCCTCAAAATCATCCATCACTTCTTCGTCAAAATAATCAGGTACGCCTGAAGTATGGGTAAGCAAGTGGTGGACCGTGACGTTGTCATCAAACTGAGGAAACTTTACATCCAGGCAGTCTGTCAATTTTGCCTCGAAGGAAAGTTTTCTTTCTTCTACTAATTGGCAGATGGCAATTGCCGTGAAAAGTTTGCATCCGGAAGCAATTCCATACCTTGTTCCAGACTGGTTGTTTATTTTTTCTGCCCGATTGGCATATCCAAAGCTGCAATCTATAAGAACTTTCTCGCTTTCTAGTACCAGAACTGAACCAGAAAAATCATTTTCGTTATGCATGGAGGTAATTCGCTCCGTCATCGTGTTTTTCATGTGAAATCCTCCGTTCCTTTTTCTAAAACTTTTAACTTAACTTTTTCATGTTACTTCCTGTCCTCCACCCCTTAAACGCAAGAAAGCAGGCAAATAAAAAGAAAAGAGAACCACCGATCCATAGTTGCATTGTTTCAGAGAGGATAGTGTTTAGGGAGAATGAAAAATCCAAGTAGTTTGCTACAACTTTTCCAATGAAGCCGATGATGTAGAGGGAAATGCAAAATACAAGCAATTCCTTTAGAAATGACTGTATATGAAATTCATTTTTCTCCCATCGAGTCAAGGCAATTACCAACGCAATTACTAATATCATCGTCCAGTTCATAGCGTTTCCCCGTGCTTCCGATGTTTGTAAAACACGATTAATCCTGCTAGCAACGCTATGATTCCAGGCAGTAAAAACTTACGTTCATAAGCCATCATAATTATTAACTCCCAATAATTTGCCGGTCCTGAATTCTCGGAATTACTATAGGGATAGTCAAATAAGAATGGAATTAAGCTGAAGGTCAGTGCCACTGTTGCGAAAGCCAATAATATGATCGCGAGCTTTTTCATTTGATGTTCCTCTCCACTAGTGTTGCTCTTGTTTTCTCTTCATCAAAACAGCAGCAATCCATTTCAATGTATTCAAATACGAGTTCTTCCTGAAACATCATTTGCATTCAAATCCCCCGAATTCTTTGTTAGGATCTACGAAAAAAGTACTCATATAATATTCGCCAATTACCCAGTCTCTTCCTTTTTCTATCTGAAAAACAAACTCAAAAACGAGGAAATTCACAAGTTAGAAACGAATATGTATGTATATTGGTGAAAGATAGAAATGGGGAAGTGCGATGTTGAAACAAGAAGGACAAACATTCGTTATGTTTTCCACCGCCCATGTAGTCGCTATAGTGGGGATGGTGCTGTTAATTGTGTTGTTAGTTGTTTTTAAAAATAAATGGACGGTTCAACCTCAAAAAATGCAACGATACGAACGACTTTTTGCTGTGTCATTGATGGGGATGGATACCGCGTATTATATATGGCTTTTTCAATCAGAAAGGTGGAGCTGGAGCAACTCATTACCTCTGGAATTGTGTAGCATCAGTTTATTGTTGACCATTGTTCTATTGTGGACGGGGAATAAGCATGTCTATGATTTTGTTTTCTATGCAGGTATTGGAGGAGCACTTCAAGCCATCGCTACACCAGTCTTGGATTTAAGCTTTCCTCATTTCAGATACTTCCACTTTTTCTACACGCACTTAGGGATTGTTCTCGTGGCTTTATATTTCACGTGGGTGAAGGGGTACCGTCCTACTTTTAGCGGAATTCTCAAAACGATGCTCGCATTAAACGTATTACTGCCAATCGTGTTTTTGTTAAATCTCTTATTTGATGGGAACTATATGTTCTTGCGGTCGAAACCCGTTAACGGTAGCTTGCTAGATTTCCTGGGGCCATATCCATGGTACATTGTATCCCTTGAAGTGGTAGCTTTCTTCATATTCGTATGTTTATGGTTGGTATTTAGAGAAAAGCGTTCAGGAATAACCTACTGAAGTGTATAAAGGGAGTCAGTGTTTTTTATGGTTTTTTATTTGTGAGCTTTCGTCTATATTTGCAAGAATGCACGACTTAAAATAGTTTGAAACACGAGAGAAAAAATTTTTTTCAATGAAGATAGCGCTTGAATACGCAATTGGTGGGTATCAGAAAATAAAGTGAAGAAAAAGTATTCGGAATTTACATTCAATTGTCAAATCGTGTGCTATAATTTTGATATTCATAAGTAAGAAGGTGCACGGAATGTGGAAGTACAAAATTTTTGACGTCTCATTATTTATTGCTAGTTTAATAGTTGGTTTATCGTTTGCACCGCTCGAGGTAGATCTAACTAAATTTTTAATTGTGATTTCCATTTATCTCATCTTTTCTGCGATTTACTCTAATATAAAAATACAACAAGGAAATGGCGCCGGTAGTTTCGACTACGGAATTTCCTATAGTCAGTCCTTTGCGTTATTTGCGGGACCATTCGGCCTGTTCATTTTTGAATTCATACATCGGTTTAACGTCTATTTTCAAAGAAAATATACAAAAACGGCAGATGCCGATGAATTTACCGATACACTTTACAACATCGGTTCGTTCGTTTTGTACAATACGGTTGGATTTATCCTTTTTTTCTCGCTTTATCCATACGCGCAACTGATTCCATTCGGTTACTTCCTTCTGTTTTTTTTAGTCGCGTTACTTAATCGCTGGCAAGGTCAGTGTCTTATGGCATTCGCTTTTTATTTAAATGGAAATATAACTTCATGGTCTGAAGTGAGGACGTTCCTTAAAAAAATAACTCTTTTTGATATCGGTAAACTGTCCATTACAAATGCGCTATTATATTATTTTGTGATGGAAAACCAGTGGGAAATGTTAATTGGATTATTCCTGTTAAATTACGTAGTGAGTAAATCCTTCGTTTCTAATCAGGAAAAGGTTCAAAACGAATTGGAACGCGATCGTTTCCGTGAAATGGCATACACAGACTTCATGACAGGCTTATCGAACCGGGCAATGATGGATAAGCAAATGGACGAAATTAATGGGACAGATGAAGTACTTGGAATTGTGGTAGCGGACATTGATAAGTTCAAGCAAATCAATGATAACTACAACCATGCAGTCGGGGACCGCGTAATTCAACATTTTGCTGAAGTTTTGAAAGCTCATACAAAGAAAGAAGATTGTGTGTTCCGTAGTGGCGGAGAAGAATTCACGATTTTCTTGAGAGGTAGGAGTTATGTAGAATGTCTGGATTTCCTTAAGTCGGTAAGCACGTATGTAAATACTCATCCAGCAGAGGTAGAGTTTGATGGAAGTGATACATCCATCGTATATAGTGCGTCATTTGGTCTGTATTTCAATAAAATGACAGAAGAATTACCGATGGAACGAGCATATATTTATGCTGATCAACTGTTACTGGAAGCAAAAGAGCAAGGTCGCAATAGACACGTTGTTAAAAACGGTGAACGATCACCAGCTTATGCATAATTTTCTTCTCCTCGATGTTGTTGTCGGGGAGATTTTTTTATTTATCTGTAGATCAAACTTAAGACATAAATACCACACCAGTTTGTCAAAAGCCTATAATTGACATTGCATAGTTTACCCCCTAAACTACTATTATTGTTTTAGGGGGTAAACTATTATGGATGAAAGAATAAGAGAAGCGGTATCGCTCTTTGAAGAAGTACTGATATATGGCACTGAACGTGTGATACGAAGCGTGGATGATCCCATATGGAAAGAATATTCACCCGAACAAATTCAAGTGTTGAAACTGATTTACAAAGAAAGAGAAATTACATCTGGTCGCCTCGCAGTTTTGCAAGGCGTTCACAAAAGCGCTATTTCCAATCGCTTAAAAAAATTGATGGAAAAAGAGTTGATAGACACAAAACCTTCAGGCGATAAACGAGAAAAGATTCTTGTGCTCACTTCTTTAGGAGAAGATGTTGTCAATGAATCAGATCGAGTATTACATGAATACATTGGGAAATTGATGTCCAATCAAGTGGATGATGAGGAAATTGACCAATTTTTAGTGACGTTCCGCAAGTTAAGAGAAATCTTGAAAATGAATGGAGTCTGACGAATGAAAACAATCTTGAAATGGAAATGGCCGATAACAATTGGCTTGCTTGCCATTACGATTCTTTTATTTATCCTTGCCCCGAATTTAACGAAACAAGCGGAAGAAGCGGGCTCGTTCCAATTGTCTGAAAATGCCTCCTCACAACAAGCTGCGAGAATGCTTGCGGACGCAGGAGAAAGTGACCAAACGATTTCCGTCGTTGTGCAACTAGAGAAAACTCTGACTGATGAAGACCGTGAGCAATTAGTCAATATGTGGAAGGAAATCGCAGCACTTTCAGAAACGGTGACCAGTGTATTAAATCCCGTTGAAAGTGAAGAGCTTGAGAGTCAACTCGTTTCAGAAGATAAAAAAACAGTGCTCATTCCCATTACGGTGAATGGTTCCGATGAAGAAGTTAATGAAGTTGCACAAGAAATTCGTGATTCCATCATTCCATCAGACATGACAGCTTACGTGACAGGTGAAGCCATTATCAACAATGATGTGAATAAGAGTGCACAAGAAGGCTTAAAGCGTACAGAAATTATTACGGTTGTGCTGATTTTTGGATTGTTACTTGCCGTTTTCCGCTCCATTGTCACACCATTCATTCCTTTAGTGGCAGTGGGGATTACTTATTTATTAAGCCAATCACTTGTGGCGTTTTTCATAGATTGGTTTGGCTTCCCGGTTTCGAACTACACCCAGATTTTCTTAGTGGCGATCTTGTTCGGGATTGGAACGGACTACTGTATTTTATTGTTGAGCCGCTACAAAGAAGAGTTATCTGCAGGTCATGCGGTTGAAAAAGCGATTGTAAATACCTACAAAACGGCTGGCCGTACATTACTAATTAGTGGGCTGGCCGTATTTATCGGATTCTTCGCTATCGGTTTTGCCGATTTCCCGATTTTTAAATCGGCCGTAGCTGTAGCTGTGGGAATTGCCGTATTATTGCTCGTGCTATTTACGATTGTGCCTGTGTTTATGTTGGTTTTAAAAGAAAAACTGTTCTGGCCTTCTAAAAAATCGGCAGCACATCACGATAGCAAACTATGGGTATGGATGAGCAAGCTTTCCGTCAATCGCCCCGTTCTTTCAATGCTGGTGGTCGCGATTATGACAGTTCCATTGTTGCTGACATACGATAATTCATTGTCATTTAACACGGTGGATGAAATCGGCAGTGATTACGAATCGGTTCAAGGATTACGTGCGATTGAAGATGGCTTTGGAAAAGGGGATTCATTGCCTGTTCAAGTAATTATTGAATCGGATGAAAAGCTGGCAAACGAAGAAATGATCCCGTATGTGGAAAGATTAAGCCAACGCTTTGAGCAAATCGAAGGCGTGGAGAAGATTCGTACGGTTACCCGTCCGACAGGAGAAATGATCGAAGACTTATATGTTGACCGTCAACTGGGCTTAATGGCTGATGGATTAACTAAAGCGCGCGAAGGACTTACTGAAATAGGAGCGGGTCTGGAGCAAATTCAAAACGGCTTGGCTGGTGCTGGTAATAGTGGTGGACTTGGAGAAATCGCGTCAGGTCTTGGTCAGCTAAACGATCAATTGGCACTGACAGCACAAGGGTTACAAAGGACCGGCAATGTACAACAAACAGTCGGTGCTTTAAATGCGATTAGTGGCCAACTCGGACAGATTCAGCAAGGACTAGCCGGAGCAGGTGGCAGTGGTGAAGGTCTATCTCAGTTAACGGAAGGACTTGCAGCGTCCAATAAAGGTCTTACACAAATTGCCGATGGGCTTACGGAAGTCAGCGATATGATGACGAATATGAGTGAAAGTGACAGTGTCCGTCAGACCGGACTTTATATTCCTGCAGGGACACTTGAGAATGAAGATTTTTCTCAAGTATTGGACCGTTATACATTTGCCGATGGGCGCGGGATTAAAATGGAAGTTGTCCTTTCCGATGACCCATATTCTCCTCAAGCCATCGAAACGGTGCAACGCTTGAAAAACGCAGTGGCATCTGAAGTTAAAGGAACACCTTTTGCAGATGCAAATATTGCATTCGGTGGTATATCAAGCGTAAATAGTGATTTGGCTGATATCTCTTCCAGCGATTTTTCAAGTACGGTAATGATTATGTTAATCAGTTTGTTTGTCGTCTTAACGATATTATTCCGTTCCATGATTATGCCATTGTTCATGATTGGTTCGTTGTTATTAACGTACTTTACGTCCATTGCCATTGCCGAACTGATCTTCGAGAATCTACTTGGATATGACGGAATCAGCTGGGCAGTGCCATTCTTCGGATTCGTCATGTTGGTTGCTCTAGGTGTCGACTATTCCATTTTCCTACTCGACCGATTCCGTGAAGAAGCAGAAGGCGGGTTGTCCGTTCGCGAAGCAATGCGTATTTCCATGGCCAAAATGGGTACGGTCATTATCACGGCAGCTATTATCTTAGCCGGGACATTTGGTGCCATGATACCTTCAGGTGTTCTAAGTTTGATGCAAATCGCGTCAATCGTGGTCATCGGATTATTGCTTTACGGCTTAATTGTCTTGCCATTACTCATACCGGCTATTACCGTATCGTTTAATCGCGGCGTGTGGTGGCCATTCGGGATTAAAAAGAGTAAATAACAAAACGGAAAGCCCTTCGAAAAACCAGTCGAAGGGCTTTTTTTCCTATAGTTCAAGATTAAAATCCAAGAGGCAATTGAAAGAGCAGAAAGTTGCCAGTCCATTGTTCACTCTCTATAAATACTTTTTCATTGTTCTTTTCAAACAAATAGCTCGAGCCATACTGTTCAACAAAATTCCAGCCATTCTTTTTCATTCGTTGCTTAAGAGAGTTAACTGCAACATCGAGGGAATCATCCGTTACCAACCAAACGTAGCCGTCTTGCTGAGTTACTTTGGAAAGCGGTAATTCCGATGATGTGGCAAGTCTCGCTACTTCTTGCTTAGTTTTATTAGTAAATGGAAGTTCTGGGTAATGAAATTTCGTTGACAATGCAGCGTTCACCGCAATAAGGCATAGAATAACTACTGGAATTATCCACTTTTTCATCTCAAACCCGCCCCATCCATTCCAAATTTCATAGTTAATCATTAGACTCTTTCACAAACTTAAAAGTTCCAACATTTCACTAAATTCCCAAAAAACAAACGAATTGAAACCTCATCTCTTGAATTTCGTATAAAACGTAAGGGAGTGATGGCAATGTGGTCGACTTTACAGCAACGACAATCGGTATTACAGCTATTAATGAATGAACAAGAACGCCTGCAAAAGAAGCTGGCTTCTCTTCAAACAGATGTTTTGGAGCATACGCATAAACGAAATGAGTTCGAAAAAAAGCTGACAAAAGAACAGCGGGACGTAGCAAAATTAGATGAGTTTTCATTTTCCAATATGATGAGAAAGTGGAAAGGGACACAAGAAGATGTACGTGATCAGGAAATGGCTGAAGCCGCTTCGGTAGAACTGAAATGGAACGAAGCTGTAAAAATGGTTCGTGACTTGGAAGTTGAAACAGATACGATAAGAAAAGAACTGGCAGATATACGTTTCCGGGACCTCCATGCGAATTGGCAACGGTTGATGAAAGAAAAAGAGTTGTGGTTAAAAGTAAATTCACCTAAAGACAAGGCGCTGATGGAAGAACTTTACGAGCGCAAAACGGTTGTCCAAACCATGCTTTGGGAAATCGAAGAAGCACGGGAGGCAGGCAGTAAAGCAAATGTTTTACTGTCTTATGCAATCAGCCAGCTCCAATCCGCACGCAATTACTCCACTTGGGATACGTTTTTGGGCGGCGGTATGATTGTGACTGCGATGAAGCACGGTGCAATTGACGATTCGGAAGACACGATTCATAAAGCACAAATGGCGCTCCATCGATTCAGAACGGAAGTCAAAGATGTGCAGGCACTCGAAGCCAATACTTTTATCGTAGAACGCGGTGAATTTATCAAAATGGCAGACTACTTTTTTGATGATATTTTCAGTGAGTGGACCATTCATTCACGCATTTCCAAGTCTCAGGCTAACTTGCAAAACACCGTAAAAGAAGTCGTGAAAGTCATGCATTCCTTAGCAGGTAAAAAGAATGTATTAGATGCGGAGCTTTCCGAAATTGAAGCAAAAAGAAAGCAATTAATCGAAGCGTGAGGAAGGGATTTTGCCAATTTTCACGAAAGATACTTAAGAGAGTAAATAATCTTAAGGAGGCAACTCATGTACCATACACTGGATGAATTCTTAAATGAATGGACATACGAAAGTGACTCTACCCAACAAATAATGGACTTGTTAAACGATGATTCCCTAGGAGCTAGAGTCAAAGAAGGGGAAAGGTCTTTAGGTTATCTGGCTTGGCATACCATTGTCTCTGTACACGAAATGATGTCACGTGTTGGATTGGTATTTGAAGCACCGCATCATGATGCGCCAATGCCGGAATCCGCAGCGGAAGTTGCTGCTGGGTACAGACAGGCAAATATGGCTTTCAAGGAAGCCATTCGTTCACAATGGACGGATGCCAATCTTTCTGAAAAACACGACATGTATGGTGAAATATGGACAAATGCTACTACATTAAACGTTCTCGTAAAACACCAAATCCACCACCGCGGTCAAATGACCATGTTAATGCGATTGGCTGGATTGCCGATGAAAGGGATTTATGGACCATCGCGTGAAGAGTGGGTGTCCTATGGTGTTGAGGTTCCAAAATAAGGAGATAAAAAAGTAACTTCGATAATGGAGTTGCTTTTTTGTTAGAAAATGAACGATTGCTGCATAGATTTTAGCTACTATCTAACCGAAATAAGGTCATATCCACCAGCCATTCCATATACCTAAAGTAAGTCAGTTTTAGGAGTTGGGATTATGGTGGTTTGGATTGATGTCAGTGTGAGTAAACGACAGCTAAAACTTTACGATGCCAGTATATTATTGAAGACATATCCGATCGCAGTGGGGAAAGTGTTAACACCTACACCAAAAGGAAATTATATTGTGGTGAACAAAGAATACGACCCGGGTGGCCCGTATGGGGTGTTGTGGATGGGTTTATCTAAACCGCATTATGGCATACATGGAACAAATAATCCCTCATCTATTGGCAAAGAAGTTTCGCATGGATGTATTAGGATGTATAACGAAGACGTGACGGAGCTTTCCACATTCGTGCCAATCGGAACAAATGTCTATATACACGCTTGATGCAAAGTAAAAAAGTCAATTAGATAACAAACAACAAAGCAGTTTGATCAGCTTCTTATTTAAACTGCTTCTTTGTGTTGTTTTGAAAGGGCTTATTTACAACGTAATTCGCAAAGGGGGAGAAATATGAAAAAGGTTAAAGAATTATATTTCGTTTGGCTTTTAATATTATTTGTTGAGATCATATGGCTTTATATTGTAGAGGATAATGCAAATACAGCGGGTGACCTTTTATTTGTGATAACCGTAATTGCAGTTACCCTGACAGTGGGGGCAGTTGGTCTCAAGGTATTCTCGGATGATTAGGATGGTGCCCTTTTTGTGAGGTTATTGTACTGAAGGTACAGGGTAGTTCAATATGATAATAAATAAAGGATGATTTAAGAAGTTTATAAATAGTTGAAGAATGTCAGCCTTTACAATAATCAAGGGGGATAGGCTTGGTGGCCATAAAGGGAGATGTAATTGAAAATCCAGTTACGGGAGAAAAAATCGTGTTTCTCCAAACAGCACAAGATACCAATGGCGAACTTTTAGAGTTTGACTTATTTGTTAAGCCAGGGGGATTCGTTGCGGCAGAACATATTCACCCAAAACAAGATGAAGAATTTGAGGTCATATCAGGTAAACTAGCATTATTTATCAAAGGTGAAAAAACGATTGGTGAAAAAGGGTTTAAAACAACGGTGAAGGCAGGAACACCTCATATTTGGGTAAATGATGGTGAGGATGAATTACATTGTCGCTTACTATTCCGTCCAGCCCTTCAGTGGGAGCAAATGTTTGAAACGATGTTTGGTCTAGCGAGGGATGGAAAGTCAGATAAAAAGGGTTTACCGAATCTTCTTCAACTATCTGTTATGTCTCAACAATTTAAGAATCACGCATGGCTTGCAAAACCACCTATACCAGTACAAAGATGTATGTTTTTTGCACTAAACCCGATAGGTAAATTAATTGGTTATAAAGCTACATATCCAAAATACACAAAATAAGAAGCTGATACATAAAAAACTCAGAGCGTATAAACTCTGAGTTTTTTGATGTTATTTGCTTACTTTTATTTGGACTACTACTAAAAGGAAAACGTCATCTTATTAAAATTTAAACAGGAACGCTTACTTCTTTCTTATAGACAGTTATTTTTCCGTTATCCGTTGAAAGTTGAACCGTATTTGTTCCGCTTCCGAAAGTAGTACGGGAATTCTTTTCACCGAATACATCAATTTTCCCATGGTCAACCGTTGCACGAATGGTTACGTCGGTTGGATTATGTTCGGTTACGACCGATATACTGCCATTGTCGGTTTCTAAATCAATCATACGATCAAGAGAGGTTGTGAAAAGTGAAATGCGACCGTTATCCGTTTTACCGGTAATTTTCCCATTCACGTAATCCATCTCGATTCGTCCGTTGTCTGTTTCAGTGTGTACTTGATCAGCATCGATATGACGCAATTCGATACGCCCATTGTCCGTCTTGGCCGAGAGGGAATTGGTTTGTACTTTTTCGATTGTAATCCGGCCATTGTCTGTTTCTACATCCAGGTTGGTTGCTGCCAATGCTTTTAGTTTAATGCTTCCATTGTCTGAAGTTGCCGCCATCGTTTTTCCAAGAAGTTTTTCCGCAACTAGGCTGCCGTTATCCGTTTTCATCAAAATGCTCGAATACATTTTAGCAGGAAGCGCAACATTTACTTGCACACCTTTGCCAATGAAAAGGAAGCTTAGGAATCTGAATTTCGCTTCTCTTAATTTAATCTTCAGCGTATCTCCTTTAACTTCTGCGGTTAATTCAAGTTTTTCATTTCCATTGACCAGTTCAACGATTGTATCTTCTGTTTCGGATGGGTACACATTCAGCGCACCGAAATGGATGTTCATGTCCACTTTAGTGAATGTAGTATCCGTAATTTTTATCTTTTTCGTAGCTGTAGTTGGCTCTGTCTTCTCAGGAACATAATTGGCAAGAAGTTCTTCGGCAATTTGTTTTGGAGAGCCAAGGGATGCGGCGATTTCGCTATCGGATTTCCCGTCTTCACGACCATCCTTAAAATACTCTTTAATATCCTGGAAAATATCATTTCTTTCTTCGGAAGGAAGTTTAGTTAAAGCCATTTCAAGTTCATTTAGAAATTGTTGTTCCGTCATCTTTCACACTCTCCTCAATTAAAGTATTAACTCCGTTTGTGAAGCTTTTCCATTCATTTAATTGTTCCTGTAAATACGACCTTCCTAAATCGGTCAGCTTATAATATTTACGCGAAGGACCTTCCGTGGACTCTTGTAAATATGTCGTGAAATAACCTTCCTTAGTCAAACGTCTTAATAATGGATAGACAGATCCCTCGGAAATCGAGATTTGATCTGAGATTTTTTGTACAAGTTCGTATCCGTATCGATCTTTTTGATCTAATAACACAAGTACGCAAAGATTAAGAACTCCTTTTTTGAATTGAATATTCATCTTTAACCCCTCCTTCCACTACTAATTAATAAACAGTACTATTTGGAACAATATATCACACGGTATTATTCTATGCAAGGTACTAAAAAATAATCATTAATTTTTGAAATGAGTGCTCGATTACTTACCAAATCTTTAAAAGTTCTTGCTTATGATGAACGCAGACATGACAATAAACGTATATTCTTACCTAAAACTAAACTGTTTACTGAGCTTTTACAGAGCTGGTGAAAGAGGGGTTTTCTTATGCATGTATATGTTCTGACGAAGGACTCACTTGAAGCACAAGGCCTGAAGTGGATGATTACATCTCAGCTTCGGGACGTTTTTGTGGAGTCTGGGGATTCGATTAGTAAATTACAAAAAGATATGCATTCAAAGGAATTTGATTTTTATGTAATTGATATGGATTTATGGTCAGTACCGGAAGAAATTCTATTGCCATCAGGCGCAAGGTGGCTAGGGTTATCCTCGGATCGGACATTTCAGACAACATACCGCGCACTCCAGCATAAAGCGGAGGATTTATTATTCCGTCCTTTCCAGCCTGAACATTTAATCAAACATATCCAGCAAGCGCGTTTTCGTTTGCGCAATGAAAAGAAAAAGACACCTCAATTGGATTCAGTTCAGAATTCGCAAGTTACATATGAAGATTTATTGTTGGCTGAAACTTACCCAAGTACACCTTTACTTTTGACTGCAATTGTACCTGCGAATCGAGCGCAGGGAACCCAATTGGTTCAAGCTTTGGAAGAGTTCGCATTTCCTTCGCACGTGGAACTATTCCCATTTACCGATTTCGTTCTCGTTATTCACCGATTGACTGAACAAGAAAGTCTGCAGGAGGCTTATCTGGCATTTTACGCTTCATGGAAACGCCAATCTCATACTTTATTGTCTATTTACCTATACGAATCACATGGCGACGTAGATATTCGTTCGCTGTATCAAAAAATGCGTCGCTTCCAAGAACGGATTTTTTATGATGGATACGATATTTTGTCCATGGAGACAGAAGATTTAACGTGGCGCGAGATGGATCCTTTTTTATCTCCGATTGAGCAGCGCATGTGGATTGAAATGTTAGGCAAACAGGATATTAAGGCGATTCGACAGTGGTTGGAACAAGACTTCCTCACCATTGAGGCACCTTATCCGGATCCTGAAATGGTTCGAATTCGTTTGACCAGCGTTCTGGCACAAATCAGAAGATATATGTCGGCCAATTCAATACAAAATGGACCGCTTGAAAAAAATTACCATCAACTGTTTCAAGACATCGTCCGCGAGCCAGTGATGTACCACATCATACAAAACTTCGGTAGCTTCACAGCGGATTTAATGAAAGAAACGAGTCTTGGAGAATCAGGGACTTCTAATTTTTCCGATAAAGTCAGAACCATGATGGAATCAAATTATTGGGACTCGAATTGGAATTTGGCAGCTTGTGCAGATGTATTGCAAATGAATAAAAGCACGTTAAGTAGAAGGTTTTCCAAAAGCACTGGCAAGAAATTCAGGGACACACTGCAGGAGATTCGAATTGGAGAAGCAAAACGTTTATTAAAAGAAACAAACGCTTCTTTAGAGGAAGTATCGCGTTTGGCCGGCTTTACACATCAATCTTATTTCAATGCGAAATTCAGAGCTTCAACTGGACAAACGCCGTCCCAATTTCGATTAAATTAGGGCAGAAGAATCGATTTTTAAAATAAATAAAATTAGTAGCACATTCATTTATTCTATAATGTTTACGCTCGTTATATAATGGTTATACAAAAGGTGTACATTATAAAACGAAAGGAGTTGGACAGAAGTGAAAAACTTAAACGTTATCGCACTTTTACTTGTTATTATCGGGGGGTTAAACTGGTTGCTTTTCGGTTTATTCCAATGGGATCTAGTCGGCGGAATCTTCGGCGGTATGGATACTGCCATCGCTCGAGTTGTTTATGTACTTGTCGGAATTGCTGCTCTATACTGTTTAACATTATTCAAAAAAGTTTCTTAACAAACTCCAAAATTAATCCGAAAAGGCCGATATCTCAATCGGTCTTTTTTGTTTGTTCTTAAGTCAATAAATTATAAAAACCTATAAAAATTAGAGAATCAAGTCAACAAAACGTAAAAATCAATCTAAATTATAATAAATTATCAGAACTTTCACGATACAATAAAGATATTAATAAGGGGGCGAATGAAAATGAAAGCGAATACATCAGATAGAGTGATTCAATATAGAGGAACAGAATTAAACACAAAAGGATGGCAACAAGAAGCGGCACTTCGTATGTTAAGCAATAATTTACATCCGGACGTGGCAGAACATCCAGAAGATTTAGTGGTATACGGAGGAATCGGTAAAGCTGCGCGTAACTGGGAAAGCTTCGACGCGATTGTGCGTTCATTAAAAGAGTTGGAAAATGACGAAACGTTGCTTGTTCAATCCGGAAAACCGGTGGCGATTTTCAAAACACATACAGATGCACCACGTGTGTTGATTGCCAATTCAAATATTGTACCAGCGTATGCGAACTGGGAAACGTTCCACGAGCTCGATAAAAAAGGCTTGATGATGTACGGCCAAATGACGGCAGGTAGCTGGATTTATATTGGTTCGCAAGGAATTGTACAAGGGACGTACGAAACTTTTGCTGAACTGGCGAAACAACATTTCGGAGAATCATTGAAAGGTACTATTACATTGACAGCAGGGCTTGGAGGAATGGGCGGAGCTCAACCTTTAGCGGTAACAATGGCTGGTGGTGTATGTATCGGGATTGAAGTGGACGAAACGCGCATCGATCGACGTATTGAAACGCGCTATACAGATGTGAAAACAGATTCATTAGATGAAGCGATACGTTTGGCTGAAGAAGCAAAAGCGAAAGGGAAAGCTTTATCAATTGGATTGCTTGGCAATGCAGCAGACGTCCTTCCGGAAATGATCGCTCGTGGCTTCATTCCAGATGTGTTAACGGATCAAACTTCTGCGCATGACCCATTAAACGGCTACATTCCATCAAAAATGTCTTTGGAAGAAGCAGCGAAGCTTCGTTCGGAAAATCCGACCGAGTACGTCAAACTTTCAAAAGCATCCATGGCCAAGCATGTTTCTGCAATGGTCGAGATGATGGATAAAGGCGCCATTACATTCGATTACGGCAACAACATCCGTCAAGTCGCAAAAGATGAAGGCTTTGAACGCGCATTTGATTTCCCAGGATTCGTTCCGGCATACATTCGACCACAGTTCTGTGAAGGAAAAGGACCATTCCGTTGGGTAGCACTGTCAGGTGACCCGGAAGATATTCGTAAAACAGACGAAGTTATTTTGCGCGAGTTCAGCTACAACAAACATTTATGTAACTGGATTAAAATGGCGCAGGAGAAAATCCAATTCCAAGGACTTCCTTCACGTATTTGTTGGTTAGGTTATGGCGAACGTGCGCGTTTCGGGAAAATCATTAACGATATGGTGGCAAGCGGCGAATTAAGTGCACCAATCGTTATCGGCCGTGACCATTTGGACTCAGGATCAGTAGCTTCACCGAATCGTGAAACAGAAGCGATGAAAGATGGTTCGGACGTTGTAGCGGATTGGCCAATATTGAACGCAATGGTCAATGCAGTAGGTGGTGCAACATGGGTATCCGTTCATCATGGCGGTGGCGTTGGCATGGGTTACTCCATTCATGCAGGGATGGTCATTTTAGCGGACGGTACGAAAGAAGCGGAAGTTCGTTTGGAACGTGTATTAACGACAGATCCTGGAATGGGCATCGTCCGTCATGTAGATGCGGGATATGATTTGGCGATTGAAACAGCGCGCGAAAAAGGTGTTAACATTCCGATGCTAAAGGGGTCTGAAAAATGAGACCAGTTTGGATAAAAAATGCGGCACAACTTGTAACGGTAGCCGGTGAAAATGCTCCCCGTGTTCGGGAAGGAATGTCTGACCTCGGGTTAATTGAAGATGGCAGTGTGTGGATGGAAAACGGTAAAGTAGTCACGGTCGGCACGACGTCCGAGCTCGAAGCATTGTATGGATCACGTGCACATGAAGCGGATATCATCGATGCGACCGGCCGTTTGGTAACACCTGGTTTAGTCGACCCTCATACGCACGTGGCCTATGGCGGAAGTCGTGAACGTGAATTCGAAATGCGTCTTGAAGGTGCCACATATATGGAAATCATGAATGCTGGTGGTGGTATTCATGCAACGACTCGTATGACGCGCGACGCTTCCGAAGAGGAGCTGGTGGCGCAGACAACGCGCCGCCTGGACTCGTTTCTAGCCCATGGCGTCACAACTGTGGAAGGCAAAAGTGGCTACGGGCTCGACTTGGAAACAGAATTGAAACAACTTCGTGTAATGAAACGGTTGAACGACCAGCATCCAATTGATTTAGTTCCCACTTTTATGGGTGGTCATGCGGTTCCTCAGGAATATAAGGGCCGCGAAGACGAGTATATTAATGTTTTGATAAATGAAATGATTCCGAAAGTGGCGGAAGAAAAACTGGCTGTCTTTAACGATGTTTTTTGTGAAGTGGGGGTATTCACTCCTGAGCAGTCTGAACGTATTTTGAAAGCGGGCAAAGAACTCGGCTTGATTCCGAAAATTCATGCCGATGAAATTGAGTCGTATGGTGGAGCGGAATTAGCTGCAAAAGTCGGAGCAATTTCAGCGGAACATCTATTGAAAGCCTCTACTGAAGGTGTGCGTTTAATGGCGGAAGCAGGGGTCATTGCCTGTCTGTTGCCAGCGACAGCATTGTATTTACGTGAAGAAGCGGCGAAAGGTCGAGCGATGATTGATGCGGGTGTTGCAGTAGCAATCTCGACAGACTGTAACCCGGGGTCTTCACCTACAACCTCCATGCCGCTAGTCATGAATTTGGCTTGCATCTCCATGCGCTTAACACCGGCAGAAGCTTTAGTTGCGGCAACGATGAACGCAGCATGTGCCATTGGCATGCAAGAGAAAGTCGGTTCATTGGAAGCAGGAAAACAAGCAGATGTCGTGATGTGGAATGTGTCCAACTACCAGGAGTTACAGTATCTTTTCGGTGTGAACCACGTTGGCTCAGTGTGGAAAAAAGGCATACAGGTGGTGGGTTAAATGAAATACTTACAACCACCTGAATGGTCATGGCGCGATACTTCTGGAGACTTCGTTCATCAGTGGGTAAAACCGCTATATGAACAGTCTCCAGACATGGTGGTCTATGGAGCACCAATTTCCCGATCATCCATTAGTGTTTCTGGAGCTTCTTTATATCCACTCGAATTTCGTAAATTATGGAAAGGGTTCTCAACTTATAACTTGGACGAGGACTTAGATTTGTCAGGATACACCGTTCGTGATGCGGGAGATGTCCTAATGCATACAACGGATATTTTGTTGTCGCATGAACGCATTGAAGAAACAACGACTGAATTAGTCAGCGTGTTTAATCAGTCCACAACGTGCTTAATAGGCGGCGATCATTCCGTTACTGCATGTGCGGTTAGAGGTCTTAAGAAAGCCTACCCGGACGAGCGAATCGGCATCTTACAACTGGATACCCATTTGGACGTACGCGATCCAGCTGATTTGGGACCTGCAAACGGTACGCCCATTCGTCAACTAATTGACGGTGAAATTGTCCGCGGGGAAGATGTTGTCAACATTGGCCTGCACGGGTACTTCAATGCAGCTCCGTTGGTGGAGTATGCGAAGAAACACGGCATTCGTATGATTACTTTGCGAAAAGCACGTGAGCTAGGGGTGGCTCAGTGCGTCGAAGAACAGTTAAAGGAATTAGTAAAAAGAGTAGACCGCGTATATGTAACTGTCGATATGGATGTTTTGGATATTGCGGTTGCACCAGGTGTGCCCGCTTCCACACCAGGAGGCATGACAGCGGAGGAGTTGTTCCAAAGTTTAGTGAGAATCGGTCAACACGATGCGGTCAGACATATTGATTTTGTCTGTCTAGATCCATCACGCGACGTAGCGACAAGCGCAACGGTCAAAACAGGCGTGTATGCGTGGTTGGAATTTATCACGGGGAGAGTTTTATTAAAAAATTCCATATTATAAAAAGAAGTGCCATCCTTTCATGAAAAAGGATGGCATTTTTTTATGTACTTTCATTTAGTAACAGTAGCGCAGCGGAAACAGAGCCAATTAGGTTGGTTGGTTCTACAAGTTAACTAGGGCGTGAGACTCTATGAGCGATAAATTTTTCATAAACTCAAAAGATAGCAAATACCTGTTTCGCCAAGTCTACTCGTTATGAGATATCACTTCTTTCAAATAGGAGCGTAGCGAAAAAAGAGCCAATTAATTTCTAAACCCGAATGGGAGCCATTCCGCTAATTCGCTCCAGGCTCTTTTCTGCAAGCGATGCGTGCTACATAGTTTCTACAAGTTAAAGTGGTTGTGCGATGTATTTGAGCGATAAATGTCCTATCTGAGAGATAAATTCTAAACACTCCAATTTGAACGATATATTTTTCACAATCTATTAAGGTCACCTAAAAGCGTCTCACTAAACAAGTACGCTACATCTAATATAAAAATGAATTCTAAGCCCCCAAAAAACAATCGAAAGCATATGAATTGCACACTTCCTACCTCCCCTTATATAATAAAGTCAAAGTTAGTCAAAGTCAGGTGAGTCTGAGTAAATTGCGCTCACAAAATATCACAATTAACCTTGACTCGCACTCAGATTTAATTGATCGGGAGGTGATTGAATGCGGAATATATCGGATATTATTGAAGGGTATTTAAAGAAAGTTATCGAATTAGATGATAAAGGGCATGTTGAGATAAAGCGCAGTGAGATTGCTGAGCAATTTCAGTGTGTGCCTTCACAAATTAATTATGTAATTAATACGCGCTTCACCGCCGACCGTGGTTACCTTGTTGAAAGTAAGCGGGGTGGGGGTGGTTATATTCGGATAGTCCGGGTACGCGCTCATACGAAGGCCGATTTAATTGAAGCGATACTAGTGAGTTTGGAGCGTGGAGCTTCTCAAACGATGACTGAAGATATTATCTTTCGTTTAATCGATGAGAATGTCGTGACGAAGCGTGAAGCAAAAATGATGCTCGCGGCACTCGATCGCACAACCCTCAATACCCCATTGCCGCATCGAGACGAATTGCGTTCGCGCATATTGCAAGCGATGCTCATGACATTTAAGTATGAACAGTTAAAGTGAGGCGAGTGCGAGATGATTTGTGAGAATTGTAAACAGCGACCGGCAAAAGTTACCGTGACGCAAGTACAAAATGGAGACCAGGTGCAACGTCATTATTGTGAAGTTTGCGCAAAAAATTTTCATCCGTTTCATTTGGATTTTCAACAAGATCCACTTTCGCTACATCAGTTATTATCCAACTGGTTTGGTGTTCCAGAAACCAAACAAATGCAGCAAAAACCGCAACCGGAGTCAAAAACATGCAGTTCGTGTGGTTGGACATTCCGTCAGTTTCTAAACAAAGGGAAGTTCGGCTGTGCACATTGTTATGAAAGTTTTCATAAACAATTACCTGATGTTTTCAAGAAATTACACAACGGAAATGTTAAGCATGTGGGGAAAGCGCCAGGTACGTTTGGTCAGACTCTGCAATTAAAAAAACAAATAGAAGCCATTCGCACGTCCATGCGCACGGCGATTGAAATTGAGAATTTTGAAGAGGCGGCAAGACTGCGTGATGAAGCTCGCTTGTTAGAAGAACAGCTGCAAAGCGGAGGTGAAAACCGCGATGTCCATTGAACGTTTTCTAAATAATTCCGTGACAAGTTGGATGGCTGGTGAAGGACAGCATGCTGATATCGTGATGAGTACACGAATCAGGCTTGCAAGAAATTTAACAGGCTACAGATTTCCACTTTCTTTTACGGAAAATGAAGCGCTACAAGTAGATTCAGCGGTTTCCGCAGTATTACTTGACGCAGAAGCGGAACTTGAGTCGACCTTTTCGTATATAGATATAAAAGAGCTATCTGCGCTCAATCGGCAAGTTTTGGTTGAAAAGCATTTGATCAGTCCGAAACTGGCTCATTCGGAAGTAGCTGGGTCCGTTTTATTATCAGATGATGAAGCGGTCAGCGTGATGGTCAATGAAGAAGATCATATTCGCATACAATGTATTTTCCCGGGAATGCAGTTGAACGAAGCATGGCGTCAGGCAAACCATATCGATGACGTCCTTGAAAAAGAACTGCCTTATGCATTTGATGAACAGTTTGGCTATTTAACGAGTTGTCCAACGAATACGGGCACTGGCCTGCGGGCATCGGTGATGATGCATTTACCGGCACTTACGATGACGAAGCAAATGGATCGCATTGTGACAGCCATTACACGTCTCGGGATGGTCGTTCGCGGCATCTACGGGGAAGGCAGTGAAGCACTCGGCAATGTGTATCAAGTATCGAACCAAACGACTCTTGGGAAATCAGAAGAAGATATCTTAACTGATTTGCAAAGCATCACGGAACAAATTATTCGAAAAGAACGTGAAGCAAGAGCGGCTCTCTTACATACGAGACCGAATGTATTGGAAGATCGTCTGTACCGTTCACTTGGAGTTTTAACGTACGCCCGACTTTTATCAACAGAAGAAGCGGGACGCTGTCTATCAGACGTCCGTCTTGGCATCGATCTCGGATTGATTAAAGGTGTCGATGTTTCGATTTTGAATGAATGCATGGTTTTCATGCAACCAGGTTTTTTACAGAAGTATGCAGGCACGTCCCTGCAACCCGAGGAACGCGATGTGTTTCGCGCAAAGTTGTTTAGGGAACGGTTGCAAGTAGACAATAATTTAGACAATGAAGGAGAGGAACCTCATGATGTTTAACCGATTTACACAACGCGCTCAAAAAGTACTCCAATTAGCTCAAGAAGAAGCCATTCGTATGAAGCACGAGTCAATTGGAACTGAACATATATTATTGGGATTAATTCGTGAAGGCGGCGGCATTGCTGCGAAAGCGATGGAAGCAATCGAAGTCAGCCCTCAAATGATTGAAGAAGGCATTGAAGAGTTGGTGGGAATGGGAACTGGTGACGTAGGTCCGATCGTTCATTACACACCACGTGCGAAGAAAGTCATTGAATTGTCAGTGGATGAATCGCGTAAACTGGGTCATTCTTACATCGGCACAGAACATTTATTGCTAGCGCTTATTCGTGAAGGCGAAGGAGTAGCGGCACGTGTTCTTAATAATTCAGGTGTCAGCTTGAATAAAGCGCGTCAACAAGTGTTGCAATTGCTTGGAAGCAACGATCATGTTCAAGCAAACAGTGGAACGAACCCTGCTGCAAGCACACCGACGCTTGATAGTTTGGCTCGTGATTTAACACAGATTGCCCGTGAAGGAAGCTTGGATCCAGTCATAGGACGTAGCAAAGAAATCACGCGTGTCATCGAAGTGTTATCACGTCGTACGAAAAACAACCCAGTTCTTATTGGGGAGCCAGGTGTTGGTAAAACAGCGATTGCTGAAGGTTTGGCTCAACAAATCGTTCAAAACGAAGTGCCGGAAATTCTGCGTGACAAACGCGTCATGACCTTGGATATGGGTACAGTTGTTGCGGGTACAAAATACCGTGGTGAGTTTGAAGATCGCCTGAAAAAAGTGATGGACGAAATTCGCCAAGCAGGTAACGTCATTCTATTTATCGATGAGCTACACACATTAATTGGTGCTGGTGGCGCTGAAGGCGCAATCGATGCATCCAATATCTTGAAACCATCACTTGCTCGTGGTGAACTACAATGTATTGGTGCAACAACGCTTGATGAATACCGTAAATATATTGAAAAAGATGCTGCATTGGAACGTCGTTTCCAACCGATTCAAGTGGATGAACCTTCAGTTGAAGAGTCCATTCTAATCATTAAAGGACTTCGTGACCGTTATGAAGCTCATCACCGTGTGAAAATTACGGATGAAGCGATTACGGCAGCAGCTAAAATGTCAGACCGTTACATTTCGGACCGTTTCTTACCGGACAAAGCGATTGATTTAATTGATGAAGCGGGTTCAAAGGTCCGTTTACGTTCATATACAACACCGCCGAATTTAAAAGAACTGGAATCTCGTCTAGAGGCAATCCGTTCAGAGAAAAACGCGGCTGTTCAAAGCCAGGAGTTCGAAAAAGCGGCATCATTCCGTGATACGGAACAGAAGCTGAAAGAAGAACTCGAAAGCACGAAGAAGTCTTGGAAAGAAGAGCAAGGCAAAGCGGAATCTGAAGTAACTGTTGAAGATATTGCGGCAGTTGTGTCCATGTGGACGGGAATTCCGGTTTCTAAACTCGCTCAAACCGAGTCTGAGAAATTACTGAAACTAGAAGATACATTGCACCAACGTGTCATAGGTCAAGCGGAAGCTGTTACTGCGATTTCCCGTGCAGTACGTCGAGCGCGTGCTGGATTGAAAGATCCAAAACGTCCAATTGGCTCATTCATTTTCTTGGGACCAACAGGTGTCGGTAAAACGGAACTTGCCCGCGCACTTGCTGAAAGTATGTTTGGTGACGAAGATGCCATGATTCGCGTCGATATGTCTGAGTACATGGAGAAACATTCGACTTCACGTCTTGTCGGGTCACCTCCTGGTTACGTAGGATTTGAAGATGGTGGTCAATTAACGGAAAAAGTTCGTCGCAAACCGTATTCTGTCATTCTTTTAGACGAAATCGAGAAAGCACATCCAGATGTTTTCAATATCTTGCTACAAGTATTAGAAGACGGTCGTTTAACGGATTCGAAAGGACGCACGGTCGACTTCCGCAATACGGTAGTCATCATGACATCAAACGTCGGCGCAGAAGCGTTGAAGAAAAACAAATATGTCGGCTTCAACTTGCAAGACGGCGAACAGAAATACAAGGATATGAAAGGCAAAATGCTTGAAGAGCTGAAAAAAGCCTTCCGTCCGGAGTTCTTAAACCGTGTCGATGAAATGATTGTGTTCCATTCATTAGAAAAAGAACACTTAAAAGAAATCGTTACTTTAATGACGGCTCAATTAACGAAACGCTTGAAAGAGCAAGAAATTGAGTTGGAATTAACGGAAGCGGCTCAAGAAAAAATTTCAAAAGAAGGCTACGACCCAGAGTACGGCGCACGTCCGCTCCGTCGTGCACTTCAAAAACACGTGGAAGATCGCTTGTCTGAAGAACTATTAAAAGGTACAGTCTTGACTGGCCACAATATTGTGTTCGATGTAGAAAACGATGAATTTATCGTCCGCACAAAAGAAGCAGTAACTGAATAAAACAATTGGAGCATTCCGGCGAGGCTGTTCGGAATGCTCTTTTTTACATAGGAGGCACTATGGCTAAACGTAAAACGAAATTTATGTGTAACTCGTGTGGCTATGAATCTGCTAAATGGATGGGACGTTGTCCAGGTTGCGGTGAATGGAACACGATGGTGGAAGAAGTGGAAGTGGTCGTAAAAGGTCCGCGCCGCACATTCCAGCATTCTGAAAAAATTGCTCAAAAAGCGACACCGATCACAGCGGTTGAAACGGTTGATGAACCACGCGTAGATACGGATCTTTCAGAGTTGAACCGTGTTCTCGGGGGCGGGATTGTGCCAGGTTCGCTGATTTTGATTGGTGGAGACCCAGGTATCGGAAAGTCCACCCTGTTGCTGCAAGTTTCTTCATTGCTTGCAAACAAAGGGCAACGCGTGTTGTATATGTCAGGTGAAGAATCAATCAGACAGACGAAACTTCGTGCGGAGCGCCTTGGAGTGGCATCCTCAGAGCTTTATATTTATTCAGAAACCAACTTGGAGCTGGTCAATGAAGCAATTGACCAAGTCGAACCAAAGTTTGTCGTCATCGATTCGATTCAAACGGTTCACCATCCGGAAGTTACGTCTGCCCCAGGTAGCGTTTCACAAGTGCGTGAGTGTACAGCGGAACTGATGCGAATTGCCAAAACGAAAAATATTGCGATTTTCCTGGTAGGGCACGTCACGAAGGAAGGTCAGATTGCAGGACCACGATTGCTAGAACATATGGTGGACACGGTTCTTTACTTCGAAGGGGAACGTCACCATACGTATCGTATTTTGCGCTCACAAAAAAACCGTTTCGGCTCAACTAATGAGATTGCTATTTTTGAAATGCTACAAGGTGGGTTAAAAGAGGTGTCGAATCCATCTGAGTTGTTCTTGCAGGAACGTTCACAAGGAGCGGCTGGTTCAACTGTTGTGGCTTCGATGGAAGGTACACGCCCAATCTTGGTTGAAATTCAGGCGTTGATTACGCCGACGAGTTTTAACTATCCGAAACGGATGGCAAGCGGGATTGATCAAAACCGGATTTCTCTCTTGATGGCGGTTTTAGAGAAGCGGGTCGGAATGTTGCTGCAAACGCAAGATGCCTACATTAAAGTGGCAGGTGGTGTGAAGTTGGACGAGCCTGCGATCGATTTGGCTGTGCTGACGACCATTGTGTCCAGTTTCCGCGATGTCGCTGCGAGTGCTCATGACTGCTTTATTGGAGAAGTGGGGTTAACAGGTGAAGTGCGTCGAGTGTCTCGTGTAGAACAACGGGTGCAGGAAGCAGCGAAGCTTGGATTCAAACGTGCAATCATTCCAGCGTCAAACCTTGGTGGCTGGGATTATCCAAAAGGCATACAAGTAGTCGGTGTTGAAACGGTAAATCAAGCATTGAAAGAAGCTTTCCCGAACGCTTAGGCGTTTCTGGGAAGCTTTTTGTTTGTTGGGAAAAATTAGTTGAAACCGATTAAATTGCATTTCATGCGGATTAAAAAGCTCGCAATGCCGATTAAATGAACGTTCATGCCGATTAAAACTCGTTTCATGCCGATTAAATCACCAGTGATGCCGATTAAAGTGTTGCCACCAACCACCATTCACCTCGATTAACTCCCCGGCTAACTAAGCAAATCCACCATCATCTGTTTGTCGAAAGAAACTTTACACATCCCTTCTTCGTCTAGTAGGTGTTTCCATGTGAAAACGTGTATAATCAAAAACAGGAGGTGGGCTTGTGTTAAAGTGGATTATTCGAATTACCTTTATCTTGATTGGTGGAACGCTCGGGTTACTTTTATTACCGCAATTATACGATCTTATACATTTATCTTCTAACCCGTGGCTGAACAATCCGTATGTGTCTGTACTAATAGGGGCCATTCTTTTATATGTCCTTGCATTACTGTTGACTGACTATTTGATTGAGTTTTTAAGTTGGATGGAAGATCGATTGCTGAAAGCGCCAATTGGTGATTTATTGTTTGGTACACTTGGTCTGATTATTGGCCTTAGTGTCGCATTTCTATTGAATTTTGCAGTGGATTCCATTCAGCTGCCAGTCATCAATGCCGTTTTGCCTGTATTGCTGACCATCACATTAGGGTACCTTGGTTTTCAGGTAGGGTTCAAGAAGCGCGATGAGATTGTGCAAATGTTTACTGCTAACAAAGCGGTTGTTCATAAGAAGAAATTCGACGAAAACAACCCTCAGGCATTGCAACAAGCATCTTATAAATTACTCGATACAAGTGTCATTATCGATGGCCGGATTGCTGATATTTCCACAACTGGTTTCCTAGAAGGGGTGCTTGTCGTACCTCAGTTTGTCTTGACTGAACTTCAGCATATTGCAGATTCTTCGGATACATTGAAACGTACACGTGGCCGAAGAGGTCTTGATATCTTGAAACGACTTCAGTCGGAACGTGCTTCAGCTGTTTTGATTACGGAAGAAGATTTTGATGATGTTGCGGAAGTTGACTTGAAATTGATGCGTCTTGCGAAGAAAATGGACGGCATGGTAGTGACAAATGATTTTAATTTGAATAAAGTGTGTGAGTTGCATCAAGTGCCTGTTCTGAATATCAATGATCTTGCGAATGCGGTCAAACCAGTCGTGATTCCTGGTGAAGAAATGCATATCGTCGTCATCAAAGATGGGAAAGAACAAAATCAAGGCGTTGCTTATCTGGACGATGGAACGATGATTGTTGTCGAAGATGGCAAGGCGTTTATCGGCCAAGCAATTAATGTCATTGTTACAAGTGTTCTTCAAACTTCGGCAGGTCGAATGATTTTTGCCAAAACGAAATAATCAATCACACCTAAAATAAGAGGCTGCCCTTTCTGTCATTAACACGAGACAGCTAAGGCGGCCTCCTTTTCCATCATGAATGAGGAGAATACATGAAATGAACTATATCGTTGTATTACCAGCTGCAGGCAGTGGAAAACGAATGAAGGCAGGGCATAATAAATTATTTCTGACATTGCGCAGTAAGCCGATTCTCATCCATACGCTCGAGGTTTTTGAAGAGGATCCAAATTGCGCAGGGATATGGCTTGCGGTGAAGCCTGAAGAGCGCATGACGATACAAGAGATGTTAGATGAACATAACATTACAAAAGTAAAAGGGATGCCTGCGGGGGGCGAAGAGCGACAACACAGTGTATATGCCTGCATTAAAGCGGCAGAGCATGAGGCTGACTTGATTCTCGTTCACGATGCAGCAAGACCTTTTATAGAACCAGCCGTTATTAAAAAATTGGCTCAAAAAGCTAGCGAAAATGGTGCGGCGATAGCTGGCGTAAAAGCAAAAGACACCATGAAACGCGTACATAATCACATTATTGAAGAGACAGTGGACCGTGAACAATTGTGGATCATCCAGACACCGCAAGCTTTTCAAACGGACATATTGGTAAAAGCGCAGAAGCAAGCGGAACAAGACGGATTCATTGGTACAGACGAATCCATGCTGGTAGAACGACTGAATATTCCCGTACATGTGGTGGAAAGCACGTATGATAATGTAAAAATGACGACACAAGAAGATTTATTAATAGGCGAAGCTATCTTACAAAAACGACAGCAGGAGGAAAACTAAATGTTTCGAGTTGGACAAGGGTTTGATGTACATGAATTTGCAGAAAATAGACCGCTTATTTTAGGTGGAGTGACGATTCCGTACGAAAAAGGTTTAATTGGTCATTCGGATGCCGATGTTTTATTACATACGGTGACGGATGCGGCATTAGGTGCAATCGGAGAAGGGGATATCGGACGTCATTTTCCTGATACAGATCCCGAATTTAAAGATGCAGACTCCGCCAAACTACTGGCGTACATTTGGAACATAGTTGAAGAAAAAGGCTACAAATTAGGTAATGTGGATTGCACGATTATTGCACAGGCACCGAAGATGGCGCCTTACATTACGCAAATGCGTGACCGCATAGCAAAGCTGTTAAATGCCGAACCATCGCAAGTGAATGTCAAAGCGACAACGACTGAAAAGCTTGGCTTTACAGGACGCGGAGAAGGCATTGCAGCACAGGCGACGATTTTACTCATTCAAAAATAAGCATGACCTGTGTTAAACTGGACAAAGTTTAGCACGTATTCGAGGAGGAAACACACATGACACAAGAAGTTCGCGTACGCTACGCACCAAGCCCTACAGGAAATTTACATATTGGTGGAGCCCGCACTGCCTTATTCAACTATTTATTTGCACGTCATCATGGCGGCAAATTCATCGTTCGTATTGAAGATACGGATATTGAACGTAACATTGAAGGTGGCGAATTATCGCAACTAGAAAACTTAAAGTGGCTTGGCATCGAGTATGATGAGTCTGTTGATATCGGTGGACCATATGCTCCTTACCGTCAAATGGAACGTCTGGACATTTACCAAAAGCATGCAGACGAGATGCTTGAAAATGGCCACGCTTATAAATGCTTCTGTACAACGGAAGAGTTGGAAGCTGAACGTGAAGAGCAAAAAGCAAAAGGTGTCGCTGCGCCAATGTACAAAGGTACATGCCGTAACTTAACGAAAGAAGAAGTAGCGGAGAAAGAAGCGACTGGTCTTGCACATACGATTCGCATGCGTGTACCAGCAGATGTAACATATACGTTTGAAGACTTGGTTCGCGGTTCGGTTTCATTTGAATCAAAAGATGTTGGGGACTGGGTGCTTGTGAAAGCAAATGGAATTCCGACTTATAACTACGCAGTTGTGTTGGATGACTATTTCATGAAGATTTCTCACGTATTCCGTGGGGAAGAACATTTATCTAACACACCAAAACAAATGATGGTATTTGACGCATTTGGCTGGAAAGCGCCTGACTATGGTCATATGACGTTAATCATCAACGAAAACCGTAAGAAACTTTCAAAACGTGACGAATCGATTATTCAATTCGTTGCTCAATATAAAGATCTTGGGTATATTCCAGCAGCAATGTTCAATTTCTTTGCGCTCCTTGGCTGGTCTCCTGAAGGGGAAGAAGAAATCTTCACAAAAGAAGAATTCATTCGCCAGTTCGACGTCAATCGTTTATCTAAATCACCATCGATGTTCGATAAGCAAAAATTGACTTGGATGAACAATCAATATTTGAAGCAACTTTCACTGGATGAAGTGGTTGAACTTGCATTGCCTCATTTACAAAAAGCGGGTCGCTTGCCGGAAACTTTGACAGAAGAGGAAATGCAATGGGCTACGGGCGTGATTGCGCTTTATCATGAACAAATGAGTTTCGGTGCTGAAATTACTGAGCTAACTGACCTATTCTTTAAGGATGAACTTGCATATGATGAAGAAGCGACTGTTGTTTTAGCTGGTGATCAAGTGCCGGAAGTTATGGCGTCATTCAAAACGCAACTCGAGCAACTGGAAGTGTTTGAAGCGGATGCTATTAAAGGTGCTATTAAAACCGTGCAAAAAGAAACAGGACATAAAGGCAAAAACTTGTTTATGCCAATCCGTGTTGTGACGACTGGTCAAACGCACGGTCCGGAATTGCCGAATGCCATCGCGTTAATCGGCAAAGAAAAAGTACTTGCACGTGTGGAGAAATTCGCAAAACAATAAGTTTGACTTTCACGCATCATGGTGTGAAAATTAAGCTATCTTTAACCAAAAATCAAAACGCTTTGATGAGGAGAAGTACATAAGGCACGCTCTTTAGAGAGGACCACCACCGGCTGAAAGTGGTCTGAGCTTAGGCACTATGGAAATGCACCTCTGAGCGCTCAGCTGAACCGTTTAGTAAGCGAGCCGTACCGTCTACGTTACAAGACGCCAAGTGGGAAGGAATGCTAAACATCCTTCCAATCAGAGTGGAACCGCGCTATTACAGCGTCTCTGTCAGTCATTGACAGGGGCGCTTTTTATTTTGGGCAAAAAATGGTGTTATCCCGGAAAGCAAACTTGGTGGTGAGACGCATTTAAGCGATGAATCCTCAGGTCTAGCGATAAGCACACCGAATTGATTCTACATTTTTAAAAAAGCCTCAAATAAGCTATCGAACGAAGCAAATCATCAAAATAGGAGGAGAGAAAATGTTCGGTCGAATGAAAGAAGATGTGGAAGTCGTCTTCGAACAAGATCCGGCAGCAAGACGTGTGCTGGAAGTTGTGCTGACATATGCCGGGTTACATGCAGTTTGGGCACACCGTGTAGCCCATGCCCTTTTCAAGCGGAAATTCTATTTCCTAGCGAGAGTCGTATCACAAGTGAGTCGTTTTTTCACCGGAATTGAAATTCATCCGGGTGCCAAAATTGGCCGTCGCTTTTTTATTGACCACGGAATGGGAGTGGTCATCGGAGAAACGTGCGAAATCGGCAACAACGTCACGATATTCCAAGGCGTTACACTTGGAGGTACAGGGAAGGAACGAGGGAAACGACACCCAACGTTACACGATAACGTACTGGTGGCAACAGGAGCAAAAGTACTTGGGTCAATTACTATCGGTGAAAACAGTAAAGTCGGTGCCGGATCCGTTGTTTTGAAAAATGTTCCCCCGAATTCCACGGTAGTAGGTATTCCAGGAACTGTCGTGATACAAGATGGAATCAAAGTGAAACGTAACTTGGATCATCAAGATTTACCTGATCCGGTTGCAGATAAATGCAATATGCTGGAAGAGAAAATTGCTATCTTGCGAGAGCAAGTTGCGGTCGTCAGTGAACAACTCGAAAAGGAGCGAAACGTTAAATGAGCATTCATATTTACAACACGTTAACACGTCAAAAAGAGCCATTTGTGCCATTAGAAGAGGGCAAGGTGAAAATGTACGTGTGTGGACCGACTGTCTACAATTACATCCACATCGGGAATTCCCGTCCTGTTATCGTCTACGATACGGTGCGTCGATACTTGAAGTTCCGCGGTTATGAAGTCAATTTCGTTTCTAACTTTACGGATGTTGACGACAAAATTATCAAGACTGCAAATGAGCTTGGAGAAGATGTATCCGAATTGACGGAACGTTTTATCGCAGCTTACTTTGAAGATGTGACCGCACTCGGTTGCCAAAAAGCGGATGCTCATCCGCGTGTAACAGAACATATGGACTCCATTATCGAATTCATCGAAGTGCTAATTGAAAAAGGTTATGCTTACGAGTCGCAAGGTGACGTCTACTACCGTACTCGCAAGTTTGATGGTTACGGCAAATTGTCCCATCAATCAGTAGATGATTTGAAAATTGGTGCACGTATTGAAACAGGCGAAAAGAAAGAAGATGCACTCGATTTTGCTTTATGGAAAGATGCAAAGCCGGGTGAAATTTTCTGGAAGAGTCCTTGGGGTAACGGTCGTCCGGGTTGGCATATTGAATGTTCGGTAATGGCTCGTGAAATCCTTGGAGACACAATTGACATTCATGCAGGTGGCCAGGATTTGACGTTCCCGCATCATGAAAACGAAATTGCGCAGTCTGAAGCATACACAGGCAAGCAATTCGCTCGCTACTGGATGCATAATGGCTATATCAATATAGACAATGAAAAAATGTCGAAGTCACTTGGTAACTTTGTGTTGGTGAACGACATCCGTAAACAAATCGATCCGCAAGTGTTGAGATTCTTTATGCTGTCAGTTCATTACCGTCACCCAATCAATTTCTCGCAAGAGCTTGTTGAAAATGCGGAAAATGGTCTGGCGCGCATTCGAACTTCTTATGCGAATTTGGCGCATCGTCTGGAAGCGTCTCCTGAACTTGGGGATCACCAGGATATCTGGTTAAACAAGATCGAAGAAGTCCGCACGCAATTCATTACGTCAATGGACGACGATTTCAACACGGCAAACGGAATTGCTGCGTTATTCGAATTGGCAAGTCTGGCCAATGTGTACTTGATTGAAAAACATACGGAAGCAGCTGTACTGACGGCGTTCATGGAGGCGCTGAAAGAATTGTCACTTGTTTTAGGTATTAAAGTGGAAGTGAAAACTGAGGTGCTGGACGAAGAAATTGATGCTCTTATTGCTGAGAGAATCCAGGCTCGTAAAGATAAGGATTTCGCTCGTGCAGATGCGATTCGAGATCAATTGAAAGAAATGAATATTTTATTGGAAGACACGGCGCAAGGTATCCGTTGGAAGCGCGGATGAACAAAGAATATTCACTGCGACCAGCAGATGTAAAACAATTAAACTCACTGGCTCTTGCTTATATGGGGGATGCCGTTCTGGAGCAAGCCATTCGTGAACACTTGATTCGTTCAGGACGGGTCAGACCCAATACGTTGCATAAAGAAGCGACTAAATATGTTTCGGCGAAAGCTCAAGCATCCGTAGTACGTGTGCTACTCGCAGAAAAGTTTTTGACGGAAGATGAGGAAGCGGTGCTCAGACGCGGGCGTAATGCCAAGTCTGGCACCATTCCCAAAAATACAGATGTACAAACGTACAAGTATAGTACCGCGTTTGAAGCGGTTCTCGGAAGTCTGTATCTATCAGGTGATTTTGAACGCGTGAAAGAAATTATCGAAAAAGCGATTACCACTATAGAAGAACCGAAAGGAGAATCGATATCGTGACTGAACTAGACAATGAAATCGTCTCAGGAAAAAATCCAGTATTGGAAGCCCTTCGATCTGGGCGGGATATGAATAAAGTATGGGTAGCGGAAGGTGTTAAAAAAGCGGGAATCGCCGAGTTGTTGCAACTGGCGAAAGAAGCGGGCATCATCGTACAGTTTGTACCGAAAAACAAGGTGGACCAATTGACGGATGGAGCCAATCACCAAGGGGTAGCAGCTTCAGTTGCAGCTTACCGTTATGCGGAGATTGATGAACTTTTCGAGCGTGCTGCGTCTCGCAATGAAGATCCGTTATTTTTGATTTTAGATGAATTGGAAGATCCACATAATCTGGGTTCTATTTTACGTACTGCAGATGCGACCGGAGTGCATGGGGTCATCATTCCGAAGCGCCGAGCAGTTGGATTAACTGCTGTTGTGGCAAAAACGTCTACAGGGGCAATTGAACATGTTCCGGTAGCACGCGTGGGGAATTTAGCACAAACCGTTGAAGATTTGAAAAAACGCGGTGTTTGGATAGCTGGGACAGATGCCAAAGGATCGGCTGACTACCGTCGCATGGATGCCAAATTACCATTGGCAATCATAATAGGCAGTGAAGGAAAAGGGATGAGCCGCTTACTGAAAGAGAAGTGTGACTTCCTTTATCACATGCCGATGGTTGGTCATGTAACGTCGTTAAACGCTTCAGTTGCTGCCGCAATCCTGATGTACGAAGTGTTACGCAACCGCCAGCCGGTTAATTGAGATGGACATTTTACTCGTCGATGGCTATAACATTATCGGCGCTTGGAAAGAGTTGCGAGCATTAAAAGCGGACAAGCTCATTGATGCTAGAGATCGACTGATTGAAATGATGGCGGAATACAAAGCGTATTCCGGTTGGAAGGTCATTGTTGTGTTTGATGCACATCTTGTACCTGGGATAGAAAAGAAGAAAAAACAGTACGATGTCGAAGTCATTTTCACCCGTGAAAATGAAACGGCGGATGAACGCATTGAAAAATTAACTTCACAACTAATGACAAGGCGTGATCAAGTGCACGTCGCAACATCGGATTTGACGGAACAATGGGTAATCTTTGCGCAAGGTGCACTGAGGAAGTCTGCGCGTGAACTTGAAATTGAAATGGAGTTAGTGCAGGACAATATCACGAAGAAAGTGAAGGCGATTCAGGACCAACGACCGTTTTCAAAAATCCAGCTCACCAACGAAGTGGCAGAAATTTTCGAAAAATGGCGCAGAGGGATGAAATGAAGCGTTGACGCTCGATTTCCACATCCTGTATACTAGGGTCAAACTATGCAGACCGGCCGAGGTGATACTGTTGATGAAGAGTGACTATGGACACGTGAAGCTGCACCAATTTGAGGACTTACTTGATGATGAACTTGTGGAATTGGTACACAATGGCGACTCCGAAGCGCTGGACTTTTTGATCACGAAATATCGATCTTTTGTGCGTATGAAGGCGAGATCTTACTTTTTAATCGGGGCCGATAAAGAAGATATCATTCAAGAAGGAATGATCGGACTCTATAAAGCGATTCGGGATTTTAGAGGGGACAAACTCTCATCGTTTCGTGCATTTGCAGAACTTTGCATCACGCGTCAAATTATAACCGCTATTAAAACAGCAACACGTCAAAAGCATATTCCACTCAATTCATATGTGTCATTGGACAAGCCGATTTTTGATGAAGAATCAGACCGCACACTAATGGATGTGATTTCGGGTTCCGTCATCGATGATCCTGAAGAACTGATGATCCATCGTGAAGATTATGATTACATGGAAGAGAAAATGAGTGAAATTCTTAGCGAATTAGAGCGGCAAGTACTGGCTCTGTATCTGGATGGCCAGTCTTATCATGAAATTTCCGAAGAATTGAATCGTCATGTCAAATCCATTGATAACGCACTGCAACGCGTGAAGAGGAAACTAGAGCGGCACATTGAAATCGGTGGCGTTCATTGAAATCTTCACCCGGGCGTTTGTTGACAGTCTAAACCGTAGGTGATAGTCTTTAAAAAGACAAATGCTGACTTAAAAGGTGATAAAATGGCTAATAAAGTCGTCTTAAGCTGTGTGCAATGTGGTTCAAGAAACTATACGGTCCCTGCTTCTAAAGAAGGATCCAGTGAACGTCTGGAACTGAAAAAGTATTGCTCGCATTGCAAAGCGCATACGGTTCATAAGCAAACGTTGTAAATATAAATATAGATAATTTTTACTCGGAGGGTTAAATCAGAATGGCTAATATCAGTGGTTTCTTTGGTAATGTTGTCTCGGAAATGAGAAAAGTTAGCTGGCCTAAACGTAAGGAACTGACTCGTTATACAGTCATTGTACTTTCAACGGTCGTAGTTATGGCAGTGTTTTTCGCAGCCATTGACTTAGGGATTTCAGAAGCGTTTCGCTGGTTCCTTAAACTGTAATTTGATAACTGATAGCACTTGTGGAAAATAGCCCGTCAGAAACTGAGAACGGGTTTTTTCATTTGTCTAAAGAAATGGAGGGACGGACGAACAGTCCTGCTACTTATGGAAAAGAATTGGTATGTTGTTCACACGTATTCTGGATACGAGAACAAAGTAAAAGCAAATCTTGAAAAGCGTGTTGAAACAATGGGTATGTCCGATCTGATCTTCCGCGTCATTATCCCGGAAGAGCAAGAAACGGATTTTAAAGATGGTAAAAAACGCACAGTAATGCGTAAAACATTCCCTGGGTATGTTTTAGTAGAACTTGTGATGACGGACGATTCTTGGTATGTCGTGCGTAATACACCAGGTGTTACTGGATTTATCGGTTCTTCAGGTGGCGGAGCAAAACCGACACCATTATTACCGGAAGAAGTAGAATTCATCCTGAAACAAATGGGTATGACTGAACGTAAACTTGAAGGGCAATACACAGTCGGGGAAATGGTGGAAGTTCTTGAAGGACCATTTGCGCACTTCCAAGGTAAAGTGGAAGAGATTGATGATGCAAAAGGCAAGTTGAAAGTTTCAGTTGATATGTTTGGACGCGAAACAAAAATGGAACTGGACTACGATCAAGTTATTAAAATGTAATTAGAAAAGTGAAAAGCGCCTTTCAAGCTTTATGGCTTTAATACACGCTTGCACTTACTAATCAAAGCATTTCAGAATGGAAAAACCCATTCGAAATTTAAAACTTACAACCTTTTTCCAAAAGCTACTTGCTTAAGTTTTGGAAAAATGGTATTATTTCAAAGGTCAGACTGAAATAGTGTAGTCTGCGAAAATTTTAGCTTATGCTCAGCTAGTAGCTGACAGACAGATATTGAGTGGGAGGGGCAACCCAATTACCACATCACGGACTTAAGGAGGTGTGTCTCGTGGCTAAAAAAGTTGTTAAAGTAGTAAAATTACAAATTCCTGCTGGTAAAGCAAATCCAGCACCGCCGGTTGGTCCAGCATTGGGTCAAGCAGGTGTTAATATCATGGGATTCTGTAAAGAATTCAACGCACGTACGGCAGATCAAGCTGGACTAATTATCCCTGTTGAAATTTCTGTATTTGAAGACCGTTCATTTACATTCATTACAAAAACTCCACCTGCAGCAGTATTACTTAAAGTGGCGGCTGGTATCCAGTCAGGTTCTGGTGAACCAAACCGCAAAAAAGTTGCTACGGTGAAGCGTGATAAAGTTCGCGAAATCGCTGAACAAAAAATGCCAGACCTAAACGCAGCATCAGTTGAAGCAGCTATGTTGATGGTTGAAGGTACTGCGCGCAGCATGGGTATTGTCATCGAAGACTAATCCCTGCACTTGATGATGCATTAGTTTTTGGGGGGTTGCGGATGTCTACAAGACACGCAACCCTTATTCGTGGGAGGTTTATTCCGCTAAAACCACAATCAAGGAGGACATTTTACAATGGCTAAAAAAGGTAAAAAGTTGCAAGATGCAGCGAAATTGGTAGACCGTACTAAATTGTACGCAGCTCAAGAGGCAATCGAACTTGCTAAAAAAACGAGCACTGTTAACTTTGACGCAACAGTTGAAGTGGCATTCAAATTAGGAATCGACACACGTAAAAATGACCAACAAATCCGTGGAGCAGTAGTACTTCCAAACGGAACTGGTAAAACTCAACGTGTATTAGTTTTCGCTAAAGGCGAAAAATTAAAAGAAGCAGAAGCTGCTGGCGCTGACTTTGTTGGCGATTCAGAGTTCATCACAAAAATCCAACAAGGATGGTTTGACTTCGATGTAATCGTAGCTACTCCTGACATGATGGGTGAAGTTGGTAAATTAGGTCGCGTATTAGGACCAAAAGGCTTAATGCCAAACCCTAAAACTGGTACTGTAACATTCGACGTAACTAAAGCAATCGAAGAAATCAAGGCTGGTAAAGTTGAATACCGTGCTGACAAAGCTGGTATCATCCACGCGCCAATCGGTAAAGTTTCTTTCGACGACAACAAGTTAGTTGAAAACTTCTTAGCAGTATTCGATGTAGTTCAAAAAGCTAAGCCTGCGGCAGCTAAAGGAACTTACATGAAATCAGTTAACGTTACAACTACAATGGGTCCATCTGTAAAAGTGGATTCTTCTAGCGTAAAAGTTTCTAAATAAGGTTGACAGTTAAAAGTCTATCTGTTAAGATGACTTTTGTTGTAAATAAATTATTTGTACCGTAGACAGTAGGGGCGACTTGTCGCATAATGATCCTACCGAGGACATGCATTCAGATTCTTTTTAAGATGACGTTTCAGCCCCTGTGTCTATATAGATCCAGGGGCTTTTCTTTTGGCGGTATAAATGACTCATTCTATTAGGAGGTGTCCAGATGAGCAGAGCAATCGAAGCTAAAAAAGTTCGTGTTGAAGAAATTACTGAAAAGTTCAAAACAGCAGCAACTGCAGTAGTAGTTGACTACCGTGGCTTGAGTGTTTCTCAAGTAACTGAACTTCGTAAACAACTTCGTGAAGCTGGCGTTGAATTCAAAGTGTATAAAAACACAATGACTCGCCGTGCAGTAGAAGTTGCAGGTCTTGAAGGCTTGAACGAAAGTCTTACAGGTCCAAACGCAATTGCGTTTTCAACAGAAGACGTAGTAGCGCCAGCGAAAATCCTTAACGATTTCGCTAAAAAGAACGAGAAACTTGAAATCAAAGCTGGTGTGATCGAAGGTACAATCGCAACTGCTGACGATATCAAAGCACTTGCAGAACTTCCTTCTCGCGAAGGTTTGTTGTCAATGCTACTCAGCGTTCTACAAGCTCCAATGCGCAACTTCGCAGTTGTTACAAAAGCTGTTGCAGAACAAAAAGAAGAGCAAGGCGCGTAATTCGTTACACGGCTTAGCTGTTTAAAACCGGGTATAACCCAACCAAAAAAATATTCCTATTAGGAGGAACATACAATGAACAACACTCAAATCCTTGAAGCAATCAAAGGTATGACAGTTCTTGAATTAAACGACTTAGTAAAAGCAATCGAAGAAGAATTCGGCGTTACAGCTGCTGCACCAATGGCTATGGCTGCTGGTGGCGGTGCTGCTGCTGAAGAAGAAAAAACTGAATTTGATGTAATCCTTAACTCTGCAGGAGATCAAAAAATCAAAGTAATCAAAGTGGTTCGTGAAATCACTGGATTAGGTCTTAAAGAAGCTAAAGAAGTTGTAGACAACGCTCCTAAAGCTCTTAAAGAAGGCGTAACTAAAGAAGAAGCAGAAGAAATCAAAGCTAAACTTGAAGAAGTTGGCGCTTCAGTAGAAGTTAAATAATTTCTTTCAATAAGTAATGGAAAGCTCGTCAGTTAACGGCGGGCTTTTTCTTCATTTCAACAACAGGTTGGAGGGTGCCCGAATGGCTGATCATTATTATTCAAAAAAACCTCAAACTGAAAGTAAGCCTAAATCATGGAGTTTTACACTGCGTGGTGAGCTGTTTCATTTTGAAACGGATACGGGTGTTTTCAGTAAAAGCGAAGTAGATTTTGGGTCCCGTGTTTTAATCGATGCGTTTGTAATGCCTGCGACTGAAGGGCCTGTGCTTGATGTGGGGTGTGGGTATGGACCAATTGGTTTATCCATCGCTAAAACTGAGGCAGATCGTACAATTCACATGGTGGACATCAACGAGCGTGCAGTGCAACTTTCGCGTAAAAATGCGGAGGGTAACGGGGTACAAAATGTACGAATCTATGAAAGTGACGGGTTTACCGACGTTACGGAAACTGACTTTGCTGCAATTTTAACAAACCCGCCAATCCGTGCTGGAAAACAAACGATTTTTCGTTTTTATTTAGATGCCTATGCGAAATTGCGTGTGGGTGGAGAGTTGTGGGTTGTCATTCAGAAGAAACAAGGAGCTCCGTCAACTTTCGATCGATTAGAAGAAATTTTCGGTCAAGTTGAAGTAGTCGATAAGGTAAGGGGTTACTGGATCATCAAGGCTGAGAAAGTCAAATGATTATTGACTTGACAAAATCGCTATGATATTATAATAAAATGCAAAAATATTATTTTGCGGTCGTATGCCCTTTTGTATAAAGATATTTTCTTAGTGGGTATACTTACCATGAATAAATTTAGTTAACCGAAAATGAGCTCTTATAGAACTCGTTTTCTTTTTGTCTTTTCGACATCATACACTAAATATGGTGTGCCGAAAAGTCCTAATATTGCTTTATTGAGGGGTGAATGAGTTGGCAGGTCAACTAGTTCAGTACGGACAACACCGCCAGCGCAGAAGTTTTGCGCGTATTAATGAGGTGCTGGAACTTCCGAATTTAATTGAAATTCAAACAGCATCTTATGAATGGTTCCTGGAAGAAGGTTTGCGTGAAATGTTCCGAGACATTTCTCCAATTGCAGACTTCACAGGTAACCTTTCACTAGAATTCATCGATTATACATTAGGGGAACCTAAGTATCCTGTCGATGAGTCGAAAGAACGTGACGTAACATACGCTGCACCACTTCGCGTAAAAGTACGTCTTCATAACAAGGAAACAGATGAAGTGAAAGAACAAGATGTGTTTATGGGTGATTTCCCACTCATGACAGAAACAGGTACTTTCGTCATCAACGGCGCTGAGCGCGTAATCGTATCTCAGTTAGTACGTTCACCAAGTGTTTACTTCCATGATAAGACAGATAAAAACGGTAAAAAAGGTTTCGGTGCAACGGTTATTCCTAACCGTGGCGCATGGTTGGAATACGAAATTGACGCGAAAGACGTAGTATATGTACGTATCGATCGCACACGTAAATTACCAGTAACGGTACTTCTGCGTGCACTTGGCTTCGGTTCTGATCAAGAAATTATCGACTTGATTGGCGATAATGAATTCCTTCGTAATACTTTAGAAAAAGATAACACGGAGAGCACAGATAAAGCGTTACTTGAAATTTATGAGCGTCTACGCCCAGGCGAGCCGCCAACAGTTGAAAGCGCGAAGAGCCTGTTGTACTCACGTTTCTTCGACCCGAAACGCTATGACTTAGCAAATGTTGGTCGTTACAAAATGAATAAAAAACTGCACATCAAAAACCGTTTGTTCAATCAAACAATTGCTGAAACACTAGTTGATCCAGAAACTGGTGAAATTCTAGCTGAACAAGGTGCAGTGATTGACCGTCGTTTACTTGATCGTTTAATCCCACATCTTGAGAATGGAATCGGATTCCAAACAATTTCTCAAGTCGGTGGCGTATTAGATGGCGATATCACGTTGCAATCAATTAAAATTTATGCACCAAACAACGAAGCGCAACAAGAAATAAATGTTATCAGCAATGCTTATATTGAAGATGCAATCAAAAACATCACACCTGCTGATATTATTTCTTCTGTTAGTTACTTCTTTGGCTTACTTTACAACGTTGGAAACACGGATGACATCGATCATCTAGGTAACCGTCGTTTACGTTCAGTAGGAGAGTTGTTACAAAACCAATTCCGTATTGGTCTTTCTCGTATGGAGCGTGTGGTACGTGAGCGTATGTCAATTAACGACACACAATCTATAGTGCCACAACAATTGATTAATATCCGTCCGGTTATTGCATCAATTAAAGAGTTCTTTGGTAGTTCTCAGTTGTCTCAATTCATGGATCAAACAAATCCGCTTGCTGAATTGACACACAAACGCCGTCTATCGGCATTAGGACCCGGTGGTTTAACGCGTGAACGTGCTGGCTTTGAAGTACGTGACGTTCATTACTCCCACTATGGTCGTATGTGTCCGATTGAAACGCCTGAGGGACCAAACATTGGGTTGATCAACTCACTTTCAAGTTTTGCGAAAGTGAACAAATTCGGATTTATTGAAACACCTTACCGTCGCGTAGATCCTGAGACAGGCCTTGTGACAACTCGCATCGACTATTTAACAGCTGATGAAGAAGACAACTATGTAGTGGCGCAAGCTAATGCACGTCTTTCTGATACTGGTGAATTTGTGGATGAAGAAGTCGTAGGTCGTTTCCGTGGAGATAACACGGTATTCAAACGTTCTGCAATCGATTATATGGATGTATCGCCTAAACAAGTTGTTTCTGCAGCGACAGCGTGTATCCCGTTCTTAGAGAACGATGACTCCAACCGTGCCCTAATGGGTGCGAACATGCAACGTCAAGCCGTTCCGTTGTTAAATCCTGAAGCTCCTTTCGTAGGAACAGGGATGGAACATGTGAATGCGCGTGACTCAGGTGCAGCGGTTATCGCTAAGTTTGACGGTATCGTTGAGCATGTAGAAGCGAAAGAAATTCGAGTTCGTCGTATTGAAGAAATCGACGGCAAAGAAGTTAAAGGCGATTTAACAAAATATAAATTACAAAAATTCATTCGTTCTAACCAAGGGACGAGTTATAACCAACGCCCAATCGTTAAAGTTGGCGATCGCGTAAAACCACTTGATATTCTTGCTGATGGTCCTTCAATGGAACGTGGTGAGATGGCACTTGGACGTAACGTGCTTGTTGCTTTCATGACATGGGACGGTTTCAACTATGAAGATGCTGTTATCATGAGTGAACGTCTTGTAAAAGACGATGTGTACACTTCTGTGCATATCGAGGAATACGAGTCAGAATCCCGTGATACGAAGCTTGGACCTGAAGAAATCACACGTGACATTCCAAACGTGGGTGAAGAAGCGCTTCGTAATTTAGATGACCGCGGAATCATTCGTGTCGGTGCGGAAGTTCGCGATGGCGATATCTTAGTAGGTAAAGTAACACCTAAAGGGGTTACTGAGTTAACAGCTGAAGAACGTTTATTACATGCAATCTTCGGTGAAAAAGCACGTGAAGTTCGTGATACTTCTCTACGTGTACCTCATGGTGCAGGCGGAATTATCTTGGATGTTAAAGTGTTCAACCGTGAAGATGGCGACGAGCTTCCACCAGGTGTGAATCAACTCGTTCGTGCATACATCGTTCAAAAACGTAAAATCTCTGTTGGGGATAAAATGGCTGGACGTCATGGTAACAAAGGTGTTATCTCTCGTATCCTTCCAGAAGAAGACATGCCATTCCTTCCAGACGGCACACCAGTTGATATCATGCTTAACCCTCTAGGGGTTCCATCTCGTATGAACATCGGTCAGGTATTGGAGCTTCACTTAGGTATGGCTTCACGTACACTTGGCATTCATATGGCTTCACCGGTATTTGATGGTGCCAATGAAGCAGATGTTTGGGATACTATGGAAGAAGCTGGTATGAACCGTGATGGTAAAACAACATTGTATGATGGTCGCTCAGGTGAGCCATTCGACAACCGTGTTTCTGTCGGAATCATGTATATGATTAAGTTAGCCCACATGGTTGACGATAAATTACATGCACGTTCAACTGGACCTTACTCTCTTGTTACGCAACAACCGCTTGGTGGTAAAGCACAATTCGGTGGACAACGTTTCGGTGAGATGGAGGTTTGGGCACTTGAGGCATACGGTGCTGCTTACACACTTCAAGAAATCTTGACAGTGAAATCCGATGACGTGGTAGGTCGTGTGAAAACATACGAAGCCATCGTTAAAGGTGAAAGCGTTCCGGAACCTGGTGTTCCAGAATCATTCAAAGTATTAATTAAAGAACTTCAAAGTTTAGGTATGGACGTTAAGATGATGACAATCAACGACCAAGAAATTGAATTGCGTGATTTGGATGAGGAAGACGATCTTCAACCAGCTGATGCTCTCAACATCCTGCCAATGACGAACGAAGTGCCAGTCGGTTCAGCCGAGTAAGGCAATATATAACAATCCTTTTTAAGAAATAAGGGCAGGCCCTCATACCTGCCCGCATTTCCATTTCCATAAAAGTTATCCGCCTGAGCTAAGTGGATAAAGTCTTTAAAAGACCCAGACTAAGGGAGGTAGGCTCCTTGATAGACGTTAATAATTTTGAGTACATGAAGATTGGTTTAGCATCTCCTGACAAGATTCGTTCTTGGTCATACGGTGAAGTGAAGAAGCCTGAAACGATTAACTACCGCACACTTAAACCTGAAAAAGATGGTTTGTTCTGTGAACGCATTTTCGGACCGACAAAGGACTGGGAATGTCATTGTGGTAAGTATAAGCGTGTTCGTTATAAAGGTGTCGTTTGTGATCGCTGTGGCGTTGAAGTTACACGTTCAAAAGTGCGTCGTGAGCGCATGGGTCACATTGAATTAGCGGCTCCAGTATCACATATTTGGTATTTCAAAGGAATTCCAAGTCGTATGGGACTTATCCTTGATATGTCTCCACGTTCTTTGGAAGAAGTTATCTACTTTGCTTCTTATGTCGTTGTAGATCCTGCGAATACACCACTTGAGCGCAAACAACTATTGTCTGAGAAAGAATACCGTGCATACCGTGAAAAATACGGCACGAAATTCTATGCAGCAATGGGTGCAGAAGCAATCAAGCGTCTTCTTCAAGACCTTGATCTTGAAAAAGAAACAGAAATGCTGAAGGAAGAGCTTAAAACTGCAGCTGGTCAACGACGTACGCGTGCAATTAAGCGACTTGAAGTTGTTGAATCTTTCCGTAACTCTGGTAACAAACCAGATTGGATGATTTTAGATGTACTTCCGGTAATTCCACCAGAATTACGCCCGATGGTTCAATTAGATGGTGGCCGTTTCGCTACTTCTGATTTAAATGATTTGTATCGCCGTGTAATCAACCGTAATAACCGTTTAAAACGTTTATTAGACCTTGGTGCTCCAAGCATCATCGTTCAGAACGAAAAACGTATGTTACAAGAAGCTGTTGATGCATTGATTGATAATGGTCGCCGTGGCCGTCCAGTTACTGGACCAGGTAACCGTCCATTGAAATCACTTTCACATATGTTGAAAGGGAAACAAGGTCGTTTCCGTCAAAACTTACTTGGTAAACGTGTCGACTACTCTGGTCGTTCGGTTATCGTTGTAGGACCAAACTTGAAGATGTATCAATGTGGACTTCCAAAAGAAATGGCGATTGAATTATTCAAGCCATTTGTTATGAAAGAACTAGTTGAGCGTGGCTTAGCTCACAACATCAAGAGTGCAAAACGCAAAATTGAGCGTATGCATTCAGAAGTCTGGGATGTATTAGAAGACGTTATTAAGGAGCATCCGGTTTTACTAAACCGCGCACCAACGCTTCACCGTCTTGGAATTCAAGCTTTCGAACCAACTTTAGTAGAAGGTCGCGCAATTCGTCTTCACCCTCTTGTATGTACAGCTTATAACGCTGACTTCGATGGTGACCAAATGGCGGTTCACGTTCCTCTATCAGCAGAAGCGCAAGCTGAAGCTCGTTTACTAATGTTGGCTGCACAAAACATTTTGAATCCTAAAGATGGTAAACCAGTTGTTACACCATCTCAAGATATGGTATTAGGTAACTACTACTTAACACTTGAGCGTAAAGGTGCAACTGGCGAAGGTTCTACATTCTATGGTCCAAATGAAGTGTTGATTGCTTATCAAAACGGACATGCGCATTTGCATACTCGTATTGCAATCGCGGCAGGTTCTTTGAACAACCAAACATTCACTGAAGAACAAAACAAAATGTTGTTATTGACGACAGTGGGTAAAGTGATTTTCAATGAAATTTTACCTGAAACATTCCCGTACATTAACGAACCAACGGATTTCAACCTTCAAGTTGAAACACCGTCTAAATACTTCGTTTCAACATCAACTGATGTGCGTAAACACATCGATGAAATGGAACTTGTTTCACCATTCAAGAAGAAAATTCTTGGAAACATCATCGCTGAAGTATTCAAACGTTTCCATATTACTGAAACGTCGAAAATGCTTGACCGTATGAAAAACCTTGGTTTCAAATACTCAACTAAAGCTGGTATTACGATCGGTATCTCAGATATCGTAGTACTTCCAGACAAAGGGAAAGTATTAGAAGAAGCTCAAGATAAAGTAGATAAAGTACTGAAACAATTCCGTCGTGGATTAATTACAGAAGAAGAGCGTTATGATCGCGTAATTTCTTACTGGAGTGCTGCGAAGGACGTTATTCAGGAAAAACTAATGAAATCATTAGATAACTTGAACCCAATCTTCATGATGAGTGACTCTGGAGCGCGTGGTAACGCATCCAACTTTACTCAACTTGCAGGTATGCGTGGGCTAATGGCCAATCCAGCCGGTCGTATTATCGAGCTTCCGATTAAATCATCATTCCGTGAAGGTTTAACAGTACTTGAATACTTCATCTCTACGCATGGTGCTCGTAAAGGTCTTGCGGATACTGCCCTTAAAACGGCTGACTCAGGTTACTTAACACGTCGTCTAGTTGACGTTGCTCAAGATGTTATTGTTCGTGAAGATGATTGCGGAACGGACCGTGGCTTGTTGATTGGCGCCTTAATGGACGGCACAGAGGTAATCGAAGGGTTCGACGAGCGTATTGTCGGTCGTCATACTCGTAAAACTATTTTCCATCCAGAAACGAAAAAAGTTATCTTGGAGAAAGATGGTTTGATTACAGAAGACGTAGCTCGCGTTATATTGGATGCTGGATTCGAAGAACTAACTATTCGTTCTGCTTTCACATGTAACACGAAACACGGCGTATGTAAAAAATGTTACGGAATCAACTTGGCAACTGGTGAAAACGTTGAGGTTGGAGAAGCAGTCGGTATTATCGCTGCTCAATCGATCGGTGAGCCAGGTACTCAGTTAACGATGCGTACATTCCATACAGGTGGGGTAGCTGGAGACGATATTACACAAGGTCTTCCACGTATCCAAGAGATTTTCGAATCTCGTAATCCTAAAGGTCAAGCGGTTATTACTGAAATTACAGGGGTTATCTCTGCTATTGATGAAATCCGTGAAGGTCAAAAAGAAATCACAGTTCAAGGTGATGTTGAAACACGTAAATACCTAGCGCCTTATAATGGTCGTCTGAAAGTTCAGCTGAATGATGCCATTAAACGCGGTGAAGTATTAACTGAAGGTTCAATTGATCCGAAAGAATTGTTAAAAGTTAAAGACGTTTCAACTGTACAAGAGTACTTGTTGAAAGAAGTTCAAAAAGTATACCGTATGCAAGGGGTAGAAATCGGAGACAAACATATCGAAGTAATGGTTCGCCAAATGCTTCGTAAAGTGCGCGTCATCGAAGCTGGAGAAACAGAATTGCTTCCAGGTTCGTTACTCGACATCCACCAATTTGCAGATGCGAATAAAGAGGCAGTGTTGAATGGCAAACTTCCAGCAACATGTCGTCCAGTTATTCTCGGTATTACGAAAGCTTCACTTGAAACAGAATCGTTCTTATCAGCAGCATCGTTCCAAGAAACGACGCGTGTGTTAACAGACGCGGCTATCAAAGGGAAACGCGATGAATTGCTTGGCCTGAAAGAAAATGTTATTATCGGTAAACTCGTTCCAGCGGGTACAGGTATGCAACGTTACCGTCAGATCAAGATTGTTGACCAAAAGAAAAACGAAACTGAAGTAGCAGTGAGCGCAGAATAAATTCATCATCCTGTTCCGGGGGTGTGTATAAACAGCCCCCCGGAATATTTATGACAACCGATAAGTGATGTGGTCTTTCGACTTTTCTTGTGAAATGGGTTGACAGAAAAAATTATGGATGATAATATATTTAAGGTTGATAGTTGAAGGTCTGGGTCTTTGGAGGATATGCTAAATGTCTTATGAAAAAGTTAATCAGGCGATGAAAACCGTCATCGGTACTAAGCAAACAGTAAAAGCAATCCATGGTGGCCATGTAGTAGAAATTCTCGTGGCTCGTGATGCAGACAACCGGATCACTCAACCAGCTATTCAGTTAGCTGAAGAAAAAGGTGTGAAGATTGACTTTGTAGAGTCTAAAATAGAACTCGGTAAAGCCTGCGGACTTCAAGTGGGTGCAGCAGTTGTTGCAATTACTGTGTAACAGTTTTTGTGTATGAAAACACAAAGACTTTGTTTTTTACCCAAAAATGAACCACCTGGATGTGTGGTATTACAACGATAACAAGAAGGGAGGAATAATCGATGCCTACAATTAACCAATTGGTACGTAAGCCTCGTAAATCCAAAACAGTCAAATCTGGCTCACCAGCATTGAACAAAGGGTATAACAGCTCTAAAAAAACGTTAACAAACGTTAGTTCACCGCAAAAACGTGGGGTTTGTACTCGTGTTGGTACAATGACACCGAAAAAACCTAACTCAGCGCTTCGTAAATATGCGCGTGTACGTTTAACTAACCTAATTGAGGTTACTGCGTACATCCCGGGTGAAGGCCACAACCTTCAAGAACACAGTGTTGTTCTAATCCGTGGAGGACGAGTTAAAGATTTACCGGGTGTTCGTTACCATATCGTACGTGGTGCTCTTGATACTGCCGGTGTAAACGGTCGTATGCAAAGTCGCTCACTATACGGTACTAAACGCCCTAAAGTTAAAAAAAGCTAATTAAAAATAAAACTATAGATCTCATCGAAAGGAGGAAAACACATGCCTCGTAAAGGTCCTGTTTCCAAACGTGACGTGTTACCAGATCCAATTTATAATTCAAAACTTGTAACTCGTTTAATCAATAAAATGATGGTAGATGGTAAAAGAGGTACTTCTCAAAAAATTCTTTATGGAGCGTTTGAACTTGTTCAAGAACGTTCAGGTAAAGATCCTTTAGAAGTATTTGATGCAGCATTAGCTAACATCATGCCAGTACTTGAAGTTAAAGCTCGCCGTGTTGGTGGTTCTAACTATCAGGTGCCAATCGAAGTTCGTCCAGAACGTCGTTCTACATTAGGTCTTCGCTACCTAGTTAACTATTCTCGTCTTCGTGGGGAGAAAACTATGGAAGAGCGTTTAGCTAACGAAATTCTTGACGCTTCTAACAACACAGGTTCTTCTGTGAAGAAACGTGAAGATATGCATAAAATGGCGGAAGCGAACAAAGCATTCGCTCACTACCGCTGGTAGGATTTTTCATCCACTAATCATTCTAATTTGAGATGGAAGGAGATTACAAAATGGCTAGAGAATTCTCCTTAGAGAATACACGTAACATTGGTATCATGGCTCATATTGATGCTGGTAAAACAACAACTACTGAGCGTATTCTTTATTACACTGGTAAAATCCATAAAATTGGTGAAACGCACGAAGGTGCATCACAAATGGACTGGATGGAGCAAGAGCAAGAGCGTGGAATCACGATCACTTCTGCTGCAACAACAGCTGCATGGAAAGGCCACCGCGTAAACATCATCGATACTCCTGGTCACGTAGACTTCACTGTTGAAGTTGAACGTTCACTTCGCGTACTTGATGGTGCTGTAACGGTTCTTGATGCGCAATCTGGTGTTGAACCACAAACTGAAACAGTATGGCGCCAAGCTACAACTTACGGCGTACCACGTATTGTTTTCATAAACAAAATGGATAAATTGGGTGCAGACTTCCTATACTCTGTAGGAACTCTACACGATCGTTTACAAGCGAACGCGCATCCAGTACAACTTCCAATTGGTACAGAAGAAGACTTCAGTGCAATTATCGACCTTATTGAAATGAATGCTACTTTCTACGGTAACGAAGATGGTACTGCAATTACAGAAGGCGAAATTCCTGAATCACATAAAGCTCAAGCTGCAGAATACCGTGAGAAATTAATCGAAGCGGTAGCTAGCGTTGACGAAGATCTTATGGAGAAATACCTTGAAGGTGAAGAAATCTCAAATGCAGAGTTGAAAGCGGCTATCCGTAAAGCAACTATCGCAGTTGAATTCTACCCAGTTATTTGTGGTTCAGCATTCAAACACAAAGGTGTTCGAAAAATGCTTGACGCAGTAGTTGATTACCTTCCAGCTCCAACAGACGTACCATCAATTAAAGGTATCTTACCTGATTCTGATGAAGAAGTTGTTCGCAAGTCTAACGACTCAGAACCATTCTCTGCATTAGCATTCAAAGTAATGACTGACCCTTATGTTGGTAAATTAACATTCTTCCGTGTGTACTCTGGTGTTCTTGAATCAGGTTCATACGTACAAAACTCTACTAAAGGTAAACGTGAGCGTGTAGGTCGTATCCTACAAATGCACGCGAATAGCCGTGAAGAGATTTCTAAAGTTTACTCTGGTGATATCGCTGCTGCTGTTGGTCTTAAAGACACTACAACAGGTGATACTCTATGTGACGAGAAAAACCAAGTTATTCTTGAATCAATGGAATTCCCAGAGCCAGTTATCTCTTTATCTGTAGAACCGAAGTCAAAAGCTGATCAAGATAAAATGGGTCAAGCTTTACAAAAACTTCAAGAAGAAGATCCAACTTTCCGCGCTCATACTGACGTAGAAACTGGACAAACAATCATCTCTGGTATGGGTGAACTTCACCTTGATATCTTAGTTGACCGTATGCGCCGTGAATTTAAAGTAGAAGCTAACGTTGGTGCTCCAATGGTATCTTACCGTGAGACATTCCGTGAGTCTGCTCAAGTTGAAGGTAAATTCGTACGTCAATCTGGTGGTCGTGGTCAATTCGGACACGTTTGGATTGAATTCTCTCCAAACGAAGAAGGAAAAGGCTTTGAATTCGTAAATGGTGTTGTTGGTGGTGTTGTACCACGTGAATACATCCCAGCTGTTGAAGCAGGTCTTCGTGACTCTTTAAACAATGGTGTACTTGCTGGATACCCACTTATCGACATTAAGGCTCGTCTATTTGACGGTTCTTACCATGATGTCGATTCAAATGAAATGGCGTTCAAAATTGCTGCATCTATGGCATTGAAAAACGCAATTTCAAAATGTAAACCAGTTCTTCTTGAACCAATGATGAAAGTGGAAGTAGTAATTCCTGAAGAATACTTAGGAGATATTATGGGTAACATCACTTCTCGCCGTGGACGCGTAGAAGGTATGGACGCTCGTGGTAATTCACAAGTTGTTCGTTCAATGGTTCCACTTGCTGAGATGTTTGGTTATGCGACAACACTTCGTTCTGCAACTCAAGGTCGTGGAGTATTCTCTATGACTTTCGATCACTACGAAGAAGTGCCGAAATCAATTTCAGAAGAAATTATCAAAAAAAATAAAGGTTAATCATTGAAGTTTGATTTTTAATCTTGTATAACTATTTTGTAAGCTTTGAATGATGGTGGATCTAGACCATCATCATTCATTGTATAAAAAATAAAAAACTATTCATTTAAATTTTGAGGAGGACATCCCTAATGGCAAAAGCTAAATTCGATCGTTCTAAAACACATGCTAACATTGGTACAATCGGTCACGTTGACCATGGTAAAACAACTTTAACAGCTGCAATCGCAACAGTTCTTGCAAAACGTTCTGGTGGTACTGCAATGAGCTATGCACAAATCGATAACGCTCCTGAAGAAAAAGAGCGCGGAATCACAATCAACACTTCTCACGTTGAGTATGAAACTGCTGCTCGTCACTATGCACACGTTGACTGCCCAGGACATGCCGATTATGTTAAAAACATGATCACTGGTGCTGCACAAATGGACGGCGGGATCTTAGTAGTATCTGCTGCTGACGGCCCAATGCCACAAACTCGTGAGCACATCCTTCTTTCACGTCAAGTTGGTGTTCCTTACTTAGTAGTCTTCATGAACAAATGTGACATGGTAGACGACGAAGAGTTACTTGAATTAGTAGAAATGGAAGTTCGTGATCTTCTTTCTGACTATGACTTCCCTGGCGACGACATTCCAGTAATCAAAGGTTCAGCTCTTAAAGCATTAGAAGGCGAAGCTGATTGGGAAGAGAAAATCGTTGAATTAATGGACGCTGTTGACTCTTATATCCCAACTCCAGCACGTCAAACTGACAAACCATTCATGATGCCTGTTGAGGATGTATTCTCAATCACAGGTCGTGGTACAGTTGCAACTGGTCGTGTTGAGCGTGGACAAGTTAAAGTTGGTGACGTTGTTGACATCATCGGTATCGTTGAAGAGCCGAAAGCAACTACAGTAACTGGCGTTGAAATGTTCCGTAAACTTCTTGACTATGCAGAAGCTGGTGACAACATCGGTGCTCTTCTTCGTGGAGTAGCTCGTGAAGATATCCAACGTGGACAAGTATTGGCTAAACCAGGTTCAATCACTCCACATACTGAATTCAAAGCAGAAGTTTATGTTTTATCAAAAGAAGAAGGTGGACGTCACACTCCATTCTTCACTAACTACCGTCCTCAGTTCTACTTCCGTACAACTGACGTAACTGGTATCTGTAACTTACCTGAAGGCGTTGAAATGGTTATGCCTGGAGACAACATCGAAATGACTGTTGCTCTTATCGCTCCAATCGCGCTTGAAGAAGGTACTAAGTTCTCTATCCGTGAGGGTGGACGTACTGTTGGTGCTGGCGTAGTTGCTACTATCACTAAATAATTAAACCTTTTCAAAAACCTTGCCGGGACGCTGGCAAGGTTTTTTTGTTTTAGTAAGTTCTATTTAAGATATTGATATGGAAGAACTAAAAGTGAACGTTTGCATTTTACATGCCGCAAGAGTGTTAAGTGTAAGCCATTCATACATATTGGATGATGCTACAAGCGCAATGTGCAATAAACAAAAAACTTTAACAAGCTCATATAAAATTCTATTGAATGATCTTACGCAAGCGAATTGTTGACTTTTTTAAAACAATTTGATATCCTTTAGTCTGTTGTTCTAATACACTAGTGAACTAAAGTATAAGGAGAGTTTAATATATGAATGCAGTATTAATCGCTGTAGCAGTCATGTTGCTACTTAGTTTATTGCGAGTGAACGTTGTGTTTGCGTTGCTTGTAGGGGCCATTTCAGGAGGTCTAGCAGGTGGATTATCCATGACGGATACAATTACCGCCTTTACAGACGGATTGGGTGGAGGAGCTTCCATTGCTTTAAGCTACGCTCTACTTGGCGGATTTGCCGTCGCTATTTCGAAGACAGGGATTCCGGAACTGCTTGTTGCCAGTATTCTGAAGTTAATTAAAAAAGATGGAGAGACAGAGAAAACTGCATTAGCTAAAACGCTTATCATATTGGCGTTGCTTCTAATGGCTGTGTTCTCTCAGAATTTAATTCCGATTCACATTGCTTTTATTCCTTTGCTTGTACCACCCATTATCCATGTGATGAATTTGCTTAAACTTGATCGACGTCTCATCGCTTCTGTACTGACGTTTGGTTTAACTGCGCCATACATTTTATTGCCATATGGTTTCGGTTTTATCTTCCATGAAATCATCGCTACACAAATGGAAGCTGCAGGTCTTGCGATCAATATGAAAGATATTCCGTATGCAATGTTAATTCCAACAGGAGGACTTGTTGTCGGTCTATTAATTGCCGTATTCTTTTCTTATAGAAAACCAAGAGAGTATGAACGAGATATTACAATAGAAGCAACACAAACAATTCTTGTGAAGAAAAAAGATATTGTCTTTACTATCTTTGCTTTAATCGCTGCTCTCGTGGCACAAATTCAAACGGAGTCAATGATTATTGGAGCGCTTGCTGGAATTCTGACACTCTATGTTTCGGGAGTGCTCAAGTGGAAAGAAGCCGACTTCCTTCTGACAGAAGGTATGCGCATGATGGCATTCATCGGTTTTGTTATGATTACTGCAAATGGATTTGCATCTGTCATTCAAGCTACTGGAGATATTGAATCAATGGTCGGAAGTGCTTCTGCATTATTAGAAGGTAACAAAGCGCTTGCAGCTATGCTCATGCTCGTCATTGGATTGTTGATTACAATGGGAATTGGTTCTTCGTTCGCGACGATTCCAATTATTACTGCCATTTTCGTTCCACTTGCTATAGAGTTTGGTTTTAGTCCGCTAGCAATCATTGCATTGATTGGTACAGCTGGTGCTCTTGGAGACGCAGGATCGCCAGCATCAGACAGTACGCTCGGACCGACTTCAGGATTAAACGTAGATGGTCAGCACAATCACATCTGGGATACATGCGTACCTACGTTCATTCATTACAACATTCCGCTATTGGTATTCGGATGGATTGCAGTTATGGTTCTTTAAAAGCAAGAACTTAATGTTCGGACTATTTCTTAAGCTATTGAAAGAAACAGTGTTTCATCATACAATGAGTAAAGATTAAAAGAGTTTCGTTAAAACACTTGCGGAATTCTTTTTCTTTATGTATACTATTTAATGTTGGTCTTTGACTGCGATGATGCGAGAGGTTACTGACACACCCGGCCGCTTTGCCATGGCGGGTGGTTAGAAAATTTTCGTTGAGAATGTCTAGTAATTAGGCGAAAAGGAGGGAAAATAATGGCAAAACAAAAAATTCGTATCCGTTTGAAAGCGTATGATCACCGAATTCTTGATCAGTCTGCTGAAAAAATTGTGGAAACTGCAAAGCGTTCAGGTGCAAGTGTATCAGGTCCGATTCCACTTCCAACTGAGAAGTCTGTGTACACAATTCTTCGTGCGGTTCACAAGTACAAAGATTCTCGTGAACAATTCGAAATGCGTACGCATAAACGTCTGATCGATATCGTTAACCCAACACCACAAACTGTTGATGCGTTAATGAAGCTTGACTTACCATCTGGCGTTGATATTGAAATCAAACTTTAATGGTAAACAACAAATAGAACTAAACACAATTACTGTAGGAGGTGTGACAAATGACCAAAGGAATCTTAGGTAGAAAAATCGGTATGACGCAAGTATTTGCTGAGAACGGTGACTTAATCCCTGTAACTGTAATTGAAGCTGCTCCAAACGTAGTGCTTCAAAAGAAATCAGTTGAAACAGACGGCTATGAAGCGATCCAATTAGGTTTTGAAGATAAGCGTGAAAAGCTTTCTAACAAACCTGCTAAAGGACACGTAGCAAAAGCTAGCACTGCTCCTAAGCGCTTCATCCGTGAATTCCGCGGCTTGAATATTGCTGAGTACGAGGTTGGTCAAGAAGTCAAAGTTGAAAGTTTCGCAGAAGGCGATGTAGTAGATGTATCTGGTGTGACAAAAGGTAAAGGTTTCCAAGGTGTTATTAAACGCCACGGACAATCTCGCGGACCTATGGCTCACGGATCTCGTTACCACCGTCGTCCTGGTTCAATGGGGCCTGTTGCTCCGAACCGCGTATTCAAACAAAAGAAATTACCTGGTCAAATGGGTGGCACTATGGTAACGATCCAAAACTTAGAAATCGTAAAAGTTGATGCTGATCGTAACTTGCTACTTGTTAAAGGTAATGTTCCTGGTTCTCGTAAAGCATTAGTAGTAGTTAAAACTGCTATCAAAGCTAACTAATTATATAGAGGAAGGAGGAAACAGGAATGCCAAAGGTATCTTTACTTAACCAAACAGGTTCATCTGTTGGTGAAATCGAATTAAACGATGCGGTTTTCGGAATCGCGCCAAACAGTAATGTATTATTTGATGCTGTAGTCGCTCAACGTGCGTCACTTCGTCAAGGTAATCATAAAGTTAAAAACCGTTCTGAAGTTGCTGGTGGTGGTCGTAAGCCATGGAAACAAAAAGGAACAGGTCGTGCTCGTCAAGGTTCGATTCGTTCTCCACAATGGCGTGGCGGTGGTGTTGTATTCGGTCCAGTTCCACGTAGCTATAGCTACAAATTACCGAAGAAAGTTCGTCGTTTAGCTCTACGTTCTGCTCTATCTGCAAAAGTGTTAGAAGAGAATTTCGTAGTACTTGAAGGCTTAGCTTTCAACGCACCAAAAACAAAAGATTTCTTGAAAGTGTTGAAAGACCTTTCTATCGAGAAAAAAGCTTTGTTCGTTACAGCTGAACTTGATGAAAACTTAGCATTATCTGCTCGTAACATCCCAGGAGTAACAGTCGTAACAGCAACAGGCATTAATGTTCTTGACTTGCTTGGACATGACAAAATTGTTGTGACAAAAGCTGCAGTAGAAAAAATCGAGGAGGTGCTTGGATAATGGAAGCACGTGATATTATTAAACGTCCGGTCATTACCGAGCGTTCTTCTGAAATCATGGAAGAGAAAAAGTACACTTTCTTAGTGGACACTCGCGCCAACAAAACTCAAGTTAAACACGCAATCGAAGAAATCTTTGGAGTAGATGTTGAGAAAGTTAACATCATGAACTACAAAGGTAAATTCAAACGCGTTGGTAAATTCGGTGGATACACTAACAAACGCCGTAAAGCAATTGTTAAGTTGACTGCTGATAGCAAAGACATCGAATTATTCGAAGTTTAATCCATACAGGATTTAAATTGAACTAACAAGAAGGAGGGAATAAACATGGCGATTAAAAAGTACAAACCTACCTCCAATGGTCGACGTAACATGACAGCTTCTGATTTCGCTGAAATCACGACAAACAAGCCTGAGAAATCATTGCTTGAGCCTGTCAAACGTAAAGGCGGCCGTAATAACCAAGGTAAGTTAACTGTTCGTCATCATGGTGGCGGCCATAAGCGTCAATACCGTGTCATCGATTTCAAACGATTTAAAGATGGCATTCCAGGACGCGTTGCTACTATTGAGTATGATCCAAACCGCTCTGCGAATATCGCATTAATTAACTACTTAGACGGTGAAAAACGTTACATCCTAGCACCTAAAGGCTTAGAAGTTGGCATGACTATCTTGTCAGGTCCAGAAGCTGATATCAAAGTAGGTAACGCATTACCATTACAAAACATCCCTATGGGTTCTACAATCCATAACATCGAAATGAAGCCTGGTAAAGGTGGACAATTAGTACGTTCTGCTGGTACTTCTGCGCAAGTACTTGGTAAAGAAGATAAGTACGTAATTATTCGTCTTCAATCTGGTGAAGTTCGCATGATTTTAGGAACTTGCCGTGCTACAATTGGTCAAGTTGGTAATGAACAACATGAGTTAATCAACATTGGTAAAGCAGGTCGTAACCGTTGGTTAGGTAAACGCCCAACTGTACGTGGATCTGTAATGAACCCGAACGATCACCCACACGGTGGTGGTGAAGGACGCTCTCCAATCGGACGTAAATCACCAATGACTCCTTGGGGTAAACCAACTCTTGGTTACAAAACTCGTAAAAAGAAAAACAAATCCGACAAACTTATCATTCGTCGTCGTAAAAAATAATGTGATTCTTCTGCGGTTCCAACAGAGAGCCGTAGCGAGATCACTGAGGGAGGTTCCAAAATGGGTCGTAGCTTGAAAAAAGGACCTTTTGTTGATGACCATCTTATGAAGAAGGTTGACGCACAAAAGGATTCTGAGAAAAAACAAGTGATCAAAACTTGGTCTCGCCGTTCAACAATTTTCCCGACTTTTATCGGATTAACGATCGCAGTATATGATGGACGTAAACACGTTCCTGTATATGTGACTGAAGATATGGTAGGGCACAAATTGGGCGAATTCGCACCAACACGTGCGTATAAAGGCCATGGCAATGACGATAAGAAAACAAGACGCTAATTGAGAGGAGGATATCCTGATGCAAGCTAAAGCTATTGCTAAAACAGTGCGTATTGCCCCTCGTAAAGTACGATTAGTCGTTGATTTAATCCGAGGCAAGCAAATCGGTGAAGCAGTTGCGATTTTGCGCCTTACTCCTAAGGCGGCATCACCTGTTGTTGAAAAGGTGTTGAAATCTGCGGTTGCAAACGCTGAGCACAACTATGATTTAGATGTAAATAAACTAGTTATTTCTGAAGTTTTTGTTGACGAAGGTCCAACATTAAAACGTTTCCGTCCACGTGCAATGGGGCGTGCAAGCGCGATTAACAAACGCACAAGCCACATTACAATCGTGGTATCTGAGAAGAAGGAGGGATAATTCGTGGGTCAAAAAGTACATCCAATAGGATTACGTATCGGCATTATTCGTGACTGGGAGTCAAAATGGTACGCAGAAAAAGACTATGCAACTCTTCTTCACGAAGATTTAAAAATTCGTGGCTACATCGAAACACGTTTGAAAGAGGCTTCTGTTTCTAAAGTTGAAATCGAGCGCGCTGCAAACCGTGTTAACATTACAATTCACACTGCGAAACCAGGTATGGTTATTGGTAAAGGTGGTACTGAAGTGGAAGCACTTCGTAAAAACCTAACTGCTACTACTGGCAAGCGTGTTCATATCAACATCGTTGAAATCAAACGTGCGGATCTAGATGCAAAATTAGTTGCTGAAAACATTGCGCGTCAATTAGAAAACCGCGTATCTTTCCGTCGTGCACAAAAGCAATCATTACAACGCACTATGCGTGCTGGCGCTAAAGGTATTAAGACTCAAGTATCTGGACGTCTAGGCGGCGCTGACATCGCGCGTGCTGAACACTACAGTGAAGGAACTGTACCACTTCATACTTTACGTGCTGACATTGATTATGCACACGCTGAAGCTGACACAACTTATGGTAAGCTAGGTGTTAAAGTTTGGATCTATCGTGGTGAAGTCCTTCCAGTTAAGAAGAAATCTGTGGAAGGAGGCAAATAATATGTTAATGCCTAAACGCGTTAAATATCGTCGCGAACACCGCGGAAAAATGCGCGGAGAAGCGAAAGGCGGTAAAGAAATCACTTTCGGTGAATTCGGCTTACAAGCTGTTGAAGCTAGCTGGATCACTAACCGTCAAATCGAATCTTCTCGTATTGCAATGACACGTTACATGAAACGTGGCGGTAAAGTATGGATTAAAATTTTCCCACATAAACCTTACACTAAAAAGCCTCTTGAGGTTCGAATGGGTTCCGGTAAAGGTTCTCCTGAAGGTTGGGTAGCGGTAGTTAAACCAGGAAAGATCATGTTCGAAATCGCTGGTGTCTCTGAAGAGGTAGCACGCGAAGCACTTCGACTTGCATCACATAAGCTTCCTGTGAAATGTAAAATCGTAAAACGTGAAGAAATTGGTGGTGAATCTAATGAAAGCTAATGAACTCCGTGACCTTACCACTGCAGAAATCGAACAAAAAGTGAAATCACTGAAAGAAGAGCTTTTCAACCTTCGCTTCCAATTGGCGACTGGTCAATTAGAAAACACAGCACGCATTAGCCAAGTACGTAAAGCTATTGCGCGTATGAAAACTGTGATTCGTGAAAGAGAAATCAGTGCAAATAACTGATAAAGGAGGTTTTCGAGCATGACTGAGCGTAACCAACGCAAAGTATACACGGGCCGTGTTGTTTCTGACAAAATGGACAAAACTGTAACTGTTATGGTTGAAACATACAAAAAGCATAAGCTTTACGGTAAACGTGTTAAGTACTCTAAAAAGTTCAAGGCGCATGATGAGCAAAACGAAGCTAAATTAGGCGACGTAGTTCGTATCATGGAAACTCGTCCGTTGTCTGCTACAAAACGTTTCCGCCTAGTGGAAGTTGTAGAAAAAGCGGTTATTATCTAAATAGAAATTTCGGAACAGACCAAATTCCGAGAGGAGGTTACCTAAGTGATCCAACAAGAGAGTCGTATGAAAGTTGCTGACAACTCAGGTGCACGTGAAGTTTTAACTATTAAAGTTCTTGGTGGTTCTGGTCGTAAGACTGCTAACATCGGCGATATCGTCGTGTGTACAGTTAAGAAAGCAACACCAGGTGGCGTTGTCAAGAAGGGTGACGTCGTTAAAGCTGTTATCGTTCGCACTAAAAGCGGTGTACGCCGTAAAGACGGTACTTATATCAAATTCGATGAAAACGCATGCGTTATCATTCGTGACGATAAAGGGCCGCGCGGAACTCGTATTTTCGGACCTGTTGCACGTGAATTACGTGACAATAGCTTCATGAAAATCGTATCTTTAGCTCCGGAAGTTCTTTAATCAACTCGAAAGTGCTAAACAAGGAGGTGCGACAGAATGCATGTTAAAAAAGGCGACAAAGTTATGGTGATCTCAGGGAAAGAAAAAGGCAAAACTGGTACAATCATTGCTGCTTTTCCAAAGAAAGACCGTGTACTAGTTGAAGGTATGAATCTTGTGAAAAAGCACATGAAACCAAACCAGGCAAATCCACAAGGTGGAATTGTCAGCCAAGAGGCATCAATTCACGTATCGAACGTTATGTTAATCGACCCTAAATCAGGCGAGCCGACTCGCGTAAGTTATAAAGTGGAAGATGGCAAAAAAGTTCGTGTTGCAAAAAAATCTGGCGAACAAGTCGATAAATAAGTAAAAGAAGAAGGGAGGTACACACATGAACCGCCTAAAAGAAAAGTTTCTTAAGGAAGTTTCTCCTGCTCTAATGAGCAAGTTTGAATATAAATCAGTAATGCAAGTGCCACAAGTGGATAAAATCGTAATCAACATGGGTGTTGGTGACGCTGTTCAAAACACGAAAGCACTTGACGCTGCTGTAGAAGAATTAACTATTATCACAGGTCAAAAACCTGTTGTAACTAAAGCTAAGAAATCAATCGCTGGCTTCCGTCTTCGTGAAGGTATGCCAATCGGCGCGAAAGTAACATTACGCGGTGAGCGTATGTACGAATTCTTGGACAAATTAATTGCTATCTCTCTTCCACGTGTACGTGACTTCCGTGGTGTTTCTAAAAAAGCATTCGACGGTCGCGGTAACTACACACTAGGTGTGAAAGAACAATTGATCTTCCCTGAAATCGACTACGATAAAGTGTCTAAAGTACGCGGTATGGACATCGTAATTGTAACAACTGCGAACTCTGACGAAGAAGCTCGTGAGTTACTAACACAATTCGGAATGCCGTTCCAAAAGTAAACATAAGGGAGGCGTAAACGTGGCTAAAAAATCAATGATCGCTAAACAAAAGCGCACGCCAAAGCATAATGTACAAGCTTACACACGTTGTGAACGTTGCGGACGTCCGCATTCGGTCTTACGTAAATTTAAACTTTGCCGTATTTGTTTCCGTGAACTTGCTTACAAGGGACAAATTCCTGGCGTGAAAAAAGCCAGCTGGTAATCCCCTAAACTGGGAAGGAGGTTAATGTAATGACAATGACAGATCCGATTGCAGATATGCTGACACGTATTCGTAACGCGAACATGGTTCGCCACGAAAAACTGGAAGTACCTGCTTCAAACATGAAAAAAGAGATCGCTGAGATCCTTAAACGTGAAGGTTTTGTTCGTGACGTAGAATATGTAGAAGATAGCAAACAAGGTATCATTCGCATTTTCTTGAAATACGGTCAAAACAACGAGCGCGTTATTACTGGTTTAAAGCGTATTTCAAAACCTGGTCTTCGTGTATATGCGAAAACTAATGAAGTACCTAGAGTATTAAATGGACTTGGGATTGCTTTAGTTTCAACTTCTAATGGTCTATTAACTGATAAAGAAGCACGCGCTAAACAAGTTGGCGGCGAAATCGTAGCTTACGTTTGGTAAAAAGCAACAAACGAATGGAGGTGCAAATAAATGTCTCGTGTAGGTAAAAAACCAATTGAGGTTCCTGCTGACGTTACTGTAACAATTGGTCAAAACAATGAAGTTACTGTAAAAGGTCCAAAAGGCGAGCTTACTCGTACTTTTAATGCAGATATTAAAATCGAAAAAGAAGAAAACGTTGTTACTTTAACACGTCCTTCTGAATCAAAAGAACACCGTACGATTCACGGTACAACTCGTGCTTTGCTTGCAAACATGGTTGAAGGTGTATCTAAAGGGTTCGAACGTAACCTTGAGTTAGTTGGTGTTGGTTACCGTGCTTCTCTACAAGGTAATAAACTTGTATTGAACGTTGGTTTCTCTCATCCAGTAGAATTTACTCCTGAAGATGGCTTAGTTGTAGAAGTTCCTACAAACACTAAGATCAGCATCAAAGGAATTAACAAAGAGCGCGTTGGTGCATTAGCATCTAACATCCGTCAAACACGTCCACCAGAGCCGTATAAAGGTAAAGGTATTCGTTATGAAGGCGAAGTTGTTCGTCGTAAAGAAGGTAAAACAGGTAAATAATGCTGCCTAAGCATTAGAAAGGAGTGACCTCTGTGATTACGAAACAAGATAAAAATCAAGTTCGTAAAAAACGTCATGCACGTGTACGTTCTAAAATCACGGGTACAGCTGAACGTCCTCGTTTAAACGTATTCCGTTCTAATAAACATCTATACGCGCAATTGATCGATGATACTGCTGGTGTAACACTTGTAAGTGCTTCTACTATGGAAAAAGATTTCGATGGTAAAGGTAATGTAGAGTCTGCAATCGCAATCGGTGAATCAATCGCTAAACGTGCTACGGAAAAAAACATCAAATCTGTTGTATTCGACCGTGGCGGTTACTTATATCATGGACGCGTTAAAGCTTTAGCTGAAGCTGCTCGCGAAAATGGCTTAGAATTTTAATAAGAAGGAGGGACACATTTCATGCGTCGCATTGATCCAAACAAACTTGAACTTGAAGAACGCGTTGTTACTATTAACCGCGTAGCTAAAGTTGTAAAAGGTGGACGTCGTTTCCGCTTCACTGCATTGGTTGTTGTTGGTGACAAGAATGGCCACGTAGGATTCGGTACTGGTAAAGCACAAGAAGTACCTGATGCTATCCGTAAAGCAGTAGAAGATGCGAAGAAAAACCTGATCGAAGTGCCTATGGTACGTGGTACTACTCCACATTTAATTATTGGTAACTTTGGCGCTGGTGAAATCTTAATCAAGCCTGCTGCTCCTGGTACTGGTGTTATCGCTGGTGGTCCAGTTCGTGCAGTACTTGAGCTAGCTGGTATTACTGATATTCTTTCTAAATCTCTTGGTTCTAACACGCCAATCAACATGGTACGTGCTACAATCAATGGCTTAACTGGACTAAAACGTGCTGAGGACGTTGCTAAATTACGCGGCAAATCAGTTGAAGAGTTACTAGGTTAAGGGGGGAAATGACAATGGCAAAATTACAAGTTACCCTCACTAAAAGCGTGATTGGTTCTAAACCAGATCAACGTAAAACTGTAGAAGCTCTTGGCTTACGTAAAATGCATCAAACTGTTGAGCATGCTGACAACGCGGCTATCCGTGGGATGGTTGGGAAAGTAGCTCATTTAGTTTCTGTAAAGGAACTATAAAACGTACTTTAGAATAAGGAGGTGCCACACATATGAAACTGCATGAGTTAAAACCGGCAGAAGGATCTCGTTCTACGCGCAAGCGTAAAGGTCGCGGGATTGGTTCTGGTAATGGTAAAACTGCAGGTAAAGGTCATAAAGGTCAAAACGCTCGTTCTGGCGGCGGTGTTCGTCCAGGATTTGAAGGCGGTCAAAACCCATTGTTCCGACGCTTACCAAAACGCGGCTTTACGAACATTAATCGTAAAGAGTACGCTATTGTGAACCTTGATACATTAAACCGTTTCGAAGAAGGCACAGAGGTTACACCTGCATTGCTTATTGAAACAGGTTATGTGAGCAGCGAAAAAGCTGGAATCAAGATTCTCGGTAACGGATCTCTTGATAAAAAGCTTACTGTGAAAGCTCACAAGTTCTCAGCTTCTGCAAAAGAAGCAATTGAGACTGCGGGCGGACAAACAGAGGTGGTATAATGTTTCAGACAATCTCCAACTTTATGCGCGTTAGAGATATAAGAAATAAAATTATTTTCACTCTGTTGATGCTGATCGTTTTCCGTCTCGGAACATTCATTCCGGTACCTAACGTTGACGCTCAAGTGTTGCAAGCTACTGACCAATTCAGTCTAATTGGTTTCTTAAATACATTTGGTGGCGGTGCCCTTGCTAATTTCTCGATTTTAGCAATGGGAATCATGCCGTACATCACTGCATCCATCATTGTACAATTGTTACAAATGGATGTTGTACCGAAGTTTACGGAGTGGGCAAAACAAGGTGAAGTCGGAAGACGTAAACTTGCTCAGTTCACACGTTACTTCACAATCGTGTTAGCGTTCATTCAGGCGATGGCAATGTCATACGGATTTAACCGTATGTATGACGGATCTTTAATTAAAGCCGATGGCATTTCAACGTATGTTGTTATAGCAATTGTGTTAACAGGTGGAACTGCGTTCCTTCTTTGGTTATCTGAGCAGATCACTGCTAAAGGTGTAGGTAATGGAATTTCCATTATTATCTTTGCAGGTATCGTTGCTGCGATTCCAGGGGCTGCTAACCAAATCTATGCTTCACAAATTGAAGACGCTGGTGATCAATTATTTATCAAAATTGCGATTATGGCACTTCTTCTTTTAGCGATTATTGCAATTACTGTAGGAGTTATTTACGTTCAACAAGCGTTGCGTAAAATTCCGATTCAGTATGCAAAACGTGTAGCTGGACGTGGCACAACTGGTGCTCAACAGACACACTTACCGTTAAAAGTGAATGCAGCTGGTGTTATTCCAGTAATCTTCGCAGTGGCGTTTATCATTACACCACAAACACTTTCAACCTTCTTTGGACAGAATCGTGTAACAGATTTCATTCAGAACACATTTGATTACTCTCAACCGGTGGGCATGCTCATCTATGTAGCGTTAATCATTGCATTTACGTATTTCTATGCGTTCATTCAAGTGAATCCTGAAAATGTTGCCGATAACTTGAAAAAGCAAGGTGCTTACATCCCAGGTATTCGTCCAGGAAAGAACACTCAAGACTATTTAACAACAGTTTTGTATCGTTTAACTTTCGTTGGTGCGATCTTCCTTGCGATCGTAGCAATCATGCCGATTTTGTTCATTAATTTCGCTGGTCTTCCAGCTTCTGCTCAAATCGGTGGAACAAGCTTGCTAATCGTTGTCGGTGTTGCACTGGAAACGATGAAACAGCTAGAAGCTCAACTAGTGAAACGCCACTACAAAGGCTTCATGAAATAATGTTTGGTTTAGAGGAACGGTTTCGTTCCTTTTAACCTGCAAATTGTAGCAGGGGGCAAAACGTATGAATATCGTTTTAATGGGTTTGCCGGGTGCAGGTAAAGGCACTCAAGCAGATAAAATTGTTGAGAAGTACGCAATCCCTCATATTTCTACAGGCGATATGTTCCGCGCAGCTATCAAAGGTGGTACGGAACTAGGCCTAAAAGCCAAATCGTTTATGGATCAAGGTGCTTTGGTACCTGATGAAGTAACGATCGGAATCGTTCGTGAAAGATTAAGCAAAGCTGATTGTGATAAAGGGTTTTTATTGGACGGGTTTCCACGTACTGTTCCTCAAGCTGAAGCACTTGATGCGCTTCTAGCAGACATGAACAAAGACGTTGAGCACGTTTTGAATATCCAAGTTGAGCAAGAAGAGTTGATTAAGCGCCTTACTGGTCGTCGCATTTGTAAAGAATGTGGCACTGCGTATCATTTAGTCTTCAATCCACCTCAAAAAGATGGAGTGTGTGACAAAGATGGAGGCGAGCTTTACCAGCGCGCGGATGATAATCCGGAAACGGTCACAAACCGTCTGGAAGTAAATATGAAACAGACACAACCTTTGCTTGACTATTATGGCAACAAAGGCGTGTTGACAAATATTAACGGTCAGCAAGACATTCATAAGGTATTTGCTGATTTAAACGCTCTTTTAGAGGGCAACCGCAGCTGAACCTAGCGGCACGCTTGTAAACGGAATTTAATTTCTAGAGCTGCAAAAGCAAATTATGCCCGATATACGAAAGAACGAAATAGTAAATGTTGCGTCTAAGAGGATCCCTTTGTCCTTTCGTGCATTTCTGTTTCCGACAAGGTATAATGGGTTTCGTGGAAGCATCTGTGTAACGGATATGGTGGAACTCATCCAAGGCATTCCGAGCGGTCGTGTTTACATGAGGGAGACAAGGTTCACCCGGGTCAGTCTACTCCGTAGGTTGCCAGAAGCGAAGCCTGACGAGTGTCTTTCGAACATCTCTCATGCAAAACAAACATATGTTGAAACGAAAAGAATCCTTCTTGGATTTCGATTTGCGGAACATTCCGTTTGATTTGATGATGAGAACCTGATTTTTTATACAGAAGGGAGACAGGGTTGATGGCGAAAGACGATGTAATTGAAGTCGAAGGTACAGTTGTTGAGACTTTGCCAAACGCGATGTTTAAGGTAGAATTGGAAAACGGTCATACGATTCTTGCGCATGTTTCGGGCAAAATCCGTATGCACTTTATCCGCATCCTGCCTGGAGATAAAGTCACAATTGAACTTTCTCCTTACGATTTAACTCGCGGTCGTATCACATACCGTTTTAAATAATCTTTTGCACTCCGGACCACTAAGGAGGTTGGGTTAGATGAAAGTGAGACCATCTGTGAAACCGATCTGCGAAAAATGTAAAGTTATTCGCCGACGCGGTAAAGTAATGGTAATCTGTGAAAATCCTAAACATAAACAAAAACAAGGCTAATTTGAAGGAGGTGCACGACACACATGGCTCGTATTGCTGGTGTTGACATTCCGCGCGATAAACGCGTTGTTATTTCATTAACATATATTTTCGGGATTGGTAAAACAACTGCACAAAAAGTTTTAGCTTCTGCAGGAGTTGCTGAAGATGCACGCGTGCGTGATCTTACAGAAGACGAATTGAACAAAATTCGTGAATCAATCGGTGCTTTCAAGGTAGAAGGTGACCTTCGCCGTGAAGTATCATTAAACATTAAACGCTTGATGGAAATCGGTTCATTCCGTGGTATCCGTCATCGTAGAGGTTTACCTGTTCGCGGTCAAAATACGAAGAACAATGCGCGTACGCGTAAAGGTCCTCGTAAAACTGTTGCTAACAAGAAAAAATAATCGGTAAAGGAGGTTTCTTCCTAACATGGCACGTAAACAACAAACACGTAAGCGTCGTGTGAAAAAGAATATCGAATCCGGTATTGCTCACATCCGCTCTACATTTAACAATACAATTGTAACGATTACAGATATGCAAGGAAATGCGGTATCTTGGTCAAGTGCTGGTTCACTTGGTTTCAAAGGTTCACGTAAATCAACTCCGTTTGCTGCGCAAATGGCTGCTGAAGCAGCGGCGAAAGCTTCTGTGGAACACGGTCTTAAGACGTTAGAAGTAACGGTAAAAGGTCCTGGTGCTGGTCGTGAAGCTGCAATTCGTGCACTTCAAGCTGCTGGTCTAGATGTTACAGCTATTAAAGATGTAACTCCAGTTCCTCATAACGGTTGCCGACCACCAAAACGTCGTCGCGTGTAATAGGTGCGCCTCAATTAATTAATTGATTGAGAACATCATTTCTTGTACAAACTGAGTTGTGCAATCACCGATAAGTCTTAGTACCTATCGATTTCTGATGGAACGAACCTATACATTCGATGTTTTGAAGGAGGGTATATTTGAATGATCGAAATTGAAAAACCAAAGATTGAAACGGTTGAGATCAGCGAAGGTGCCAAATTTGGCAAGTTTGTTGTAGAACCGCTTGAGCGTGGATATGGAAACACATTAGGTAATTCACTACGTCGTATCCTTTTGTCTTCTTTACCAGGGGCTGCTGTAACTTCTATTCAAATTGATGGTGTGCTTCATGAGTTCTCTACTATTGAGGGCGTTGTTGAAGATGTCGCTTCAGTTATTATGAATGTGAAGAAACTAGCTCTTAAAATCTACTCTGACGAAGAAAAAGTCATTGAGATTGATGTTAAAGGTGATGGAACGGTTACAGCTGCTGACATTACACATGACAGTGATGTAGAAATTTTAAATCCTGATCTCTATATTGCAACAATCGGTAAAAATGGTCATTTGCGTATGCGTATGTATGCACAACGCGGCCGCGGTTACACTCCTGCTGATCAAAACAAACGTGAGGATCTTCCTATCGGCGTGATCCCAATCGACTCTATATATACTCCAGTTTCACGCGTCAATTTCCAAGTAGAAAATACTCGTGTTGGTCAAATGACTAATTTCGATAAACTCTCTCTTGATGTGTGGACAGATGGCAGCATCGGTCCTAAAGAGGCGATTTCGCTTGGCGCGAAAATTTTAACTGAGCATTTGAATATCTTCGTTGGTATGACTGATGAGGCAAAAACTGCTGAAATCATGGTCGAAAAAGAAGAAGACCAAAAAGAAAAAGTGTTGGAGATGACTATCGAAGAACTTGATCTTTCTGTTCGTTCTTATAACTGCTTGAAGCGCGCTGGTATCAACACGGTACTTGAGTTAGCTAACAAGTCAGAAGACGACATGATGAAAGTACGTAACCTTGGACGTAAATCATTAGAAGAAGTAAAAGCGAAGTTAGAAGAGCTTGGCTTAGGATTACGCAAAGAAGACTAAGCGACTTTTTTGATATAACAGATTAATATTCAACAAAGGAGGTAAACATCTATGGGTTACAGAAAACTTGGTCGTACAAGTTCTCAACGTAAAGCGATGTTACGTGACTTAACAACTGATTTGATTATCAACGAACGCATTCAAACGACAGAAGCTCGTGCGAAAGAACTTCGTTCAGTTGTTGAAAAAATGATTACATTAGGTAAACGTGGAGATTTGCATGCACGCCGTCAAGCTGCATCTTATATTCGTCGTGAACTAGTGACTGCTACTGATGAAGAAGGCACTGAATCAACAGTTTATGCTTTGCAAAAATTGTTTGATGATGTAGCACCACGCTACGCTGATCGTCAAGGCGGATACACACGTATTATGAAAATGGGACCTCGTCGTGGAGACGGAGCACCTGTTGTAGTGATTGAATTAGTTTAATCATCACAATTCGAAGAGGGTTCTAGGTTAGTAGCCGCCCTCTTCTTTTTAAAAGAAAAGATTTATACGACATAATGAAAAGCAGAGCGTTACGATGAGCGGACCTTTTGGTAGCGTCTCGTCTAGCTCTACGCACCTCATTCACGTAGACGGTCTGAGCAACCGAATACGAAAAAGATATAGAAGAGCGCATTTCTCTGAATGAGGTGCGCGCTTTTTTATTTCACTGAGATAAAATATTCATTATTCGGATATCGGTTGAAGAAGTGACTGTGTGCTTGTTCAAACTAATTTTTAAATAACGTAAAATAGGTATTGATGAGAATGAGTTGAGTTCGAGCTGAGTTTGAGGAGGTCATATTCAGATGACAGAAATATTATCACTACAAGACGTCACCTATACATATTCACCAGAAGAAAAGGATGCGCGTAAAGCCGTAGAAGGCATTTCTTTTTCTGTCAACGATGGAGAGTGGATTGCAATCGTTGGTCATAATGGTTCTGGTAAGTCCACAATGGCGAAGCTCATGAATGGACTGTTGTTTCCTCAATCGGGGGAAGTACGTGTTCTTGGTGAAACGCTGAATGAAGATAATTTATGGGAGATTCGTTCACAAATGGGCATGGTATTTCAAAATCCAGACAATCAGTTTGTCGGAGCTACCGTCCAGGACGATGTCGCTTTTGCTTTGGAAAATAACGGAGTTCCGTTTAAAGATATGGTTGTACGCGTACATGAGTCACTGGCTCAGGTGAAAATGGAAAAGTTTTTAAATAGTGAACCTCATCATTTATCCGGGGGACAGAAACAACGAGTAGCCATTGCGGGTGCATTGGCTTTAAAACCACGAATTTTAATCTTGGACGAAGCGACTTCCATGCTCGATCCTCAAGGTCGTGAAGAAGTTTTATCGACCGTCCGCAGATTACGTGAAGAAACGCATTTAACCGTCTTATCCATTACTCATGATCTCGAGGAAGCCTTGCTAGCCGATCGCATATTTGTCATGAACAACGGACATAAGTATGCGGAAGGTACACCACAAGAGATTTTTTCGCGTGGAGAGGAACTAGTGGCACTTGGTTTGGATCTACCTTTTGCCATGAAGATGGGCAATCTTTTGCGAGCCAATGGATTAGCGTTAAATAGCGAACACATGTCAGAAGAAGAGTTGGTGAATGATGTATGGACATCCAACTTCAACAAGTAGGGTATGCGTACGCCAAAGGCACACCTTTTGAAAAGCGTGCATTGTTCGATGTGGATTTACACATTCAATCTGGTACCTACCAGGCGATTATCGGACATACAGGTTCAGGGAAGTCGACTTTACTGCAACACCTTAATGGATTATTAAAACCCTCAGAGGGGATAGTGAAGCTTGGCGACTTGACCATTGTGGCGGGTAAGAAAGCGAAGAATTTAAAACCGGTCCGTCAGCAAATTGGCATTGTTTTTCAATTTCCCGAACATCAACTGTTTGATGAAACGGTATTGAAAGATATCATGTTTGGTCCATTAAATTTTGGCGTTTCTAGAGAAGAGGCAGAACGACGGGCACGTGTTTTAGCTGATCAACTCGGTTTGCCTGAAGAAGTACTGGAGAAATCACCGTTCGATTTGTCGGGTGGTCAAATGCGTAGAGTGGCCATTGCCGGAGTTTTGGCGATGGAACCAAGCGTATTGGTCTTGGATGAGCCTACAGCCGGTCTGGATCCACGTGGACGCCAAGAAATTATGGATTTGTTCCATCAACTTCATGTGGAAAAAGGATTGACCACGGTGTTGGTAACGCATTCCATGGAAGATGCTGCGCGCTACGCAGATCGAGTAGCCATCATGCATGATGGGCGATGTGTTCTTAGCGGAAATCCAATCGATATTTTTGGCAATGAAGAGAGACTTGCTGAATATCGTTTAGCTGCACCACGGGTTGTGCGTTTTCAGCGCAAAGTGGAGGCTCAACTTGGGTATCCACTTGACAGACTCTGCTTGACCGAGGAACAGTTGGCTTTGGAATTAAGTCGCACTGTCCGAGGGGAGCGTGATTCCTTATGATGGAGAAAATGATATTCGGCCGGTATATTCCAGGGGATTCGTTTGTTCATAAGTTAGATCCTCGTTCAAAACTGGTCTTTGTCTTTTTGTTTATTGCGATTGTCTTTTTAGCAAACAATGCAGTGACATATGCTGTCATTCTAGCGTTCACATTAGTAACCATTTTGCTATCCCGTATTCGGTTATATTTCTTAATCAATGGGTTAAAACCGATTATGTTTTTACTCATCTTCACTTTCTTATTGCATATTTTCTTTACAAAAGATGGCGATTTATTGTGGAAATGGCAGTTTATCGAAGTATATGAAGAAGGTTTGAGACAAGGTATTTTCATTTCTATTCGATTTTTGGTGCTTGTGTTTGTTACATCCATTTTGACACTGACTACTTCGCCAATTTCGATTACAGATGGAATGGAAGTTTTGTTGAATCCATTTAAGCGGTTTAAATTGCCCGTGCATGAACTCGCATTGATGATGTCGATTTCGTTACGCTTTATTCCAACCTTGATGGATGAAACCGATAAAATTTTAAAAGCACAGATGGCCCGTGGTTCCGATATTAGTACAGGCTCTATCAAAGAACGTATCAAAGCCGTCGTTCCGTTACTCATCCCATTGTTTGTCAGTGCGTTTAAACGTGCAGAGGATTTGGCTGTAGCGATGGAAGTACGTGGTTACCGTGGTGGAGAAGGACGTACACGATACCGTCAATTGAAATGGGATTGGCGAGACAGTTTGGTCATCGTAACCTTAGGGATTTTAGCTCTACTTTTGTGGTGGCTACGATCGTAAAACTGGAGGGAAAATGACATTGAAACGCTTAAAAGCAATTATTACGTATGACGGATATGGATTTGCCGGTTATCAGGTACAGCCCAATGCACGAACTGTCCAACTTGAATTGGAACGTGTGCTCACAAAAATGCATAAAGGTTCAGCCGTTCGAGTTGTGGCAAGTGGACGTACTGATGCCGGAGTTCATGCAACTGGACAAGTCATTCACTTTGATACTGACCTGCAGTTTGCTATCGATCGATGGCAACGAGCATTGAATGTTCAGTTGCCAGGTGATATCCGGGTGCTCTCAGTGGAGGAAGTTTCTGCTGATTTTCATGCCCGATATGGGACGTCCGGCAAAGTATATCGATACAAATGGGGTTTAGGCGACGTTGAGAGCCCTTTTAAGCGTCATTACGTCGTTTATATACCTGGAACCAAGCCGGACATCCAGCGTATGCGAGAAGCAGCTCAAGCGTTTTTAGGCACGCATGACTTTACGAGTTTTTGTTCGGCCCGCACCGAAGTCGTCGACCGAGTACGAACAATCAGACGTTTGGACTTGCTTGAAACTGAGCAGGATGAACTTCATATGGTGATTGAAGGTGACGGCTTTTTATACAATATGGTGCGCATCATTGCGGGGAATTTATGGGAAGTTGGAATCGGTCGTCGTGAACCTGGAGACATCGCACAAATGCTTGCAGCAATGGATCGAAAAAAGGCTGGAAAAACCGCGCCGGCACACGGTTTGTACTTAGAATCTGTGTTTTATTCCGAATGAAGCAACACGTCCAGGTGTTTTAAAATAATTCCTTGACTTTTTGTTCCATACGTTATATGATGACACATGGTATTTCATTAACCCCACAATAAGCCCCGAAACTTGTTGTTGATGATGATATAGAAAATTTTAAATCAGATTAGATTGAATTAGGAGGACAAAATACATGCGTACAACATTCATGGCTAAAGGTCACGAAGTAGAGCGTAAATGGTTAGTAGTAGACGCAGAAGGCCAAACACTTGGTCGTTTAGCTTCTGAAGTAGCTGCTATCTTACGTGGAAAAAACAAACCAACATTCACACCAAACGTTGACACAGGTGATCACGTGATCATTATCAACGCTGAGAAAATCGAATTGACTGGTAAAAAATTAACAGACAAAATTTACTACCGTCATACACAATTTGCTGGTGGATTGAAAAAACGTACTGCATTACAAATGCGTACAAACTACCCAACAAAAATGCTTGAATTAGCAATCAAAGGGATGCTTCCTAAAAACTCTTTAGGTCGTCAAACGTTCACTAAACTTCACGTATACGCTGGAGCAGAACATCCACATGCAGCACAAAAACCAGAAGCTTATGAGCTTCGCGGATAATCATAGAGGAGGATACAACCTTGGCACAAGTTCAATATATCGGCACAGGTCGTCGTAAAAGCTCAACTGCACGCGTACGTTTAGTACCGGGCGAAGGCAAAATCGTAATCAACAAACGTGACGTAGAAGACTACGTACCATTCGCAACATTACGCGAAATCATCAAACAACCATTAGTAGCAACTGAAACAGTTGGAAGCTACGATATCCATGTAAACGTTAATGGTGGTGGATACACAGGTCAAGCAGGCGCAATCCGTCATGGTATTGCTCGTGCACTACTTCATGTAGATCCTGATTTCCGTCCAGCATTGAAATCTGCAGGATTGTTAACTCGTGACGCACGCATGAAAGAACGTAAAAAATACGGTCTTAAAGGCGCTCGTCGTGCACCTCAGTTCTCAAAACGTTAATCTTCGGATTTTCAAAAACCCTTTCCCATTCGTGGGGAAGGGTTTTTTGTGTCTAAATTTTGGTGCTCGGAGATGGTTATGGAAGGCTTTTGTTTAACACTTCCAAGGTCCTTACATAGAATAGCAAGGATGAACTTATGAGGGGGACCACTTTGAATAATCCAGGTTATTATGCAGTGCAAAAATATGATATGCAGGCGCTGCAAAACTCTCTGATGTTAATGGCCGAAGCAGTGCAGGGAGAAAAAGAAGACAGTCTGTTTTATGAATATTTGATTTCGGTGGCACCAACGCAAGAGGACAAGGACATCATTGCTTCCATACGTGACGATGAGATTCGTCACAATCTGATGTTCAAACAAATGTATAAAATGTATACCGGACAGGAAGTACCGGATGCTCCAGGAGAAGAATTCACTAAACCAGCTTCCTATGAAGAAGGCATTCAGCAAGCATTATTCGGGGAACTAAGGGCAGTCGAGAAGTATCGAATAATTCGGCAGGGCTTACCTGATCGCCAAAATAGGGACTTAGTGTTTAATATTCTTACTGACGAATTAAAGCATGCTTCTAAATACAATTTCCTCTATACCGAAAATCGAACAAGGGATATCGGTTCAGGCAGTTCAACGAATAGGAACACGCCTGACGATTGGATCAGATACACTGAATTCCTAGTGGAAGAAGCACTCGAAGATGAAAAGAGGGGCATCAATTCCACACATATTTATCAGGAATTCATTTTGATGGGTATACTCGTCGGCCAAGGCTACACACCACAACAGGCTTATGAAATCGTGGAGAATTGGGAGAAAACCGGTGAATCCAAACTGTTGCAGGAAAGTAAAAAAATGAACAGTTAATAAAGGGAAACCTTAGTTAAGGTGCCAGGTAGACAGTTTAGTGCTCCAGGTAGACAGTTTACGCTTCCAGGTAGACAGAATTGCTGTCCAGGTAGACAGAATGAGTCGCCAGGTTGTATAAAATCAGGCGCACCTTAGACTGAAGGAATTCAGTGGGCATTTTATCAGATCATGATAACGGAGGAAGAAACATCGGTTATTATATTACGGTTGAAGAGAATGTGAATATTTACGTGGAGGATTTAAATCCCGGAAAAGGCAAGACCATTCTATTTTTGCATGGGTGGCCAGCCAACCATAAAATGTTTGAGTATCAGTTCGATCAGCTGCCTGCAATGGGCTATCGTTGCATCGGAATCGATCATCGGGGATTTGGGAAATCTGATCGTCCTTGGGATGGGTATAATTACGATCGAATGGCTGATGACGTACGAGTCGTAATCGATACGTTGCAATTGGAGGACGTAATCCTAGCAGGTCATTCAATGGGAGGCGCAATTGCCATACGCTATATGGCGCGCCACGAAGGGCATAAAATATCAAAGTTGGCTCTTTTTGGCGCAGCTGCACCTTCCTTTACCCAACGTCCTGATTTTTTATTTGGAAAAACCAAAGAAGAAGTAAATACATTGATTCAAGAAACGTACGCCAATCGCCCACAAATGCTGGCGGGTTTTGGTGATGTTTTTTTCGCAAGATATTTAACTGAAAGTTTTATTGATTGGTTTCAGAGTTTAGGATTAGAAGCTTCGGGTCATGCAACTGCGATGTGTCTCATGGCTCTAAGAGAGGAAGATTTACGAGACGATTTAGAAAAAATCAATGTACCTACCGTCATTTTTCATGGGAAACAAGATAAAGTATGTCCATATGTATTTGGTGAATTAATGCATGCAGGAATTAAAGAATCGGAACTCATTCCTTTTTATTACAGTGGGCATGGATTGTTCTATTGTGAGATGAAAAAATTTAATAGAGAGCTTGTTCGCTTTATCGGATAATCAAGGAACGAGTTAAAAGATGGATTTACTTAATCAATATTAAGTAAATCCATCTTTTAGGTTAGCGGGTTTTTTCCAAGTTGAAATATTTACGGAAAGGAATCATATACATTTAGTACGGTGAATTTAAGAAGGTGGAATAGCAATGCCCTTTATACATAAAACCATATCAATTCTTGTGGGAAGTTTATTGATGGCAATCGGCGTGAACGTTTTTCTGATAAACCATGAGTTGTTGGATGGCGGTACTTTTGGAATGGGTTTAATCTTGCATTATCTGACAGGGATGCAAGTGGGCTTGCTGGTGATTTTGTTGAGTATACCAGTGTTGATTCTTGCTTTGTTTTATAAACGGTCCTTTTTATACAACAGTATTCATGGTATGTTGATTTCTTCATTCATTGTGGATTTAACTTATCGTCCTTTACGAATATTGGGGTATATATTGGATCAAAATCCGTTAGGGAGCGCAATAATGGGCGGCATTTTTGTTGGGGCTGGAATCGGGCTAATGCTTCGGTATGATACTAGTATTGGTGGAACAGATTTACTTGGACAAATTGTAGCCAACTATTTAAAGGTCAATCCGGGCGTGATTATATTCATGATTGATTTCGTTATTGTATTTACGGGTTATTATTTAATCGACGACAGTTCATTGGTTTTATCCTTTATAACCGTCATCTGTGTAGGAACGATGACCAGTCTGATTGCCATGAAACGAAAAAAAGGAAAAGTACCAGCTATTTCGTTTGGAGTTTGAATATATAAAAGTTCGATTATTTTCTGGGATTTCGAACAAATATAAAATGGCCGCAATCCTCTTTCGAGGTTTGCGGCCATTTTTTTGAGTTTAACATATGATTTCTCAAATGATGCCGGTTTCAAATGTCACATCTGGAATATCTCTGGAACCGAAAATTAGAAGGGAAATAAACACAACAAGTAAAATCACATGCACAAATTTTACTCCATCAAAAGTGGAATTACTTTTAGCATCAAAACAATTCAAATGTATCACTTCCTTTTCTTATTCATTCGTTTACTTAGGGCATCAAACACTTCGTCAAGGGTCATGTCACCGTTTTTATCCAAAAAATCAGCCATCTGATTCGTTTTATCATCTTTTAAATTTCTGTATTTCCCGATTAATGTAACGCTAACAGTAGGGGAGTTACGAAATAGTTGAACGGATTCCACTTTTAATTTACCTAATAGTAGTAATGAGGCAGCAATGATTTCGAGGTCTTGCCCTTTCAATAAGTCCTGCAACGTGTATTTTGAATTTATCTGTTTGCGAAACTGATCGTCGTTCATGCTGGAAGCCCCCTCTTGCTATCGTATGTAATTTAACGAGAAAGGTTTGTAGAACTCATCTCCCTATAGTGAATAAGCAATCTTCCATTGGGAAATAATGAAAAAGGCGTTGCAGTGGGAGAAAGGGGAAGTTACGCATGGATCTGGATAATTATAGTTTTTTAGAGATGATTGTGAGAACGACCGTTACTTTTGCGGTCTTGCTAGGTCTTGCGCGGTTTCTAGGCAAGGAACAATTAAGCCAGTTAACCTTTTTTAATTACATAACCGGTATCACGATTGGCTCCATAGCAGGTGAAGTTGTTGCACATGACGATACTCATTATTTTAATGCGATAACTTCATTGATTTGGTGGTCAATTCTGACACTAATCGTTAGTTACATATCATTAAAATCTGCCAAGGCAAAGTCATTACTTGATGATAAACCAATGATTGTCATAAAGAATGGAAAGATATTGGAGCACGAACTTAAGAAAAGCCGCCTTCCTATTGGGGATTTAAATATGCTACTAAGAATACAGGGGATTTTCTCAGTTAAGGATGTGCATTTTGCGGTCTTGGAAACAAACGGAGAATTGAGTGTTTTCAAAAAAGTTGCGCAGCAATCAGCGACGAAGCAAGATGTGAAAGCACAAATCGTTGTACCGAAATATATGCCTTGCACAATCATTGCGGAAGGTAAAATCATTACACAAAATTTGAAAGAAGCTGGCATTACTGAAGAGTGGGTAATGAAACAATTGAAGAAACATGGCGTGAATTCAATACAACAAGTATTTTATGCCGAAATCGAATCGGATGGCACTGTTTACATGGATTTAAAAGAAGACGATTGAAAACCCCATAATAAGTGATGAAACCTTTTCTTTTTAAGAAAAGGTTTTTGTTCTTAAAAGCAACCATTCTTTTGCTCATAGTTTGCCTCGGACATACGTATAGTGAGTGTAAAAGGTGGTGTCGTACGCGTTGAAACGCTGGATAGTAATTGGACTTTTATTGTTAGTTTCTGTAACGGTTGTGGTTTACGAAACGCAAGCTTCTGATCGCGCATTCTTTTTACCTGCCCCTCTAGGTGGAATGAAAATTGTGGTGGACCCTGGTCATGGTGGAATTGATGGTGGAGCTTCGATGGGTGAGGTTGTAGAAAAAGATATTACGCTTGCACTTGGAAAAGAGCTTGAGAAGGAATTAAAGAGGTTGGGTGCAGAAGTCGTCATGACACGTTCCCATGCAGATGATGCAGTAGCGGAGCATAATCCAAAGGCAACTTTTCCAACCATTCGAGCTAGAAAACTTGCTGATTTAAAATTGCGTGAAGAAATGATTGTAAATTCGGATGCGGATCTATTTATTAGTGTTCATGTAAACTCCATACCGGATGCAAGATGGCGCGGGGCTCAAGTGTTTTATCATAGAGAAGGTCATGAGGGTGGAGCAGCTGTTGCAAAAGCCATTCAAGGGGCCATCCGTGAGCATATCGGAAACACTGAACGTGAAGCGTTGGCAATTAAGCAAGTGTATTTATTGAAAAAAGCAACGGTTCCAGCTGTCTTAGTGGAAACTGGTTTCTTAAGTAATCCGGAAGAACTGAAATTATTAACATCAAAAGAATACCAAGAGCAAATGGCAGAAGCGATTGCCGATGGAATTGAAGAGTATGTCGATAGCACAATGCAATGATAAGAGATGAGTGCCCATTTAAAGGGGTACTTTAGAAAGTTAACGAGTAACCGTTTATCAATCTGACACACTCCAAGAGAAAGTCTAACAATTCTACCTCCTCTATTCGATATGATATACTATAGGACGAAATGTACATCGAAGGAGTGTCTAAATTGATGAATGAACAACAGGTCCGCGAACTGCTCGGGCAATTACAGGACCCTTTTTTACATAAAACGTTACTCGAAACAAACGGCATTAAAGAAGTATCCATTAAAGAAGAAAAAAATCATGTCAGCGTGAAGTTGGCGATTGCGAAAACAAATACTGCAGAACAAATGCAACTTCAAATGAAAGTTGTAGACGCATTAAAACAAGCGGGTGTGGGTACAGTGGGAATTCGCTTTGAAGAATTACCTGCAGAAGTATTAACACAATTCCGTGGAACGGCAACAGAATCTGAAGCTCAGGATTTACTGTCCCCATTAAATAAAGTGGAATTCATTTCGATAGCTTCAGGTAAAGGTGGCGTAGGGAAGTCTACGGTTTCCGTCAATTTAGCAGTTGCTTTAGCACGTTTAGGTAAAAAAGTTGGATTAATCGATGCAGATATTTATGGATTCAGTGTTCCAGATATGATGGGCATACAACAAAGTCCAAAAATTGAAGGTAACCGCATTATTCCAGTTGAACGCTTTGGCGTTAAAGTCATTTCAATGGGCTTCTTCGTAGAAGATAACGCGCCTGTAGTATGGCGCGGTCCGATGCTTGGGAAAGTTTTGGATCAATTCTTTAAAGATGTTGAGTGGGGCGAGCTTGATTATTTGCTGCTTGATTTACCACCTGGAACAGGTGACGTGGCACTTGATATTCATCAAATGATTCCAGCATCAAAAGAAATCGTTGTCACAACACCACATCCAACGGCGGCATTCGTAGCAGCACGTGCTGGTGCAATGGCACTTCAAACGGATCATGAAGTATTGGGTGTTATTGAAAATATGGCTTGGTTCGAATCAAAAACTTCTAACGAAAAAGAGTATGTTTTTGGTAAAGGTGGCGGACCTAAACTTGCTGAAGAGCTTCGAACTGAGCTTCTTGGGCAAATTCCATTAGGTCAACCTGATTGGAACGAAGAAGATTTTGCGCCATCTGTTTATTCACGTTTACACACAACGGGTAAAATTTATGAAGAAATTGCTTCTAAAGTTATTCAAAAACTGAAAAAATAATGGTTAAACCCCCGCTAAATGGTTAGCGGGGGTTTTTGATTAAAATTATTGCTTGCCTTCTTCTTTCTTGGCACCACCGGAATCTCCTGCAGACTTGGATTTCTGTTCTTCTTCTTCCGCTAAGCCAGCTGCTTTAATCAACTCTTGCCATTTTGTTTTCAGAAGCGGGCTATCTACGGTCTCTTGCACAATTTCCTCAATTTCTTTGCGCATCGTTGCTGATTGTAAAATGGTTTCTAATTGTTTTTGCATGTCAGGTTGTCCAAAGAACGTCTCTAATTCCTTTTGGAAAGAAGCATCTTTCATTAAATCGGTCATAATTTGTTGTTGCTGTTCTTTCATGCTTTTAGCAAATGTTTCGGAGAAAGTCGGATCTTTAAATGTATCCTTCCAAAACTTTTCAGCATCTTTAGAAAGCAATGTGTTTTCTATAGAGCTTTTTACATCTTCTTGTTCTAAAATTAACAGCTCTTTGAATTCAGGATCCGAAAGCATTTGGCGCATTACTTTTTTGCCTTCTTCAGTCTGCATTGTATCCGTGACCATTTTCTTCGTTTCTTCATAAGAAGGATTACTTTGTTGCTGCCCACCACAGGCCGTCAATAAGACGACACCTAAAAGAATTATCCATTTTCGCATACTCAACCTCTTTTCTCGCACTGACCTTTTCATTTATTGTTCACAAAATCGCTGAGAATATGTAGATAACTCTTCGTAAAATAGATTTTTTACTTATTCGTTGATACAATCAGAAGAGGAACTCGAGAAAAACGGAGGATTTTTTGCTGTGACGATACGAAATTGGGTTATATTTTTCTTCAAGGCACTAATGATCGGCGGAGCTGTTACTGGTGTACTTGGTTTATTTATTCGATGGGAAGATGCATTTGCACCATATGTTGCAAGTGGTGAGTATACGGAATTCGCAGCCAGTTTTTTATGGTTTGTGTTTCTTGGCATGACAATGAGTGTTTTGAGTCAAATGGGGTTTTTCGCCTATTTAACTGTTCATCAATTCGGCGTCAATATTTTTAGAACGCTCACTTTATGGAATTGGGTACAGTTATTAATTATTGCCTTAGTCATTTTTGACTTAATTAAATTCCGATTTATGCCCCTTGCTGAGACTAAGTCACAAATGCTATTGTACTTGGGATTATTGACTATACTATTGGTCACCGGATTGGTTGTTGCATACTTAAAAGCTAAATGGACAAAAAAACACACGTTCATTTCAGCATTATTTTTTATGATTGTTATCACTACTTTAGAATGGTTACCTGTTTTGATGGTAGACGAAAAAGAAGTAGATCGATATGTGACTTTGTTATTGTTCCCATTATTAGCGGTAAATGCATACCAAATTCTTAAATTGCCTAAATACAATGCAAAGTCGGATGCAGACCGTGTTAAATTAGAAGAGCGAAGAAAAGCACGCGCTCAAGTTGAAAAAGCAAAAGCATGAAAAAAGGACATCCGAAATTGGATGTCCTTTTTTATGTCCCAAAGTATAAAAGAAATTTCAGGAGTTACAATAGCTTCTGTGCATCGCTTTTTTATGGGAATGTTTTCGTTTGTGTTTGATATCCAAAGAGGGTTTCTTCTATAGAAACGAAAGGATGCGCTTTTTGGTAGGTAATCAGTTCTTTAAGCTCGACACGAGTTTCTTGGTGTAAAGGAACGGATACAATATCTCCTTGACGAATTGGAGGAGCATTACCAGTCGTCCAGTTGACGTTTGCGCTGAGCATATTCATTTGGAAATCCCAAACTTGTGTTTTTAATGGCTCTGGAAAAACGTGATCATATGTACGGTACCAAAGAGGGATATCTCCGAATGCTGTTTTGAAACGTTCGATTTCTTCTCCCAATAATTCTGGGTTTTCTTCATATTGTTTGCTTTTCTGCCCGAGTAAACCTACTGGAATCTTTTTTTCTTTAATCTTTTTTACGATTAAAGGAGAACGCTCAATCCAATCTGCATCAAGAAATAGAAGTGGATATGGTTTCTCTAATTTTGTAATCCATTCATCGACATCTTCTCTCCCAAAAGACAAATCCACAGTCAGTGTCATTCCATGATTACCTTTCATGAGAACGTCGGGTTGTTCTGTTACACGGAAAACGGAAGCCCATTGCTCTTTCTGTTGAATAGAAAAGAATAAAACGAACACACTGATTAAGGTTAAAAAAATACGTTTCTTCAACTGGTTATACAACCTCCCATGAACTAGTTTATTTTTCTTCAATAAAAATTATGATATTGTATTGACATACTTTATTGGAGGATGGTAAGATACAAAAGTCGTCAAAACAAGCGACAAACAAAAAAGAAAAAGCAAAACTTTTTGTTGACATGACAAACTGGATTTGCTAAGATATAAAAGTTGCTGTCGCGAGAGTGACCAACGAAATGAACCTTGAAAAC
>NZ_JBNNIX010000005.1:0-205709 GCF_050269735.1 Paenisporosarcina sp. NPDC076907 | reverse complement strand
TTAGCTCGACTTTGTTGCTGGCGTCAAATTAATGACGTTTATAATGAACGTTTAAGTTCAAGTTTTGCTTCCGGCACCGAAGTGCGTTCCGCTTATTAGTTGACGTTTTGCTGTTCAGTTTTCAAGGTTCATTAGGTAAATTATATGGAGCGGGTGAAGGGAATCGAACCCTCATCATCAGCTTGGAAGGCTGAGGTTTTACCACTAAACTACACCCGCATTATTATATTATATAGAAGGTAATTTGGCGCGCCCGGCAGGAGTCGAACCCACAACCTTCTGATCCGTAGTCAGACGCTCTATCCAATTGAGCTACGGGCGCATAGAATTTTTGGTGCGGCCGAGAAGAGTCGAACTTCCACGGGATTTCTCCCACTAGGCCCTCAACCTAGCGCGTCTGCCATTCCGCCACGACCGCTTGATGTTTTAACGACAAGATTTAGTATATCACGTTAATTCAAGAAGTCAACAACAAAATTATGAGCCATGTAGGATTCGAACCTACGACCCTCTGATTAAAAGTCAGATGCTCTACCAACTGAGCTAATGGCTCGCAAACTTAGAAAAACATATTGGCTGGGGTACCTGGATTCGAACCAGGGCGTGACGGAATCAAAATCCGTTGCCTTACCGCTTGGCTATACCCCAATAAAAAATGGCGGTCCCGACGGGAATCGAACCCGCGATCTCCTGCGTGACAGGCAGGCATGTTAACCGCTACACCACGGGACCATTTGGTTGCGGGGGCAGGATTTGAACCTGCGACCTTTGGGTTATGAGCCCAACGAGCTACCGTGCTGCTCCACCCCGCGATAATATTATTGTTATAAACATAATTACTTCTACGCTTATAGTAAGTGTGACATCTGCATCGGCTTTCGCCTGCTTCGATGTTAATCGCCATCTTCGTTTGGCGATTTGCTACACCCTCGCGATTTCTTTATAGAGGCTTGTACTATTCTATAAGAAAGAACTGCATTGAGTATAACATAGTTTGTTTATAAAATGATTGGTGACCCCTACGGGATTCGAACCCGTGTTACCGCCGTGAAAGGGCGGTGTCTTAACCGCTTGACCAAGGGGCCGATAATGGCTCCGAAGGTAGGACTCGAACCTACGACCAATCGATTAACAGTCGATTGCTCTACCACTGAGCTACTTCGGAATAAATGTTATGTAACTAATCGACTTTTCTTATTATAGGGAGGTACTTCTTCCACGTCAACCACTTTTGACCATTTTCTCCAAACAAATATTATTCAACTTTTAATAATCGCCCAGAACACTTGCCACACCTGTATTTGTTAGTATTTAAACGAATTTTCCGTCTATATAATAAACCACAAGAGATGCAGCCATAGACATGTTGGCTTTCTTTTTTCTTTCTTTTCACCGACCCTAAGTTTGCACAAAACCTTGGAGATTTAGTCACTTTCAATAAATCTTTAAATTCTTTATCACGATGTTTGTAGCCTTTTCCTTCTATATGTAAATGGTAATGGCATAATTCATGGCGGATGATTCCTTCAAGTTCATCACGACCATGTAGTTCTAATGATTTTGGATTGATTTGAATATGATGTGTCTGCAACATGTATCGGCCACCTGTTGTCTTGAGGCGACTGTTAAAATACGCTTCATGTTTAAAAGGTTTATGAAAAACAGTTTCCGAAATATATATGACCAGTTGTTGAAGTTCTTCGTTTGTCATGCCACTCATCCTTTGAATACATTAGAACCCACCTATCGGTTACCGATAGGCAGGTTCCATTTAGTTTTGTTTTACTGGCGGAAGCATCGTTAATGAAATGCGTCCTTTTGTTTTTTCGACTTGTTCCACCCAAACAGTCACAATGTCTCCTAGTGCAACGACATCAAGAGGGTGTTTGACGAAACCTTTTTTCAATTTGGAAATATGCACGAGTCCATCTTGTTTTACTCCGATGTCTACAAATGCACCGAAATCTACTACATTACGAACTGTTCCTTGCAATTCCATACCACTTGCCAAGTCTTCCATTTGAAGAACGTCCGTCTTCAATAATGGTTGAGGGAATTGATCACGTGGGTCACGTGTCGGTTTTTTCAACGTATCCACGATATCTTTCAACGTGATTTCTCCAATATCCAATCTTTCGCTTAGCTCTTTCAAATCTATTTCATTAAGTGCGAGTTCTGCATCTTTCGTACCGATTTGCGCTTTAGATAATCCAGCTGTTTTCAGTACTTCTTCAGCACTTTGATAACTTTCTGGATGGATACCCGTTGCGTCAAATGGATTTTTCGCTTCAGGAATCCTTAAAAACCCAATAGCTTGCTCATAAGTTTTAGCACCAAGACGCGGGATTTTCTTCAACTGTGCACGTGAAGTGAATTTGCCGTTTTCATTTCGCATGATAATGACATTTTCAGCTACGGTTTTCGAGAGACCCGAAACATATTGTAATAACGATGCAGAAGCCGTATTTATGTTAACACCTACTTGGTTAACAGCGGTTTCCACTATAAATGTCAATGATTCGTTTAGTTTCTTTTGAGAGACGTCGTGTTGATATTGACCAACCCCTACCGCTTTCGGTTCAATTTTCACTAGCTCAGAAAGCGGATCCTGAAGTCTTCGTGCAATTGAAACCGCACTGCGTTGTTCAACTTGAAGATGAGGGAATTCAGCACGTGCAGTGTCTGATGCTGAGTACACACTGGCTCCCGCTTCATTCACGATGACATATGCAATTTCACGATCTGCTTCTTTCAAACATTCTGCAATGAATTGCTCTGTCTCACGGGATGCTGTTCCGTTACCTATGGCAACAATTGAAATCGGATATTTTTTCAACACCTCTAAAATTGTTTTCTTAGACGCTTCTGGATTCGCTTTCGGCGGATGAGGATAAATCACAGAAACTTCTTGAAGCTTACCAGTATCCTCAACGACTGCTAACTTACAACCTGTACGATACGCTGGGTCTACTCCAAGAACGACTTTGCCTTTTAATGGCGGTTGAAGTAAAAGGTTTCTCAAGTTTTCCGAGAAAATATGAATGGCTTGTGTTTCACCCTTCTCTGTTAGCTCGGTACGAATTTCCCTCTCGACTGAAGGAGCAATCAGACGTTTATATGAATCCTCAATCGCTTCAGTCACCTGGCCAATACTTGGTGAAGAACTGTGGGTTGGAATCCATTCATCCCGCATGACACTTACAATTCGGTCTACAGGTGTTAGTAAATTAATCTTCAAAATATCTTCTTTTTCACCACGGTTCAGTGCAAGCACACGATGTGGAACGATTTTTTTAACAGGTTCCGTGTAGTCATAATACATTTCAAACACACTTTTCTCATCGGCTTCCTGTTTTTTCACCGTGGATACAATTGATCCTTCCGCGCGTGATAAGTTTCGAATCTTTTCACGGATTTTTGCGTCATCCGCAAATTGTTCAGCTAAAATATCTCGAGCACCTTGCAAAGCTTCTTCTACAGTCGAGACTTCTTTTTCTTCATTGATGAAATCTTTCGCAAGATCTTCAGGTTGTGTTTGAGAATATTTTAATAAAAGAGCGGCTAATGGTTCTAATCCTTTTTCTTTTGCGATAGTCGCTTTCGTTCTGCGTTTTTGCTTATATGGTCGATATAAATCTTCAAGTCTTTGAAGGACAGTAGCAGCTTGTATCGCTTGGGACAATTCATCCGTTAACTTCCCTTGTTCGTCGATTAAGCGTATCACTTCTTCTTTTCGTTGTTCTAGTTGTTGTATGTAACGATATCGATCTTCAACCGCTTTAATTTGCACTTCATCCAACGAGCCTGTTGCTTCTTTTCGGTATCGTGCAATGAAAGGAACCGTATTTCCTTCTTCTAGCAAATCAATAACTTGTTGGGCTTGCGCAGGTCTTACATTTGTTTCTTTAGCGATTCGTTGCATCATTTGTTTAGCGTCCATGTGACTTATCATCCTTTCGCTTTACACCAATATATTTTAACACAAGCCAACCAGAAAGCGCTTGCGCTTCCTTAACCTGACACATTGAAATGTGGAACTATGCAAAAGCATTCAGAAGTTAAATGGCGAGTGCTCCATCTTTTAGAACACAAAAAAACCCACTCCAGTTTATTGGAGTAGGCTACCTGCGATAAATGTTGCATCATCACCATGTTCAATTGTTTCGATTAATGTTTGATGCAAGTCATAAGCACCTGAACTATTTCTCATCGTGCTCTTAGGATTTCCTAAGACGACACCATCGGAATGGAACAAGAATAAATCACCTGGTTTATATGAATAGCTTTGAGTTCGAAGTTTTGTAGGTCTTCCAGATAAATAGCCCATTACTGGTAATGGATAAATCATTTTATCATCGTCTTTTCTAGTCATATAAAACTTGATGTTTCCAACACAGCTATAAGCAATCTTCTTAGCTGAAAAATCAACTTTTACAATGGCCACAGCAGCACCACGTTTTTGGAACATTAGTTCATTGCATCTCAACAAAAGTTCATCAATTGTTTCATGATGATATTCCGTCAAAATCATAGGTATGATTTCAGATGATTGCCTAGCAATTGGACCATTGCCTAAGCCATCAGCAATGGCACATAAAAAGTACTCTTCATTCATATACGTGAAATACGTATCTCCCGATTCATTGTTTCCTTCTTTTGCTTCCTGATAGACGAATACTTCTATATACGGATGCCTTATCGAGCGCATTACGATACGCCACCTGCTGCAAGAATAGCATCTTGTAACTTTTTGATGGCTTTACGTTGTAATCGGGAAACATGCATTTGGGAAATACCTAGTTTGTCGCCGGCTTCTTTTTGGCTTAGCTGATCAATATATGTAAACTGGATGACTTGTTTCTCCCTTTCGGAAAGGACACTGAGTGCATTTGCCACTAACATACGCTGATCTGTTTTTTCATACCCATCGTCTTGCTGACCAATAACGTCAAATAGAGTAATGCTACTTCCATCCGAATCAGACTCAAGGGAATGGTCCATCGAAAGAGCTTGGTAGCTTTTACCCATTTCCATTGCTTCTAATACATCATCTTCTTCTACTTCGAGATATTCAGCAATTTCAACAACTTTAGGTGAGCGTTGAAGTTCTGTGGTTAATGTTTCAACAGCAGATTTAATTCGTGGCCCCAGCTCTTTTATACGACGAGGAACATGGACTGCCCACGTTTTATCACGAAGAAAACGTTTGATTTCACCGATGATTGTCGGAACTGCGAAGGCTTCAAACGTTCTCCCAAACTCAGGGTCGTATCGACGAATCGCACCAAGTAAACCTAACATACCAACTTGAACGATATCTTCGTGGTACGATTTCCCGTTAGAATATTTTCGAGCGATAGATTCAACTAATCTTTGGTAATTTAATACCAAATTGGTTTGAGCCTCTTCATCTTCAGACTCTTGATAAGCTTTAATCCACTCAAGAATTTGTTCTTTGGTTTGATGATTAGGAGGAGATAGTTTCGACATTCTCTTCCACCTGCTCTTCTCCGACATATTTTGTCATAAAGACGGTTACGCCTTCTTGGTGGTGGACTTTTACTTCATCCATTAATGTTTCTATTAAATACAGGCCAAGTCCACCTTCGCGTAAAAACTGAACTTCCTGTTGTTCATGGTAAGGTCCAACTTTGGCTTTAGTTTCTTCAAAGTTAAAGCTTTTCCCATGGTCAGCTACCATGATTTCAATCTTATCCGGATAAAGTGCACAACCTACCACTACTTCGCCTTCATCTTCTCCAGCGTAAGCATGTTGTACAGCATTTGTAATTGCTTCAGAAGAAGCAATTTTCAAATCTTCGATATCATCGTATGTAAAACCAATACGACTGGCTAATCCAGATATAGTTAAACGTGCAACACCAACATATTGTGGTTTTGCAGGTACACGAATCTCTACATAATCAAATGGTCTCATGATCAGTTTCCACCTTTATCGTCTGTCTCAATATGCATAATTTCACCAAGACCTGTTATATCAAATAATCTCTTTAGACGAGGCGATAATCCCGTTAACTTAACATGACCATTATCGGCGTTAATATTCTTGAAGAACGCAACAATAACACCCAAACCAGTACTATCCATATACGATACGTCTGACATATCCAATTCAGCTTGTAAGCCTTCTTTTGGTTGTACTGTCGCTAATTTTTCTCGTAGAATTGGTGCGGTAAAAGCATCAATTTCCCCACTAATAAAACCTTTAACGAAATTCTCTTCTTCTTTTATTACTACCTGAATATTCATCTATTGCACCCCGTCCATCTACTTATCTTTTCTTGTACTAACTTAATACCACATGGATATTTTTTTAAACCTATCAGCCCGTTTTTTTGAAAATAACTAGCGTAAAATCATCACGAAGCTCAAAATTTTGCATTTTTTCTAGTTCTTTATACACAGTATCAACGATAGTTTGAGCAGATTCATCACGTAAGGAATGAATCAAAGAAGCGATAATTTCTTGTTCAATGAATCCTTCGTCTGTTCTGCACTCAGTTACACCATCCGTCATCATTACGATAAAATCACCGTATTCCATTTTAACCTCGTGTTGTGCATACGTAACATTCGGTACGACACCCAGTAAAAGACCTTTTGCATGGAGTTCAGAAAACTCCCCTTTTTGAGCATCGTAAAAAAGAGCAGGTTCGTGACCTGCTGATGCATATGTAAAGACAGATTGTTCGACATTATATCGGCCGTAAAACATAGAGATAAACATATCGTCATCGACACTTTTCTCAACAATACGATTAATAATATCCAATACTTTTTTGGGATCGGACGTTGCATCCTGCAAACTGTCCATCCCGTACTTAATCATGGACATGCAAAGTGCCGCAGGAATTCCTTTACCGATAACATCAGCAACTGCAACACCAGCGTTTTTTAAATCGTCGCTGAGAAAATAAATATAATCCCCATTCATTTTTCGAGCCGGAACAGAGACAAGACCAATCTCAAGACCAGCAACTTCCGGTACAGTTGTTTTCAATAATGTCTTTTGAACATTGGCTGCTAAGTCCATTTCAACCTTTATTTCTTCCTGCTGTTCCAACAAGCTTTGATGTTCCGCATGAGCAAGCCCATAACGGATCATCATTTCGATTAGCAGATCAAATGAATGCCATACATTCATTGGCAACTCAGGAAACATTTCTTCAAGTGCTGCCTTATGTATGCTAATTACCTCTTCAGGAGCTATGTTTTTTTGGATCAGTTGACGGCTGAAATTTTGACCTGCATATAAATTCTGTTCTGTTTGACGCATGACATACTGTCGGAGTATTTCTTTATATTGCCGTTCAATTTCTTGAGGCATTTATATCTAACCTCCTAACGAATCCACTTCGTCGCTTTAATGACGGTTCCTTCACCTAAAACTGTTTCTATTTTAAAATCATCCATTAAACGTTTTACTCCAGGCATACCAGCACCTAATCCACCAGATGTGGAGAAGCCATCCTCCATCACTTTTCGAACATCGGGAATTCCCGGTCCTTCGTCTGATGCGATAATAATAATGCCAAATGATCCGCCTTCTGATATACGTTCAATTTCGATTTTACCTTTTCCCGCATATAAGTAAATATTACGAGCCAGTTCACTGATTGCTGTTGTGATTCTCGCTTGGTCAACAGTACCAAAGCCAACTTCCTTTGCCTCGTTACGACCAAGTTGTCTAGCAGCAACAATGTCCCACTCTGTTAAAATTTCTACAGAAGACCGATAACCCATACTTAGGCCTCCAATTCTCGTTGGAGTTTTTCAAGACCATTCTCTAAGTCTAATGCTGTCATAACATCGTCTAAACGAATTCCCAATTCGATAAGTGTAATTGCTACCGCAGGCTGAATTCCTGTAATAACCACTTTGGCACCCATTAATCCAGACATACTGATGACATCACCTAGAACTTTAGCGATGAAAGAGTCAATAAAATCGATTGGTGTTAAATCGATTACCACTCCACGCGCACTTGTTTCATGCATTTTAGTAAGTAAATCTTCTTGGAATTGTAACGCAGTTTGATCATCAAGCTCCCATTGAATTGAAACAATCAGACAGTCTTTTAATTTTAAGATTGGGATACGTAAGTTCAATCCTCTTCCACCTCCACGATTTTGCGATTTGTCCATGCTAAAGCTTGTTCCACACCACGTTGCAATGTGCTTGTAGTTGTGAAATCTTTCAAGTTAATACCTAAAGTAACGATTGTTTGTGCAATTTCCGGACGAATTCCAACGAGCATACACTTCGCTCCAACCAAGCGAACCGCGTCTGCTGCCTGAATGATATGATGTGCAACCATTGTATCCACAACCGGTACACCTGTAATATCTAATAACACGACTTCAGCACGATGTTTTACAACACCATCCAATAAGTTTTCCATAATCAATTTTGCACGTTCCGTGTCGATTGTTCCGACAAGGGGCATTACCGAAATCTTATCAAAAACAGGAATCAAGGATGCTGACAGTTCTTGCAAGGCAATTTTTTGTAATTGCACTGTACGTTCCCATGTCTTTGCGTATGTTTCAACAATGCCGTCTCGCATTGGATTTATCCACTCAGCAAATACCATCACGTATTCTTTCATGTTCTGTTCTGTAATTGTTTGATTTTGCTCTAACATGTCATAAACAACTTGTGCGAAATGGTTTATGGCTTTCATGACAAAGCTGATGGACCAACCAAATCGGACCACTTTACTCGTAAATTCATTCAAACGATTTTCATAATTATTTTCGCCTTCAAACAAATTAGAAATCATTAACTCCGCAAATTCACGACTTGTCTTGTTGATGACATCTTGCGACATAATTTGAAAGAACTTTTCATCTGAATCGTCTTTCATCATTTCTTGCCATTTTATTAATATTTCATCTAAATTATCTTGAATGAATGTTGCCATATGTTTATTCATACAGTCCGGTGAAGCCTCCTCGAATCAAATTCATACCTACCTTGTATTGTATCTGAAAACAGCCAACTACACACGTTTTTTAATCGGCATCAAAAAAACACCGTCCGCAGAAGCTGCGTACGATGTTCATTCATCCGTTATGTTATGTATGATTAAAACTTTACAAGGCCAAGACTTATTTCAAGCGCCTCATCCACTTCTTCCATCAGTACATCATCCAGCTGGGTAATTTTATCGGTCAGCCGCGATTTATCGATCGTACGCAATTGTTCAAGCAAAATAACAGAATCCCGTTCAAACCCATACTTTTTAGCATTGATTTCTACATGTGTTGGTAATTTTGCTTTTTGAATTTGCGCCGTGATAGCCGCAATGATGACTGTTGGGCTGAAACGATTCCCGATATCGTTTTGTATCACCAGAACGGGCCTTGTTCCACCTTGTTCAGACCCGACTACTGGCGATAAGTCAGCAAAAAAAACGTCACCACGTTTTACGTTCAAGATTTCATCCTCCGCTTACGAGACGCTCCACCGTATGCTCCGCTTCGTATTCCAAATGCAGACACTCGCTTGCAATAGACAAGTTGATATGGGACATTTCCACGTAGCCCTTGATCATCGCTTCTCGTATAAGATTGGGTTGAACATGTTTAATCACTTTTTTTGTCGAAATATAAACAAACTCTCCTGGCTCAGCCAGTTGTTGCTCTTTCTGTCTATCAAGATTGTTCACAAATTGTCGCGGAAGCTTAACGATAACTTCCTTTGTTTCTCTCTTTTCATTCACAGTCAACACCTCCGACAAAACCCGTCCCTCTTTTCAATACTTTTCTATCTTACCATTCAATACTTGGTATGAGAAGACAAAGAAGGAAAATATCTGACAATATTTTCAGTTTGGTCGGTTTATGTCGAACACTATGGCGTATATGTCCTCGGCACTCGATTTGTCAGTACACAAGGAATTTCGTACGATATTGTCTGTAGTTTTTGGGCCCATTCTTCAATGTTTACTTGTTCATTACCTTGTATTCCAATCAACACTACAGGCTCGCCGATGGACACATGTCCATTCAGACGGACCATGCATTGATCCATACAGATACGTCCAATGACTGGAAATCTCTTCCCTTGAATCAACACTTCTTGTCCACTTAACCCTCGAAGCATACCATCCGCATACCCAATTGGAAGGGTGGCAATCCACTCATCCTCATCAGCAGTGTAAGTAGCACCATAACTGATCGAAGAACCGGCAACCACTTTTTTTACATGCACAACTTCAGTATGCAAGCTCATGACTCTCTCCAATGGAAACGGAAGTCCTTGCTCAACATGCGCTGATGGTGAAAGTCCGTACATCGAAATTCCATATCTTACTGCATCAAATAAAGAGTCTTTGTGCATTAATGCAGCAGCACTGTTCGCGGTATGAATGCACCGCGGTCTTTCAGGAAAGCAACGCAAAAATGTTTTGAACTTTTCCAACTGACTTGTAAACTGGTCAACCTCTTTCTCATCTGCCGTTGCAAAATGAGTAAAGACACCATCAATCATGACATCTTGTCGATGATTGATGGTTTGAATAAGCGTGCTTAATTCTGATTCCGTAGTTACACCTAACCTACCCATGCCAGTGTCAATTTTAATATGTATTTTCAGCATATTGGGTAAGGCCGGAATATGAAGAAACCAATCTGTTTGAAAAACGGTAAGCATAATATCATTTTGGCTGGCTGTGACCGCAAAGGAAGGGGGAGATGCACCCAACACAAGAATGGGCGATTCGTTGCCACCTGCCCGCAAACGAATCGCTTCATCAGGTGTGGCAACGGCAAGCATGCTTGCCCCTGCCTTTACCGCAGCTGTCGATACTTCAAAATCACCATGTCCATAAGCATTTGCTTTTACTACCGCGATCACATCTACTGCTGGTCCAATATGTTTCTTCAGATTAAGTATATTCATTTGTACGGCATTCAAATCAATTTGTGCGAATGTTGGTCGATAAAAATTAGCTGGTTGCATGGTCATTCCTCATTTAGGGTTCGATAGTTAGTATAAAGCTCTTATTTTAAATCTCCTGCTGTCATGGATGAAGCTACTGTAATCATTTCTTCACGAGACATTGAATCGGATGCCAGGAAGAATTGTACGCCATTTTGTTCCCAACTGATTGATTTATCTGTAATTGCACCGATAGCAAAACCAAGATCAGCTGGGTCACCAGCAGCAAATACAGGTACTAGGTCTACAGATTTTTTCGTAATTGGTGATTGAATGATTGTAAACTCTTTTTTCCCGCCATATGTCATGATGACGCGTTCTTCTGTATCATTTTTAATCACTTTTTCGTCAAGCTTATCTACGCCTTCCCACTGTAAAGTAGGATAATGCGTTTGGAATACAGGTAACTCCGCATCTTTACTAGCTGTTTCATTTTCTGTTGTTTCCTCAGATGGCATATCCGCTTTGTAATCGGAAGCGCTTCTTGAAGTCCCTAACGTAATCTTATCAAAAGTAATCAAGATTTGTTCTTGTTTTTGATCGTTTAGGATCGATACTTTTGTTGGAAGCAATGTTTTCTTGCTAATAAAAATTTGTTGAGTCGGCAACATTTTTTGGTGACTGTTTCTAGTTTTTGTTTCAAAGATATACGAATTTTTGTTTTCAGTCATGACTGATTCTTTATCCGCTTTAATATCTTGTGCAAGTGACCCGATTAAATAGGCTTGGCTATTTTTTTCCGGCCAATCGCTCTGGAATTTGTAAGTCTTGCCTAATGTCGGAGTGATGACAAACACCCCTTCTTTATTTCGAACAATCGTTTGTGAAACATCTTCTTCTGCTTGGCTAACTTTCACACGGTAAAATTCTGGTTTTGTGTGCCATACACTTACTTCGTAAAGACGTGGTTCTGAACCTGTACTGATTTGCATCTGTGCTTCTAACTCGTACCCTTTCGTGTCAACCCATTTACTACTCAACTTCTTCAACACATCTTCTTTTGACTCCGCCCCACATGCTGTTAATAAAAGCATTAACAGTACAACTACTCCTGCAAATAAACGGCTACGCATAAATCCACCCTTTCTCATATCGATCCGTTAAGACATCTTATGAAAGAGGGACAGGGATTATTCAACCAATATTACTTGGGCAGCAGCGAATTGTTTTGTGTGTGTGATACTCACGTGGCCGTTGACTTCTTGCCCTTTAAAATACAGGACAGGTTTACCGTCTTCGTTAGAATTCACTTCAATATCATGAAAGCTGCAATGCTTGCCAATGCCAGTCCCCATCGCTTTCGCGAAAGCTTCTTTCGCCGCAAAACGACCCGCCAAAAATTCAAGCTGCCTCGTCTCTTTCATTTTTGTAAAGCGATCCAATTCATTGGCTGTGAGAATACGCGCTTTAAATTTTGGGGTAAGTATATGTGCAGCCTTAATACGTTCTATTTCTGTCACATCCAAACCAATTCCTTTTATCATGCAACACTTCTCCTTTCAACCATTGCCATTTTCACGGTATAATACTTCCATAGAAATTCGAGGTGAATTCATGTTTAGTCGTACAGAAAATTTTTCACAATACATTAAGTTTTACCCAGTGGTTTCTACTTTAATTGCACTTAATGTAATCATTCATTTGCTTTCGTTTGTCCCAGTCCTTGGCACTGCACTATTTAATTATGGGGCAGGTGTAAATTACCTGATTTCAGACGGTCAATGGTGGCGCTTCATTACACCGATGTTTTTGCATGCAGGCTTATTGCATTTACTGTTCAACATGTTTTCATTGTATTTGTTTGGACCTGAACTTGAAAAGCTTGCAGGAAAAGTCCGTTTTCTGACCATTTATTTCATGGCTGGTTTATTCGGTACCTTTGCAACATTCCTATTACAAGATGCTACTTATGTTCATGTTGGAGCTAGCGGTGCTATTTACGGTTTGCTGGGTGCTTTTGGCGCACTTGTGTATTACGCTCGTAAAACATTACCCCAACTTCGCCAAATCATTTTACCCATTATCGTCATCAGTATTGTCATGACATTCTTGACACCAAACATTAACGCAACAGCTCATTTAAGTGGATTGGCTGTTGGATTCCTGATTGGACTAAGCTATTTCCATCCCCAAAGAATCATCAGCTGGAAAAAAAGAAAAAGATAGGACAGCCTTAATGTGGCTGTCCTTTTTCTATCACTTCATGTCCAGATGGTTCGTACCACGTCATTACTTTCTCAATATCTTCTACTTTCAAATGATCGACTTTCGCCGTCGCCCCCAGCATCCCCGACTTGATCGTTGTTTCAATTGAAGCAAGGGATTTTCTTTGTTGAAAAGGACTTTGGATCATTTCAAGAGACTGCATTCTTTTCTTTTCTATGAAGAACGTATATTTACTAATTCCTCTATAGCGCAATGACAACTGATTGCCATGTAAGGCAAAACCAGCGGAATGGTGCTGCCATAGCCCAAGTAACAATACGACCGGAATCAGCAATAGCGACAATAATCCATATGGATAGTAGAAATAACTTACGGCCGCAATTACTGGAAGCATCCATAAAAAATCCAGACGATAATAAAATGGTTTAGCCACGTTCGGTGAAGTCGTCCAAGCGGGTTCAAAGTCTAAATCCGCAAATAGTTCATTAAGGGGTTGTATGATTTCACTTTTCTTCACAAGAGGAAACAATCTAATCTTTTTATCCTGATCCTCTAAGGAACCCCCAGCACTTTCTACGATGACCGTACAATAGCCAAATAATTGACGCAATGGATTCTCGACAATGCGAATGCCTTGAACACGTCCAATGGGAATGGAAACTTTCTTCTTTTCAAGCAATCCACGGGTTAAGATGATTTGATCATTGTCCTGTACAATCGTAAATTGATAATAATTTAAGGTGGTCAGGATGACTGAGATTATCCATGCAAATATCAAAAACACAAAAATACTGATAGCTACAATGAAGAAGCCGAATTTCAAGAACACGACAAACTCATCGTAAATCTTCTCGTATGGGATAATATCCGAAAACTGGGACATGAACACGGCTAACCCGGAGAAAACAACACCAATCCCTCCAGAGGTTGTAGCCAGAATGATTAAATCCTTCATGGACATTTTAAAAATCGGGATGGTAGTATTCGGTTCTTGAATTTGATCTTCCATTGATATTGTTTCGTCTGTTAAAGTGGTCGTTTTACGTTTTTTTGCAATCGCCATTTCCGTCTCAATCCGTTTTGCATTTTCTCTTGTAATGGCGGTCAATTCTGCTTCAGCTTCTTTAGCTAAGCCAGAGCCGGCTGTCTCAATCGTAACTTTGACAAGCTTAAATGGTCGATGCAAAATACTTTCGGTATAGTTCAGGCTTTGAATACGTTCAAAAGGAATATAGCGTTTCTTCTTTACAAACAACCCGTATTCAATCCGTAATTCATCTTCTTCAAACCAGTAAACAAAACGTTTCCACTTGATGATTCCACTAGACAATACGAATGCGAGTACCAAGAATCCTACAATATAAGGAATAAAATCTGTCCAATGGCCGGCTTCATTGGAATCTCCTTGAAACCCATTTACAACAAAAATGAAGATAAAAGGAAAAATTAAATCCTTTAAACCTTTCATAAAATTAACAGCTGCTGAAATTGGATGAAGTTTAAACCGTTCGTTAGACATCATCTTCCGCCACCCTTGCAAGTGTCGATATCCTACTTCTTAACTCATCCGCTTCACTCGTAATAAGTGCCGGAATCGTGTGGTTTGTAGCGGCAGTCGAAATTGTAATGGAAGCTAGATCATATCTACGTAAAATCGGACCTTGTTCCGTATCTACATGTTGGACTCGGACCATCGGCACTAGCGTCCTCTTGACGACAAACAGTCCATGCTGAAGTTCAATCTCCTGCTCACGAACTTCATATCGCCAACGAAGCCATCGTAATTTTGGAAATAAGTAAACAAATATGTATGTATAAAGTATAGGGAGTACGACACAAATAATCATTACCCACCATGGCCCTTCTAGCCACCAGTTCAAAACCCCTGCACCTATCGCCAATAACCAGATAATTGCTGAATGCATTAAACCGTATAATCTCCAAACCTTTAATCCTTTCGGTGAGATTTGATTTATTGGTTCTTTTCTCATGTAAACACCTACTTTCTTCTATACATACGATTTTACAGTAAAATTGTTTCATAAAGAAGAGCAGCTTGGGTGACTCCTGGCGACTATCTGAGGTTTGAGTCTTTTTATTCGTGGATTTGTGAGGTCTATTCGCGTTCGCACTCGGTCTATTCGCGTTCGCGGAGGTTCTATTCGCGTTTCGGACATCCGAAATCAAGAAAAAAATACCACAGCCCATTAGGACTGTGGTATTTGAAATTTAATTAGTTTTCACGACGTGAAGACGTACGTGGACGTCCACCACGGCTTGCAGAACCTTCACGTGATGAAGAAGAACTTCCGTCACGACCGCCAGTACGACGAGAAGGACCACGATCCGAGCTACGTTCTGAGCTGCGACCTGAACCTGATGAAGATCTGCCGCCACTGCTACGGTTGTTGCCTTTATAGCCACCGCCGCCGCTGCGTCCGCCGCCACCGCCACTACGCTCTTTACGAGCTGGCAATGGGCGTTCTTCAGAAATTGATACAGGAGTATCACTTGGTTCACGTGTCATTGATTTCAATGCAGCAGCAATTACATCAACTGCTTCATATTTCTCAAGTAATTCCGTTGCGAATGCACGGTAATCACCGATATTGTTTTTGTCTACCATTTCAGCTAATGACTCAACAGCTAAACGTTGTTGACCGATTAGAGCCTCATCAGAGCTTGGTGGACGTAGTGGAGACATACGTTTTTTCGTTGTTTCTTCAACGATACGTAAGTAACCCATTTCACGTGGAGTAACGAAAGTTACTGCCACACCACTTTTACCTGCACGGCCTGTACGACCGATACGGTGTACATAGCTTTCAGGATCTTGAGGAATGTCATAGTTATAAACGTGAGTAACACCAGAGATATCAAGACCACGAGCAGCTACGTCTGTTGCAACAAGGATGTCAATTTTGTTTTCTTTAAATTGACGAAGAACTGACATTCGTTTCGCTTGGCTTAAATCACCATGAATACCTTCTGCTAAATAACCACGGATGCTCAATGCATGTGACAATTCGTCAACGCGACGTTTTGTACGACCGAAGATAATTGCAAGTTCAGGTTGGTGTACGTTAATAACACGAGAAAGGATATCGAATTTTTCACGCTCATGCGATTTAACGAAAAATTGCTCGATGTTTTCTACTGTCATTTCTTTTGATTGAATTTTAACTACTTCAGGCGTCTTCATGAATTTCTCAGCAATTTTACGGATTGGTGTTGGCATTGTAGCCGAGAACAGCAATGTTTGACGTTCTGGTGGTACACTTTCCATAATTGTGTTGATATCTTCAATGAAGCCCATGTTTAACATTTCATCCGCTTCATCTAAAATAAGCGTTTGAACGTTTTCTAGTTTTAATGTACGACGGTTGATATGGTCAAGAATACGACCAGGAGTACCGACGATTACATGTGGGTTGTTTTTCAATGCACGGATTTGACGTCCGATTTCTTGTCCACCATATACAGATAAAATTTTCACACGTTTGTCTTGACCGATTTTGTAAAGTTCTTCTGAAACTTGAATCGCCAATTCACGAGTTGGTGCGATAATTAAACCTTGGATGTTAGGATTTTTTGGGTCAATCTTTTCTACCAATGGAATACCAAACGCAGCTGTTTTACCAGTTCCTGTTTGTGCTTGACCGATAATATCGCGGCCTTCCATTGCAAACTTGATTGTACCTTCTTGGATTGGTGTTGCTTCTTCAAAACCCATACGTTTTACGGATTTTAATGTTGATTCGCTAATATTTAATTCTGAAAAATTTGTCAAAATTTAATCTCCTTTTTGTTTACATTTGACAAATGGTTACATTTTCAGATGAAGTTGCGGCAAATTCGAGCCTATACGAGGAACGTTTCCGTTACTTAAAATTCTCTGTAGAGTTATCAGAGGGGACTTATATTTAAAGGAAAGCCCGGTCTTTTGCCGAGCGGTTCGATCAGTGGGGAGCATGTTCAAAGCGTTATGCATCACGCTGTCTCTTGTGACCTGTTGGTAGCCTTTGTTCAGTTCTAATGAGAACGAGGCTATTGTGATAGTTCACATATTTGATGTTTGAAACTAAACATCCTACCCTAAAAAATTGAACAAACCGTTATGTTCAAAAAAAAGAGCTCTTCATCGAAAACCGAAGAGTCTTTACACAAAATGTATCCATTGCTCTAATCACTTTAACACGAATAAAGACGATATGCAATTAATCAGCCACAGTCGTAATAATTAGTTTTCTCATTCTTTTCCAAAAAACATAAGACTTCATCAAACCAATCGTCACAATCCTCACTATAGCAAATAAGATGTTTGCCGCATTCTGAAGTAACCATGCACTTCTCTTCCGAACCCAATCGGTCGTACAAATATTGTGCTGATGTGAATGGGACAATTCCATCCTTTTTCCCTTGCACAATACATACTGGTACTGTGATTGACTCATAATAAGGCTCGACCATTTTTACGATTCGCAAAAACTCAATTGCTGCTCGAATAGGCGTATGAGTTAATTTGTATTCGTATAAATGATAAAACGTATTGGTTGAAAGCTTCCCGCTCACGGCATCCGCTACAATATCCTTCACGTCTGCTAATAGTTGTCCACCACTAATGTATTTTGCAGCTGCACTGAGTAGAACGAGGCGATTGATTTTGTAACGCATGGCCAAATATAGCGCAATCAATCCACCCATCGAGAAACCGACAACAACCACTCGGTCCACTTCCTTTTGCAACAACCTAAGGGCTTGTTCAGCTTCCATCATCCAGTTTTCGGCCGTCAGCTCTGTTAATGATAGTGTAGGACCATGACCAGGCAATGTAGGGACTTTAACAATCCAATCCGTTTTCTCTTCAATATATTGCACAAAAGGCTCGATTTCATACGGACCTCCCGTAAATCCATGAATGCATAATACTCCTGTTTTCACTTTTTTCAGTCCCCTTTTGAAATCCAACGATGTCTTATTCAATACTGTTGGGTTACCCAGTTCGACACTTTTCAAACGCTTCATTTGAAGTAATGCCCATACAAAAAGGAAACTCCCATTAAGCAGAGTTTCCTTTTGATTATCCTATTAATTAATGCACTGGTTACATTGCGCTTTGCCACATGAACGAACTAAGTTTTAATTAATAACATGTTCAAGCGCCATTCCGCGTGACCCTTTTACTAAAATAATGGAATTTCCAGAAGTATGATTCTCTAACACATTACGAATTGGTTCATAATCTGATTCAGACCAAATCAAACGCGATGCTTCAAAAGCATTTTGTAACTTTTCATATAACCACTTCATACGCGGACCATATAAGCAGACTCCTGCAAAATCTTCAGGTTTGATTTGTTCGGCCAATTCTTCATGATACGCCTGTTCATCAGAACCGAGCTCCAGCATATCCCCAAGGACAAGCCACTTTTCAGGACGTATCGATGTTTCTCTGATAAACGTGATAGCGGCGCTCATGGAAGTCGGTGCTGCGTTATACGCATCGTTGATAAATAATGAACCGTTTTTAGCAGGAATAACTTGCATCCGCATATCTGTTAGAGAAACGTTTTTCAAAGAATCTAGGATTTCTTCATTTGTTAAGCCCGCTTCTTTGGCAATCAATATTGCGACCAATGCATTTTTCACTTGATGCTTACCTAAAACCGGAATCATAAAGTGTGAGTCAATTAATCCAGCCACATCAAATTCACTGCCGTTTTCAGTCGCTTGAATTGATTGTGCAGAAATGTCATTCATCGTATCCGTCCCAAATGATACCGTTCTAATAGAAGAAGATCCTTTTTCACCATTGAATTTATTAATGAATGGCTTCAGTAATGGTTCGTCTCCATCATAAAATAAGCACCCTTCTTCTTGTAGCCCGGAAACAATTTCAAACTTCGCCTTCGCAATTCCTTCACGAGAGCCTAAATCTTGCATATGTGCTTCACCAATATTGGTAATGGCAACATGATGTGGTCGCGCCAAATTGGATAAAAACTCAATTTCACCATAACCACTCATACCCATTTCAAGAATAGCGAATTCAGTCTCTTCATCCAGAGATAGAATAGTGATGGGCAATCCCAGGTTATTATTGAAATTCCCAGCCGTCTTCTGCACGCGGAAATAAGGAGAAAGTACACCAGCTACCAAATCTTTTGTGGATGTTTTTCCATTCGATCCCGTAATCCCAATAAATGTGGCAGGATGGTCTTTACGATAAGCCCGTGCCATTTCCTGTAACGCTTTTTCACTGTCTTCCACAAAAAGCAAAGGCAGGTTTAGCGGTGGATTTGGTTCATCTTTCTGCCAAAGAGCTGCTGAAGCACCTTTTTCAAATGCTTGGGTCACATATTGATGACCATTTACTTTTTCACCTTTAAACGGAATGAATAGATCTCCCGGTTGAATGGTTTTTGTATTAATCGATACGCCACTGACCGTGACATCCGAAATTTCCTGGTCATTAATATTTAACCACTCAGCAACTGTTCGTAATGATTTTTTCAAAATAATTCACACTCAATCCATTGTATAGTGTAGTTGTTGTTTTTCTGCGTGTCTTTCGATTGCAAGTTCGATTAACTGATCTATTAGTTCAGAGTAATTCACACCTGTGTGTTGCCATAATAAAGGGAACATGCTGAACGGCGTGAAACCTGGTAGCGTGTTCACTTCATTAATAAGAACTTCATCTTCATCCGTTACAAAGAAGTCAGCTCGTACAAGTCCTGCGCAATCCAATACTTTAAAAGCTTTGATTGCGTTATCTTGCATCGTCTGCTCCACTTCTTCTGTTACTTCGGCAGGAATAATCATTGCCGTATTGCCATCTTTATATTTTGCTTGATAATCATAGAATTCTTTTAATGGTTTAATTTCACCTGGCACGGAACATTTCGGCGTGTCGTTACCAAGTACACCCATTTCAACTTCACGAGCTTTTATGCCCTGTTCCACGATAATTTTACGGTCATACTTCAAAGCCATTTCTACAGCTTCAATTAATTCCTCACGAGTTGACGCTTTGCTGATACCTACACTTGAACCCAAGTTCGCAGGTTTAACGAATACAGGCCATTCAAGATCCTTTTCCATTTTTCCGATTAAAATTTCCTGGTCTTTTTGCCATTCTTTACGAATGAAATGAACGAATGGTACTTGTTTCAATCCAGCAATCGCAAAGAGCTGCTTCATAACCACTTTATCCATTCCTGCTGAAGAAGCTAGAACTCCATTGCCGACGTACGGGAGATTCATTACTTCAAGTAATCCCTGTACTGTTCCATCTTCGCCATTCGGTCCATGTAAAAGCGGGAAAATCACGTCTAGCGCAGCTTCCTCTTTTTCCTGATGGGAAGGTAAAAAACTTGAAATGTTATTCGGTAATGCTTGATTAGAACCATTGTTGAATTGTAATTGTTCGATTGTATCAACAGGTGCCATTAACTGCTCACCCTTACGCCATTCACCTTCATGCGTAATGTATATTGGGAACACATCGTATTCATTGAAATTTAAAGCTTTTGTGACCGCACGTGCAGTCGATAAAGAAACTTCATGTTCAGCGGATTTTCCACCATATAATAAACCTATTCTTTTTTTCATTTAAATACCTCCATGTATTGGATACAGTTATTTTAACATGAACCATGTTTACCCACGTACACTAATCAAAAAACAATCCCTTGCACTCATCTTTGCAAGGGATTGTGGTTAGAAACGGATGGTTTCGTCCGGATTATGTTTCATGACTGCAGTTAATTCGTCCCATATTTCATCGGGGAAGACCGATTCTGGCAATGAACGGATTTCTAAATCATATGTTGCTTTTGACTTTTCGAGTTTGAATAATGAAAGCAGGACGCCTTCTTTCATCAAAGGTTTATGTGCAATAAATTGTTCCAAAGTCAGCTCAGGATACCCTTCTTTTTGCTTTCTACGCCAAAAAGGAGCACCTCTCTCTTTGTCACGAACTACTTGATTTAGTATATTAACGACCAAATGAATTGAATCATTTAGTTCTCGAAAATAAATTTTCGTCATACTTTCTTCTTCATTGGACAAATAGACAAAACGATTTTGGAGTTGATAATAAAATGGTGAACGAATCGGTTCTTTTTTATGGCCGATATATAAAAGTTCTGCTTGTTCCTGAGGCGTCAACATATTGAGTCTGCGCTCATCCGCAAAATCAATCCATCTCAAATCAGTTGGCTTGTCCATATACTCTTTTGTAAACGACATGACCTCTTCATCCGGTACGAATTCCAGTTGGGTATGAATGTTAAATGAACTGTCTTCGTATTCATGCTTAAGTAACAATAAATGTTGCAATGGCCCGGCGTTTTGGACAAATTGTTGCATTGTAAGACCGCTGAAGATCACGAATTGATCTGCCTCGTTCATATGTATATAAATATGGTGAAGATAATCTTCTGTATCACGTACCTTTTTCACCATTATCATCACTCCATTCCTCCTTTCATTATAATCTCCCTTTGTGAAGAAGGAAACATTTTAAGATGTTCTTCGTCAGTACTTACTGCACAAGCATTTGTATGTGATTTACGTTATAATTGATAAGTTATAACTTTAAATTAGAAATTTAGGTGACAACTATGGAAAATAACAAAGGATTTGCCGACCGTTTTGACTGGACGCTGGCTTTTATATTATTACTGCTATTCATTGTAAGCTTATTTGCAATTTCATCTGCACAAACATCGGGTCAATACCCGATTAACTTTATCCCAAGACAAGCATTTTGGTACATTGTAGGAGCGACGATAATAGGATTCACTATGTTTTTTGAACCCGAGCAATATAAAAAGATGGCATGGGTTCTGTATGGTACTGGTATTGTCATTTTGATTGCTTTAGTTCTAGCTCCAGGTGGCGAAGGTCAAATCGCCGAAATGCGCGGAGGAGCGAAAAGTTGGTTCCATTTACCGGGCATCGGTAGCATTCAGCCGTCTGAATTTATGAAAACGTTCTTTATATTGACGATGGCACGCATGATCAGTAAGCATCATGAAATAAATGTAGTGAAAACGATGAAAACAGATCTTCTACTACTAGGGAAAATCGTATTGACCGCACTCGTTCCATTACTTTTCATCATGCAACAGCCTGACCTTGGTACTTCTCTAGTCTTTCTTGCCATCACCGCAGCAATGGTTATCGTCGGTGGTGTTACATGGAAATTGATTGTCCCGATATTTGCGGGAACCGCTTTACTCGGAGGTTCTTTGCTCTGGATGGCTGTTTTCATGCAAGATTTTCTTTCGGATAAATTCGGCTTTAAGCCTTATCAGTTTGGTCGTGTTTATTCATGGCTTGATCCGTATTCTTACGCCACATCCGAAGGCTATAACTTGATTAATGCCATGACGGCTATTGGTTCCGGGGAAATTACGGGAAAAGGTTTTCAAGGTCGCGAAGTTTACGTGCCTGAAAATCATACTGACTTTATTTTCACGGTAATCGGTGAAGAGTACGGATTCATTGGCGCCAGTATTGTTGTCAGTCTGTTCTTCTTACTCATTTACCATTTGACCAAAATCACTTTGCAATTAAAAGATCCATTTAGTACGTATGTATGTGCCGGGATTATTGCCATGATTACGTTCCACGTCTTCCAAAATATCGGGATGACGATTCAGCTATTGCCAATAACGGGGATTCCGCTACCTTTCATCAGTTACGGTGGTAGTTCGTTAATGGGGAATATGCTGGCACTTGGACTGGTTTTCAGTATGAAATTCCATCATCGCACGTATATGTTTGGTTCTTCCGAGGATGAATAATGAAAAGGATTACGCAGTTATTGCGTAATCCTTTTTTGTATATTTGGGTGGATTGTGTGTTTGGAGCAACTTTCGGGAATTTGGAGCAACTTTCACTGGTTTTGGAGCAACTTTTCAAATTTGGGATCAACTTTCACGATTTGGGAGCAATTCACCAATTCCTTTCTAATCTCAGCAAAAAATACGCATAAAAAAACACCTACTCTATAGTAGGTGTTTTGAATGTATGGTCTAAGTTGTCGATTCAGCCTTGAGATTGTGGAGTCTGAGTTGGTGCTGCGAGTGCTTTTAACATTTCGAGACGAGATTTGGTCAGCGTTACAGTGACACCCAATTTTGACAGGTTCGAAACGATTGTTCGCAAATCAACTTCTTTCGTCATCCAATCCACCTCTATCTTTCCTCTAGTTTAGGAACGCCTGCATTGACTAAAAGTTTCAAGAAAATTGCCTTAAAATTTGATTTTTTTATTTAATACACTTATCATACCACGTTTACCCACTTTTAAATCTTTCAATTTTGTTACATATTTTAGTCCTTTGTAAATCATACTAACCATTATTAAAAGGAGGCGTTCTTGTGAAAATTAAAGATATAATGTCACGCGATATTGTGACATGTACACCTACCGATTTAATATCGGAAATTGCACAAAGCATGCGTGCTTTGGATATCGGATGTATGCCGGTAGTTGAAGGTTCACGTGTAATCGGGATGATTACTGACCGCGATATCGTTACCCGGTCTGTTGCAAAAAATGGGAAACGTCATGTTAAAGATGTCATGTCGGATGAAGTGATTTCCGTAGGTCCTGAATCCACATCTCAGGAAGCGGCTGAAATCATGGCACAACACCGAATCCGACGACTGCCAGTCATTAAAAATGATCAACTTGTTGGCTTCGTAGCAATAGCAGACTTATCTGTACCTAGTGAAACAGCACACGAAGCTTCTCAAGCTCTTCATGAAATTTCGGAGCCAAGACATCTTTAAACGACACCCCAAACTTTTTCCAAGTTTGGGGATTTTTAATTCCCTTTCCTTTACATACCCCCCAACCGTACTTTATACTAAAGAAAATCTGGAGGTGAAAAACCATGACCACTTATACAACAGATGCTTCACCACTTGAAGAACCTCTAGAACCAACGACTTGTCGAAAAAGTCATCATCCAGATTCCATAAAAAAAGATTTAACCACCCGGCTAAACCGTATTGAAGGACAAATACGAGGTATTAAAGGCATGGTTGATAAAGACGTGTATTGTGATGATATTATTACCCAATTATCAGCAACTCAGTCAGCCTTGAACAGTGTTGCAAAAGTTCTTCTGGACGGTCATTTAAAAGGCTGTGTGAAAGAACGACTGGCTGCTGGAGAAGATGATGTGCTAGATGAGTTATTGACAACGGTTCAAAAACTAATGCGTAAATAACAAGGAGGAATATCAATGGTAGATCACGTTACTTTAAAAGTAGAAGGAATGTCATGCGGACATTGTGTTAAAGCAATCGAAAGCAGTGTTACAGAAATTTCTGGTGTTGATAACGTACAAGTACATTTAGAAAATGGCACTGTAGATGTTGAATTTAACAAAGATGTAGTTGAAGTTGAGCAGATTACAAACACGATTGAAGAGCAAGGCTATACAATCACTAAATAGAAATTAATGAAGACTGCGAGATTCGCAGTTTTTTTTTCAATCATTAACATACCCCATAACGGTATGCAGAAGGAGGTTTCAGTATGACTGATACTCAACAAGATATATCGATTACTGGCATGACTTGTGCCGCCTGTGCCAATCGTGTTGAAAAAGGGCTTCAGAAAATGGAAGGTGTTTCTTCCGCAACCGTCAATTTTGCAACTGAAAAAGCACATATCACATACGATTCAAAATTGCTTCAATCGAATCAACTAGCTGACAAAGTCCGTTCACTTGGTTATGACGTAATCAACGAGCAGGTCGACCTCAGAATTCAGGGAATGACATGTGCAGCCTGTTCAACCCGTATTGAAAAGGGATTGAATCGCCTGCCTGGAGTTAACGAAGCAGCCATTAATTTAGCGCTTGAAACTGGAAAAATCACGTTTAATCCAAATCAAACCAACCCTCAAGACATTGTGAAGAAAATTCAAGACTTAGGGTATGATGCAACATTTAAAGATGATGAAAAATCCGAAGCCATTGATTACAAGAAAGCAGACATTCAAAAGAAAACCCGTTTGTTCTGGATTTCAGCCATTTTGTCTCTTCCCCTTTTATGGACAATGTTAGGGCATTTTTCATTTACTTCAGCATTGTATGTACCAGACATTTTAATGAATCCTTTTGTTCAATGGGCATTAGCAACACCTGTTCAATTCTGGATTGGCTGGATATTTTATAAAGGTACATACTTCGCTCTTCGCAATAAGAGTGCCAATATGGATGTTTTAGTTGCCCTTGGTACTTCTGCAGCTTACTTTTACAGTGTTTATCTCGTATTTGAGAGCTTGCAACATGGGGAATCTCATATGCTCGGATTGTACTTTGAAACAAGTGCGGTACTGATTACACTCATTTTACTTGGGAAAGTATTTGAAGCGCGTGCAAAAGGGCATTCTTCGGATGCCATAAAGAAATTAATGAACCTTCAACCGGCTATGGCATTAATTGAAGAAAATGGCCAAACACGGGAAATCGCGATTGAATCTGTTCAAAAAGGCGATATTTTATTAATTAAGCCAGGCGCATCCATTCCTGTTGACGGTGTCGTGCTATCCGGCGCGTCTGCTGTGGATGAATCCATGTTGACCGGTGAAAGCTTGCCGGTTGAAAAATCACCAAATGATGAAGTGTTCGCTGCAACAATTAATGCGAATGGAGCCCTGCGCATTACAGCTGCAAAAATCGGGAAAGAAACCGTTCTTTCTTCTATTATCCGTGTTGTTGAAGAAGCCCAGGGATCGAAAGCTCCGATACAAAGATTGGCGGACCGGATTTCCGGTATTTTTGTACCGATCGTTGTAGGTCTTGCTTTGCTGACATTCGCAGTTTGGTATTTTATCGTGGACGTCGGTAACTTTGCCGCCGCTTTGGAAAGTACGATTGCCGTACTGGTCATCGCCTGCCCTTGTGCGCTTGGATTGGCAACTCCCACTTCGATTATGGCGGGTTCCGGTCGCTCTGCCGAACTCGGTATATTATTCAAGACGGCTGAAGCGATGGAAAACACAAAGTCTATCAATACGATTGTGTTCGATAAAACCGGAACCATAACCAAAGGGAAACCGGCAGTAACGGAGTTTATTGTTGCGGATCACCAGGATCGACATACACTCATCCTATTAGCTGCTGCTGCAGAAAGTAATTCCGAACATCCGGTTGCACATGCGATTACCTCTTTCGGCGAGGAAATGAAGGTTGCATTGCATAAGAGTTCTTCCTTTAATGCTATTCCCGGGCATGGCATTGAAAGTACAGTTGATTCCAAAGTACTTGTCATTGGGACCCGCAAACTTTTACATGACCGGAATATCCAGCTAGATACAGGTCTGGAACAAGCTTCTTCACTGGAACAAGAAGGCAAAACGGTCATGTTCATGGCGGTTGATGGTGTGCATGTCGCTACGATAGCCATTGCCGATCAAGTAAAAGATACATCAAAAGAAGCGATTCACAAGTTACAACAAATGGGCATTCACGTCGTGATGTTAACGGGTGATCAGGAAACTACCGCACAGGCGATTGCCAAACAAGTTGGAATTGAGCACGTTGTTGCAGGTGTATTTCCGACGAGAAAGGCGGAAGTCATTACTTCTCTACAAAAAGAAGGTCGCAAAGTTGCCATGGTAGGCGACGGCATAAATGATGCCCCCGCTCTTGCGGTTGCTGATATCGGAATTGCCATGGGCACGGGAACGGCAGTCGCAATGGAAGCAGCAGACGTCACATTAATGCATGGCGATTTACTGCGTGTGCCTGACACATTGCATATGAGTCAATTAACAGTCCGAAACATCAAACAAAATTTATTCTGGGCATTAGCTTACAACTCCATCGGAATACCAATCGCTGCATCGGGCTTATTGGCACCATGGGTTGCAGGAGCAGCCATGGCGTTCAGTTCCGTTTCTGTTGTATTGAATGCCCTACGTCTACAGCGTGCCAAGTTATAATCTCTCCCGCAGATGATATCTGCGGGTTTTTTATTTAAAGGCTCTGTTAAACAATATTGTTGATTTCCGTTCCGGGCGGAGGCTTTCCACTTTTCTTTTAGCCCCTTGTTGTTTGAAGGATGATTTGCGAGTAAAATGGACTATACGTATTGAGTTTAGAAAGCGGGTTCTTTTGAAATGAAGAAAGCCATTTTGTTATTGATGTCTGTGCAATTTTTTGTTTATTTAGGTTTTGGAATCATCATTCCAATTTTACCTGAAGTAATATTGGAACAAGGTTACAGTGAAGTTCACGTTGGTGGTTTATTGACGATTTATGCATTAGCTTCTTTCTTTACAGCTCCTCTTTGGGGTTCACTTTCGGATCGAACTGGAAGAAAAAAATTAATCCTGATTGGCCTATTCGGTTTCAGTATGAGTTTTTTGATTTTCGCTCTGTTTATTGAGCAACTTCCGATGCTGTATGTATCACGAATCGTCGGCGGAATCTTCTCCGGTGCATTGTATACGGCGGTTACGGGATTTGTTGCGGATATGACGACTGAAGAAGAACGCAATAAATATATGGGTTTGCTTGGCATGTCAATTGGACTTGGTTTCATTTTCGGTCCGGCAATCGGCGGGGTACTTGGCGGCATTACGCTACAGCTTCCGTTTTTTGCTTCCGCTTTATTAATTCTTGCTTTGATGGTGTATGCAGGTCTGATTTTAAAAGAACCAACGTCCAGAGGTGAAGCAAGAAAAAGAGCCATTGTGCCAAAAGGCGCGAACAAGCTTTGGGAGAATCGCATTCGCTATCTGTTCCTGTTTTCATTTATGGTGACTTTCCTGCTTGCCGGTCTTGAAGCAACATTCCAGTTATTCCAGATCAATAAAATATCCATTACTCCTTTGCAATTAGGCTATTTATTCATGGCGAGTGGTTTAGTGGATGCAGTTATACAAGGTGGAGTCGTTCGCCGAGTGAAAAACGGTCAGGAAACAAAATGGATCATGGCTGCCCAGGTAGTGACGGCTATCGGATTAGTATTATTGCTGTTTACAGGTAGTCTGCTGTGGGCTGGTTTTGCACTCAGTGTCTTTACAGCTGGAAACGCCCTCGCTCGAACGGTGTTAGTTTCTCTGACGACTAAAGAGTCCGGCGGGATGTACGGTACAGCAGCTGGCATGACGTATTCTATGGATAATATGGGGCGTATCATTGGTCCTCTACTCTTTACATGGATTTTTACCGTTCAACCAGATCACGTTTATGTTCTATCAGCTATCCTTGCCCTGGTATCCATCACATTAATACTCTTGTTCCGCAACTCCAATAAGTCATTGAAAAATGAAAATCCAGCCTCCTCATAAATGAGGGGCTGGATTTCTTTATTGGGTCGATACTGCTTTTATCGGCTCAGGAACAATCTTTTCCTCAAGTTCAGGATGTGCCTGTTTCATGACAGATGGACGGAGCATGTATAAAACGGCCGCCAACATAATGGCACTTGAAGCCAACAATACATATTGTGCAGGTACGATATCGAACAGGAAACCGAAAAGGACCATTGCGAGTGGCATCAATGACATCGCCATTGTTTCTAGCAGCCCGAATACCCGCCCTCTATATTCTTCCGCAATTTGTTTTTGCATCATGACGCCAATTGGTGTGTTAACAAAAATCATCGCCACTCCGAATGAGAACATGAGAATGAAATAGAAACTGACAATGCCATAATAGGAAAGGGTTACAAGCAAAGGCAGAGTGGCGGCAGCCATCAGAAGTCCCATGATTAGAATTCCTCTTTTGGAAACAACAAGCGGAAACTTAATGTCTTTACGGGCAGATAAGTAAATGGAAGTTACAAGCATCCCGATCGAAAGTGCTCCTTCTGTTATCCCGAAATGAGCAGACTGGACCTTCAGTTCTTCTACGAGGATAAAAGAATAACCAACCGTAAATGCACCGAAAAAGAAATTGATTACGAGCGCAACCCATACGATTACCGAAAGTACCCGATGCTGCTTTAAGTACGTGATGCCAGCTTTCATATTTTGAAGCATCGTCTCTTTTTTCTCTTCTACAATCTCAGCCGCTTTCTTCGAGTACAGCTTGAAATCCATCGTCGATTCAAGAATGACCGCAATGATATAACTAATCATGTGAATAATTAAAAACATTTGCATCGATACCAGTCCAAACAATAGACCACCCACCGCTGGACCTCCTATTGATGCGATAGAAATGGACATTTGGTTGAAAGACATGGCTTTCTGGATGCGTGCATCATCTACTAAATTTGCAATAGAAGAACTGAATGTGACACCTGAGAATAACGACGTAATTGATAAAATAATTTCCGTAATGTAAATAGCAATTAGCGAAAGACCTACCGTTATACTGATTGTCAGCAAACCACCTACTGCCAGCACACTACATATTTGAGCAACAATGATAATGGTCTTTTTCGGATATTTATCCGCTACATAACCAGCAAACGGCGCAACAAGCACTCTTGGAAGTATGCTACAGATTAGCACTAAGGCAAAGCTAGTTGCAGAACCTGTTTGAGATAAAATATAAAAACTAATCCCAAAAGTAAAAACACTGACACCAAACGTCGAAATCAATTTACTAATTGTGAAGGTCCAAAGGTGTTGGGTTGCTTTTTTTAACTTCATGGATTCTTCCATGGTTAATACCTCTTTTCGAAAGTTTAATTTAATTAAACAAATAATAGCATGAAATCACTTCCCTTGCAACAAAAAGTTTAATATAATTAAACTAATTAGAAACGGAGAGATTGTTATGGATACACTTGGTTTACGCATTAGAAAATTACGCAAACAACAAAAGCTCACACTGGAAGCTTTGGCTGGAGATCAGCTGACAAAAGGCATGCTAAGTCTCATTGAAAACGGCAAAGCCCAGCCTTCCATGGAGAGCTTATCTTATATTGCAGGAAGACTTGGAATTGAATCGTCCGAATTGATGGAAGATGTCAGTCAGACAGAAAAAAGAAGTTTGTTGGCGCAAGTTGAAAAATTATATAAAGTGGATTACGCAGATTTACAGGATGAACACCAGCAAATCATTAACCTCGTACAGCCGGTTGTCGATAAATTATCAACTAGCTACGAATCCGCACGTATACTCGAGATTTACAGTAAATGCGGCTATCATTTAAAACGTGAAGATTGGGAGTCGTATTACAACCAGGCGATGAAACTGTATGAACAATTACATCTATACAATCAGTGGGCATCGCTGGCAATGTTTAAAGGGTTAATTAAGTTCAAAGAACATGCTTACGAAGAAGCCTTGGCGATTATTTTGAAAGAGCATGCCCGTTTTGATTCTCCTGCCATCAAACTGGATGCCGTGACCACCCTTGACTACATGTACATTGAGTCCATTTTATATTCGGCAGTTGGCAAATATGAAGAATCCCAATTAAAAATGAATGAAGCCTTATCTTACTCAAAAGAAGAACGAATTTTTTACCGCATCGACGATCTGTATCGATTGGCTGGAGCACAGGCCATTATTAACGGAAATGATGAGGACCGTGAATACTATCTCCGCAAGGTTAGACAATACGGCGAGTTCGCAGAAAATCTTTTTTCCACAGCCATAGCAGAATTGCTGGAAGCACATTACTACAATTCCTATGCGCATGAGTACGATAAAGCGCTGACCCATATCGAACGCTTTCTTGAACTTGGAAAAGAAATGTACAAGGATAAAACGGATCATGAAGGTAACAACCACTACCTACTAGAGAAAGGAAAAGCATTATTCGGACTGGGTCAAGTTAATGAAGCGCTGACGCTACTAAACCAATATAAAGTGCCTGAATATGCCCATCACCCTCTCGATTTATCAATGAGTTATGAAGTCCATGCTTACCGCGCGAAATGTTACGCCAAACTTGGCGATAAAGAAAAAGCGGTCAACGAAGCCAAGATTGGTCATGACTTGATTCTTCCTTTACCTGAAACACCCTATAAAACGTTTATTCTCCATACGTATAACGACTTGGTAAAAAGCAGTGACTCCTTGTGAGTTCACTGCTTTTCATATCGCATTGACAAGGTAATCAATTTTCGACGGAACTTTTAGTTTCCAACGAGCTCATAATTTTTTAGAACCATTAGATATGTATTTTCTTTATGGAGTCCGTTTTAATTTTGCCATTTAGATACTGTTGATGTTAAAAAATCTCATCTACAAAATATAAGACGTATCAAAGAGCTGGAAGTTCTGTCATATTAAAGAAATTTTAATTAATTTTCTTACTATTTACAAGGAAAATATTTACAAGAAAAACAGGGATACCCCCAAAAGTGTTTTACACTAATGGAGTATCCCCGTTCTTAGAGAATATTTAATTCTTAAACTGTTTGGTTATCAATTGCTTCATTGTACATGTTGCTGTCCAGTTCACCTGTAACGCGGGCAGTCGTTACACCAGAAACCATCGCCCCACTTACATTCAAAGCTGTACGCCCCATATCAATCAAAGGTTCCACAGAAATCAATAATCCCGCCAATGCAATCGGCAAATCCAAAGCGGATAATACTAGGATAGCCGCAAACGTGGCACCACCACCAACACCTGCCACTCCGAACGAGCTGACGGCTACAACTGCAATCAAAGTTAACAGGAACATTGGCTCAAGTGGATTTTGTCCTACAGTAGGCGCAATCATGACAGCAAGCATCGCAGGATAAACACCTGCACAACCATTTTGTCCGATTGTTAACCCGAATGAACCTGCGAAATTCGCGATTCCTGCAGGAACACCTAAACGTGTGGTTTGAGCATTGATTGTCAGTGGTAAAGTACCTGCACTTGATCGTGAAGTGAAAGCAAACAATAATGGTTCAGCTGCTTTTTTCACATAAGTGATCGGGTTTAATCCAGAAAGTGAAACGATTAATAAATGAATGGCAAACATAATAATCAATGCGACGTATGAAGCGATGACAAATTTACCTAGATTATAAATTGCGTCAAAATTAGATGTGGCAACAGTACGTGCCATAATGGCCAAAATGCCGTATGGAGTTAAACGCAGAATGATTTTCACAACACGCATGATCCATGCATACACTGCATCTACGGCTTTTTTAATGGCAACCGCTTGTTCCTCTTCTTTTCGAGCGAGACCTAGATAAGCGAACCCTAGGAATGCAGCAAAAATGACCACTGCAATTGTCGATGTTGGTCTTGCGCCAGTGAAATCAAGGAAAGGGTTACCTGGTAATAAGTCAACAATTTGTTGTGGCAATGTCCGATCAGCCACTTCTGTCGTACGCATTTCAAGGTATTCCCCACGCTCTGTTTCAGCGTCCCCGCTCACAATTTGTGATGCATCCAAATCGAATACGACCGCGGAAAGAATTCCGACTGCGGCAGCCACTGCTGTAGTACCAATCAATAAACTTAAAATAAGGCCCGTCATTTTGCCGAAATTCTTTCCAATTGTCAGCTTTGTAAAAGCGGAAAGAATTGAAATGAACACCAATGGCATAACAATCATTTGAAGCAATTTGACATAACCATTTCCTACTAAATTGAACCATTGAACTGAATCACTTAATATTTCCGATTCTGTTCCATACACATAGTGTAATACCAGACCGTAAACAATCCCTAAGCCAAGTCCAGTGAATACCCTTTTCGAAAATGAAATGTGCTTCCGTCCCATATAAATAAGAAGTCCGATAAGAAGTAGCAATACGGCGACATTGACCAAGATAAATAAATTATCCAACATGATCCCCCCTGCTCATAATAAAATCACCAGTTTCCAAAAGCTTCACGGAGTCGAGAAATATTCAATGAACTGTCCGATTTTTCACTCCCTTCTTTCTTATGTTACTTTAAGCTATACTTAAATATGACCAAATCAGTTTTTTTAGGAGGGACTATATGGCTGCCAATTTGCTCAGCGTCGGCGTTTCTGCCATTATCATACTTAATATTTTTCTTGCCATTGTGTTAATTTTCCTTGAGCGCCGTGATGCCTCTTCAACTTGGGCATGGTTGATGGTCTTATTTTTCATTCCCATCCTTGGATTCCTTCTTTATTTGATGTTAGGTAGACAATTACGTAAAAAGCACTTATTCCGATGGGAAGGCCGCAGTAAAATCGGGATTGATAACTTAATAGATTATCAAATTGATGCTATTGAAGATGGAACTTTTGAATTTCGCCTTGACGATTCACAAGATTATCAAGACATGATTTATATGCATTTACGAAATAACCATGCTGTATTGACCCAGGACAATGCCCTGACGATCTACAATGATGGAAATGTAAAGTTTACTGCACTGTTGGAAGACCTTGAGCATGCAAAAGACCATATTCATATCCAATACTACATTTTCAGATTGGATGGACTGGGCAGACGCATCTACGATGTGCTAATTCGAAAAGCAAAGCAAGGTGTGAAAGTACGCTTGTTGTTTGATGATATGGGTTCTCGCGGAGTGCGTAAAAAACACTTCAAAGAGCTTATGGATTTAGGGGGCGAAGTGGAAGCATTTTTCCCTTCAATTATGCCGCTTGTAAATCCGCGACTAAACTACCGTAATCATCGTAAAATCGTAGTCATTGATGGCCGCGTAGGATATATCGGTGGATTTAACGTCGGTGACGAGTATTTAGGTTTGGATCGAAAATTTGGCTACTGGCGCGATACACATTTACGCATAGAAGGCAGCGCCCTTCATCCTTTACAAACTAGATTTATTTTGGATTGGAACCAGGCAGCTTCTAAGGTTGAGAATATTGAATATTCCGATCGTTATTTCCCAGCCATTCCGTTAAAAGGCTCCGTCGGCTTACAAATTGTTTCAAGTGGACCTGATTCAGAGTGGGAACAAATCAAAAATGGATATTTGAAATTAATTACGATGGCCAAGAAATACATTTATATTCAAACACCTTATTTTATTCCCGATGCGAGTTTTATGGATTCACTTCGCATCGCTTGTCTTTCAGGAATAGATGTTCGAATCATGATTCCAAATAAACCTGACCACATGTTTGTTTACTGGGCGACTTACTCTTATGTAGGAAATCTTATTAAAGCAGGGGCAAAAGTATATATTTACGATAATGGATTCCTACACACCAAGATGATTGTAGTTGATGATGAAGCATCCACGGTCGGCACTGCTAATATAGATGTCCGCAGCTTTAAATTGAACTTTGAAGTAAATGCCTTTATTTATGATCGGAATACATCCCATCAATTGGCTGAGCTGTTTGAGCAGGATATGTTATTGTCTCGAGAATTAACGTGGGAACTCTACGAGTCGCGGACACGTTTAATTAAAATGAAAGAATCCGTCTCAAGACTTCTATCACCGATTCTCTAATACTCAATTTATTGCGCAAACCGGCATGAAGACGATATTCGACTTCATGCTTTTTTCATGGCTTCTATTGCCGTTACCAGATGAAGCAAATGTATGCACTCCATCCGTTCTGTGCTATTATGTACGATGTAACAAAATAGGAAGAGGTTCGCAAACTCCCTCTATAAAAAACTAAGGTGAAAACTGTTGCTGACAATCACATTTTTTGTGCTTTATTAGCATCAACTCAGTTCATGATGCATACCCCGATTCGATTGGAGTGTGCCATTTTCATATTAATTTGTGATTTTTAAAACTGAATCACCTAAATAGAGATGTCGAATACTCATTCTTCAAAAGGAGAAATGAGCAATGAAACAAGAAAAAGCAGTTGTCGTCTTCAGTGGCGGCCAGGACAGTACGACATGTCTACTGTGGGCATTAACACAGTATGAAGAAGTGTATACCGTCACATTCGACTACGGTCAAAGGCATATTGAAGAAATAAAATGTGCTGAAGAAATTGCCAAGGAACTAAACGTTCCATTTAAAGTACTGGATATGACATTGATCAACCAGTTATCGGCAAATGCATTAACAAGAAGCGATATTGCAGTGACTGACGCAGCTGATGGTGAATTACCATCAACATTCGTTCCTGGAAGAAATCATTTATTCCTTTCATTTGCAGCCGTTTATGCTCAATCAATCGGAGCACGTCATATTATTACAGGCGTTTGTGAGACTGATTTCAGCGGATATCCGGATTGCCGTGATGTATTTGTAAAAGCACTTAACGTTTCCATTAACCTGGCCATGGATACTTCACTTGAATTCCAAACGCCATTAATGTGGTTAAACAAAGCCGAAACTTGGAAACTTGCAGATGACTTAGGTGCATTGGATTTCGTCCGCACCAAAACGCTTACTTGTTATGAAGGAGTCCGTGGCGATGGCTGTGGTGAATGTCCTTCATGTGTGTTGCGTAAAAATGGGTTAACGACTTATCTTGAAGAAAAACAAGGAAGTGCAGCCCAGTGATTCAGCAATTTTATCCACAAACACCTCATACTTACCGTTTTGAATTAAATAAAGATATGCATTTGTCTGCAGCGCATTTCATTCCACATGATGACGCAGGCAACTGTCAATATATGCACGGTCATACGTACTTTATCAACATCACCATTGCTGGTGACGAGTTGGATGAGATGGGTTTCCTCATTGATTTCAAAGTAATCAAGAATCTCATTCATAAAAAATATGATCATACGGTTCTGAACGATCATCCAGAATTCAAACTGAAAAACCCGACGACCGAACAAGTAGCTGAAACAATTTGGTCGACCATTCAACAAAAATTGAATACTTTATCGCACCAACCTAAATGTATTCAAGTAGTGGTGCGTGAAACTCCTACCAGCTATGTAGTTTATCGTCCAAAAGCGGAGGATCTGCTATGAAAATACCTGTAATGGAAATATTCGGACCGACTATACAAGGTGAAGGAATGGTCATCGGACAAAAGACGATGTTTGTCCGTACTGGCGGATGTGATTATTCGTGTTCATGGTGTGACTCCAAATTCACTTGGGATGGTACCGGGAAAAGCACAGCGATGAAACCAGAAGAAATCATTGCATCACTCAAAGAAATTGGTGGGGACGCTTTTTCCCATGTCACGATTTCAGGAGGGAATCCCGCTCTTCACAAAGGGTTGGGGGAATTTATCAACCTATGTCACGGACAAGGATGGAAAGTAGCCATTGAAACGCAAGGATCATTTTGGCAAGACTGGCTGACAGCGATTGATGATGTCACAATTTCACCAAAACCACCAAGCTCGCTAATGGTAACTGATTTCAACAAGCTTGATACATTCATGATGAATCTAAAAGACTCGCATATCAGTCTGAAAGTTGTCGTTTTTAATGAAGAAGACTTCAATTACGCAGAAATGATGCACATGCGTTATCCGGCAGTGCCTTTTTACTTGCAGGTCGGAAATGATGATGTATTTACCGTCGATGACCAAGCCTTGGTTTCGACTTTATTAACTCGATTTGAATGGCTGATTGATCGTGCCATGAAATCAACCATTATGAACGACGCAAAAGTGTTGCCCCAATTACACGCATTGGTTTGGGGAAATAAACGCGGTGTCTAACAAGGAGGAAGCAAAGATGCATGGTCGTCAAAAAGAAGACTTACAAGGAATCAATTTATTAGGTAATCAAAATGTACAATATGATTTTTCCTATAATCCAGGTGTTTTAGAATCATTCGATAACAAACATCCATATCGAGACTATTTCGTGAAATTCAATTGCCCTGAGTTCACTTCTTTATGTCCAATTACGAGCCAGCCTGACTTCGCTACGATTTATATCAGTTATATTCCCGATATTAAAATGGTCGAAAGTAAGTCACTTAAATTATATTTATTCAGCTTTAGAAATCATGGAGATTTCCATGAAGATTGTATGAACATCATTCTGAACGACTTGGTTGAACTGATGGACCCGCGCTATATTGAAGTTTGGGGCAAATTCACTCCTCGAGGCGGTATCAGCATCGACCCTTATACGAACTACGGAAAACCTGGTACGAAATACGAAGAGATGGCTACCCATCGTATGATGAATCACGATATGTATCCAGAAACGATTGATAATCGTTAATATAAGAATATGAAAAGACACTCAGAAATTTGAGTGTCTTTTTTATTTACACATACTCTGTGTGAGGTAAGGTAATTGGTTAATTGCTCCCAAATCGCGAAAGTTGCTCTCAAATTTGAAAAGTTGCTCCAAAATCAGTGAAAGTTGATCCCTTTTTCGAAAAGTTGCTCCAAAACTCGAAAGAAGGACACTATCGGCTAGCACGAATGTTATTCAAACCGAACCTTTACGCTCACCAAATCTTGAATGCTTCCATCATCGGCACTTCGTGTATAGACTCTTAATTCACCTGTAGGGGTAGCTGGCTTAAAGTCGAATTGAACATTTGTGGAGAACTCCGCATATTCCGGTCCGGCTGCCCTTGCTGTTATGCTTTTCTCCTTTGAAACCACATTTCCTTGTGTGTCCAATATGCTGTAAAGGACATTTGCTTCAAAAGCCCTCGCCATTCCTTGAATTAAGCTACCTGATTGAAGAATATCGCCTGGCAATGGACGTAGGACTACAATATTGCGAGACGCAGGTAACGGCATAAGCAAGCGATAGCCGAGATACAACACATTAGGTGAAAAGCCCGCCCGACGTTGATTCGCTCTAATGATTGCATCCAAAGAAACCCCAGTTTGACTCGAAATTCGCGATAATGAGTCTCCAGTTGATACTTCAAAAACGAAAGCGGGTACCCAAATCACTTGGTTTGCATAAATAAAATTTGAGTTCGCTATCTGTGAGTTAATGCCAAATAAAAGATCAGTTGACACAGAAAAACGTTGAGCTATAGAAAACAAAGTGTCGCTAGGAGAAACTACCTCATACACTTCATATTGAAAACCGAATCTTCCTCCTGGAATGATGAGTAATTGTCCCGGAAAAATCAATCCTGGATCTGTGAAAGGCGGGTACAAGGCATTGGCATGTTCAATTGCCGGGACTGTACTGTCAAAACGATTGGCAATGTTGTACAAAGTATCTCCAGGTTGAACGGTATAGACGTATTGAGTAATTTCACTAACAGCCATGAAAGACTCCTTTTAGTCCATCTTATACATTCCCGGTTAATGTGGTTCCAAAAAAAGTGCTTTCAACTAACGACCGAGAAAGCAACCTATCATAACTTCCATAAAAAAAAGAAGAGGAATGTGTCCTCTTCTTTTTTGTTTAGCTTTATGAACTTTTAAAAATCTAAATACTCTTCGAGCGTCTGGTTGTGTGTAAACATGTCCGTAGCAGGTTCTACTCCTACGTAACGGAAATGCCACGACTCGTGCATATAGCCTGTTATCGCTTCTTTTCCTAAAGGATAACGAAGAATAAATCCATACTTATGTGCATTATTTGCAACCCATTGGCCAGCTGGTGTATTTCCAAAAGTGACGGAAGCCCAGTGCTGTTCAAAGTTTTTCTCTCCAATATCAAACGCTAAACCAGTCTGATGTTCAGAGTACCCGGGACGCGCACTGTACTGATCTGCAGCTTGTTGTCCATCTTTTTCAACATATTGATTGTATAAAGCCTGTTGGCGTTCAAAAGGACGGAACGTGCTGAACGCTACAAGCTCAAAGCCATCAAGTTTTGCGGCAGCCGCCATCTGATTGAATGCTTCACGTGCTTTTGGATCTTCGCCTTTATTATAGTCACTCGGTAAAGGGTGGTGTTTGTTTGCAATAATTAATCCTTCTATAATTGTCGGGATTGTTGGATATTTTTGATTCGGTATATATTCATCGTTTGCTGGTTTTTCTACAGGTGGTGTTGGGCTTTCCTTAGGCTCATCTGGTGTTTTGAGTGGGGTTTCAGTCTTTTCCTGTTCCTTTGGAGGCAACTGTTCTTTTGGTGTTTCTGGTTTCTGCGGTTGCGTTGGATCTTCACCGCCTTCATCCACTGTTGTTACAGTGCTATCTGAAGTTTCAGGAGCATTGTGTGCGGATTCATCTATTTTTCGTTCGAAATTTAATGCTGATAAACTATTATCCAGATTCCAATTGTGTAATCCTATCCAAACCACCGGTGTAAGTAATAACAAGCTACCTACAATAACAGCAAGGATGATTGGCCATTTCTTTTTATCATTTTGATTAAAACGGTATTTTGGAGATTGCATGAGAAGCCTTCTTTCATTTTACTTACATTTATTTTACCATTAATTTGTTTGTAGATGACACCCATCAATATTTTTTCGCTATAATACATTAGACAATCGAAATAGATAAGAGGTTTCATTTATGATAAATTCGCAAAAATGGTTATCTACTAATTTCTTTGCCTTCTTTTTTACTTGGGGCGTATTCCTCCCCTTTTGGACAGGCTGGTTAATCACTGAAAAAGGACTTTCCGTTTCTCATGCAAGTCTAATTATGGGTGCAGGTATGCTCGCTCGTGCCGTATCTACCTTTGCGTTATTTCCTGCTGCCACGAAAATTTTCTCTCTTCGTTTAGTGATGGTGTGGACGGCATTTTTGTCTTTGTTGATCATGGCATTGTATATTCCCGCCAATACATTCGTGCCATTACTACTGATTACCATTGCTTTTAATTTTGTATATCCCAATTTGCTTCCTGCGATGGAAAGTAGCGCATCGGTATTAATTCAAAATGACCGAGTACATTACGGAAAAAGCCGATCCTTTGGTTCAATTGGCTATACGGTAGGTCTCCTACTTGTCGGAGCAGTTGTGGCTATATGGTCGGAACAGGCTATTCTATGGGTTATGTTGACTGGCCTTGCATTTATGTGGATATCCCATACTCGTCCGGCTCCTGTGTCCATCACCGTGAACCACAAGACAATTGATGGAGAAGACAAAAAATCCAATTTCAAAAGGCTACTTACTTCTAAACCTTTTGTAACTGTATTAATTTTGGCGATATTACTCCAAGGAGCTCATGCTTCCTATTACAACTTTGGTTATATCTATTTACAAGATCTTGGAGTGAACAGTTTATATATCGGGTTCGTTTTAAATGTCGCGGTTATTCTGGAAATTTTATTTTTTACTAGAGCTGACAAACTCTTCGCCAATACCAAAGTGTCTACCATGTTTTTGATTGCTGGGATTGGATCCACCATTCGTTGGGTCTTGATCTTTCTTTTCCCTAACGTCTGGGTTTTTAATATCTCACAGTTGTTTCACGCTGCTTCTTTTGGTGTGGCGCATTATGCCTTTATCCAGTATATTTCAAGGAGACTATCTCCAAGTGATATCCCTGCGGCTCAAGGAATGTATGCAGCATTTGCCTTTAGTTTAAGTACGGCTGTATTGACGTTGGCAGGCGGTTATTTATATGAAGTTGATCCAGGAGTCGCTTTCTTAGGAATGACGTTATGTTCTATTCCATCCATTGTGATTGTCCTGCTTACTAGAAAAAAATACTCATATTAAAAACTTTTTTTCATTCGACGGACAAAAAACTATCTTGTGATACGAATCATATAGTATCAAAATCGAGACGGGAGTGTGTGTCTACATGTCACGAATCTCAAAATTCGACGTGCTACAATTAATGCAACAATTGGATGAACTCTTAGAAAATCGTAAAGAAGATAGAAACAAAGACAAAAAACAGAAAAACGTTCGTAACCGTTAATGGTTACGAACGTTTTTTATTTGAGGACTCCACAAGCAATCCGATCACCAGAGTTCCCAGAAGGATCCGTCTTATAATCGTCGGCTTTTTCATGGATCACCAATGCACTTCCATCTTCATCAAGTAATGAATTGGACTTTCCTTTTTCCAGTGTCACATGCGGAGAAGTAATTTCTAAATCCACTTCGCCATTTTCGCCTACTGTCAAATTAGGAAGATCACCGGAATGATAGCCTTTTGGATTATCGAAACCATGCTGTTTATTCGTGGGATTTACGTGACTACCTGCAGTTGTAAATTTCGGGATATCACATTTTCCTACTTCATGAAAGTGAATCGCTTTTACTCCTGGAGTCATCCCTTTCAGCAACACATGAATTCTAACCCCAACTTCAGTTTCGGTTAACTCTGCAGTGCCTATTCCTTTACCAGTGGCATCTACTATCGTGGTAGCAAGCGAATGTTCAATCACACCACTAACGGGTATCGAAACATTTTGTTGGCTACATCCAGTAACAAGGATCGCCGCACATCCAATTATCCATTTTTTCATAAAAAAAACCTCCATGCAAATGACTTCTCATTAGCATGATGGCTTTAAATTAGGCAATTATACATTTAAAAAATAATTACTCCTAAAATGATAATAAATGCGATTGAAAAGAAAATAGACATTCCTTTCATCCATTTCGATTCCCGCTCAAATCCTTTTTCTTTAAAACTGGCAGCTCTAAATCCATTCGTTAAGGCAAACAATGCAGTCATAAACAATACAGATACATATAAATTTCCATTCATAATAAAAACTAAAGCAGCAATACTTACCGCAGTTATTAACAATCCCGCAACCCAATTACGTTTCATATCTGTCACTCCTAAAAAAAGTCGGTGCTCCATGCACCGACTTTTACTTGTTATTCTTCTAATGCTTTTTCAGGATGGTTCGAATAAAACTTGCGTCCTAGATAAGTTTGGAATATTAATAGTAAACCACCAACAGTCCAGTAAAGAGGCAATGCCGACATCGATGTAAATGAAACGAACATAATCATGATTGGCGAAATATACACAAACATTTTCATTTGTTGTTTTTGTTGTTCCGGAACTGTCCATAGAGACACTTTCGCTTGTAGGAAGTATACGGCACCTGCAATCAAAGTCATGATAATGTCCGGCGAGCCGAGACTATACCATAGGAATTGATGACTCTTTACATCTGGAGAATGCAGGATCGCAAAATAAAGTCCCATAATGATTGGCATTTGTACCAACATCGGCAAGCAACCCATGTTCAATGGATTTACATTATGCTTACGGTAAAGGCCCATCATCTCTTGTTGCAACTTCATTTGCTCTTCTTTATCTTTAGATGCTTTAATTTTCTTTTGGATTTCGTCCATTTCAGGCTTCATTGCATCCATTTTGACTTTCATGCCTTGTTGAGTTTTATAGTTACGAAGCATTAAAGGCATTAAAACAAGTCGTATTAAAATTGTGATTGCAATAATTGCCAAGCCGAAACTTCCGTTGAATAAATCCCCAAAGAAATTAAGTAAAAAGTCGAAGGGTTTTACAAATATACTGTAGAAGTACCCTTCTTTGTTTTCAACACCTGAACACCCACTTAAAAGAACAGCAGCCATTACAAGCATAGTTAGTAATCCAATTTTTTTCTTCACTAGGTTCACACCTTCATCTTTTAAACTATAGAAAAGTATACCTTATATGACTACTACTTTTCAAATCCATAGAAAAAAGAGTCGTTGTCAGCGACTCTTTAAACGGTTGTCGGTAATGAAAAACGAAAATACTCATGCTCTTTTTGATCACGGAATTGTTTTGGTGTTACTTCTGTATACTTCTTAAATATGCGGGTGAAATAACTTTGGTTGCAAAAATGATATTGCTTTGAAATCGCTGAAATACTTTTGTTTGTATGTCTCAAATAGTATTGAGACTCCTCCACACGTCTTACATTTAGATATTCTACCAGTGTAATTCCTACATGTTCCCGGAAAATTCGGGATAAATGGCTCGTGCTTACCTGGAAGTGTTTAGCTATATCCTCTACCGATAGCTCAGACTCCACTTCATCATTAATGAATAAAATGACTTTATTAACTGTTTGATGGCTGAATGTCGGTTGTTTTCTTTCGGAAATAACGGACACAAAAAAATCAATTAAATCATCTGCAAATTGCAGAAATGATGCATCATTCATATGAAGATCAATCATATCGATACATGCTGCATTAAAAGCAAAAGCCTTTTTCGAAGGTACTTGGTTTTCATACAATTTTCTCGCCATTATGGATGACAGTACACTGAAATAATTTTTCACTCCACGAATCGTCTGCTTCCCGGCTCTCAGTGATATCCGATCAATAATGAGATGCAAGGTTTTCTTTGCCTGTTCCGTTTCCAAATGGTGAATTTCATACAAAAGTTTTGCTTCTAATTCAAAGAAATCTTCTATTCCTTCGAACTGAGAGGATATCTCAATTTCACTCATATATTTTTCAGCTATTGTTTCACTGCCACTTAATTGTTTTTGCTGCATAAAAACTCACCATCTTTCGTTACAATACGCAAGGGCGTATTTCACCATTATTAGTTAACTATATAATGAAAATTCTTTTATGAAAATAGGTTTATTAATTTCTTCATGAAAAAAATTAATCTGAAATATTAGGTATTTTCTCACGAATATATGACAAACTTCTTCGAATTTCGCAAATGACGTTTTTGTATATTATTGATTTAGCAAATTTATACAATTAATCTCACGAACTTGTCTTATACAATTTCATTAATTGGAACTAGTAATTCGATATGTCTTTCTAGGATTTTAACGTCTATAGGGGTTGTACATCCTTCATCCCCATCTAAATTGCAACTCAATTCAGGAGTAGTTTCAATCCTTGCTTTCTTAGTTTTAATGACAATGACGTCCGGATCTTTTTCTAACTTGCCACGTAATATAGCGGAAGCCATGCGAAGGAAAGCAGGGATTCCTGCACTTTTCACAATAAACACATGTAATAGACCATCATCTGTTTCTGCTTTGGGTGCAAGTTTTTCAAAACCACCTACAGAATTGGTGAGTGCAGCCAGAACGATGACCGCATTTCCTTTCCATGTACCATGATCATGTTCAACTGATACTTCTGTTTCTTCGTCAGATGTTAAAGCCTTCACGCCTTCAATCAAGTAAGCGAGTGCCCCTAATTTTGTTTTTTGTTCAATTGATACGTGCGAAACGTTTTCAGCTATTCTTCCTACTGCCAAGATATTCATAAAGAATTTATTTTGGGCTTTTGCAATATCTGCAAAACGTGGTTCGGCTGTTTTCAAGGCTTCAATTGCCTCGGCTGGATTCAAAGGAATTCCGAGTGCTCTGGCAAAATCGTTTACTGTCCCTAAAGGAATGAATGAAAAAAGTGGTCGATGTTCTTGCTCTGCCAACCCATTTACTGCCTCATTTATTGTGCCATCCCCACCCATAGCTGTTACAAGATGATATTTTTCCATACAGGCTTGTCGAGCAAAGTCCGTCGCATCGCCTTCCCCTTGCGTTTCCTTGACATGAACCTCATATCCCATTTCTTGTAAGGTTTCAATTGTTTGTTCTTTATATGTTCCTGCTAACTCTTTACCAGATGAGGGATTTAAAATAAACATGGCTTTTTTCAAGGAAAATGCCTCCTTTGTATTCTTGCTTTATATGGTAAAATAGTAAAAATAGAAGTTCGGTAAAAATGAGGTGCAGTCAATGGACACAAAAACAATTAATGAAATCATGGAAGTTATTCAAGAGTTTTTTCCAGAGCAAGCATCCATTGCGATATCCAATACACGTGAATATGTGTATTATCAACCAAGTAAAAGAATTGATTTAAAAATACTACCAGGTGATTCGATAAAAGAAGGAACTGCCACACACAAAGCTCTCATATATGGACAAAAAGTAAACGAGTTTATTGATCCGGATATTTTTGGCGTCTCCTATTATGGAATGAGTATCCCCATTATTGAAGAAGGTAAAACCAAGGGTGCTGTCACTGCTATTCTCCCCCATCAGCCCTCTCCTTTTTTAAGTCAATATATGACGATTAAAACGGAAGAGAATTGGTATCCAATTAAGCATGAACAAGTCATATTTTTGGAAACCCAGCTAAGAAAAACGTTTGTTAAAACGGAAGTTAAAGAAGGATATCACCGCTTAAATTTAAGCGAACTGGAATTATTTCTTTCATCGGAAACTTTTATCAGATGTCACCGTTCATACATAGTCAACATTGCATTTATTAAAGAAATCCAACCTGATTCCCATTCTACTTTTTTATTGGAAATGACGGATGGAACGAGAATTCCAGTCAGTCAGCGGTATGCAAGTTATTTCCGTCGATCACTCGGATTTTAATAAAAGTCCGTTCAACATTCGTTGGAACGACATATTACTCAAAATAAGCCCCCACATAATACTTTTGTCCCTAGAGGCATTCATAAAAAAAAGAAGGTTACGCTCGCATGAAGCGTAGCCTTCTTTTTACAGATTTTTACTATCTAATTTATCTTCAGTTGCTGAAGTTGAATCTGTTTTTTTCTTGTTATCCTGAACTTCTTGATTGAAATATTGAACACTTGTAATAGCACCTTCATCTAACATTTTATTGTCTTCAATATCATGAGGTTCTGAGTGACCTACTTTGGTCATATCCGTTTTATTCAATTTTTGTGATTCCAAATACGAATTCACTTTTGTTTTTGTATTATTGAAAGCAACCAGTGCTTTTTCACGATTTTCCGGATTACTAAAGTACGCATATGCACCTGCTGCCAGTCCAGCTAGCAGTAGTGAACGATTATTTCCTCTTGCCATTGTCATCATTCCTCCAAAAAGTTTAATTTCTTCTGATACTCATATAGATACCCGTTATTACTAATTTCAACACTTTTATATGGTGACAAATTGATTACAAATTCATAATTTCTTCAACATCATATCGACATGAGGAATACCATCTTCGTCATATTCTTCCGAAATCTCCTCAAAACCGAAGGAGCCATAAAAACTCCTTAAATATGTTTGTGCTTGTAATTGAACTTCGTCCATTGGCCATTTATCACGGCTGAAGGAAATGGCCTGTTCCATCAATTGTTTGGCCAAACCTCTTCCACGTGCATTTTTGTTGACGATCACTCTTCCGATTGATATTCGGTCATATTTTATTCCTGCAGGCAAAATACGCGCATATGATAGCAGTTCGCCATTGTCAATATAAGCAAGATGATATGAATCTATGTCGTACCCATCTATCTCTTGATATGGACATGACTGTTCCACGACAAATACATTTACACGCAATTGTAAGTATGTATAAAGTTCCGTTGTTGATAACTCTTGAAATGATTTGATTGTCCACATTTTTTTCACTCCCTATGTGGATATTATTCCACAGCTATGGCATAGAAGTGAAATGTTTGGTATGATAGCTGAAAGAATTTTGAGGTGAGACGATTTGATACGAGCGATGAAACAAGACGATATTGCTGCGGTACAGCAAATCGCTAAAATCAGTTGGCATGATACGTATGAAGGTATTATTCCTGGGGACATTCAAAATCTATTTATTGAACGGGCATATTCCAATGCCATGATGATGAAACGTTTAGAAAAAACATCTGTTTATGTCGCTATTCATGATGAAGAAATTATTGGTTTTGCCAATTTTACTCGTGTAGATGAAGATGGCGATGCAGAACTGACTGCCATCTATTTATTACCTTCTCATCAACATTTAGGGTACGGAAAAAAGCTATTAAATGAAGGACTGCAACATATTCAAGACGCTCAACAATTATTTGTATACGTCGAAAGCGAAAATCAAAAAGGTCGTGCGTTCTATGAACGTAACAATTTTACATGTATAGAAGAGTTCGATGAATTTTTTGAAGGTCATCCTTTATCCACAGCTAAATATGTTTACTACCTAAAAACGCCTGTTAACAGTTAATGTTAACAGGCGTTTTTTGTGTTTTTATAATGGTTGTTGAGGTTGATTTTGCACTTCATTGTTATAGTATGGATCTTCTACATACTGAACTGGTGTTTTACGAACGAAACACATAATCGCTGCGATGTAGAATAAAATTGGTGCCAATAGTAGTATTCCTGACAGTAATCCCGCAAAGATGAACATGATTCCTGCCGCTTTTGGACTCTTATTTTTGGAAACTTTCACGACGCCCAAGATACTTAATATGATACTGATAAGTAATGTTACAACTACTACCCATCCTACTACACCTACTACTTCAATACCGACATCCACAGCATCATTAAAAACTGCAATATCTTCAGGTGTCATGTTTGGATCGGACAATACAATTTCCTCTTCAAACATTTGTTTTAATTCATCTGTGTTCGCATTAGATGCTCCCATTACTGCGAGTGTGACGAAAATTAAAAAGATGATATTTAATATAGTTCCGATAACTCCTAATGCTACTTCTCCTGCTCTACTCAAAGCAATCACCTCTTTACATGTATTTACTATATTATGTACGAACCAAACGGATTATGGTTACATAAATTTAACTTTCCCTACATAAATTATGAATAAACCTGTTTAAAGTAAGATTACGCGGGTACATATCTACTAACACCAACAACATCAAAATGAAAGGAGCAGATGCACGATGGAAAAGAAACTAGTATTCAGTCAATCAGATTTCATGTACACAATGGTAGGTGCTTCAGTTTTAACAGGATTTTTATTTATTTTTACTCAAATGTGAGGGATAACTTATATGACGCAGAAGACTTAAAAGGCAACCCACTAATTGTAATTAGCGGATTGCCTTTTTATTATGCTTTAAGATCTTCATATTCATCAGACTGGTTGAATGCTGTCACAACATATGAACAAACAGCTTCCATTTTGTATCTTTTTTCACGAGCATAATTAGCTGAACGATCGAGTAATTGCTTAGCCACCCCTTGGCCACGTAGTGATGGAGAAACAAATGTATGATCCATCACCATTACATCCCCTAGCAACGTCCAAGTAATTTCCCCTAAAGTCTTACCATCTTTTTCATACACAAAAGCATATGCATCATGACCTAATTCTTTATACTGTAACTCCATACCCATCACTCCTTTTTTTCAGTGTAGCATAACTTACTCTTTCAACGAAAGCGGGCGAAGAGAAGCTTCAATTTGTTCACGTCGCGACTCTAAAAATGGTGGTAAGGCAAGGGTTTCACCTAACGTCTCCATTGACTCATCTGTTGCAAACCCTGGCTCATCCGTTGCCAATTCATACAGTATTCCATTCGGTTCACGGAAATAAATCGATTTAAAGTAGTAGCGATCCACTTTGCCAGATGTCATAAATCCTTTAGAACGGAGTAATTCTTCCCATCTATCATAGTCTTCAAATGTTTTTACGCGGAATGCTACATGATGAACGCTCCCTCGCCCCGGTCGTTCCATTGGCAAATCAGGTCGTTCTTCAATATGCACTTCAGACGCAGGACCACCTTCACCTGTAGAGAAAACCGTAATTTCAGGCATCCCTTCAATAACTGATGGATACGAACCTACCTTTTTAAATCCCAAAACTTCAGTCAATACGAGTTGTGTTTGTTCAGCTTTGCGAACTGTTAAAGTGACATGACCTAACCCAACCACTGCAAATTCTTCAGCAATGCTAGATTTGGTCCACGGAATCCCATAAGGCACTCCTTTTCCATCATCAACAACCAACATAAGTCTAGATCCCTCGAAGTCTTCAAAATACAGTGTTTTTCTTCCGAAACTTTCAATCACTTCTTCAAAATGAACGTTGTATTCAGTGAATCTTTCTTTCCAATAAGCCAAGGCCTCTTCACTTTTCACACGAAATGCCGTGTTACTGATACTTGATACGCCAGGTACTGTCTTTGCTGCGTGAGGTATATCGAAATAAGTCATATCTGTTCCAGGTGTACCTACTGCATCCGCATAAAACAGATGATATGACGATGTATTATCTTGATTTACACTTTTTTTCACGAGTCGCATTCCTAGAATACGTGTAAAGAAATCGAAGTTTTTTTCAGCGTTTGCTGTTATTGCTGATACATGGTGAATACCTGCCAATTCCATATTTATTCCTCCAGAATCATAATATCTCGAATTCGAGATATTTTTTCTTTTAGTTTATCACGCATTTTAAGGATGTGCAATTCTTCTGTTTCAATGAAGAAAACCTCCACATGGGAGGCTTTTCATCTAATTAAATAGTGAACGAATGGAATCAATCAAATTATTGAAGAAGTTTTTAACACTTTGCCAAAAACCTTCATTTTCTACAATGTTGCCGATTTTGTCTTCAATTGTTTTGCTTAAATCATTTAATTGATCTGACCACTTACTGAAATCGATATCCAGTTGGCGAATACGATCCATTAAATCAATTAATAATTGACGGTCTTCTGGATTTAACTCAATTTGAAGTTTCGTTAATTGTTCTTGGACAATCTTTTCGACTTCTTCTTTAGTTGCCGGGTTTTGTTCTGCGATATCTTTCTTAATTTCCGTTAGGAGTTCACTGACTTTCGCTTCATCTATTCCAGACTTATCAGCTAAAATGGTTGCCACCGAAAGTTCTTCATTCGCTACATCCGTACGCTCTTTATCCAATTTTTCTCCACTGACTTCATATGCTTTGTAAATTCCTACCAAAGCAGAGTGTCCCGTTACTTTCTTTGGTGCAGCCACTTCAACTGTTGCATCTTCAATTCCAGCAGTTAACATTGCATTTTCGTACATTTCAGCAGTAACTTGAGTGATGTTTTCTTCAGTCACAATTTTGATGACTAAGCCTTTGCCCGCATCCTCACGTGTAATTTTCGCAGATGAAAACATTCGGGCTTTTGAATCCCCATCTTTAATATACTTCACGAGATCCTCGCCAGTTACTGAAATTTCCTCTACTTCGCTTTCACTTGTCACTTTAAGACTGTCTTTAACACTTTGTTTTTCTGCTTCAGTTAAATCTGCTCCATAAACGACGATTGGCATGCCAAATTTCTCATTAATTGCATTCCCGGACGACGAAGAACCAGTGCTGGCCAAAGCTCCAGAAGGCAGTAACAAAGAGGCAGCCAGTAGAAGTGACGCAAAGCGGACAATATTCTTTTTCATTCATATTTCTCCTCTCAGAACGATTTTTCTTTTTTAAAATGGGTCAAGCCATTCTGTCTATGAATATGCTTCCCTTTTGATAATACGACGAAAAGGCACAAAAAGTTTCGGAGAGTTTGATGTCTCCATTCTTCTTGTGCCCCTTGAAGGAATATTTTAAACTTAAATGTCAGATTTGACCAAAGTCCAACCATCTTTTTGTTCGATTTTCTTTTCTTTCATTAACTTTCCTAATGCACGTTTAAAAGAAGCTTTGCTCAAATTGAACATGTCGTAAATTTCATCTGGAGATGATTTATCCGTAAATGGCATTTTACCGCCAACATCCTGCAAGTAACGGTACAGTGTTTCTGCGTCATCCATCAAACGTTCCTGTTTACGTGGCAACATCGAGCCATTCAATGAGCCATCCTCTTTCACACCAATCACCCGAATATCAACTTCTTCACCTATACGTGGTTCAGCCATTTGTTCCGTGTGGTGAACAAACACTCTGTACCCTTGAGGAACGCTGATGAAAAACGATCCGATTGGCAATAAGCGGTATGCTCTAGCTTTCAAATTTTCGTTCATTACTGATGTCGGTGCTTCCACGAACGTTTCAGCTACGCGATCTTCGGTTGCCAGTCGACCGAATAAGTCTCCTTTAAAATCGGTTCTCAATGTCATGTATAAATGATCACCAGTTTTTGGCCATAGCTCTTTTAATAATGGCAAGTCAGATGGTTTCACAATTACTTCACGTGAACTGCCGATATCGACAACTGCACCTTCACGCTCGTCCATTTTAATAACTCTTGCCCATCCGTAAGTACCTTTTGTGATATGTGGCAATGTGGAAGTTGCACTTAAATTGCCACGACGGTCTTTAAATAAAAATACTTTAATTGTATCGCCTTCCTGAACTCCTTCAGGTGCTTCAGATCCATTGATTGGTACTTCAATTTCACCATTGGATAATATCCATTTAGAAGATTCCTGTGACTTTATCTGTAAGTCAACAATTTCTCCAGATACCATTTCGCTCATAGCGGACACTCCTTTCGCTTTTTCCTATTCTGATTGTTGCTGTTCTTTAAGTTCTTCTAGTTTTTGAAGAAAGTCAGGGTTCTCTTCCATCGCTTGAATCAAGTCTGCAATACGATCGATTGAATTCCAGCTCAAATGATGTTCTATTCCCTCTACATCTTCATATATTTTGTCTTCCTGTACGCCAATTAAACGCAAAAATTGTTCCAACAAATCATGACGCTGAACCAACCGTTTTCCTAATTTTAACCCTTTAGGTGTTAACGTCAGACCTCGGTAACGTTCATATATCAAGTATCCATCTTTGTCGAGTTTTTGAACCATTTTCGTTACAGAAGAAGGAAGAACTGAAAGAGATTCAGCGATATCCGATACACGTGCATATCCTTTTTGCTCAATCAGCATATAGATTTGTTCAATATGGTCTTCCATACTAGGTGTCGGCATCACTCTGTTCCTCTCTTTCCATAGCTTATATAAGTGTACTATAGTCGCTTATCGTTCTCAATGAATAACGAAAACGAAACAACCAGCTCCAAATCGACTCTTGAAATGCTGGATTACTAACGCAGAGACTCCAAAAAGGAGTTAGTTTTAATGCGTAATCTCCTATATATGTAAAATGGGCAAGATATGAGTGCCGAAACATACAAAAAACAACTAAATATTAATAAATTTCGTTTCGATGGTTTATCAATAAAATATCAAGGGTACCTTACTAATATCAAAGCATTAACGCAGAGAGGATGAGCTTGAATGGGTAGAATGTTATGGATGATCATCGTCGTATTATTAGTTATTTGGTTATTAGGACTTGTATTTAAAATTGGCGGCGGTCTAATTCACTTGATTTTATTAATTGCAGGTATCATTTTAGTCGTACAATTAGTTACGGGTAAACGAAAACTGTAACAAAAGGGATGTCCGTATAATGCGGACATCCCTTTTGTATGTTATTTGATTTTAGCGTAAACACACGTATCACGAATATATTTCCCATCCGCAGATAACCCCTCTTGCTTCAGGATTCCTTCTAACGTAAAATTCAATCGTTCAGCCACAGCCCGGCTTCGCACGTTATCTGTATCACAGCGAATTTCCACTCTTCTGGCTCCAAACTCTTCAAAAGCAAATTCCGTCAGACGTTCAGCCGCTTCCGTCATATAGCCTTTTCCTTCAAAACGACTGTCCAACCAATACCCGATTTCCACTTTTGGAATGTCCCAATTGATGCGATGAAACCCGCTTGACCCAATAAATTCACCGGTTTCTTTTAAAAACAAATGAAGACGCAAATCTTTTCTAGTCACGAAATCAGCAACTGCTTGTCTTGTATTTTCTGTTGTGTCTTCGATTTTCTGATGGTTTTGAGCCCAGGGCATCCAAGGTTTTAATGCTTTATGGGATATTTGAACACTTTCCCAAACAAGAGGTGCATCTTCAACTTTCGGTGCACGGATGAAAAGTCTTTCTGATTCAAATGATTCCGGAAACGTACGCATCGCGACATGGACTTTCGATTCCGATTGGTCCGTTGCTTGCTGATCATCCCATAATACTGGTGTAGTTGTGCCTTCCATAAAGTCTTCCCGAGTAATTCCATACGTGATGGCATCATAGTAAGAATTCTCTTTTGGAGAAAACCATGCTTTACGAAGATGGCCTTCTTTAACAAATCCCGCGCGTTCAAACGTTTTGCGCATCGCAAAGTTATCTTGACGCGTGTGACCTTCCACGCGGATTTTCTTTTCAGGCAAATTGAATACGTATTCCGCCACTTTCGTTAAAGCAGCAGGACCATATCCATGACCACGATGACTTTCAGCAATCCTCAAGTCAAATACCGGGATTTCATCCTGCAAATCAAATACTTTCACAATGCCCACTTTTTGCTGTTCATCATTTTCGACCCAGAACGTTTTAACTTCGTCTGATTCATACCCGCCCTCTTCAATGGTCTTTTCAATAATTTCTCTTGCTGGATTGGAATTCCCGTGAAATGGCCAAGCATTGGTAGTCATGAAATGTATCAATTGTTCTTGTTCTTCCATTGTCCATTCTGTTAGTCGCATGCTCTTCCCCCGAACTGCGTTACTTTTGAATGCGCAGTAATCTCATTGAATTTAACACAACGAGCAACGTTGCTCCCATATCTGCAAAGATCGCAATCCAAAGAGTAAGCCACCCTGGAATGATCAGCAGTAACGCCACTATTTTTAAACCTAATGCAAACATAATGTTTTCTTTAATAATACGCAATGCTTTTCGACTCAATTGAATGGTGTAAGGAAGTTTTTCCAAGTCATCAGCCATCAAGGCCACGTCAGCAGTTTCTAAAGCTGCATCCGTCCCTGCTCCCCCCATTGCAATTCCAACAGAAGCTGCGGCAAGCGCAGGTGCATCATTCATGCCATCTCCAACCATCGCCACCCGACCGAACTCATTGCGCAAAGATTTTACGGCTTCTAGTTTTTCCTCGGGCATCAATCCAGCGCGTACATCCGTCAGTTCAAGCAAACGGCCTATTGCCACTGCCGTTGTAGGATGATCACCAGTCAGCATCACGATATGTTTCATTCCGAGTTCTCTCAACTTCATCAGGATTGTAGGACTTGATTCTCTAATCGCATCTGCGACAGCCAAGTGGCCAGCATATTGACTATTGAAAAGAACGATCATGACAGACTTCCCTTGCTTTTGAAGTGTTTCCACGTTTGCTTTCACATTAGCTGAAATGGCTGTAGTTTCTTCTGCCCATTTTAAACTTCCGATCGCCACTTCCATTCCATCCACAAGAGCTTTTGCCCCTTTTCCTGTAACCGAGTGGAAATTTTCAGCAGCAGAGTGTGGTATATCCATGGATGCAGCATGATTCACAATAGCCCGTGCTAATGGATGATCTGAATATGTCTCAACAGACGCCACTTTTTGCAGAATCTCACTTTTCGTGAAACTTGCTTCCGTCACAAGGTCAGTCACTTCTGGATAGCCTTTAGTCAACGTACCAGTTTTATCAAAAGCAATTGCCTGTAGACGCCCCATCTCTTCAAGATGAATGCCACCTTTGATTAGTACACCTTGTTTAGCTGCATTCCCAATCGCTGTGACAATGGCCACCGGAGTTGAAACTACTAGAGCACAAGGACAACCTACAACCAGTACTGCAAGACCTTGATAAATCCAAGCCTGCCAGTCACCAGTAAATAAAGGTGGAATGACTGCTACCAGTAGTGCAATTAAAATAATAATCGGTGTGTAATACTTCGCAAATTGATCGACAAACTTCTGAGACGGTGCTTTTTCTGCCTGAGCTTCTTCAACCAAGTGGATGATTTTCGCAATTGTCGTATCTTCCACTCTTTTTGTTACTCGGACTTCAAGAGCCCCTTCTTCATTTAACGTGCCGGCAAACACTTCGTCACCTTGTGCTTTCTTAACTGGCATCGATTCACCCGTAATCGGAGCTTGATTGACCGAAGATTGACCTGAGATTACTTCTCCGTCCATGGCAATCTTTTGACCAGGTTTTACAATGAGCGTATCACCAATGATGATTTCTTCTGTTCCAAGTTCCATCGTTTCATTGTTTCTGCGAATGATGGCACGGGCAGGAGCAATATCCATCAACTGTCTAATGGATTGTCGTGCTTTATTCATCGAATAAGCCTCAAGAGCTTCACTTACAGCGAATAAGAATACAACAACAGCACCTTCACGCCATTCCCCGATGATGGCAGCGCCAATAATGGCAATTGTCATAAGGGTTTTCATATCAAAATAAAAACGGGACAAATTTTTCAGACCGCTCCAGAACATTTCATAACCACCAATGCCGATCGATAATGCAAAGAAAAGAATCGCATATGGGTCCGCTTCGGACGTTTGAAATGAAATGATTGTTCCGATAACTAAAAACAGCAATGAAATGAATGTCATGACATTTTCTTTTTGTTTGAAGAATGGTTTACTTTCGATTGTGCGTTTCGTCGACATTGGAACAACTTTAATGCCATCGAAAGCTCCTGCTTTCTCTAAATCCTCGACCGTTACAGGACCAATCACACGTACTTTGGATGCACCAAAGTTAACATTCGCTTCCGTCACATCCGGTAACGCTTGAATGTTTTTCTCGAATTTCATGGCGCAGTTCGCACAGGTTAAGTTTTCTAAGCGAAATTCCTGTTGTTCATGTGCTTTCATGTCATTCCCCTTCTTTCGCATGTTCATGGGCAATTTTCACGAGCTGCCCCACATGATTATCTGCAAGTCTGTAATAGACGAGTTTGCCTCTTTTTTCTGACTTGGCTAAATCGATATCTTTTAAATAACGTAGATGATGGGAAGCGGTTGCGGTTGATGATTGGATAATCGCCGCCACATCGCATACACATAATTCATTTTTCAAGGTTAAGGAATAGGCAATTTTAAGTCGGGTTTCATCTGCCAATGCTTTGAATATTAAAGACATACCTTTCAACTCAGGCAAGTTTTGTTGAACGTGTTTCACATCTTCTTCGTGGACACATACGGTTTCACATGCTTCTGTTTTCATCGTTTCAACCCCTCATTCAAACGTTCATTTGATTATTACCTACAGTATATGCTCGTGTACTTTGAAAAGCAAGGACAGTGACATGATGATTTTCTTACTATGCGTCCTGATTGATTCCAGGTAGACAGATTGGCCCTCCAGGTTGCACAAATTGACTTTTCCATCTACCTCGGTCGTGTGATTGCTTGGAAAGTGAAGGAATTCCAGGTAGACATTATGTGGTTCCAAGTAGACAGAATCGAGGTTCAGGTAGACAGATTAGCCCTCCAGGTTGCACAAAATGACTCTCCCACCAATCTTAGGACTGTTCCGAAATTAACCAACAATTAAAATGAATCCTATGTAAATAAAGGATTTGTCTTGCCCTTTAGAGAATATATATCCAATACATAAGCAGTTTGATTGAAATGAATTGCGAAGAAGAATCACTCATTAAGGGGGTTTGATGATGTATAAACGAATTTTGGTGGCCGTAGATGGTTCTTTACATTCGAAAAGAGCTGCAATGCATGCTGTTTTCTTGGCTGGCGCCTCTCCCGATGCACATGTCACTTTGTTATATGTTTTGGATTACGATAAAACGAGAACGGATGTTATTCATAGCATGAATAGTGACGAGTTGCATATTGATCGTAAAAACAAAATCATGCCCATTAAAGAGTTATTTACGACCAAAGGGATTTCAACAGAAATTAAATTGCTACATGGTGAAGCCGGTCCAGTCATTGTGGAACACGCAAACCAGGAGAACTACGATATTGTGGTCATTGGCAGCCGGGGTCTTAATACCCTACAGGAAATGGTGCTTGGTAGCGTAAGCCATAAAGTAGCAAAACGCGTACATTCGCCTGTTCTCTTAATCAAATAATTCCTTTACGCTATTTCTGAATGCATCGAAATAGCGACCCTTTCTAATAAATTGAACTCGGACTGACCAATTCGTTGGTCAGTCTTTGTGTTCGTTCAGGAGATGATGAAATTGAAAAAAGGCCCTTTAAATTTACTTACAGATGTACCTGGTGTGAAAGTGGGACATGTTACGTTAAAGCAATATTTGGATGAAAAAGATTCAATTTGTACAGGCGTCACCGCTATTTTGCCTCATGAACAAAATCCATTCCTGCATAAAGTTCCTGCAGCGAGCTTTGTCCTAAATGGCTTCGGTAAAACAGTCGGTCTCATTCAACTCGAAGAACTGGGCTTGATGGAGTCACCAATCATGCTGACAAACACATTCAGCGTCGGAGCTGTGTTGGAGGGAACACTTTCGTATATGCTGGAGCAAAACCCTGCAATCGGTGATTCTACAAGTTCGCTCAATTTGGTCGTGGGGGAATGTAACGACAGCTACTTAAATTCGATGCGTCTATTGGCGGTTCGCCCAGAACATGCAATTGAAGCACTGCATGCTGCAGAACCTGGAAGTTTCGAACAAGGAGCGGTCGGTGCCGGAACCGGGATGATTTGTTACGGGGTTAAGGGCGGGATTGGCAGTTCCTCCCGTATCGCAGAACATGAAGGATACGCTTTTACTGTAGGAGTGCTTACCCTAACGAACTTTGGCCGAGCTCACGAATGTCGGATGGCAAATTGGGCTCAAGACAATTTGGATAAACCGGATGGTTCCGTCATTATCATTGTTGCAACGGATGCCCCGCTCGATGCACGACAATTGAAGCGGATAGCTAAAAGGGCAGCAATCGGACTTGGCCGAACAGGCACTCACATACATAACGGTAGTGGGGACATCGTCATCGCGTTCTCAAATGCCAATTGCATAGCTCATGAATCTGACCAACCGATTGAAACAAAATCATTCCTAAGAGATGATCACCCCCTTATGAATGAATTATTCCAGGCTGTTATTGAAGCGACAGAAGAATCTGTATATCAATCTATTCTCTTCGCTGAAACGACAACGGGTCGTTTGGGAAGAGTCATTGAAAAAGGGATATTCTAATAAAAAGGGTCTTCCCGTGAGAACGGAAAGACCCTTTAATATGTTTATAGTTTTCTCTATTCGCGGTACGCTATAAAACCGCTCCAATCCACCAACCGAGCATAACGGATAAAAATCCACCTATGAGAGTGAACAAGGCATAGCCAATGGCTTTTCGGTGTTCTCCTATTGACCAGCCTTCAACGAATTGCACAGCGAACGTCGAAAACGTCGTAAATGCACCTAAAAAACCAACCATCCAAAATATAGCTACCCAATTTGTTTGTATTGCTAGATGAAGGGATAGTCCCATCAAGAATGAACCAACACAATTGATGATCAGAATCCCTTTCATTCCCTGGATTTTCAGTGAAATGCCAAAACGCATTACGGCACCAAGGAAACCACCAAGTGCTACTGCCAGAAGTGTCATTTTAACAGTCCTCCAAGCTTAAAGCCTAAAGCAGCTACTAAAAAACACATCAACGTCATGCCAAGTCCATAGACCATCGCCCACATAAAGTGATTTTGCATCAAAAGAAGCCATTCCGCAGAGAATGTTGAAAAGGTGGTAAACGAACCGAGAACGCCAGTTGTCCATAAGATGGAGGCCTTTCTTCCTGAAGAAATAGCACGTCCGCTCAACCATCCTAAAATGAGACTCCCAATTCCATTCTCTAACCATAGAACTAAGGTGTCTGGAGCCGTCACCATAACGCCATAGCGCAACAGCGCACCAATCATCCCGCCAAGACCCACTAATAAAAATTCCTTCATACACTTTACACGCCCTCACGACTCTTATGGAGTTAATGTTAACGTATGAGGATCTTGAATGTCACCATCAACTACCGTTTCATGATAATTCCCTTCTGCCCAATCATTCACTTGATTGTGGAACCAGTCGGATTTCATGTGACCACTTTGACCTGGCCCCACGATGTGATGGGTACTTGATAGGTCAGCTAAGTCAGCGACGAAACGCCAGGAAGCTCCGTGATTAACTAAGCCATCCTGAGTAAATCCGGCTGCCTGGACCGTAATATTGGAACCGCCAATCGGTACGTGCGATGGATTCAAGAAATAAGCGAAAATTGGGGATGCACCCGCTAAAGGATGGTCGAACGTCAGTTGATGATAATCGCCCCACTTCCAGTCGCTCGGTTTATCGCTAAATTCTTCTTTAATGGATGTGACAGCCGTTTCAAATGACTCCATCATCCAATTGTCCACCCCTCCTGATTCCTTCACCCATACTCCTTCTTGACCATCGAAACTTTCACGCATCATGGCATCCGTTATATTGCCTTTACCTGCCATTAAATCGTAAATATCTTTCGGCATTTGATCCTCGAACAGCGTGGCTGGCAATTGTTTAATCCATTTATGGAAAACGAGAGGTGCTGCCGCATCAACAGAATCCACTTGATCCCATTCTTTTAACAGTTTCGTTATATCATCATATTTATTGTCTTTATCCATTTTTTCTACAGAAGCGACCATATCTTTTAAGAACTCTCGTGCTTGAAGGTTATGTTGGTCCATTTGAAGAGCCATCATATCTTCTTTCGTGAAGTCATCGCCTTTTTCCAATACTTCTGCAATCCGTTCATATCGATAAGATTGAGCCCAATAGTCGGTAATATGATACGGATATGATTCATCGACAACTTGATTATTTGCCGTTGCGATAAATCCTTCATCCGGATTCACAACAGTCGGCAGTTCATCATAAGGAACGTACCCTTCCCAACCATATTCCTCTGAATCACCGGGCACTGGCAACTGGGCATCTCCTGATTTCCGGATTGGAATACGCCCATTCGCTTTGTACGCAATCGTTCCGTCTTTCCCTGCAAACACAAAGTTTTGAGCAGGCGCATGGAAATCCTCCAACGCTGTTTCAAATTCGTCCCAATTTGAAGCTTTGTTCATATTCAATACTGCCTGCAGTTCCCTAGTTGGCTCTAGTGCAGTCCATTGCATGGAGAACTGTGCCGATGGTTTTTCTTCATCAAACATGACATTTGAAATAATCGGCCCATGGCGAGTAACTACCACTTCAAAGTCAACTGTTTCGCCGCCTTTTACTTTAATTGGTTCATCCCGCACTTCTGCCTGTTCCCATTTACCTTCGTATTTAAATTGGGTTGGGTTCTCTGGATTTGGCTTTTCGATATATAAATCCTGAACATCGGGACCAACATTCGTTACCCCCCAGGCGATTTCGTCGTTGTGCCCCAAAATAATACCTGGAATACCCGCAAATATGACACCGCTTACATTTTGCTCTGGGGACTGAAGATGCATTTGATACCAAATAGACGGCGTGCTTAAACCTAGATGTGGATCGTCCGCAAGCAATGGCAGTCCTGATTTCGTTTTGTCTCCGGATACCACCCAGTTGTTGCTGCCATTAAATTCGTTCGGAATGACAGCAGGGTCAAATTGTCCTGCTACTGTTACTTGATTTTCTAGATTTGATGCAATAATCGATGGTTTATCCTCTGGATATGTAATAAATAACTCTCGTGCTTTATCTTCCGGGAAATTACCAAGTGCCCAGTGTCGAACAGCCAAGCTTGACCAGTTACCGCCAAGGTCATAAGCCATAAATTTCCCGATGGTTAAAGAATCTACTTCTGTCCAAGGTTCAGGTTCATACCCGAGCAACTTAAACTCAAATGACAGTTTGCCTTGTTCGCTTGCCTGTTCCATGTACGCATTCACGCCCTCTGCATACCAGGTGAGCACTTGCTTTGCGTCTTCTCCGTATCCAGCCCAAGAATCTTTTGCAGCCTCTCTCAGACTAAAAGTACGGAAGAATTGATCCGTTGTTACGGCTGCTTCACCCACTACTTCCGATAAACGCCCACTTGCTTGACGTCGCGCTAAATCCATCTGAAACATACGGTCCTGTGCTTGCACAAAACCTTGTGCTCTATACAGATCCTCATCGCTTTTCGCACTAATGTGAGGCACTCCTTGTTCATCACGTGTTACGGTTACTTCCTCTTTCAGTACATCCACTGCCAAGTTTCCTTCAATTTGCGGTTTTGACTTACTGATGTAGACATTCAAAAAAATGACTGTCGCTATTAGAATCAGTGCAATACTACCGACAATCCAAGCAATCCACTTTCCTACTCTTCTTTTCCCCTTCACGTCTTTCTCCCCCCAATACTTTCTTACTATATTATTTCGACTGAAAGTAAAAAAGTCCTCCCAAATAAAAAACGAGTGGACATGACCTTTTACAGTCATATCCACTCGTTTTATTTCATTAATTCTTCACCCAGAACGAGTTTCACATTGGCTACCTGTTCTTTTGCGGTGAGAATATAAAGAATGTCCTGTGTTAAAAGTTTTGTTCCACCAGTCGGCATGACCAAATTTCCTTGACGGATAATCGCACTGATTACCGTTTTTTCAGGGAGTCCAATGGTTTGGACAAGTTGACCTGCAAACGGGGAGAGTTCAGACACTTCAAATTCCAGCATTTCAGCGTTTGCCCGATCCATGGAAACGAGTTCCAATGTATGAATCCGTTTTGGCACAGGGGGACCATTCAATCCTAGTATTTTCGCAACATAAGGAATGGTCGATCCTTGCAGCAAGGCTGAGCTCAACACAATAAAGAACACGACATTGAAATACAATGTGCTATTCTCAATACCCGCTAACATCGGAAAAGTCGCCAGCACAATTGGAACCGCGCCACGTAATCCAGCCCATGACATGAACCATTTTTCTTTTGTTGTATAGGGAAAGAAGATGGTTGAGACAAATACAGCAAGTGGTCTTGCTACTGCAATCAATATGAACGAAAGCACTAACCCTTTCCAAATAAGATCCCACTGCGCAAGTTCACTTGGGAATACAAGAAGTCCTAAAATCACGAACATAGTAATTTGCATTAACCATGCAAACCCTTCATGGAAACTGAAAATGGAATGACTATGGGTCAACTCCCGGTTTCCAATAATCATTGCTGCTATGTATACGGCAAGTAAACCACTTCCACCTAAAACAGCTGTCAGACTATAGATGAAAATGGCAAAACCAGCGGATAGTACAGCATAAAGTCCACTCGCATCTAATTTGATTTTATTCATCGTTTTGGAAGCGATATAGCCAAAACCAAAACCGAATAACGTACCAAGTCCCATTTGCATCAAGAACATACCGGCTAACGACCAAGCGGAAATGTCCGGCATCAAAATCCATTCAATAAAAATTATCGTCAAAAACATCGCCATCGGATCATTCGTGCCAGATTCGGCTTCCAATGTAGAAGTTAGTTTTTGTTTTATATTTTGACCGGATAAAACTGAAAATACCGCAGCTGCATCGGTGGATCCAACGATGGAACCCAGTAGAAATGCCTCTAGCCAGCCGATATCCAATACATAATAAGCGGCAATTGCCACAACGGAGGTCGTAATTAATACCCCTACAGTTGCCAGCACAGCCGATCCGCCAAGAACGGGCCGAACATGTTTCCACTGTGTTTGTAATCCACCTTCAAACAAAATAATGATAAGAGCAAAGACCCCTACCATCTGGGCAATTTTTGCATTTGAAAAATAAATGAGTCCTGAAATATCGCTTCCCAATACCATTCCTAAAAACATGAACAATATAAGGGCTGGTACACCCGCACGTGCGGATAGCTTCGTCATTAAGACGCCGCTTAAAAGAAAAATCCCAATAAGTAATACAATAAAATCTGTTGTAAAATGCTCCATTTGTACCTCCTGTCTTTATAGTAGTTCTCTCTTTAGTTTAAAGTAAATTCAGATAATGCGCATGAAAAAAGCCTTGAATCCCAATAGAATTCAAGGCTTTTACATTTATTCGTTTTCGCCTACAATTTTCACTTCAAGATCCAATTCAATACCGAATTGTTCTTTGACTTTGTTTTTGACCATTTCAATTGTTTGAATATAGTCAGTAGCAGTGGCATTGTTTTTATTCACAATAAAGCCCGCATGCTTCGTCGAAACTTCAGCCCCGCCAAATCCCTTACCCTGCAAGTCACAGTCCTGTATAAGCTTCCCTGCGAAATAACCAGGTGGACGTTTAAACACACTGCCTGCTGAAGGATACTCCAACGGCTGCTTAGATTCACGTAAATGCGTCAAGTCCGCTATTCTTGCATCAATTGTCAGCTGATCACCAACAGTTAATTCAAACTCTGCTGATAATACATAATAACCTTTTTTCGTAATGACACTCATACGATAATCCAGTTCAAGTTCATCTTTTGATAAAACCAACTTTTCCCCTTCATGAGTCAATACAGTACATTCGTAAATGACATCTTTAATCTCGCCACCGTATGCGCCTGCATTCATTGCCATCGCACCGCCGACTGAACCAGGAATTCCACATGCAAACTCTAGACCTGATAAGGTTTCTTTTGCTGCAGCTCTTGAGACATCAATAATATCCGCACCGCTTTGTGCATATACACGAGTATCTTTAATTTTTATTTCATTTAACTTAGATAAATTCAAGACAATTCCACGCACGCCACCGTCTCGGACCACCATATTCGATCCATTCCCAAGCAATAGCAGGGGAATCTGCTTTTGATGAGCATATGACACAACAAAAATCGTTTCTTCTTCAGTAGTCGGCGATACAAATAAGTCTGCCCGTCCACCCATTTTTGTCATTGTGTGCAAGTAAAGTGGTTCATCTATTTTTACACATTCTAGTGAAAGTTCTCTAGTTAAATCGTCAAACCAACGCTGTTTAGTCATGAAAAGCCAAATCCTTTCCCTTAACTCTTTCCATTACATAGTATGCGTATTGACGACCTATTTGACAAGTAATTTCAAGATAACCATACTTTTGACCACTGTTCGATGTTGGCAATTGCATCTTTCAGCCCTTTTCCTTTGTCCGTTAAAGAATATTCAACTTTCACAGGTACCTCGGCAAAAACATGTCGTTCAACTAGTCCTTCTTTTTCAAGTTCTTTTAAGCGCTCCGAAAGAAGTCGGCCACTTACAGGCAAAGCAGACTCAATTTCGTTGAATCGCTGAGGACCTTCCAGTAATTGATATAAAATCAACCCCGTCCATCTTTTTCCGATGAGTTCCATCGCTTTTGATAAACGTGGGCATAAAGTCGTTTCTTTCATTCAAATCACCTCTATTATTAGACATTATAACGCAAATGATTACTTTTTAATACCAGGTTACATTTAACAACTTAATTGGAAGGTTGATTACCAAATAAAAATAATTATCCTTAATTCGAGATATTTTAATTCAAACGTATTGACATCGAGATATTATCAACATATAGTAGTGTATAGAAAATAAAAAACAAAATGGAGGAATTAGTAATGAAAAATTGGAATGTAGATGCAGCTCACTCAAGTATTGGTTTTTCGGTAAAACACATGATGGTATCAAAAGTACGAGGAAGTTTTGGTGATTTTAATGCGAATGTAGAAGCAAATGAAGCAGATCTAACTGATGCTAATATCGCATTTAACATCAACGTCGCAAGTATTAATACAGGGAATGAAGACCGTGATAATCACCTTCGTTCAGCGGATTTCTTCAATGCTGAAGCTTTTCCAGAAATCAGATTTGTGGCTAACAATATTTCAAAAAATGGCGATGAATATGAAATTGCTGGAGATTTAACAATTAAAGACATCACGAAACCGATAGTCTTTGAAGCTGAATATGAAGGTAAAGGCACAAACCCATGGGGCCAAGAAGTAGTTGGATTCTCAGCTGAAACAAAAATCAACCGTGAAGATTTTGGATTGACTTGGAACCAAGCGCTTGAGACTGGTGGCGTATTAGTAGGAAAAGACATTAAAATTACGGTAGAACTAGAAGCAAACCCAGCTTAATTTTATGAAATCAAAAAGGAACTTCTCACATCAGAGAAGTTCCTTTTTTAGTGCAGCCACTTTTGGTTCTTGAGATCAATTGCAAGTTCTGCCACTACAGCTTGGCTGATTAAAAATCCTTGGATTTTTTGAGCTCCCATTTTTTTAAGCAAATCTAGCTGTTCGTTTGTTTCTACACCTTCCATGACAGTAGTCATGCCAAGGTTACGGGCAATGTCCAATACTCCTTGTAAGATGACCAGTGATTTGTCTTCATCCAACTCGATTTTCACAATGAAAGACCTATCTACTTTTACTTGTTGGATCGGCAAGGTCTTTAATATTGATAACGAAGAATAGCCTGTTCCAAAGTCATCAAGTGCGGTTTTGATACCAAAATTATTTAATTCAGTCAGAATCTGATTGGCCAGTTCACTATTTTGAACAGCAATCGTTTCCGTAATTTCAAAAATCAACCGATGCGCAGATATATTGGCTTCTTGAATGATCATTTTCACATCGTGTAAAAAATCAGGATGCATCATTTGCCTTACCGAGATATTAACCGCTAAATGAAAATCGTTATATCCTTCTACTTCCCACCGATTCAGTTGAGATGTCACTTGACGTAAAATCCATTTCCCAACTGGGATAATTAAATCGCTTTCTTCCAAAAGTGGAATGAATTCTGCAGGAGACACTTGGCCAATTATCGGAGACTCCCATCTCAACAAGGCTTCATAGCTCGTAATGTTTTTCGTGGATAAATCATAAACCGGCTGATACACCATGAAAAATTCCTGATTCGCTAAAGCATGGACCACGTTGTTTGCAATCAATCTTACACGTTCATTTTGATTGGCAAGTTCTTGAGAGAAAAAGACAAAGCGATTACCGCCTTGTTTTTTTGCTTCTTGCACGGCGTACGTTGCATCTTGCATCATTAGGTCCGGCCAGTCTCCTAATTGAGATTTCCGTATCCCAACACTAAACGTTACCCACATGCTTTCCGTAGCAGACAACTCCATTGGTACTTCCATTAATTTGACTAAACCTAATCCCAAAGAGCGTAATTCCTCTTCTGAATGAGTGGGTATCAGCAGGACAAATTCGTCTCCACCTACCCGATACAACTCATTTCGAGGGGCAAATGACTGGATCTTACGACTTGTTTCAAAGAGTACACGATCGCCTAGCTGATAGCCGTTCCGTTCATTAATCTCTTTAAATCGATCTAAATTAATAAAGAACAATGCGAACTTTTTAAAATTCTGTGGATTTAATTCTTTTGTCAAACGTTCTTCTAACATCACTCGGTTTGGTAAGTTTGTCAGTAAATCACGTTTCAACATGTTTTCTTCACGTTGTTCATTACGTTTCAAATAATAAAGAATACCGCAGAGAATCATGATTGCTAATGCAACAATCAGTGTATTACGCCAAAAAATAGAGGAAATTTGCTGATTTGTCTTCTCTTTAAAGCTGTCAACAACAACTATCCAATCCCCACTTGTACGCTGATACATAATATAGTGCGCTTTATTTTCGTCTATCAGTATGGTCCCTTGTTCGGTTTCATTGATTTTTGAAAGCACGTGAGATCCATTAGGTACAACTGTTTCAAAATCCTGATTAGGCGTAGAGAAAACTACTTGATTGTCTCTTATTAAAAATAATGTTCCGGGTAAGTTTGAATCTGCTGCAATTGCACCAACTAAATTCCCCATATTCACAACCCCAGACAGTACGCCAATGATTTTTCCGTCTTTGGAAACTGGAATACGTATGGCACTTACCAACTGTGTAGAATCTTGATAGAAAGGAAATAGATCACTAAAAACCATTTCACCTTGCAACGCACGATTAAACGATTCTTGTTGATTTACGTTAAAACGAGAACCGTCACCAGCCAGCACTTCCCCCTCCGGAGTGATAAAACCTAGAGATGAAAAAAATGGCATTTTTTCGCGTTGTTTTTTTAGAAACTGAACGATCTCTTTCTCCGATTTAAGCAATGCGATGTAATCTGCTATCAACTCAAGCTCGGCCACTCGTTCATTTGAAAATTTATTCGTTTCATCTGTAAAATTATCAAGCAAAACGTGATTTTCCTTTTTTACTGTTTCAAGAACAAAATCTTTCGACGTTTTATAATTAAAGATTGTCAGAGTAACAACAGTCAATAAAATGATGACCAGCAAAAAATATGCCTGTAATTGCCTATTTGACATGTCGTCACCTCCCTAACTTCTTACGTGTTATTTTTCCATTATTTGTATGTATATACCAAATGAAAGCATTTCTTTCCTTGTTTATTGTCGATTAATGACTGACAATAGTCAATGTTTGTATGATAGTTTAGTATGAAAACGGGGCAATACTGACTATTTACTGCTGATTCGAAGGGACGACAGCTACTTTGAAAACTGATAACACATCATCCAAACAATTTTTCCAACTTATTCGTTCTCTGAATTGGCCTTTAAGTGTAACCATTTTTGCTGTTTTTCTGGCTTTAGCCGAAACAATTACCGGATTAATTATTCCTTTAGTCACAAAAAATTTAGTCGACTCGTTGACAACTGCTATTTTTGATTGGCGTTTAATCTCTTTATTATTTGCCGTCTTTATTTTGCAAGCGATTGCCGGTGGTGTTTCTTACTACTTGTTATCTTTTATCGGAGAAACCATTGTGGCCGATTTACGGAAGAAGCTTTGGCGTAAAGTTTTGCGCCTGCCAATTCCCTACTTTGATACACATGAAACCGGTGAAACCATGAGCCGCATTACACAGGATACATCTACATTGAAACAACTCATAACAGGTCACCTCGTGACATTTGTTTCAGGAATCATTTCAGTTATTGGTTCCGTTATCTTATTGTTCTTCATTGATTGGAAAATGACTTTGATTATGCTTGTGAGTGTCCCATTATCGATGGCCATTATTATTCCTCTCGGGCGTAAAATGCACAAAGTGGCGAAGGGCACACAGGAAGAAATGGCGAAGTTTTCAGGACTTCTTGGGCGGGTACTTTCAGACATCCGGCTTGTGAAAGCTTATCGAGCGGAAGAAACAGAAAGTGGTAAAGGGGATCAAGCGGTTGGAGAACTGTTTCAATTCGGTTTAAAAGAAGCAAAAATACAGTCGATTATTTCTCCTGTGATGACATTAATTATGATGGGTATTCTGGTAGTTATCTTAGGTTACGGCGGTATGCAAGTTTCGAATGGCAATTTATCTGCCGGTTCACTTGTCGCTATTATCTTCTATTTGTTTCAAATTGTTGTGCCGTTTGCCCAGATGGCTTCCTTTTTTACTGCGTACCAAAAAGCAGTCGGCGCGACGGAACGAATTCAAGGAATGTTGGAATTGAACCATGAAACCATTTCAGGGTCTCCTCAAATTAATAAAGAATCACTTCGCTTTGATCAGATTGATTTTTCTTACTCAGAAGAGAAACAGATTTTAACAAACGTTTCTTTCGAAGCAATACCAGGTACGGTTACGGCATTCGTTGGTCCAAGTGGCGGTGGAAAAACAACCATTTTCTCATTGTTGGAACGTTTTTATGAACCGGATAGCGGAGCGATATTTATCGGTCAAACTGCAATTAAGGATTTGCCTCTAGGAGACTGGCGTGGACGGATTGGCTATGTATCACAGGAAAGTCCATTAATGAGCGGTTCCATACTGGAAAACATGGCTTATGGTTTGGAAGTAAGACCTTCACTTGAACAAATTAAAGAAGCAGCCATCGCAGCGAATGCTTGGGAGTTTATTGAAAAGCTTCCTCAAGGTTTTGAGACATTGGTTGGTGAACGAGGCATGAAGTTATCAGGGGGACAGCGCCAGCGGATAGCGATTGCACGTGCATTATTATATAATCCACAAATTCTACTTCTTGATGAAGCCACTTCAAATTTGGATAGCGGTTCAGAAATTTTAGTACAAGAAGCATTGCAATTGTTGATGGAGGGCAGAACAACCTTGATCATAGCCCACCGTCTTGCAACCGTTCTTCATGCAGATCAAATCATCGTACTCGAAGGCGGGCAAATTACAGGCACAGGTACTCACAGTGTACTTTTTGAATCGCATAAACTTTACAAGGAATTTGCTTTGGGACAAGGGTTGTCATAAAAAAGCAGTTCTTCTCTATTTCATTCAGAGAAGAACTGCTTTTTGTTATTTCTTCAAAGTCATGGTCATTTCGCCTTTGTCACCTAATACTTTTATTGTTGCATATGCTCCATTTACGAAAGTCATCTGTGGCGGTACATGACCTATATCCGCGTTATAGATAATAGGTAGATTCGTTGTTTCTGCCAGTCTTTCCATTGCATCTAGCGTACTAAACCCACCCGCTTCCGTGCGGCCGAATACAATTCCGGATGCATGTTCGAACCATCCAGCTTGCTGCATTTGCAACAATGTACGGTGGAAATCGGTTGCGGACATTTCGCAATTCTCGAGATACCAGACAATTGGTTCATTCATTAAATAGGTTTCCTGGAAAGCTTTCACGTCTCCGAACGGTGTGCCGATTAAATGACGAATGGTATCCATGCAACCCCCTAGAAGTCGTCCTTTTATTTCCGTCGGCAATTTATTGACTGTTTCCCACTTCGTCTCTGTATCCAAGTTAAAAACGTATGGCTCTGGATGTCTGTCATGCGTCCATTCGGATTGATATTGAACAGAAGAAACTTGATGAATAGATGACCCTTCTTCGGCCATGATGACTTCCATGAATTTACTTGTCGTTGGATCCCAGTCATCACTTCTCAAATCAACGAAGTTTGTACCGTGCGCGGTTGCAATACCCGTTTTAAGCGTTAAAGCGAACAATAAAGTGCTGGTATCGGAATAGCCCAGAATCCATTTCGGCTGTGCTTTTTCCCACTCGAGAAGCGGTAAAATCTCTTGAAGGATTTCTCCTCCCCATGGGGGAATAATCGCATGTATTTCGCTGTTTTGAAGCATTGCATTCAGTTCATTCGCCCGTTTGACCTTTGTTGCGGATGCAGCTTTATGCTGCGTCCAGACAGTTTCCCCGATTACAATGTTATAGCCACGTTTCTCAAATTGTTTCTGACTCTCGTGCACTAGATGGTGTAATTGGGGATCCACTCCAGAGGAAGGCGCAGTTAATCCAATTGTTTGTCCTTGTACGAGTCCTTTTGAATAGCGAATCATCGTTGTCACCCTCTTTTCAATATTGAAACTATTTTACTCGTAGTGCGTATCATTTACTAGGGGGTTGAAAAAATGGATTCATTTATGTTTTCAGGAATTGGTACAGGAATTTTCTTTGCATTTTTTATACTCATTTTCACCTTAGTAATCGGGACTTTTATTTTTGTAGCAATCAAGGGCATTTCGCAGTGGTCGAAAAATAATCAATCACCTGTATTGACAGTACCGGCTGAAGTAGTGACGAAACGCACTCAAACTTCTGGCGGTCACGGAGATTCCTCAGCTAGCACATGGTATTATGTAACATTCCAAGTTCAAAGTGGCGATCGGATGGAATTGGGTGTGGATGGATCAGAATTTGGATTACTTGCGGAAGAAGACTTGGGTATGCTTACGTTTCAGGGGTCCAGGTTTAAAGGATTTGAAAGAAAATAATAAAAAGGATTGGAACACAATGGTCCAATCCTTTTTACATTTTATACTGTTACTGTTGCTAGACGTGATGCCAGAGCTTTCACTTCAGCCATTCCATCTGCAATAATTTGCTCTGCACGGTCTGGATATTGGTTGTGTCCTTCAATAATAACTTCTTCAATATTTGTAATTCCGAAGAAGTTCATGATCATGCGGACATAGTTGACACTCATTTCAGAAGGTGCCATTTCTGGAGTTGAATAGACTCCACCACGTGCATTTAAGATGATTACTTTTTTATCTGGAACGAGCCCAACTGGTCCATTTTCATTGTAGCTGAATGTAACACCAGCACGGTAAATGTAATCAATGAACGTTTGTAAAGGTGCCGGAATGGTTTTGTTCCATAGTGGGAATGCAAATACGACAACATCCGCTTCCAAGAAAGCATCCATTGCTTTGTTTGCAGCCGTCAATATGCGTTGCTCAATATCGTTCAACGGTTCTGCTTGTGCCGATTTCGCCATTGCATCAAAGAAGTCTTGACCAAAATAAGGCATATCTTCCTTAAATACATCAAATGTGTTGATATTTAATTCTGTTGCATTCGTCAATTCATTTAAAAATATATCGTGCATTTTACTTGAAACGCCTTCTGAAGAAGGACGGTTATTTGCTTTTACGACTAATACATTCATATGTGAAAACTCCTTTTTATTAGAAAATTATATATCTTAAAATTATTTATCTTTAATTCGAGATATATTGCAATAATAATGGAGAGCAGTTAATAAGTCAAAGACTCTGCTCTCCGTTATTTAAATTTCACAATTATCGTCTTTGCAAATGCCCGCATTGTCTTGTCCAAGTGTTTGAAGCTTGGTAGAAATACCTTCTTCTTCTGCTACTTTTCTTAACGCTTCAGCAAATGCTTCGGCTGGTTGAGCTCCAGAGATCGCATACTTTCGGTTGATGACGAAAAATGGTACACCTTGAACACCAAGAGACATACCTTCTTGAATATCATGCTTCACTTCAGCCTCGAAAGCATTCGAAGATAATATTTCAGCAGCTTCCGTTCGGTCGAGTCCGATTTCTTCAACTAAATTTAATAGTACTTCATGACGTCCAATTTCCTGTGCTTCAATAAAGTATGCTTTAAGTAATCGTTCACTCACTTCAGCTGGTTTCCCTTGTGCCTCTGCCCATTTCGCCAAACGGTGAGCATCAAACGTATTAGCTGGTTTAATGCGATCAAAATCGTACTCCAAACCTACTGTTTGTGCCTGTTGTTTAACTGAAACAGTCATTTGTTTCGCCGCTTCAGGAGTCGTCTGATACTTCTCCGCAAGCATTTCATACGTCGATTTGTCTGAAATCGCTGGTGAATTCGGATCCAGTTCATATGCTTTGAATTCAACATCGACATTTTGAGCTAACCCAGTCGTGGCAATTGCATCTTCCAACCGACGTTTCCCTATATAACAAAATGGACATACATAGTCCGACCATACTTCAATTTTCATTCCACTCACCTCAAAGTTATTGTAGTCCGTTCGATTACAGTCTGCAATTTTCCTGCTCTGTTCTCACTTATCGTGCGATTCTTTTACTGTCTATGCTAAAGTGTACCTAAAGGAGTGTTGTGACTATGATTTTACGGGAAATTGTTCGAAAAGGTCGTACTGCTAAGAATCAATACCCATTCGATCTGCCTCTTATCGAAGCATTTGAATCCCTCAAGTTCAATCATCCCGTTACCATTCTTGCGGGTGATAACGGCTCAGGTAAAACAACGTTACTTGAAGGGATCGCCGCTGCAAGTGACAGTATCCTGATCAGTGGCGAATATATGGAGCAAGATAAGTCATTTTCCCACGCCTACGAACTGGCAGATGAACTCAAATTGATATGGTCCGTAAAGACACGCAATGGTTTTTTCTTCCGCGCTTCTGATTTCATTACTTATACAAGAGAACTCGCCAATATGCGGGAAGAAGCACGAATTACGATGGAGGAAATTAAAAAACGAAACCCATATAGCCTTGAAGTATTGCCATACGCCCGTACGTATTCTGAGCTGCGCCACTTATACGGGAAGGGCTTAGATAAAAGATCGCACGGAGAAAGTTTTTTTGATTTGTTTCAGGCAAGATTTAAACCAAATGGCTTTTACATTTTGGATGAGCCTGAAGCCCCCCTGTCGCCAAATAAGCAACTTACATTTCTCGCTTTACTACATGACATGGTTAAAGATGGTGCACAATTTCTGATTTCGACTCATTCCCCTATTGTTATGGCCTATCCAGGGGCAACCCTACTCGAAATTAACGAAAATGAACTAACACCCACTACTTTTGATGAAGTGGAGCATGTTCGTTTAACAGCAGATTTCCTGAAAGAACCGAATCGCTATTTACGCCATCTCCTGGAACCCTAATAAGTTTCAGACGTCGGGACCAATTTTTCAGACGTGGAGCCTCATTTTTCAGACGTCAACAGCCATTTTTCCGACGTCATTGCAAAAAAGTCAGACTGAGCACCCGCTCACCTTTCCACACACCAAATAAAGCCGGATCTCAATATGAGAACCGGCTTTTACGTTTTTCTTATTCACTTAACGCTTCGGTTAATACAGGAACAACTTGTTTCTTACGGGATACAACGCCTTTTAAAAGCGCGACATTGTTGACGAAAGGAACACCGAAAGCTTTTTCTGCTTTCTCTGCTTGACTACCTAAAGCCAACGCAACTGAATCGTTGTTTAAAATGTCCGTGACAACGAAGAAGAACAAGTTAAGTTCTTTTTCAGCAATCTTGCGGTAAATCAAATCTTCCAATTCTGCTTGACGACTCATCACATCATTAATATCAACTGCATTTACTTGTGCGATTTCCACTTTATATTCACCCATACCGAATTCTTTAGCATCAAGTGTCAGTAAGTCCTCAAGTGTTTTATCGCTTAAATCTGCCCCAGCTTTCAACATCGCCAAACCGTACTCTTGTGCATTTACGCCTGCAAGTACTTCAAGTTCTTTTGCTGCTGCGATATCTTGCACTGTGCAAGTAGGTGATTTAAAGAGCAATGAATCCGAGATGATTGCAGAAAGCATCATTCCCGCGATGTTTGGTGGAATCTCCACACCATTTTCTTTAAATAGTTTATTTAAAATCGTTGCTGTACAGCCAACTGGCTCCGCACGGAAATACAATGGGTCTGCCGTTTCAAAGTTCGCAATACGGTGATGATCAATAACTTCAATTACTTGAACCTCATCAATATCGTCTACGCTTTGTTGTTTTTCATTATGATCAACTAAAATGACTTGTTTAACTTCTGGAGATGCTTTTTCAATTAATAGTGGTGCTTCAAAGCCGAATTTGTCTAAAGCAAATGCTGTTTCATTCTGTACATCGCCTAAACGAACCGCTACAGCATCCATGCCTAACTCACGCTTTAAATGTGCATAAACAATTGCTGAACAAATTGAATCCGTATCCGGGTTTTTATGTCCTAGTACATATACTTTTTCCATGTGTATCCTCCAATAATTCAAACTTCACGTTTTTTATTTTATCATACCTATTTCGTAAACAAAATGGCTCCTAGCTCGTCTTTATTACTAAGCAAATCTTGCAATGTGTAAGTATCAAGAACAGCCAAGTAGGCAACCAGCGCTTCATGCAATACTCTGCGTAATTTGCAGACTGGTGTGATTACACATCGGTTCGACGCACAGTTGAAGCATTCAACCAAATAAAAATCGTCTTCTGTTTTTCTAACGACTTCTCCAATATTGATGGATGCAGGAGGAAATGCAAGACGAATTCCGCCCCCTCGTCCACGTATAGTTTCTATATAACCATGTTTGCCTAACTCATATGTGACTTTCATTAAATGGTTTTTTGATATTCCATAAGCAGTTGAAATTTCCTGTATCGTCGATAGCTCCGATTGTTCTTTCGCCCCCACATACATCAACACACGGAGGGAAAAATCGGTATACATTGTCATTCGCATAATTTCACCGTTCTTTCTCCTTCATCATTATAGCCATTATGTCTTTTCCGTGAAAGAAATGTGTCCGAATCATTAAAGATGTATTTTATATATTGCTTTAAATTATTGGCAGGCGTATGGTGAAAGTATCAAATGATGAAGGGTAGGAAACAAACATGTTATCTTCTCAAACAATCGCCATCGTAAAATCAACTGTCCCAGTTCTAGCTGAGCACGGAGCAACTATTACAACCGTTTTTTACAAAAATTTATTCACTGCACATCCAGAGTTGCTTAATATATTCAATCATGCCAATCAAAAACAAGGCCGCCAACAAACTGCGCTTGCCAATACCGTTTATGCAGCTGCGCAACATATCGATAACCTAGGTGTCCTGCTTCCAGCAGTCAAACAAATTGCACATAAACACCGTTCACTAGGTGTAAAAGCGGAACACTATCCGATTGTAGGAGCACATCTATTAGGCGCAATTAAAGAAGTATTGGGTGATGCAGCTACTGACGAAATCATTAATGCCTGGGGAGAAGCTTACGGAGTTATTGCAGATGTATTCATTCAAGTTGAAAATGACATGTATGCAGAAGCTTCTACACAATCTAACGGCTGGAATGAGTTCAAAGATTTTGTCATTGTTGATAAAGTGAAAGAAAGCGAAGTTATTACTTCATTCTATTTAAAACCGGCTGACGGTACTTCCATTCCTTCGTACCAACCCGGTCAATATATTTCGGTACGTTTATCGATTCCTGGTGAAACACACATGTTCAACCGTCAATACAGTCTGTCACAATCACCAGGGAAAGAAACATTCCGTATTTCTGTCAAAAAGGAAAGCGAAATGAATCCAAATGGGAAAGTGTCTTGCTACCTGCACAACACGCTTAAAGTCGGAGACCAAATTGAAGTAAGTGCACCGGCCGGAGATTTCTATCTAAACGTTGATAGTTCACGACCTGTCACTTTAATTAGTGGTGGAGTTGGTATTACTCCAATGATGAGCATGTTGGAGACAATCTCTAGAACAAACCCTAGCCGTCCGGTCTCTTTCCTGCACGGAGCACGAAATGCTACACTACATGCTTTCGACAAAGAAGTTCGCTCGTTGCTGTCTAACATGGAAGATACAACGTATGCCGCACAATATTCTGATAAGAATCACCTCATCACGAAAGAATTCTTAGCAGAAAATGTTCTTGCCAATAGTGATATTTACGTATGTGGACCAGTCCCGTTCATGAAAGCGATTATTAATAACCTATATGAACTAGGATTCTCTGAGGAAGACGTACATTTCGAATTTTTCGGACCGGCTGTTTCTCTGGAACCAGTTCACGCATAATACAACAAAAGCTATCACCCGATTGCGGTGATAGCTTTGTTTGTTTGTATAGCAGATATGAAATTAATTGACAGTTCATTAAACCTCTCAGGTTGATCGATATTGCAGACATGACCAGAATCTTTAATTTTAATCAGTTTAAATTCCTCATTACGTCTCACCAATTCTTCAACTGGCGGCATAAACAAGTAATCTTCTTCCCCCATTAAAAACAATGTTGGAATGGCATTCGTCTTCATTTGAAGCCTCGTTAAATAAGGATTGATCAACTTGGTTAATGAAAACCATTTGATAAACTCTTTTTGACACATTTTCTTCGCTTGGTTGACGAAAACTAGACGGGATTCTTCATGTCTCTTCTTTGGCATGATGATCCAAGCAAACAATTTATACAATAACATATATGGAATAAATCGCTTCGTTACACGACCAGTCCATAATAAAAGCTTTGTTCGGATATCAAGACGAATGACAGCTCCTCCTAAAATCAGAGAAGAGATTCTTTCTGGAAAACGTTCAGCCATTGTTTGGGCCACGATTGTTCCAAGTGACATGCCAATCACATGTGTCTCTTTTATTTTCAATTCATCTAGCACATGTTTTACTTCGTCAGCAATATGTGAAAACGAATCGCCTTTTTTCCAACGACCGCGGGCTGATTTACCGTGGCCTCTAAGATCGATTAATAATACATTGTGCGCTTTTCTGAATTCGCGTATTTGTTTATACCATATGGAAGAACTTCCTCCTGCGCCGTGAACAAATGTTACCCACGGGGCTTCAGGAGAAACGATGTAAGTTTTATTGTGAAGCATTAAATTTCAAACTCCTCTGGCAATCTCTTTCCTCTATTAAACCATCGTATACTTCTTCGGTTCAATAGATTCGTGAATTTTAATAAGTCCACATACACCATTTCCCTATATCGACGAAGCCGATTCGCTTATAGATTGCACCTGCAGCAGGGTTGTCATAAAACAGACACAACATTTTGTTTTCTTCAAGTAATTCTCGGCAAAGCTTGGACATGCAGTGTGTAGCAAGCCCTTTTTTCTGATGTTCAGGTAAAGTTCCAACTCCTACAATCATGGCAGATTGACTATTTTCAGCGGTGCTTGAAGCTGAACTTACGATGATTCCATTTTCTTTAATTAGATAGGCTCGAGCCAGGCCTTTTTCCAGTGATTCCCGTTTGTTCTCAACGCTATAATTACCTTCCGAAAATTCCGGAATTGCTTTCATTTGTGCAATGAGAGCTCCGGCATCATCCGCTTGAGCTTGTTCCAAGTGGATATCCTCTGGAATTGCTGGTAGGTATTCCACCGTCTCACATTTTGCATAAAAGAGAACTCTTGGTTTTTTAGGTTGAGCTTTTATGTAAGGGGCTAATTGATTTACCATTTCTTCAATGCCCGATAGATAGCTGAAAGACGCATCTTTATTAATGATATTGGCAAATCCTTTTGCATCGTAATCAGCCGGTGCATACACAATAAAGTTTTTATCGTATTTTAATAAAACGCCTCTTAAATCCCCTTTTTCATTAAAGTCACCCCAAAGTGTCTGGATACTTGAATGAAATCCATGCCCTTCAATATCTCCAATAATAAACACATTTTCCGCAGGCTTTTGCCCCACAAAACTCATTGTTATTTGACGATCTGCTTCAATTAGTTTTCTTATCATATTTGCTCCTCATTTCTTAGGACTTTAGTTCCTTTGTTATTTTAGATTTTAAATGATTTTTTTAATTTTTTTATATTTTTTTACATTTAATACCTAATATTTTCTTAATTTAGTGATATAGTAGTGATTACATACACTATAAGTGATATTATTATACTAATTTATATACATTTCTTTTGATACAGAAAAGAGGTCAATTATGGTAAAGAAATTGGAGAAAAAGTATATTCCACTAGCAACTTTTTTTGCAGAAGCTGCACAAAATGAAGTCACACTTACATATACAGCGATTGAGAATATAGTTGGACAACAGTTACCAAACGCAGCTTATTTAAATAGTAGCTGGTGGAAAAAAACGAAACCTCCTGCATCTCATTTCTTAGCTTGGATTGACTCAGATTATACAGTAAAAGAGATTGAGTTAGGTAGATCCGTCACTTTTGTTAAGATAACGGAAACCATAGATTGCGATCTTTCTTCTGCAGACAAACCGGAAAATATCTTAATTATAAGACCTGTAGACTTGGATGATGCACGGTCAATCATCCGTCTTCACCAGGATATATATGCAGAATCGGATTTTATGTTATTTGGTAAGGATGAAAGAAAAATGACTGTTCAATCCATCCGTAAACGCATTGGCGAGTGGAAAAAATCCGAGAAGTCTGGTATGTTTGTCGGCATTCTAAATGGAGAATTTGCTGGATTTATTGCCATGACAGCTGGTCCCGCTCCCCGGGCTGATCACCGAGCTTCGCTCGTAATTGGAGTACGACAAGCATATTACGGTCAAAACGTCGGAACCTCTTTAATGAAAAAAGTGGAGACCTGGGCACATGAAGTCGGGATCTCCCGACTGGAATTGACAGTCGTTGAAAAGAATGAACCCGCCCTAGCGCTTTATAAAAAAATGGGTTATAGCATTGAAGGTACTCGCCATAATTCCCTTGTCATTGATGGAAAGTATGTAAATGAGTTTTATATGGGGAAAATTATATAAAAAGAGACATCGTGGAGGATTTTAATCCCACGATGTCTTTTTTGTTATTTTCCTGTTTTTGAAAATTCTTCGATTCTTTCCCCAATTTCATCACGAACGCGTTGGAACACTGCCCACTTTTCTTCTTCCGTTCCTTCTGCGCGTGCAGGATCATCAAAGCCCCAATGCCAGCGTGTCACATGAGATGGAGTCATTGGGCATTTGTCATTGGCATCACCACATAGCGTAACGACGAAGTCCGCTTTATTTAAAAGCTCTGAGTCGATAACATCTGACGTTTGATTGCGAATGTCGATGCCTATTTCATCCATTGCTTTAATAGCATTCGGATTAAGACCATGTGCTTCAATACCAGCAGAATAAACTTCATACTTGTCGCTTAAGTACTTGTGGCCAAAAGCTTCTGCCATTTGTGAACGGCATGAATTACCCGTACATAAAAAGTAAAATATTTTCTTTTCCATAATAATCATTCCTTTTCTAGTGAATTATTGTTAACCATAAATATAGACCTGTTAAAGTAATGAAAAGTGTAGGTACGGTTAAAATTACCCCTACTTTAAAATAATAGCCCCATGAAATCTTCACGCCTTTTTGACTTAAGACATGCAACCATAATAATGTGGCAAGGGAACCAATCGGTGTCATTTTTGGACCTAAATCAGACCCTATGACATTTGCATAAATCAGTGCTTCTCTCATTACGCCTGATGTATTCGTATCCGCAATGGCAAGTGCATCAATCATAACCGTCGGCATATTGTTCATGATAGAAGATAGGATTGCTGCTATGAAGCCCATCCCAATCGTGGCCGCATATAAGCCGTGGCTTGCTGTCCATTCAATTAAAGAGGTTAATACAGAAGTCAGCCCCACATTTCTCAGACCGTAGACTACCACGTACATCCCAATCGAAAAGAAAACAATCGCCCAAGGAGCTCCTTTGATAACATTTCGAGTGTGTACTGCCTTGCTTTTGCGAGCAATGAATAAGAAAATCATTGCCACTGCAGCTGCAATTACGGAGACAGGTATATTTAATGATTCACTTAAGAAATAACCAATCAGTAAAACGCCGAGTACATACCATGAAACATGGAACATCCGAATATCTTTTAATGCTTCTTTTGGTTCTTTCAACATTTTTTCATCAAAGTGTTTTGGAATTGATTTGCCGAAGAATAAATACAATACAAGCATACTCGCCGCCACACTGAATAAGTTCGGCACAAACATTCTTGAAGCATATTCGATAAATCCGATGCCAAAGAAATCAGCTGATACGATATTGACTAAGTTGCTAATGACAAATGGCAGTGAAGTCGTATCGGCGATAAATCCAGAAGCCATAATGAACGGTAAAATCATTTTTTCTTTAAAATCTAGAGCACGCACCATCGCCAGTACAATCGGTGTAAGAATCAAAGCTGCACCATCATTTGCAAATAGAGCTGCTACAGCTGCACCTAGAAGCGTTACGAGCAAAAACATACGAATACCGCTTCCTTTTGCAAAACTGGCCATATGAAGTGCCGCCCATTCGAAGAAACCAATTTCGTCCAAGATCAATGAAATGATAATTAACGCAATGAACGTCAATGTTGCATTCCATACAATACCGGTTACATCAATCACATCTTGAAAGTTAACGACACCAACAAGAAGTGCGATTGCTGCTCCCGCCATTGCCGACCAACCGATTGATAATCCTTTCGGCTGCCAGATGACAAATATTAACGTCACAATAAAAACAATACTTGCTAACCATAAATCCACTTTAAAACCTCCACTTATGCATCACACATGACTTTTTTGCCTTCTTTGATTAAATCCTCCACCGTACGTCCAGGTGCAGGAAGTAAACTGAGTAAATGAATCAATACCGGATATTGAGGATGGCGGACATTCAAGGACCAGATTGTCCAACGCCCACGTTTTTCTTCACTCACAATCCCCGCATCTTTTAATTTTCGCATATGCTGACTGATTGCCGGTTGCGTCATTTCAAGCAGTTCTGTTAATTCACAAACACATAATGATTCATGCATGAGATAAGTCAAGATTCTTAGACGATTTTGATCACCAATGCCCTTTAAATACTGTTCAAGTGCTATATAATCCATAAGCATCTCCTTATCTGTCAATAACAATTAGATTATATAAGCATTCTCTTATGAATGCAACCTCGAAATAAGGAAACGGATGAACTGGCACCAAAATAAAAAAAAGATTGCCGAGGCAATCTCATTTTTTTTGAATTGATTGAATTGTGTTTAGGATGGTTTGGGTTAGTATTGCGATCCCAGTGTGGATGCTGTTGTGATTGAATGTCATGTTCGGATGATGGAGCCCTGGGGACAAATCACAGCCGAGACCTAACATGGTCGCTTTTATATTTGGTTTGTATAAGGAATAAAAATGAAAATCTTCTCCACCAGGAGTTTCAATTCTAGGTTGTAAGTTTTCTTCACCGATTACGTGAATGATTGCCTCTGCCATTAAATGATAGGCGTCTTCATTCACGATTGCAGCCACCAAACCTTCATGGACATTATATTGGATGTTTACATGATAGATGGATTCCACACTTTCAATCACTTCACAAACCTTTGTTCGAAGGGTACGCATGGCATCATTTGTTTGAGCCCGTAAATCAAGTGTAAAGGATGCTTTCCCCGGAATTATATTACCTGTCTCGCTTCCGGCTTGTAGTTTGGTCATTTTCACTGAACTTGGGATGAGTGGATCCATTCTTAGTGCTTGCAAGCCCTGAATAATAGCAGCACCGACTTCAATAGCATTTTTTCCGAGATGAGGTCTTGCTGCATGGGCATCCTCCCCTTGAATGATGCCTCTTATTAGACCGGCAGCTCCATGACAGATTGCCGCTGATGCCGTACCATCGGGAATTTCTTGAATGGGTCGGAGATGGACTCCATACAAATAATCAACATTGTCCAAAACACCAAGACTTAATAGTTTCAATGCTCCCTGACCTTTTTCTTCAGCTGGTTGAAAAATCCACTTTAACCGAACACCTTCCGGAAACCCTATTTCTTTCATCGCAAGCAACGTTCCGACACTGATTGTCATGTGCGCGTCATGTCCGCAAGAGTGATTGGCTTTAAACGCACCATTGACTTCTTGCCAAAGAGCGTCCATGTCTGCGCGAATCGCTATACATGTGTCCCCTTCTCCTACTTCAACGACAAGTCCCGTGCATTCGTCGAATGTTTGTACGGTAAATCCTTCTTGTTCGATTATTTTTTTCAAATAAGCAGTTGTTCCAACTTCTTTCCAACTTGTTTCGGGATGTGTATGCAAATAGTCAAACACTTCATTTATTCTTGCTCTGTGTGATTCATTGCTGTCTTTCATACCTTTCACCTCATGAACTTGTTGCTTCTATTACAGTATCCTATTTGGAAGATATACTTAAGATTTTTTTGAAGGAAATGGCTTATTCCAATACGGGACACTGACTCTTTAAAGATTAGTCTTGTATTCTTACTAATATAATATAAAAAAAAGCCTCGCTAATGCGAGACATTTTCCCATTATATTTGTTCTAGTAATTTCAATGATTCACGGTTAAAAGCAGGAATATCATCAGGTTGTCGACTCGTGACCAATTGGTTTTGACAAACCACAACTTCCTTATCCACATATTTTACTCCCGCGTACAACATATCTTGAGCAATCGATTTATAGCCTGTGGCATCTCGACCTTCCAAAGTTTTTGCTGTAATCAGTAACTGTGGTCCGTGACAAATTGCAAAGACTGGTTTTTTGGCATCCATGAATGATTTTGTAAATGCCACAAAGCGATCATCCTCACGCAATAGGTCTGGTGAAAATCCACCTGGGAGGAATAGAGCATCAAAGTCTTCCGGATTTACATCATCTATTCCGTGATCGATTTTCACCATCGCTTCCCCTTGTTTACCCTTCACTTCTTTTCCTGCTTCTTTTTCAATTGTAAAAACCTCATGTCCCGCTTCGTTAAATGCTCTCGAGGGATCCATATATTCAACGTCTTCAAACATATTCGTGATTAAAGTTGCAATCTTCGCCATATCCAAATCACTCCTTAAAGTTTGTTCATATTTAGTATTCCACTAAAATATCCCATTAAACATGTTATCGATATTTTGAAACCATTGGATGTCCTTTTTCCGAAAACCGATATGGATAGTGTACCGCTTCACCTGAATTCTGAATCCCTACACGAGGACCGATATTCAGCTCTTTGGAACCGGGACCTGGTGAAATGAAAAGAGGTTCTTCAGCCCAATGATGTCCATAATAACTCATGTCTACTCCAAGTGCTTTTGCGAGTTTTCCAGGTCCATTCGTCCAATTCTTCATTGGGGTTGTCCCCCTGAAATGCTGCATTAGATCGAGTCCCTCAATAGGTTCACCAGCCCGCAATAACACAGCTTCTGGTTTTCCAACAGGTCCACTTACGATATTCATCAATGTATGTGTGTGCATTTGATATGTATAGACAAGACCTGCTTCACCGAACATGACTTCTGTTCTTTTCGTTCGGCGATTTCCGAAACTATGTGCTGCGCGATCTTCAGGACCCATGTACGCTTCCGTTTCGATTATTTTGGCAACCATTAATCCTGATGGATGTTGATGGACGATATATTGACCAATTAGATTCTTCGCAAGATCGATTGTATCTTGTTGAAAAAAGTCGGATGAAATAGGATGGAAATTCATGTACATGCCCCTTTCTATTGTTATAGACTATATGATACATTGCTGTTTTTACGTTCATTCCGCATGCCGCACGCATTGGAGCTAATTATCAGCTGGCAAATATAGAAGTATGCGCTACACCAGTTCGTCCGCGAAAATGGAGCCAATATTATAAAACCAATACATCGAATTTTAATGAAACGGGGATGATAAGTGTGAAAGATATGATAAAAGAAATTAATCAATTTAGAGACGACCGTGGGTGGGGTGGAAATCACGATGCACGCAGTCTGGCAATTTCCATTTCACTTGAGGCCAGTGAACTATTGGAATGCTTTCAATGGTGTTCAGCCGAAGAAGCCATTGCACACGATAAACAAGCGATTGTCGATGAGATGGCGGATGTCTTCATATACTTACTTCAGTTCTCTGATGTTATCGGTGAAGATTTAATGATAGCAGCCCGTGAAAAAATGAAGAAAAACGCAATAAAGTATCCGATACCGTCTAAATCAGTCTAAATTCTCACTACATCCTTCTATTTTCCTATTGAAGTATAGTTAACTGAATATTATATTATTTAAACAAGCTAATAAGGAGTTGACCGCATGAACAAATGGAAGTGGTTAATTTGGGTTGCAGCGGGCGCACTCCTCTTCTTTTATACAAGAACGGATACAAAGCAGGATCATGTTAGCGCAAATCCAACACTCATTAAAACATACGATCCAAAATACAATCCGAATCAATCACTGGCTGACTATTTAGTTTTCCGGTCAATGATTTCTGGGCAGGCCAAAATGGTCGTTACTGGCAGTAGTGTCACTCGGGGATCCGGATCTTCCCATCAATCCAAAACATGGCGTGGTCGTATCGAAGTGAACCTTCGGAATACGAACCCCGCTTTAAAAAATCTCATCATTTCAAATCACGGTCACTCAGGCTATACTTCGGTCAGGTTGCTAGAAGACCATGTTACTGCTCCAATTTTGCAAGAACAGCCTGATGTTTTATTCATTGAGACATCAGTAATCAATAATCACAACAAGAATGTCTCATTAGACGACACTTTCTCTTCATTGGATTTGTTATACAAGTTGTATGCTGAGGCATTACCGGAAACTCGCATCGTTTTTCTATCACCAAACCCATGCACCGAAAATAAGTTTGGACCAACACTCAATCAGTTTGGGCTGAAGTTTACCGATTATGTTGAGGAAACGGCTAACTATATCAAAAAACAGGGATGGCATTATTTTGATACACATGGTGCAATGCTCTACCTTATGTCATCAAAAAACATAACACTTCCATCCACATTAAAGGATGGCATTCATCCAAACGATCTCGGCTATAAAGTATGGGCTGACGTATTATGGCCGTTTGTACAACAGAAACAAGGCACTACTCCAAGTAATATGTAAAGTACAAAAAGCACAGCTCACTTACCGAGTTGTGCTTTTTGTTTTATATCCATTCGTTATTTCTTAATCAATCCTTTTTCAATCAAGAAGTCACGTGCTACATCTTCTGCTTTTTCACCGTCAATATCGACACGTGCATTCATTTTTTGCATATCTTCCAAAGAGATTTTCCCTGCCAACTCGTTTAGCACCTCTTCAAGTTCTGGATACGTTTTTAAAGTTTCCTCGCGAACTAGTGGTGCGGCATCATACTTAGGGAAGAAACCTTTATCATCAGTTGTGATAGCCAAATCAAATCTTTCAATACGACCGTCTGTAGTAAATGCAGTAATAACATCAACGTCACCTTGTTTAACCGCTTCATACATTACGTTTGGATCCAGACTTTCCTCTCCTGAAAATTCAAATGGATAGACTTTCACCATAGCATCGTAACCATCACCTGGACGTTCATAAAAAGCATGTGGTGCACCGAACACGATATCTTCTTTCTTGGATGCTTCAACCAAGTCCGAGTATGTCTCAGCATTATAAGATTTATCTTTGCTGTATGCTAACGTATACGTATTTTCAAAGCCTAGCGGTTCCAACCATGTTACGCCAAACTTCTCTTCATACCCTTTACGAACACGGTCCAGAATCCTGTCGGAGCTTTCTCCTTGTTCAAGATCTTCCTCTAATACCGATTGTAATCCAGTCCCTGTATATTCTACATAGACATCGATATCACCCTTTTCAATCGCTGGTGTTAAGATTGCGACCTCGCCAAGTCCTTCTTTATATTCCACTTTGTAATCTGTTTTAGATTCAACGTACTGGCCCAATATTTGGGGTAAAATGAATTGCTCTGTGAATTGTTTCCCACTTATTACAATCGGTTCACTAGCATCGCCGCCTGCATTATTTGAAGAGCCACAACCTACTAACGCCACTGATGCAAACAGTGCTAATCCTGCTAACCTTTTTTTCATGTATTTTCCTCCTAGTGTGTTTTCATTCCTTTTGGTGTTGCCTTCTTTTCCACCCACTTCAGCAATAAATCAAAACTGATAGCCAGAAGTGCTACAGGTAGTGCACCTGCAAGGACAAGGGAATTATTATACGATTGCAAACCTCTATAAATCACATCACCTAATCCACCGGCACCCACAAAAGTAGCAAGCGTCGCAATCCCAACTGTCAGGACGGTTGCTGTTCTGATACCAGCCATGATAAATGGCAATGCAAGAGGGAATTCAATTTGTTTCAAAATTTGGGTCCGTGTCATCCCCATTCCTCGACCCGCTTCAATAATTGAAGAATCAACACTAGTTAATCCCGTATAGGTGTTTCGGAGGATCGGCAACAGCGCATAAATAATAAGTGCAATGAGAGCTGTTTTTGAACCTATTCCGATAAGAGGTACCAAGAAACCAAATAGCGCTAAACTTGGGATCGTCTGAAATATTGCGGTGATGCCGATTACCGGTTCTGCATATTTTCGATAGCGCGCAATCAATATCCCAAGTGGCAAAGCAATTGCAATACCAATGGCCAGTGCAACAAAAGATAAATAGATATGTTCAAGAAATGCTTGTTGAATCAGGTCAGAGCGACTTTGGAGGGTTTCCAAGAAATCATTCATTAGAAGAAGCACCTACTTCCTTTGCAAGTACTGCTTTCAACAATGACGATTGGTCCATGTACCCGACAAATTCTTCATCCGTATATACCGCCAAGACATCTGTATGAGGTTGCTCCAACAATGCAATGGCTTGTTCCACTTCTTCTGAAGAGTTTATAGACACAATTTGTTCGCCAATTTTCGATTGCATGTAGTACGGTGACAACTCGCTCATCTTCCATTTGCCAAATGACCGTTTACGATTAATACGCTCTTCCCCGATAAAATTACGCACAAATTCATTGGCAGGTTCATTTATTAGTTCTTTAGGAGATCCTGTTTGTTCCACTTTTCCGGCACGCAGAACAATCATATGGTCAGCAATTTTCAACGCTTCATCCATATCATGCGTAACAAAGACAATGGTTTTTTGTATGTTTGCCTGAAGATTGCGCAATTCGTCTTGAAGTTGTTCGCGACTGATTGGATCCAGCGCACTGAATGGTTCGTCCATTAAGATAATGTTAGGGTCTCCAGCAAGTGCACGTACTACACCTACTCGTTGTTGCTGACCTCCACTTAATTCAAGAGGAAATCGATTTAAATATGTATCCGGATCCAGTCCGACAACATCCATCAGTTCACTTACGCGTGTTTGGGTTTTTTCCGCAGACCATCCCTTTAATGTTGGGACAAGAGCTGCATTTTTAGCAATTGTCATATGGGGAAATAAGCCGATGCGCTGGATTACATAGCCTATCGAACGTCTAAGTTCCACTTCATCTCGTTCTTTAATGGATTTTTCATCTATTAACACATCGCCTGAGGTCGGTATTTCCAACCGATTAATCATTTTCATCAACGTTGTTTTACCACATCCGCTGGGCCCAATAATTACCGTTAACATACCAGTCGGGATGTTTAATGAAACTTCTTTTAAAGCTTCCGTTCCATCCGCAAACCTTTTCGTTACTTTATCAAATCTAATCACAGCCTCAGCCCCTTTTAAGCTTCAGTATGTATATCCTTTTTCTATTACCCGTTTTTAAAAGGAAGTATGCACATTTCCCTAGGCTTATTATTAAAAAAACACATCCACTCGATTAGTTTAACCGAGTGGACGTAGCTTACTCCTTTAAAGCCTTGATTTGAGCAGTTAATTCATTGAAACGTTGGTCAAGTGCATCATATCTTACATCATGCTTTGGTATAAAACTGATTTCCCCTAGAATTGCCTGTCGCTCAGTCTCGAGCATTAATAGTTGTTGTTGTTGTGAGGTTTCTACTTGATGGTTTTGCCATTCTTTAAAACTCATGTCCATTTTTTTCATAAAACCATCTTCAAAGACTAGCAGCTTGGTAGCGATTTTCTCAAGAAAGTATCGATCATGCGTCACAAGGATGATTGTTCCCGGATACATCTCCAAAGTTTGTTCAAGCTGTTCGCGAGAAGGTAAATCCAAGTGATTAGTCGGTTCATCCAGTAGCAGTACATCTTTTTGTTCAAGCATGAACGCCATCAATTTCAATTTCAATCTTTCTCCCATACTCATCGATCCGATTGGCAAGTGCCAATGTTCTTTCCCAAAACCCAAGTTTGTCATCAATGTTTGAATCAATCCACGCGACTCAAAATCACGAGGAGCAAACCATTCATCAGGCGACTTTTCTTCAGGTAAATCATCTATCGATTGTCGCAAGTAGCCTATACGCATTGCTTTTGTTTTCCACAGTTCTCCCTCATATGACTCTTCTTCCATAAGCATTCGTAACCACGTTGTCTTTCCACATCCATTCGGTCCTACGAGTGCCACTCTTTCACCTTGCTTAATGGTAAATGAAGCATCCTTCCAAAGCGTGTGACTGCCGAAACTTTTAGTAACTAACTTAGATTCAATCACACGATTTCCTTGCTTACGGTTTGCTTCTATTGAAAAAGAGACTTTTTTCTCTTCTGTCAGTCGATTCAGTTCTGCTTTTGCTTTTTCTCCCTCAAGTCGATTGCGTTTTGAACGGACCTGAGTATCCATCCTCTTTGCTTTTACTCGGTAATATTCTTTATATCCATCTTGCTTCGTCGATTGTGAATGCGCTTTTGCAGACCAATTTTGAAGTTCAGAAATCTGTTCATTAATCCGAGCAATCTTTTTCTGTTGCACCTCAAACAGATGAGCCTGCGCTTTTCTTTGTTCTTCTTTATGATGGCGAAAAACCGAATAATTCCCTTCATACGCTTTGACACCTTGATGTTCTATCTCCCAAATGGAATCAGCCACTTCATCCAGGAAATGCCTATCATGTGAAACGACCAGAACAGTTCCCTTATAACGCTTAACTTGTACGATTAATTCATGCAGGCTTTGTTGATCCAAATGATTTGTAGGTTCATCTAAAAGCAATAATTGAACCTGATTCGAAAAAGCTTTCACCAATCTTTGTTTCATTCGTTCTCCACCACTCATTAATTCATATGCTCGACCTTTTGGGATATGCCATTTTGATAATCCACTCATTTGAGAAGATGAGAGTTCTTGTACTTCAGTTACTTGTTGCTTAAAATAATGCATCGACGGAATGCCACCGTACCACTGAATGAAACCTTTATTAGGTTCCATTTCATTCGCTAGTACAGACAGTAGCGTTGATTTTCCTTCACCATTTGCACCGACAATTCCGATACAGCCTCCTAAGCGGATATCGATCGTCACATCTTTCACAATCGTCTTCATTCCAAATTGTATCGATAAGTTTTGTAATTTCCCAAGTAATGTCATCTTAATCCCCCAATATCGGAGCAATAAAAAAATCCCCCGTTTTAATACGGAAGGATTCACTGGTCATTTATATTCATCACAAAAAAGCTCTTTCTATATGAAAAGAGTGGCGATGAAGGGATAAATGGGCAGACGAATCCAATTTCCGTTTTGCAAAAATTTTCATTTGCATTGAAATCAGATTAGAAATCCATCAGTCACCCGTCATCCCTTCTTACTTAATAAAAAAATTATACCATAACGCTTTTCAATTGACGCGCAATTTCGTCCATTTCGAAATCACTTACCTAGCCATGCCTTTTATCTACCCTTTTAATAAAGTAATTTTTTGAGCATATTCCTGAAAAATACTTTCAAATTGAAAAGCTTCTGCCAAATGCATTACCTGCAAAGAATCTTCAATATTCTTTTTACCATTAGATTCGTTACCAGTTTTGAACAAATAAACACCTTTTATAAATTTAAGAATTACTTTTTCCAATAAATATGTTTCATCTATCTCTAATTTATCTATTATCATTAAAAATTCGTTTGCATCATTTATTCTATTGTTTTCTAAACAAACTAAAGTAATATTCTCAAGAGTGTTAATGAGTGTTTCAAAACTCTGACGATCTTTATGGAAGATCTGAGTTTTTCTCATTATTTCTTTCGAAAGCACAATTGATGTTTCAATCGGTAAATAAGACATTGAATCTGCGAATAAGACCACATCAAATTGCGTCCATACATCGCATTGAAAAAAATAGTCTGTCAAAAAAGCTACGTTTTCATCAAAAATAACTTCTTCCCCCAATAAGCTTTTGTAATGAGATTCTAGAACTATAGCAGTAAGCTTCGAATAAATACTCGAAGTTTTCTTGTATAATAACCACTCTTCATCTACAAACCCTTTAAGCATAGTAGGATTATTTTCAATTACTGCCTTAGACAAGAATTCCAGCGATGATGGGATATTGGTTTTTTGAGATGACAGGAAAACAAATTCACGCATAGAGACTTTTATTTTATTCAAGAGGTGAAGTAATTTCTCCAAGGTTAAATCAGATTCCAACCTTTCAAACCGCGAAATAGTTGATTTCGAAACGGTTTGATCCGCTAAATTTTCAATAGATAACCCTCTGCTTATTCTAATTTCACGAAATACTTCCCCATATAACTTCAATTAAACACCCCAACATTCCCGTTTTAGGGAATTTTTTTAATAACCATTAAAAACGTGTGACTATTATTTTATAAACTTTTTTCAATCAAGTTTCATTATTAACGAGGAGGTGATGAATATGAGAAAACTAGCTACGGAACCCCTTTACAGAACACTCTTCAAAAAAATTAATGTAATTAATCCTTTGAATGTTTCAAAAGAAGTGATGTTAAAAGAAATTCAATCGGACTTACTTTCAGAATTGAAACAGTATAAAGAAAATAAATCTAAAAGGGCAAAATTATGAACAATATATGCTGAACGACTCTTCTTTAACAATTGTGCTGGTTACACATAGATTGGCACTGAAAGATTATGATTTATTTAATCACGTTTATGAACTATCAAAGACCTAATACTAGGCGATTATGTAAAGTTATAGTTTTACCTAAGGACGTACGTATATTAAAATTACGTACGTTCTTTATTTTGTGGTGCCTTAAGCTCCTGTTATGATGAGGCAGAAATGATAGGTCATTGACCGCTCACCTCATTTTGCAGCTTTTTCGTCAATCCTCTAAATACCAATTCATATGAATGCGTAATGCATTCTTTGAAAAGGGCGTCGGGTAAAGACCCATTAAGCGCTAGAGAATTCCAATGAGTCTTGTTCATGTAGTAGCCCGGTTTGATATCTTCATATTCTTCACGAAGCATGTCCGCACGTTGGGGTTCACATTTCAATGACAGGATTGGTGTACCCGATTGTTCATGACCAAACATAGCAAACATTTTCCCGCCGATTAAATAACGCTCCGCATCCCAGTCCTTCTGGTAATCAAACTTTGCTCCGTTATGTCCAGCACACCATGTTTTCAATTCACTAGTTTTCATCTCAATGCCCTTCTTCCGGTACAAATTCTACGTGAATGGAATCAGCGATTTTCCTGTAGCCGATTTCCTGATAAATTTTGTTAGACGTCGGATTCAACATATCTGTATAAAGCACACAGAAGTCATAGGTTTTGAGCAACTCTTCACTTCCTGCGGCCACCATCGTCCGCGCATATCCTTTTTTACGCTCCTCATGCGGGGTAAAGACGAATGATACTGTGACGCCTCGATCAGAAGGCCGCGATTTTTTCATCATCGATACAACTTTTCCATTGTCTTCCCAGAAGAATACTTCTTGGTCTCCAAGGATTCTCCTTACACTCTCGTTAATCACTTCGTGTGAAGAGTTTTTAAGTCCCGTATCTTGTTCAAAAGCTTTATACCACGTTGCAAGTAATGGAGCTTCGTCTTCCCTCGCATAGCGCCATGAACCCGGACTTTTATCTAAAGATCGATCTACTTTATCCAGTCGGTACAGACCTTGATCCATTAACACTCTCGCTTTACTTTTCGTCAGCTCCTGCCATTTTTCAGAAAAAGCATTTACAACATGCTTCACTCCGACAGCCGACGGTACAGGGATTTCTCTAGTGGAAATTTCTTGTGCTGCAAATGTCAAAATGTCTTCCATTTTTGTTTCATCCATAACAATTAGATTGAGAGGATGAGGGGGTGTCATTTGAAAAAGAGCCACGATTTGATCGTCCAACTCCACCGTAGCCATGAACGGATTTTCATAACGACCCGCTTTAATCCCCTGCAACACTCCGTAAAACAAACTATATAAATCTTCATTTTCCGTTAAATATGGCTTAGCTTTGTCCTCAAAATCCTGAGGATTCAGAAATACATTAAATTTCATCTGACAATATCTCCCTACTGTTTTTAATAGTAGATATTACACAAATCTTCTGTCAATGTCACTATCTTTTTAAGGAAAAAAGGTGGATTTAGGAAATGAAGCTTCATTCATTGCAACTTTTGGGATTTGGTTGCAACTTTCTCGATTTCATTGCAACTATCTTGATTTCGTTGCAACTTCTAGCATTTCGTTGCAACTAACCAATTTTCTCCTAATAAAAAAATCCATCTCCTAGTCTTGGGAGATGGATAATTCTTTTTTAGAAATCAGATTACGTTCTAATTTCATGACAATGATTATACTGATTTCGTACAACAAGATCATTGGAATCAACACCATGAAATCACTAATAAAGTCGGGTGGAGTCATGGTTGTCGAAATAATAGCCAGTATCACATAAGACCATTTTCGAACCTTCTTCATATTTTCTGATGTCAACACGCCTATGGCTGACAAAAACATTGCAATGATTGGCAGTTCGAAAAGGAGACCCAGTGGGACTGTCGTCATTAGTAAAAAGTGAATATATTCATTTGCTGAAACCATCACTTCAAAATTCACTTCTCCAATATTAATTAAAAATTGATAACTTAATGGATTTACAACAAAAAATCCAAAAGAAATACCAACTATAAACAGGACAAGCATGAGAGGAGAGTATAATCCAATAAATCGACTCTCCGTAAAGTTTAATCCTGGTTTAACGAATTGCCAGATAAAGTGAAAGATAAAGGGTAATGAAAATCCGAGAGACAGCGCACTGGAAATCGACATATAAAATTTCACCACTTCAAGTGGCCCTAACACGATTAATTCATTACCTCTAGTCACGTATGGAAACCATAGATTGATGGTTGATAATACAACAATGAAGAAAAATAGAAACACGGCCACACTTTTAATGATTTGTTTTCTCAAATCCGTTAGATGATCCACAAGGGTTCCTTCATCGCTTTCCAACGCACCTTCATCAACCATTTCAGTTGTTGCCCCTACTTCTTCTATGATTTTTTTGTCTAATGGACTAATTATTTTCTTGTTGTGATGTTCGTATGGGTCCATGAATTACACCTTCTATACGATTTCTGATTTCTTTTCTTCTTTTTTCACTGGTTCGTCGTCATCCATTAAACCTCTTGTAGACTTTTTGAATTCAGAAAATGTCTTTCCTACTGCTGATCCGATTTCAGGTAATTTTTTTGGTCCGAATACGATGAGTACAATAACGAGGATAATAATTAATCCTGGTACACCTATACTTCCTAATCCACCCATTGGTATTCCTCCTTTTGGTTATACGAGTGATCCACTCGTTTTACTGTATTTGATGACGCCTTCTGCGGCACGGTACGCAAGTGCGCCGACTGTTCCTGTTGGGTTGTAGCCACCATTGTGGGCAAAGTTCCCTGCCCCGACAACGAATAGATTTTCGGCATCCCAATGTTGCAGATAGTTATTCACTACCCCTTCTTCAGGAGTTAAACTCATGACCGTACCACCCGTGTTGTGCGTCGTTTGATAAGGGACAATATCATATTGATCAATGGCACCTCGATTAACTACTGTTTTCGCGCCCATTTCCTTCATGATCTCTCCCGATTTTTCACTAATGAATTTGTGCAACGCAATATCTTGTTTGGTGAAGTTATACGTAAGCTGCAATAATGGAACACCATACGCATCTTTATATGTGCCATCCAGAGACAAGTAATTCTCTTTGTGTGAAATCGATGCCCCTTGTGCACCTACTGATAAGGTTCTTGTAAAATTATGGATTGACTGTTTCTTAAATTCCGCTCCCCAAGTTGGCGTGTCAGGTAGAGCTACGTTTGTCGCAATAGGTCTGGAACCCGTTTGCGTAATGGAAATATTTCCACCATGAATGAAATCCAGATTACTATGATCGAAACTATCACCATTAAAATCATCAATTGCCATTCCTAATGCCCCAGCTCCCATGAACGTATTGTATTGATCATCGAAGAATCCAGTAGCACCCGGTAGGATTTGATAACAATAATTGCGCCCCAATGTCCCTTTTCCTGTATCAGGATTATATTGCTCACCGATTTTGGATACCATTAATAACTTCGTGTTATTAAATACATAACTCGTCAATACGACCACTTCTGCTGGTTGAATGAATTCTTCACCGGAGATTGTATCGATATAACGAACACCCGTTACTTTGTTGCCACTTTTCAATACTTCCACTACGTTTGATTGGAATCGAACCTCAAAATTGCCTGTTTTTCTAGCGGTAGGCACTACCGTAACTTCAGGAGACGATTTCGCTCCATACTCACAACCAAACCGTTCACAGAAACCACAATACTGACAAGCATTTATTTGTGCGCCATCGGGATTTGTATAAGGCTCGGACAGATTCGCCGAAGGCATCATAAATGGATGATAGCCCAGTTTACTCGTTGCAGATTCAAACTTCTTCAGAATAGGAGTCTTCTTCATAGGAGGGGTTGGATAGTCTGCAGATCGTTTCCCCCAATGCGGGTTTTTATTTTCACCTGAAATTCCTGCCGTTTTCTCGAACTTGTCGAAATATGGTTCCAGCTGATCATAAGTGAGTCCCCAGTCTTGTAAAATATAGTCGCTGGATAATTTATTCGGTCCATATTTTTTGTCCGTCATCGTTTTTATCTGAAAATCGTAAGGAAGAAATCTCCAGTTTTGTCCATTCCAATGCGTACCAGAACCCCCTAATCCCTCACCAAGCAAAAAGGAACCCATCTGTCTCATTGGCAGCGCAGGCATCTTGCGATTATTTCTGAAGGTCACGGTTTCTTTTGATAAGTTTTGCATCAATTCATAACGAATAGCATAACGATATTCGTCATGCACCATGGAAAAGTCTTCGGTTCCACGTTCTTGTCCACGCTCAAGCCCCACTACTTTCAAGCCTGCTTTCGTGCATTCTGCCGCAATGATACCGCCTGTCCATCCTACCCCGACAGTTACAACATCAACTTTTGGTAAAGTTTTCACCATTTCGCTTCCCCCTTTTCCTAGTGCATGCTACCAAGTGACTTTGGCTCGATTTTTTGGAATTTATCACTCTCAATCACATTGATATACGCCATCTGATGACCAGGGAATTCTTTCATTCTCCAACCATCCATATTGTTATTGCCGTTGTAGATCGGATCAGCGTATGCTCCTTCCAGAGTGGCTGCACGTAATAACTGGAAGAAAGCCCCGGAGGTTACACCACTCATGGCGACTTCACCTTTTTGAAATGCAGTCAAGATTTCATCCATTTGTTCGACTTCGATTTTTGAAAATCCGTTTTTAAAGCGTCCCTGGGCCTCTGCCTCTAGTTTCATGACACCTTGCTTGAAAATCTGCGCGCGGGTTAAACGGCTTTGGTACCCTTGTGTAGCCGCACCCACTGCAAAAGGTCCCTGCATATATTCTTTCGAGTTACTACCATACTGACCCGCCAATTGATTATCGATAAAATAAGGTACTCCAAGTTCAATGGCACCAGGCCCCAAGTCATCTTTTGGGAAGATTCGTTCCGTTGCATTAGCCAAGACTTGAAAGTCCCGGTCGTTTGTAAAGAACATACGCCCTTTGTTTAACGCGGCTTCTTGTTTATGTTCGCCAGACTTCTTGTCCGTTGGTGATGTCTTCGAATTGTTTGCATTATAACCGATCAATCCACCAAGGAGACTTCCACCAATCAGCGCTCCCGTTGCCACTCCCGAAGTTTTTAAAAAATCACGTCTTGAAAAATTTTTCGTTTTCTTTGCCATACCTTCACTCTCCTCAATTAAAATAGACTATCTTATAAATTTTTGGGTATATAGGATTGTAAATCTTTTGAATCCCTATTTTACTATTAAAGTAACGAATATTCAGAAATATTAAATCATCATTCAGGAGGATTGCTTATGCACACAAATCTAACGTTAAAAGAAATTCCTTTCTTTTTGAGATGGAAAGATGACAGTTTGGATGTTCAGTTTGAATACGATACTACCACCGCAGATTATGAACTCTCTCAAATATACAATGTCCAAATTGAGGAAGATTTAAACCGTTTTCAAGTAGTAGATTTACCTTCCTGGAAAGTGGCGTATACAGATGAAATAACCGCCATGCAACATCGTGTTTATTTTTATAGATCCACAGCTATTCTAATAATGTCGCTATTGATTCTTATTCCTGCTGTTTTCCTATATTTCTATCAAGATAATATGTGGGTTCTGATTGGCGGAGTTGCCTACACGCTCCTTTCTGTCTTCTTAGTCGAATCTTACAACCAAGCGTTATTAAATAAATTTCAATATCATTTTAAAAATCATTTGCAGCTGGAACAGCTTGTTGCAGCTAAATCGATTCCTTTTGAGCAGTTTGATCTCGACAAGGAGACTACACCTTTAGTTGTTCGGAAAGATTCTTACCCACCCATCAAGATTTCTAAGGTTGAGAAAGGCTCTATGAATGAAGTTCGTTTTACAATGACTGAAGAAGGCATCAAACCCTTTGCTAAGGTTACAGAAAACTTATTCAATACCCTTACTCAAACAACATAAACCTATAAATTGGAAAACCACTGTGGTTTTCCAATTTTTTCTGTTTTAAAGTGATCTTTTTATGGATTCCTTTCGTTTACCAAATGAGAGGAAGTTGTGCACACTTTCGACCTTCTGTATGATGTAAATAGAATGTTTGTACAGAGGGGGGTAAAAATGGATAATTTTACTGATTCGCAGTTGTATGATCGGCTAAGGTCAAAAGACCAATCAGCCCTTGAAGAATTGTATGATCGCTACGAACGGCTCGTTTATTCCTTTGCGTATCGCATGACTCAAAATGCGCAATTGGCTGAAGATACAGTACAAGAAGTATTTATAAAGTTGTGGAAAGATCACGCACCTTATACCGAAGATAAAGGAAAGTTTTCTTCCTGGCTCTTGACCATGACCCGCAACACTTCACTAGATGCCCTACGAAAGAAAGGCAAACAACAAGAAGTTGGCTTGCTCGATAAAGATGCCGAGCAAATGAAAGCACCGATTGATGAACTTCCTGAACAAATGCTGGAATGGAAAGAAAAAGGTACGATTTTGCGAAAAGCCATCGATCGTTTAAAAGACGATCAGCGCTCGATTGTGGAGCTTTTCTACTTCCACGGTTTGTCGCAGGAATCCATTTCAACAAAACTCGATATACCGCTCGGTACAGTGAAAAGCCGTATTCGATTAGCACTACAGCACTTACGAAAACATTTAGAATCAGAAAGGGGGATGTCACCAAATGGACCGTCAGATGTGTAATCAACTCGTTGACTATTTTAATGAACAATTGAGTGAAGTTGAAAAGCATGCTTTCGAAAAGCATCTTGCGAGTTGTGAAGATTGCCAAGTGGAACTGGCTGAGTGGCAAGCATTAACGGAAGATTTACCGTATGTTTCGGCTACAACCAATCCCCCTGAAGGCATGAAAGAGCGTATTTTAAGTGCTGTCTTTGAAGAGGAAACTACAAAAGGACCCGTAGCAAATATTGGACCTGGACCTGTACTTCCTGTTAGAGACATTGATTCACCATTTAAAAAGAATCGTGTTGTATCATGGTTCCCTGCAGTAGCCGCTGTTTTGATGCTATCCCTAGGGACTAATATTTTCTTGGCTTCACTCGTGAAGAATCAACAGGAAGATTTAGTTGCCCAAGGTGAAGCAGTTGATCAACTGCTTGCTTATGTGAACTTAAGCCCAGTAGAGGGGAATGCCTCCGGAACGGCTTCTATTGTAAAACATGGAGATGAAACTCGAGTGGTCGTACAAGCGAGCTCACTACCTGAACTATCCAATGACGAAGTGTACCAGGTATGGTTAATAGATGAAGAAGGACCTAAACGAGCAGGCACGTTCAAGTCTGATTCACAAGAAGGAGCAGTTGTCTTCACGTTGCCTGAAGGAATGGATCGAGATTGGACGCAAGTAGCCGTTTCTCATGAACCGAATGCAGAAAGTGAAACACCATTGGGCAATGTATTGATGGCTTCGAATTTTAAATAAACGTTAAATTGAGTGGGTTTTCGAACCTGCTCAATTTTTTTGTGCTTTTTTTGAATGATTGGGGCAACTTTGAGTCCGATTGGGGCAACTATGCATGCCATTGGGGCAACTATTGGTTTGATTGGGGCAACTTTCACGATCATTGGGGCAACTAACCAATTTCCTCCTAATTATGATGAACAACCCCCTTTTTAAATGGTTTTAAAAAATTTCTGAACAAAAAGTGATCCAAATCAAAACGGCTTTCGTTAGCTATTCGAAACCAAAACAAACCCAAACAAAAAGGAGAGAATTTAAAATGAAAAAACGTACACTATTAGCTGTTCCATTATCAATGAGTTTACTGGTACCAACTGCGGCTTTCGCACACGATCATGAAGGAAAGGCTTCTGAAGGGAATGTGGATACAAGCGTATCGACTCCAGCATCGGAACTTCGTTCATCTTTAGGTCATTTATTCACTGAACATGCTTTCCTTGCAGTTGAAACGTTGAAAAAAGGTGCAGATGGCACGGAAGACTTTGAAGCATTAGCTGGTGCATTAAGTAAAAATACAGATGACTTAACTGCAGCAGTATCTTCAGTTTATGGTGAAGAAGCAGGCGCACAATTCAAGACTATCTGGAGTTCACACATTGGGTACTTCGTAGATTATGCGACAGCAACAAAAGCCAATGACCAAGCCTGAAAAGATAAAGCAGTTGCTAATTTAGACAAATACATTGTGGAACAAGCAGCTTTCTTAGACACAGCTACGGAAGGTCGTTTAAAAGCTGCTGATTTAGAAGCAGGATTAAAAATGCATGTAGAACAACTGGTTTGGGCTTTCGACAGCTATGTCGCTGGAGATTATGAAACTTCTTACATGAACGAACGTGAAGCAATCAAGCATATGACAATGGTGGCAGCTGGAATGGCTACGGCTATTACAGATCAGTTCCCTGACAAATTTGAAAAATCAATGGCTGTAACGCCTGCAGCAGATTTACGCGCTTCACTTGACCAGGTATTTACTGAACACGCAGGACTAGCAGTAATGGCAATGCAAAATGGGGTAGATGGAGATCCTGACTTTGATGCATCTGCAGCAGCTCTACTAGCAAATGCTGATGATTTATCTGCAGCAGTCGCTTCAGTTTATGGTGAAGAAGGCGGAGCGGCATTCGAAGAAATCTGGAAATCTCATATTGGATACTTCGTTGACTACGTAACAGCAACTGCAAATGATGACCAAGCTGGTAAAGACAAAGCTATGGAAGAATTGGATGGCTATATCGTAGAGCAAGCGGCATTCTTAGCAGCAGCAACAGAAAATCGTTTACCAGCAGCAGACCTTGAAGCTGGTCTTACCGAACACGTTGACCAATTATTAGCAGCCTTCGATCAATACGTGGCAGGTGATTATGAAGCATCATACGCTTCACTACGTGAATCTTACGCGCATATGTTGATGCCTTCTAAAGGCTTATCACAAACAATCGTTGATCAATTCCCTGATAAATTCAGTGGACAGTCTATGCCAGACGGTATGCCTAAAACAGGTATGGGTGGCACAGCGGACCAAGATGGATTGCCTTATGAGTGGTTCCTACTTGGTGGTTTAATAGCAGCAGCTTTAGGTGGCGCATTCACATTACGCAGACGTTCAAACGAGGCGTAATCACGTGAAAAAGTTATTAAGTGTTGTACTGGGTACCTCGTTACTTCTATCGGCTTGTCAAGCGGAAGAAGCAAGCCCAGAGCCAGCGGTAGAAAAAGAAGAGGCTTCCAGTGAGGAAGCCTCTTCTTCTACAAAAGCAGCCTTAACTTTAAGCGACGGCCAACTAACTGCTTCCAAACTCATAAAAGATGAAAGACAGGGAATTGTCCCTTCCCGTCTTAAGATTCCAGCCATCAAGGTGGATGCACCCATTAACCCCGCTGGATTGACTGAAGGTGGGGATATGGATGTTCCGAATGATATCGTATCGACTGGTTGGTATAAAGAAGGATATATGCCCGGTCAACCAGGCAACTCAGTCATCGCAGGACATGTGGATGGTAAAAATGGACCTGCGGTATTTTACAACATTGGAAAATTAAAAACCGGTGATGAAATTATCGTCAATGCTGAAGATGGTTCTGAACTTATTTTCGTTGTGGACAGAGTTGAGATTTACCCTTTTGATGAATCCCCGCTAAGAGAAATTTTCGGTTTCAGCACTGGAAGTAGATTAAACCTAATTACATGTACAGGTGAATACAATAAGAAAGGTTCTTATTACGAAGATCGTCTTGTTGTTTACTCTACATTGAAAAATTCCTAAAAAGAGTGAATCGTCCTTAAGCGGATGATTCACTCTTTTCTATGTGCTCGATATGTTGTAACCATTGATTTACTTCTTTAGGTGACTTTAATGTAACGACGTCTGATTCTAATTTGGCTAACATTGATAACATCTCTGGTCGTGCATCTGTTGGATAGCGCCAAATCCATCTTACAAACTCCCAATCTATTTTTTCCGGACAATCTTCCCCCATATCCGGACGTGTTGTCCCGCGATACATCCACGCACGCTTACATGCGCGATAGAGGCAAAGGACATTTGAGAAATCAAGAAAAATGATAAGATTTGCATACTTTGCCCGTAATTCGATGGAAGAATCATAATTTCCATCAATAATCCACTCGGGCTTAGCTAATTCCTTCTCTACCCTATCCATAAATTCAGGGCGTGGCGAAGGTTTCCAGCCAGGTTGCCAAAACATGGCATCCAAATGGACAACAGGTAATCCCAACTTCTCCCCTAATAGACGTGATAACGTGGATTTCCCCGCTCCGCCCGAACCCACAATTAGGATTTTTCTATGATTAAGCTGCGTCTTCTTCAAATGAACAGACTCCAATCGTATTGCCATCTAAATCTTTAAACTGAAAGAATTCAACATGGCCTCCAGTTTGTACCGGTGTCGCATCAACACCCGCATCCAGCATGAAATGATGTGTAGCATGAATATCCGCTGTATAAAGATTAAACCACTCATGTTCTTTTGGTTTACTAGTACCCATTTGCGGGCTTCTCACGAGCGTAAAAGCTGTTTCTCCATTTCCGATATCCATCGCGGCATAACCCTTGACTTCATCGTGCCATCTCAAGGTAAATCCACACTTGTCTTCAAACCATTTGATTGAGCTGTTTGTATCCTGTACAGGCAAAAATACGGTGTCAATTCTTTTGAACATAGCCGACTCTCCCTTATCACAGATATTTGGTAGCTTTATTCTATCAACTAATAATGTGTTGTGCCAGCGCATTTTCCACACTATTCGCAAAACTATCGCCTGCTCCCCAATCAAATCTAAAGAACGGACTTTCTGAACTGCCAGAGGCTACCGCATGGACTTTGGTCACATCACCGAAGTTATCAATGGTTACTGTCATCGATGAGCGATTACCCGTTCGCATAAAGAATTTTTCCAGGACAAATACCACGACTTGATGGTCTCCTGAGTAGCGTTCATAGAAATCGACGAGTTTCCCCGAAATACTGCCCTTTATCACGCCATCATTAATTTTATTCATCGCCTCATCAGGGCTAATATTTATATTAAATTCTCTTATACTCAATTCCGATTCCCCCTTTTACCTGTTATACGGTTCCGGGGAATAAAAGGTTTCTGTACACTTCCACACAGAAAAAGAGATACTTATTTTAAGAATGTGCTGTTTTCAGACGTCAACTCTCGTTTTTTCAGACGTGACGCTTCATTTTTCAGACGTCCTCTCAGTTTTTTCAGACGTGAATGTCTAAAAGTCAGACTGAGATTCCTCAAGCAACCAATGGCAACATTCTTTCACAGAAAAACCCACCAAGTCACGGCGAGGCCACAACTGGTGGGGCCATTTGATGTTAAAACCTTTAATTGGGGTTGTTCGATTTGCTCGACAGCCATTTATGTAGAGTATTTATCTGCATACAACAAAAATACCATGAACACTGAGTTCACGGCATGTATATTTGTATACTTCATCTTCCAAAAAATGGACATCCACGATAGCAGATGCCCTTAACTAATTAGCTTTATTTCAAAAAAGAGGCCTCCTTTTAAAGAGAACCTCCCCACTAATTATTCAAGTTCCAACTGTTTCGTTTCTTTTCCTAAAAGCACAACTGCCAGAACACCAATTACGATTGCGATACAGAATATGCTAAACACCAAACCGATATCGTAACCCTTAGCTACAAGCGTCCCAACCAATAATGGCCCTAAAATCCCTCCGATTCGACCAACAGCTGCAGCCATTCCTGCTCCCGTTGCACGAATAACAGATGGATATTGTTCTGGTGTATACGCGTACAATGCACCCCATGCTCCTAAATTAAAGAAGGACAAAAATGCGCCTGATACAATCAGTAACATTGTCGTATCCGCATTTCCGAATACAAATGCGCTCGCTGCTGTACCCAGTAAGTAAGTGACCAACACAAATTTGCGGCCCGCTTTTTCAATTAGCCACGCAGCAGTGAAATATCCAGGCAATTGTGCAAATGTCATGATAAGCACGTACTCAAAGCTTTTAATTAACGTAAATTCTTTCATCACCATGACACTCGGTAACCATAGGAACATTCCATAGTAGGAAAACACGACAGTGAACCATAAAATCCATAACATTAAGGTCGGTTTCGCATAAGCTTTAGACCAAACCGCTTTAATGTTTTGTCCATAGGTACGTTCCCGCACTCGTTTTGCCGTAAATTGCGGCGAGTCTGGTAAATTCAATCGTAAGTAAATGGCATAAAGTGCTGGCAAAGCCGTGATAATTAAGGCGATTGACCAGCCATACTCTGGAATAACGAAATAAGAAATAATTGCGGCAATCAGCCATCCAGCTGCCCAAAAACTTTCCAACAATACAACAACTCGCCCACGTTCTTTTGCTTCCACACTTTCAGATACTAACGTAGATGCGACCGGCAGTTCCCCACCTAATCCCATTCCTACAAAAAATCTAAAAATCAAAAAGATGGTCAGTGATGTTGAGAATGCGGATAATCCACTTGCCACTGAAAAGAGAACAAGTGTCACGATAAAGATCCGTTTTCGTCCAACGCGATCAGCGAAAATCCCAAAAACAAGTGCTCCTACTGCCATTCCGATGGAGTTAACACTTCCGATCCATCCCATTTGTCCTGGAGTCAGAGCCCATTCATTGGCTAGGGCTACGATAACGAAAGATAAAATTCCAACATCCATCGCATCGAACATCCATCCAAGACCGGCAATTCCTAATAATTTATTACGGGAAATCGATTTATTCTCTTTTTCTCTAACTTTAGTCATTTGAACTCCCCTTGTCTTGACACGTGTCATATTCTATCTTTACACATCAGTATAGTTCTATAAAACCAATACTACAACTCTCTAAAGTGAAAAGTACAACTTTAACTCCCGATGGCTGGTTCTCAGTTTGACTTTCTGGAGTTGACGTCTGAAACTTTCGTTGTGACGTCTGAATTTTATGGGCCGACGTGTGAAAAATTGACTTAGACGTCTGAAAACCATAAAATGCGGATACCAAAAAAGCGAAATGATCTGTGTCATTTCGCTCCTCACCTTATTAAGCAATCAATAATAAACTCAATGCCATCACGGCCATCCCACCTACGACTCCATATATGGATAAGTGGGCTTCATCATACTTCTGTGCAGCCGGCAATAACTCATCCAATGAAATGAACACCATGATGCCCGCTACCGATGCAAAAATCATGCCGAACATGATGTCGTTCAAAAACGGCATTAAAATTAGGAACGCTACAATTGCTCCTACAGGCTCGGCCAATCCAGATAAGAACGACCATTTGAATGCTTTCTTTCGATTTCCGGTTGCATAATAAATGGGTACAGCAACTGCAATTCCTTCAGGGATATTATGAATCGCTACAGCGATTGCGATGGCCACTCCTAGGTTTGGATCTTGTAATGCCGAAACGAACGTAGCAATTCCTTCAGGGAAATTATGAATACCAATGGCCAATGCCGTGAATAATCCCATTCGCATAAGTTTGGTGTACTCTTCATTGGAAGGTTGAATGTCCATCTCTTCTACACCTTTCACATCATGTGGGTTTGTGGATTTAGGCAAAAGTTTATCAATTAATGCGATCAAGATAATGCCACTGAAGAATCCGATGACGGTCATCCAATAGCCTTGCGTAGAACCTAACTCATTAACCAAAGCATCTTTCGCTTTCACAAAAATCTCGATCATGGATACGTAAATCATGACACCCGCAGAAAATCCAAGTGCCAGCGATAAAAATTTAGTATTGGTTCGCTTTGTTACGAACGCTAATAAACTACCAATACCAGTGGCTAACCCTGCAAACAGGGTTAATGCCAAAGCAAATAATACTTGTCCTTCCATACGCTCAACTACTTTCTCTGACAACTGTTGGGTTAATTGTATGAGATAAGTTTTCTAACCGCAACTTCCTTTATGAAGAAACTCGGATAACTCGGATAATAAACTATTACTTAACTTTCTCAACTATAAGAATACCCCACTACGTAAAAACGAAGGATTATATACTCTTGGTTGTAAAAATCGACGTTGACGTAGGAATTATCGGAGTTGACGTAGGAAAAATCGGCGTTCACGTTGTAAAAACATCTTTTCGCGTGTTCTTCGTCTCGGTAAATCCTCGCTTGCACCAATAACTTTCTAATTTCGCGGTCTCATTCCTTAGAAAAGGTTTCTACTTATTGTCTTGATGAGGAGTACCCCTGTGATGAGTACCCTCAGGAGTCAAGATAAAGTAGACTGCGGGAATAGTGAAGTGTCGAAATCCACTCGAACGCACAGTTCGAGATCATACTGTTTTCTCCTTCAAATATTGACCGATTTTTTGCCAGTCCTCTTCAACTTGTTCTCTTAAAGAAGGTCTGTAAAAGACGGAAGCTGGGTGGAATGTGGGGACGATCATATAGGGTTGTGATGTTAAGCTAAACTGTTTGTCCTCAAGTTCATTTAAATATTGGATTGGTTGGATTAATTTTTGTCCATGTAATTCAGTTACCTTCGCTTTCTTTCCCAGTAATCTCTGTAAACCAATCGTACCTAGCGTAACAATTAATTGTGGTTGCAAATGTTGGATTTCATAATCTAGTAATGGTGCATGAGCCAGAATCTCGGCGGGCTTAGGCGCACGGTTGTATGTTCGTTTCACCATCGTGCCATCACGTTCTTTTTTTGTGCCCCATTTGTACGGTCGACTTCTGACAGGGCTGGTCATATAGACATCATCACGTGATAAACCTATACTGTTCAACGATTTCATGAGCTCATCGCCCGCCCGTCCGATAAATGGAATGCCAGTTTCTATTTCATTCTCTCCTGGCGCTTCACCAATCAACAGTAACTTTGGCGTGATGCTCCCGTGACTACGCACAAATCCTTGCACGTCGTATCCTTCAATACGTTTTTGTCCAAGTTCAACTAATTCATCCGGAATCGTAAACACTCCGTACCACCTCTTTCAAAAAGAGTCCTACGCCATTTCTCTGACGTAAGACCCGTTTATTCAGGCTGTGCCACTCTTTTTTTCATGTGACGAGTTCGCCACTCATACCAGATGACCACCAGTATGAAGAGTGAATAGCCACACATCCAACCTGCAACCACATCTGTCCCATAATGGTTATTACCCGCAATGCGCGATAAACCAATTAGCAAAGTAAAAGTTATTGCACTAAGCCAGATTCCGATACGCCATTTAGTAGATGCTCGATTTTCAGTTAAAAAATATGCATATGTAAAAATATATAGTAAACCTACCATTGCATGATTGGATGGAAAACTGAAAGTCGTCAATTGATGGGGAATATCTGGACGAGCCCGTTGAACCCATTCTTTAATGGCGAGATTTATAATATTCCCTCCACCTACTGTAAGAAGCACAAACAACATTCCCCGATAGTTTCTGCTTTTAAATGCAAGATAGACAATCAAGAGAACGGCTGCAGAAACAACCCAAATTGGTTCTCCAAAATAATGGAAGAATCGAATGAATTCATTTCCAATTAGTGCCTCTCCAATTTCCCCGTCAAATTCAATCATTTCATCGTGAGTAAAACTGAAAAACAGAGCAATGAAACCAATAAACGTGACAACCGCTAAAGGATAGAACCATTTTTTCATACCAATCACGCTCCTTATTAAAAGTTATCTTATCATATTCTTATAACTCCTTTCCCGTTAATCAACCTGTCGTCTAAGACTTTCGATTGAAATTTAGTTCATTCCGTTTAATTTTCCCCGAGAGTGGTAAAGTACTGTTGTGTCAGAATTAATGATTTGAAAGGAGATTTTTAAAATGAGTGTAACCTACAAAGAGTATTTAACAGATGATGAAGCAATTCGCGGAATTCAAGAAATTAAAGCCAAAGGTGTACATGAGGACGATATTTACGTACTTACTCATGAAAATCATCGTACAAATCAAGTAGCTGATATGGCAGATGCGAATACAGTCGGTGTTGCTGAACAAGGCTTAGGTACGTCCCTAGCAAATGTTTTCCGTAAAAAAGGAGACGAACTTCGAGCGCAATTTGAAGAGCTTGGTTTTAGTCAGCCGGAAGCCGAACGATTAGAAGAAAAACTTGATGAACATAAAGTGGTAGTGGTGGTTAAAAACTCACCAGCTGGATTTACTTATTGATCAACCAAACTCTATATGAATAAAACAGCCTTCCCGAGATATTCGGGAAGGCTGTTCTTTTTACATTTCTTCTGCGTTATCCAGTACTTCTTGTGGTACAACAATCTTTTTAATGCCATTGTAATTACTAAAAGTAGATTTCATATCTTGATATAGGTTCATTTCTTCCCCATCCATTGCCATCGTCATATCCATTACAACATTTAATGCTGTTGTATTGAATGTTTCTTTATCGATGAAAATTTCGTAATCCACTTGTTTAATAGTTAATTCTTTCAACATTTCCTGTTGATCTGAGCCTAGTTCCGGCATGGTTTCTGCTAATTGTTTTTGAATCAATCTATTAAACTTGTCACCAGAAGCAGACAAATTTAATATGTATTCCTTGTCATTTTGCTCAAATGTAAAGTCGTCCATAAATGTTTCTAAGTCTTTCAGTTGTTGAGACGGGTCTGCTTGTTTTTGTGAGATGGCCATCATCTGCTCGTACATATCCGCCGACAACTTCATCCATTGCTGTGACATGTTATCATGCGTAAAGAATCCATCTTCCGTCATATAGCTTTCCATTTCAATCTCTTGAGGCTGACCTGAAGACTCTTGACCAGGAATCATCGTGGATGTAGTCCCCTTTTGATGCATGCTCAAAGGATCGACAATTAAATCCATTGTCATTTTTGAAGTTGTATCCATCGCTACATCTTGCGCGGGAACTTCAATTTTTTGAACCATTTCTAGATTTGCACTAAGGCTTTCAATAGATTCAGATTGTGCTAATGACTTCTCAAATACTTGTTTCAGTGTTAAATCACTTGTATTTTCTTCTGTCGTATCGGAAGTTGGAGTTGCTGATGAATTACATGCAGCTAAGCTTAGCGCTAATGCGCCAGCAGCCATGAGTGTCATCCACTTTTTCATGTTGTCGCCACCTTTACCTCAATTTTCTTTCTTCTTATACAAGTGTATCTTGAAAAGGTTTCAATTGGAAATCTTTTTTGAGAGAAAGGGATTTTTTTCCTTTTGTTGAATAAATATTTTAAGGAGTGATTTCAATGAAGGATTTGGAAAAGGAATACCCGGTTTTAAAAAAAGACCGACAATATCGAATGCAAAAGCAGAATGAAAAAAGAGGAATTCTAAAATATCTAACAGTATTCTTCGACGTGATATTGAAAGTAATTTTTAGGTAGAAAAATTTTATTTTGCGACGAGTAACCGCAGGAGCAATAACTTTTTTTGCGACGAGTAACCGCAGGAGCAATTTTTCTTGCGACGAGTAACCGCATCTCGCAAGCGCAAATGCACACTACAAAATCAGATTTTTTATATTCCAGCACTCTTCAGTCCATACAAAAAAGCCTACCGATATCTATCGGTAGGCTTTTAACTGTTTGATTAACGTATGCCACGCATGAACTTCTCAATTTTTGGTGAAAGAATGTACATCGCTAAACCGATTAGCATTGCAACCGCACCGATGACACCGAAATAAACGATTTCACTTTCAGGATTGTAGAATTTCACGACTTGCGCATTGATTGCTTGAGCAGAAGCACTTGTTAAGAACCATAAGCTCATTGTTTGAGCCGCAAAGGCCGCTGGAGCAAGTTTCGTAGTTGCTGATAATCCAACTGGAGAAAGAAGTAATTCACCAAGTACTACTAGGAAGAAACTCAATACTAACCACCATGGGCTAACAAGTGTTTCAGTTCCGTTCATGTATGCTGGAATGATCATCACTAGGAATGACATACTCGCAAAGAATAAACCAAGGGCAAATTTCTTCGGAGTTGACGGTTGTTTAACTCCAAGACGTACCCATAACCATGCAAATATTGGGGCTAACCCAATAATGAATAATGGATTTAATGATTGGAACCACGCTGGGTTAATTTCCCATGATCCAAGCATCAAGTCAGTACGCTCATCTGCGTATTGAGCAAGGATGATTGATCCTTGTTCTGCAATTGCCCAGAAGACCATTGCAGAGATGAATAATGGAATGTAAGCGATAACACGAGATTTTTCATCTGCGTTCGTTTTTGAACTGCGATACATAACGATGAAGAAAACCGTAGGAATAACGATACCCAAGATTGAAACAATCATTGTAAAGACATCGATTGTCATGATTCCGTTAGTAATCAAGACATAACCAATAATCAAGATGGCAACTAATCCGATCGCAATACGCGTGAATACAGTTTTACGCTCATCTTTAGACATTGGGTTTGGAACAGACGATCCTGCAAGTCCAAGGTATTTCTTTTTCGTAATAACAAAAACAACTAAACCTAGGAACATACCGATTGCTGCAAGTCCAAATCCTAAATGGAAGCTATAGTCCATTCCGATAGTACCTACAACTAATGGCGCAAGGAAAGCACCCATGTTGATACCCATGTAGAAAATACTGAATCCAGAGTCACGACGAACGTCGTTATCCGAATACAAATCTCCCACGATGCTAGAGATATTCGGTTTCAATAAACCTGTACCAATAATGATTAAGGCCATTGAAATGAATAGTGTCGTAATTCCACCTGGTAATGCCAAGACTGCATGTCCTAGCATGATGGCTACCCCACCATAGAATACGGTTTTAGTTGTACCGAGCAGTCTGTCAGCAATCCAACCACCGATAATTCCAGACATGTATACAAGTGATCCGTATACAGCCATGATTGAGTTCGCTGTCGATTTGTCCAAACCAAGTCCACCTTGGTTTAGTTCATAGTACATATAGTAGAGCAGGATTGCGCGCATTCCATAATAGGAGAAACGCTCCCAAAACTCTGTGAAGAATAAGCTTAATAAGCCTTTTGGATGTCCAAAGAATCCTTTTTGAGGAACCGACTGGACGATTTCTTGTTTTGTCGCCATTCTTTTCCCTTCTTTCTTCTTGATTTTAATATATACACATTTCCTTTTTAGATGAATGTGCAAAATATACTGATAATAAAGGTCCGATTGACTTATCAGTAAAAGACAACTTTTACATTCTAACGTGCACTCTTTTAATTGTCAAAAAACATTCGGAACTTGAAATACTTTGATTTCCTTCGAATTCAGAAGTTTTCTTTCGTCTTTAGGACCTTTTTCCGTTATAATTTCCAGTACTAAGAATACAAGGAGAACTTATATGATTCAGAAATTTTTTTCTTACTATCGACCCCATAAACGACTGTTCATAATTGATTTCACCAGCGCCATTATTGTAGCCATTTTGGAACTAGCATTTCCTCTTGCAGTTCAGTGGTTTATCGACGAATTATTACCTACCGGGGAATGGGAACAGATTGTCACCGTCAGTGTACTCCTGCTTGCCGTCTATTTAATCAGTACCCTGTTGCAATTTATCGTCAGTTATTTGGGACACAAACTTGGTATCAACATTGAAACGGACATGCGTGAACAACTGTTCACCCACGTACAACGCCAATCCTTCCGCTTTTTTGATATTACCAAAACGGGTCATGTTATGAGTCGTATCACAAATGATTTGTTCGATATTGGCGAACTGGCCCACCATGGACCGGAAGATTTCTTTATCGCCATCATGACGTTTATCGGTGCATTTTTCATTATGTACAACATTAATCCTGAGCTTGCAATTATTGCGATTATTATGATTCCATTTTTGATTGTTCTTGTTACTTTCAGCAATATCAAAATGAATCAGGCTTGGAAGAACATGTACATAAAAATTGCTGATGTCAATGGACGTGTAGAAGACAGTGTTTCAGGCGTTCGTGTGGTTCAATCTTTCACAAATGAAGAGTTTGAAATCAATCGCTTCAAGCATGATAATGGGCAATTTAGACTAGCTAAACTTGTCGCTTACAAAGTAATGGCTGGAACACATTCCAGCATTTACATGATGACGCGCCTTATGACATTGGTCGTTTTAGTTGTAGGTGCATGGTTCACAGTCAATGGAAAGTTATCCTATGGAGAGCTTGTCAGCTTTGTCCTATTCATTAATGTACTAATTAAACCAGTGGACAAAATCAGTGCATTACTTGAGCTTTATCCGAAAGGAATGGCTGGATTTAGACGTTTTCTCGATCTAATTGAACAGGATCCAGAAATTGTCGATCGACCAAATGCAAAACAAGTAGACCATTTGCATGGCAATATTTCATTTAACAATGTCCACTTTAATTATGATCAACATCAAGAAGTACTGTCAGATATCAATCTCACTGTTAAGGCGGGAGAAACGGTTGCGTTCGTAGGTCCTTCCGGTGCAGGTAAAACGACCATTTGTTCATTAATCCCACGTTTTTACGATGTCACGGAAGGTGCCATCACAATCGATGGACTTGATATCCGTGACATGACCAAGCAATCATTGCGCGCACAAATTGGAATTGTCCAGCAAGACGTGTTCTTATTTACGGGAACAGTTCGCGAAAACATTGCATATGGAAAAAAAGACGCCACTGATGAAGAAATAATGGATGCTGCTAAAAAAGCGCATTTAGAAGAATTTATTTCCGATTTACCTAATGGTTATGAAACGCAAATCGGTGAACGCGGTCTGAAATTATCAGGTGGACAAAAACAACGTTTAGCTATTGCTCGTATGTTCCTGAAAAATCCACCGATTCTAATACTGGACGAAGCCACTTCAGCGCTTGATACCGAGACGGAAAAAATCATCCAGTCAGCTTTAAGCGAATTGGCCGAGAATCGCACAACACTTATTATTGCCCATCGTTTTGCAACCATACGTGATGCAGATCGCGTACTGGTCGTTACGAAAGAAGGTATTGCTGAAGAAGGTTCATACTCCGATTTAGTGGAAGCTGATGGACTGTTTGCTAGACTGCACAATATCCAATATCAATAAGTTGAATACAAACAAAAACGCATTCCCGGAAAATCGGGAATGCGTTTTTTTACTTATCGAGAACAAAATCATGGTACCGTTCATAATCGGCCTGTTTTAGTTCCACTTTTAATAATGTACCTTCTTCTTCATATTCAGATCCTTGAACAGAGGCTTGTTCGTTCAAATAAGACACGACATCTCCTCGGTCATACGGAATGAGCATTCGACACATCTTGTAGTCGGCAAAAATGTGTGTACGAATCAGTTCAATCAATTCATCCAGTCCTGCATCTTCTTTGGCAGAAATCCAAATATTATTTCCACTCACATGTGGATAATTGACACCTGCTAAGTCAGACTTGTTGTATACCTCAACTGTCGGAACGTTTTCAACCCCAACTGCCTGCAATGTTTCATTCGTAACGTCCATCATGTAACGATACTCTTCATTGGACACATCGACTACATGAAGAAGTAAATCAGCTTCTCTCGCTTCTTCCAACGTAGAGCGGAATGCTTTTACTAAATGCGTTGGCAACTTGCTGACAAATCCAACAGTATCGGTAAGTAAAAACTCTTTTTGATCAGGCAAACGGATTTGACGGACTGAAGTTTCGAGCGTTGCAAATAACATATCTTTTTCAAAAACTTGTTTGTCATCGATTTGCCCTGTCTTTGCAAGCATGCGATTCATGATGGTAGATTTCCCAGCATTCGTATAGCCCACAATCGATACTACTGGTACTTCGTTTTTCTTCCGTTGTTTTCTTTGCGTTTCGCGTTGGTCTTTTACCTGCTCTAGATCACGACGAAGCTTGGCAATCTGATCTTCAATTTTCCGTCGGTCAAGCTCAAGTTTTGTTTCCCCAGCTCCACGGTTTTTAAAGCCCCCACCGGTGCCCCCACCTTGACGACCAAGAGATGCACGCAGTCCTACTAAACGAGGTAGCATGTATTGAAGCTGCGCTAACTCTACCTGCATTTGAGCTTCTCTTGATTTAGCCCGTCGAGCAAAAATATCCAAAATCAACATGGTACGATCGATCACTTTACATTCCAGAGCCGCTTCCAAGTTACGGATTTGAGAAGGCGATAGTTCATCATTGAAAATGACCAGATTCGCATCCGCTTCATCAAAGAAAGCTTTGATCTCGTCGATTTTCCCTTTTCCTACATAGTGCGCAGGGTTAACACGATCCAAGTTTTGAGTTACTTCCCCAACCACTTCCACATTTAATGCGTCAGCTAAGTTGTGTAGTTCTTCCAAGCCATATTCAAAATGTTCGTCTTTGTTTAAATTAACGCCAACAACAATGGCGCGTTCCATTAATTCTTCCATTCATGAATTCCTCCTCATTGTCCTACTGAGAGAAAATCGAAATCATCCTTTTACTACCGTAAATATTAGACAGAAAAAGAGAGCACACGAGTCGCTCTCTTTTTCTGAAAAGTATATTGGTTTTCAAAATGGATAGACCTATCCCGATTAACCTGCCCAGTAGCAGTTCTTTGCTTTATTTAGTTTCATCGCAAAGTGTTCCATCGGAATTTGTAGTCAATCATCTGGAAAACCTCCGTTCCTTAAAGTATGTTTATCGTATCATATTCATTTGATTAGATACAACTTCTTACAATTGTCGGAAGCCACCTGTATTTGCTTTCACAGTTACTTCTGCAAATTTCTTAACGTCCGACTCTTTCGTCAGAAGCGTACCGAGCCATCCACCAATAAATCCAAGTGGTACTGATACAAGTGCAGGATTGGTCAGTGGGAAAATCGGATTCCCAGTAATGATAGCTGCACCTTCAACCGGATTCATGACACTTGGACTGATTGAAACAAGGACTAATGCAGATATGAGTCCTGTTGCCATGGCAGAAATGGCACCTGCCGTATTGAATTTTTTCCAGAAAATCGTATAGACAATTACCGGTAAATTGGCACTGGCTGCAATACAAAATGCGAGCGATACAAGAAACGCAACATTTAGGCTTTGAGCGAACAATGCCAAAATAATGGAGAATACGGCTACACCCACGGAAGCATATCTCGCTGCCAACATCTGTTCTCTGTCTGTCACTTTTCCTTTTTTTATAATCTGCCCGTAAATATCATGTGCAAATGCCGATGCACCTGATAATACAAGTCCTGCAACCACCGCTAAAATCGTAGCGAAAGCAACAGCCGATACAAATGACATCAGGAAATCTCCGCCTAAGTATTGAGCTAAAAGAGGAGCCGCCATATTGCCTGCTGGATTAGTAGAGACGATTAGATCTTGTCCTACGAAAGCTGCTGCACCAAATCCTAAGAAGATGGTCATGACATAGAAAATTCCAACAATCCAAGTCGCCCACATAACAGAACTGCGAGCTGTTTTAGCGTCACGGACTGTAAAGAACCGCATCAGAATATGTGGCAATCCCGCCGTGCCAAGCACAAGTGCAACCATTAAGGAAATGGTATCCAAAGGCATTTTGTACTTAACTCCTGGATTTAAGTAATCTGCGCCATGAGGAGTTGCCGTTTTCATGGACGTAAACATTTCAAATATATTGAAGTTGAATTCCTTCAATACAAGGAATGAAATGATAATAGTACCCGCCATAAGTAAGACTGCTTTAATAATCTGTACCCAACTCGTAGCTGTCATACCTCCAAATAATACGTAAACCGTCATCATGATTCCCACAAGTAACACGGCGACCCAATATGGTATATCAAAAAGCAATTGAATTAGTGCCCCTGCACCAACTAATTGGGCAATCATATAGAAAATAACGATGGTAATAGAACTTATTGCCGCTCCGGCACGAACTTTCTTCGCATTGAATCTGGTATTAATCATATCAGCAAGCGTGTACTTTCCAAGGTTACGCAAAGGCTCAGCAACGATAAAAAGAACGACTAAATATGCAACCAGGTAACCAATTGAAAATAGGAATCCATCAAAACCGTATAACGCAATGGCTCCTGCGATCCCTAAGAAGGACGCAGCTGATAAATAATCTCCTGCAATCGCAAGTCCGTTCTGCCAACCGGTTAATCCTCCACCAGCTGTATAGAATTCACTGGCCGTATTCGTTTTCTTGGCAGCAAAGTATGTAACGACAAGCGTCATGCCTACAATAATTAAAAATAAGATAACTACGATGGGATTCATTGGTTATCCTCCTCCTCGTAATTAAATTCTTTAAGCGTCTCATGAGCCATACGATCAAATTCAGCTGATTTTTTCATGTAAACGGTTACAAGAGTCCATGTCATGATGAATAGTCCAAGAGCATATACCCAACTCCAAGAAATGTCACCGATAAAAGATGCATTCAAAACATTTGTATACGAAATAATAATAGGAAATAAAATATAAAGGCCTAAAAATAATAGAGTACTAGGAATTAAAAATGCTTTTTTCTTTTTCAATAGATTGCGGAAACCGGGAGACTCTTCAATTTTTTTAAAATCGGGTAATGCTTTGCGCTCAATTTTCTTCGAATTTCGCTTTGTTGCTACTACCATTAGAAACACCCCTTTACTTTATTTTAATTTTCAGAATACATATAAAATTAAAACAATATTAAAATAGAATGTCAATCTATTTACTTCCATTCTCGAAGAATCATAGAGATTTAAGTAAAAAAACACATGCTTCGTCAGCATGTGCTTCATTACTCTTCAATTAATTTCAACATAAGAAAGACGTTCCTTGTCTTGAGTGCTTTCCAGGAAAACCAGCTCGGTGTTAGGTAAAATGATGGTGTTCTCCACTCGGTCAGTGCAAAGAAGACTTGTCCACATTTTGCTATGGTACTCGGGATTTTTCACAGCAAATTCACAGCGAGTAATCAGAAGTTGCTCATTGTACTCTTTCAGCGTTCCGTCTGCCCTTAAACTGTTCATTCGATCCTCAAAAGGTTCGTCCCATTCAATGAAGAATGGCATTGGCAATGTGTCTGATACTTCTTGTTCGATGAAAAGCATTTTCCACTTCCGGATAAATCCTGTTGATGTCTCACGTTCCGCATTCAATACTCCAGAGGTGGTCCATCCTTCCTCTTTCAACCTATTATTCAACCCCACAATATCTGTCGTGCGAAAACAAATCGTTCCCCAGCCTTCGCCATTCTCTAAATCATGCAATAATAAATTTGTTAGTGGATGATTCGCCTGTTTGGCAATGCCCATATGTTCCACTGATAGATATTCGATATAACTATTTTTCGTATAGGTTAATGCATTCACCGTTCCCCAATTTTTGTGCCGCCCACCCATTGAAGTACCTTTGCTTTTTCGAACATGCTCTTCCGGGGTTTGCTTACTGAAATATACAACATGATCCAGTTCAATCATTTTCTATACTCCTCTCTTTACTATTTCATATTATAAACAAGAAATATAATGAATTCCTTACCTCAAATGGTCTATTGGATAAAAAAAAATCCCACAACATATGTTGTGGGAAAAGATATTATTTTTCTTGCTTCAATAATGTAATTGTTTCATCGAATTCACGATCAATTTCTGTGTTTTTTCGGTACGTAACAAGACTTACAATAACCGCTACAATCAAGCATAGGATAAATCCTGGAACGATTTCATAAATCAAACCTTTAAGGGTTTCATTATTTCCCCAAATAACCACTGTAGTTGCTCCAACGACCATACCAGCTAAAGCACCCCAAGTAGTAAGCTTTCTCCAGAATAGAGATAGCAAAATAACTGGACCAAATGCAGCCCCAAAACCAGCCCATGCATATGCGACTAAATCAAGAATGGTTGTGCTTTGCTCCCATGCAATGAACATAGCAACTATGGACACAAAGAGTACGGCCAAACGTCCAAGTAAAACAAAATGCTTGTCTGAGCCATCTTTTTTAATAACAGCTTTGTACAAATCTTCAATCAATGCTGAAGAAGTAACAATTAATTGAGAAGAAATCGTGCTCATGACTGCAGCAAGTACTGCTGCCAACATAATACCTGCGATAAATGGATGGAAAATAACTTGTCCTAAAGCAATAAAGACTGCCTCAGGGTCACCAAGTGTTTCCCCAGCATTTTGCTGATAGTAAGCGATTCCAATCAAACCTGTAGCAATGGCACCAGCTAAACTTAAAGCCATCCAACCAATCCCAATACGACGTGCTTGTTTTGTTTCTTTTACAGAACTAATAGCCATAAAGCGTACAATAATATGTGGCTGACCGAAGTAGCCAAGACCCCAAGCGATTGAAGATAGGACACCCAATGCAGTTGCCCCTTCAACTAAACTTAATCGAGCAGGATCAACAGAACGAATGCTCTCTGCTGCTTCACCGAATCCACCAACCATGAATAACCCAATAGTAGGTACCAATATCAATGCCAAGAACATAATTAGCCCCTGAACAACGTCCGTGTAACTTACTGCAAGGAATCCACCGAACAGTGTATAGGCAATAACAACTGCCGAGACAATTAACAAACCTGTATGATAGTCCAAACCGAATGATTCGTCAAAGAAGACTCCACCGGCTACCATTCCTGATGATACATAGAATGTAAAGAATACCAAGATGATAATACCAGAAACAACACGTAATAAACGGGAAGTATCTTTCAAGCGATTTTCCAAGAAACTTGGGATCGTAATCGAATCATTCGAAACTTGAGAATACACACGTAAACGTGGTGCAACTAGCAACCAGTTTAAATAAGCTCCTACTGTCAATCCAATTGCGATCCATGCTTCTACCAATCCAGTTGCATAAATTGCTCCTGGTAGTCCCATTAATAACCAACCTGACATATCGGCTGCTCCGGCACTTAACGCTGTAACCGCAGGTCCTAAAGAACGTCCGCCTAACATGTAGTCTGTTAAATTGGCTGTTTTTCTGTAAGAGTAATAACCAATATACAACATCGCAGCCATATAAATGATAATTGCAATTAATTGATATACATAATCAGTCATGTTTGTTCCTCCTTTAAGAATGTTATGAGTATTTCAAAATTCATCATAACATGCAACTTGCAGAAGAACGAGAATATTTTTTTAGTAAGAATTGTCACAAAACATTGAATTACCAACGTTTTACAGGGTTTTTGTATTTCCCAGGAAATATGACATATTAAACGCTTAAACTCTTCTCTTTCGACATCTCACGCAACAGATACTTTTGTATTTTTCCAGAAGCAGTCATTGGATAGGATTCCGTAAACTCAATATAACGCGGAATTTTATGATGTGATATTTTCCCTTTGCAATATGAACGAATTTCATCAGCATCAACTGTTTCCCCCTCTTTAGCAATAATCCACGCCATTAGCTCTTCACCATATTTCGGATCTGGTACACCCACTACTTGGACGTCCTGTACACTCGGGTGTTGATATAAAAACTCCTCAATTTCGCGTGGATAGATGTTTTCTCCTCCACGAATCACCATATCTTTAATTCGTCCTGTAATTTCCAGATATCCTTCTTCGTCTAAAATAGCGATATCCCCCGTGTGAAGCCAGCCATCCTCGTCGATTGCCTCGCGTGTCGCTTCTTCATTTTTGTAATAACCTTTCATAACAAGATAACCCCGTGCACATAATTCACCTGGCATTCCTGCAGGCAATTCTTCTTTGGTTACAGGATCAATAATTTTCACTTCTACATGAGGATGTGGTTTCCCTACAGTCTTCACGCGTTTTTCAATCGCATCATCCGATTTCGTTTGGGATATGACAGGTGAACATTCAGTAAGCCCATAACAAATCGTTATTTCACTAGCGCCCATATCATCGATTACTTTTTTCATAACTTCAATCGGGCAAGTTGAACCCGCCATAATCCCTGTTCTCAGAGAAGAAGTATCAAATTGTTGATACTCAGGATGATTCAGCTCGGCAATAAACATCGTTGGTACTCCGTGAAGACCAGTACACTTTTCATCCTGTACAATCTGTAGCACCCGCTTAGGTTCAAATTGCTCCACTAATACCATCGTTGTTCCATGCGTGACAGCTGCAAGCGTACCCAACACACAGCCGAAACAATGGAAAAATGGAACTGGAATACATAAGCGGTCTTCCGATGTTAGATTCATATGGTCACCGATAATTTGACCGTTATTGACAATGTTCATATGTGTCAGCATAACGCCTTTTGGAAACCCTGTAGTTCCGGATGTATATTGAATATTTATCACATCATCTACTTCTAACGAGCCCAGTCTTTCGTCAAGATGCTTATCCGTTACGTTTACTGCATGCGCTTCGAACTCACTCCAGGAAAAAATACCAGGATAGTCATTTTCACTCATGACAATCACGCGTTTGAAGTAAGGGAGCTTCGCGCATTGAATATCCCCTTTGATCGATGATTTCAATTCAGGACAAACTGAATTAATAATTTCTATGTAAGACGTTCCTTTAAATTCTTCACCTAAAATAAGGGTGGTTGAATCCGATTGATTCAATAAATATTCTAGTTCTTTTTCTTGATAGTTTGTATTAACCGTCACGAGAACGGCACCCATTTTGCCTGTGGCATATTGACTCAATAACCACTCTCTTTTGTTGTCTGACCAAATGGCAACATGTTCACCTTTAGCAATGCCCATCCCCATGAACGCTTTTGCCAAAAGATCCGTCTCTTCATCAAATTCTTTATATGTTTTGCGTATTTGCTTCTCTGGATAGACGTACGCTTCTGTAGTGGGATACCGTTTCGCCATTTCCCGAACTACTTCCCCAACGGTTTGATGTTTTAACATGTTGCTTCCCCCTTTGAATGTCTTCAACACTATTATGTTATCACAAAATTCAGACGAATTGTAAAAGCAAAATCCATCTTTACCCATTCGTAAGCGATTTAAAAGTCACATGGTTGATGATTTTATGAATGCCTGCTAATTGTGCTACTATAAAAACGATAAGTAGTCGCTTTATATTCTTCGGGGCAAGGTGAAATTCCTTACCGGCGGTGAGCAAATGTAGATTTGTAAGTCCGTGACCCGGTGCTTGAAAAAGTAGCGGTGGAGTTGGTGCGAATCCAACACCGACAGTATAGTCTGGATGGGAGAAGAGTATAGAGAGGTTTATTTGTCATGCTCACGCATCGCTTCTTTTCGATTTGAAAATTCGAAAGGAGGAGCTTGTATCAATCAACAACTAAAGAACACATTTGAATTTCGCTTGGAGTCCAGCTTATCAATCCCGTGCTTGAAGTACATAAATGGCACTAAGTCTGAATTCCATATGACCGCTATTTCAAAAGCACTTGTCTTTTTTACGAAAGACAGGCTTCTTAAAGTTACCCATTTTGAAGTTCGTGCAGGTAAGTTCACACAAGAAGCGAAGCATCATAACCGAGTATTTTCACTTTGCGATACCATACACTATTCTTTTGACACAATCAGCTCAACTGATGCTAAAAACGAGTTTCGTTCTCCGAAATTACGCAATTTGTTACGTAATCGTTCAATAGCTCTTTTGAATTTCGTCAATAGAATCCATCATCATATCCCTTTCCCCACCACCTATCTGCCCCTTGGTGGAAAAAATTCTAATCCTTGTTACGAAAAGCTTTACAAAATATGTCTCTACAGGCGTATAAGATTGGCACCACTAATTAAATAATGGATAACAAAAAGGCTTTGATGTTCGCATCAATTCTCTCTTCATTAGGAGGTTGATTACTTGTTTACAGGAATCATTGAAGAAATTGGCACTGTCACTTCCATCAAACGTAAATCACATGCACTCGAATTATCCATTCGTGCAAAAGTGGTGCTAGTTGATGTAAAAAGAGGCGATAGTATCGCCGTAAATGGTGTTTGTTTGACGGTTTCTTCTTTTACACATGATACGTTTGTTGTGGATGTAATTCCAGAAACCTTCAATTCGACCACTTTAGCCAACTTATCATCGAATGCGCGTGTCAATTTGGAACGAGCCATGGCGGTAAATGGACGATTTGGCGGTCATTTTGTCAGTGGGCACGTTGACGGCATCGGTGTCATTCGCTCAATAAAAAAAGAATCCAATGCCATCACAAAAAAGATTGAAGTAGATAATAGCCTCATGAAATACATGACGCCAAAAGGCTCTGTTGCAGTAGACGGAACTTCACTTACTATTTTTGATGTAGATCGCTCTACGATAACGATTTCTTTAATCCCAACAACGCAATATGATTCGTTAATTGGGGACAAAAACGTTGGAGAAAAAGTGAATATCGAATGTGACATGCTCGCAAAATATACCGAACGTATCCTAACATCTAAAACTGGCATATCAAAAGAATGGCTACAAGATAAAGGATTTTAAAGGAGGTTTCTTATGTTTTATACGGTAGAAGAAGCAGTAGAAGCACTATCCAAAGGACAAGCCATCATTGTCGTTGATGACGAAGACCGAGAAAACGAAGGAGACTTTGTTGCGCTTGCTGAATTTGCAACACCGCAAATCATCAATTTAATGGCCACTGAAGGGAAAGGTCTTATTTGCGTACCAGTGGCAGAAGAAATTGCAAGTCAACTGGACATTGGGTTAATGACAGATCATAACACGGACCCTTTAAGTACTGCTTTTACAATCAGTGTCGACCATATTGACACGACGACTGGTATTAGTGCATTTGAACGTTCACATACCATTCTTCAAATGATCAATCATCAATCGACTCCATCCGATTTTAAACGACCAGGTCATGTATTCCCCTTAATTGCGAAAAAAGGTGGAGTCCTTAAGCGTGCCGGCCATACGGAAGCAGCAGTCGATTTGGCATTGCTTGCAGGTTCAGCGCCTGCGGGTGTGATTTGTGAAATTATGAATGAAGATGGCACAATGGCTAGACTCGATGATTTAGTTACCATAGGGAAACGATTAAATATCGGTATATTAACCATCGCTGAATTGATTGCGTACAAACAAAAGCATGAAAAACTGATTACCCGCGAAGTGGAAACTATATTGCCAACTGAGTACGGTGATTTTAAGGTGTTTGGATATACCGAAAAATTGACAGGTAAAGAACATATTGCCCTTGTCAAAGGCTCAGTTTCTGAAGAAACTCCAATTTTGACCCGGGTACATTCTGAATGTCTGACTGGTGATGTTTTTGCTTCCCGCAAATGTGATTGTGGTTCACAACTCCATGCCTCACTCAAACAGATTGAAGAAGCAGGCTCAGGCATTTTGTTATATATGCGACAAGAAGGCCGCGGTATTGGCTTAATTAACAAATTAAAAGCGTATGCCCTGCAGGATGAAGGGTTAGATACTGTCGAAGCCAATCAAAAACTTGGCTTTGAAGATGATTTAAGGGAGTACGGAATTGGCGCACAAATTTTGCGTGACCTGGGAGTACGTAAAATGATGCTCATGACAAACAATCCAAGAAAAATTGCGGGAATCGATGGTTACGGTTTGGAAGTAACTGAACGTGTGGCAATCGAAATCCCATCTCATACAGATAATGAAGGCTATATGAAAACAAAAAAATCAAAACTCGGGCATTTCCTGAGTTTATAGAGGAGCTTGTATATGACAACACATTTAGAAGGATATTTAGTTGGGCCCGATTTAAAAATCGGTATCGTTGTTGGACGTTTCAATGAATTTATCACGAGTAAACTATTAGGTGGAGCCGAAGACGCACTGAAGCGCCACGGTGTGGATGAAGCAAATGTGACGATTGCCTGGGTTCCCGGTGCTTTTGAAATTCCTCTGGTCGCAAAACAAATGGCGGCTTCCAAAAAATATGATGCCGTGATCACACTCGGCACTGTAATTCGTGGATCCACTCCTCACTTTGATTATGTATGTAACGAAGCAGCTAAAGGCGTTGCCAATGCTGGCTACCAACATGATATTCCAGTAATTTTCGGTGTTCTGACGACAGATACGATTGAACAAGCAATCGAACGCGCTGGAACAAAAGCAGGGAATAAAGGTTGGGAATCTGCCACGGCAGCTATTGAAATGGCAAATTTAATGAAAAAATTAGGTTAATGATTAGCCCTGAAGCTCTTTGCTTCAGGGTTTTTATTTCGTATACTTTTACAAATGGTTAAAAGGAGTGCTCGCCAAATGAAAACCCTATACCTCGTTCGACACTGTTCTGCAACCGGACAAGCTCCAGATGCCGATTTATCCGATTCGGGATTTGAACAAGCTGAAAAGTTATCTGCATTTTTTAGTGGAATTAAGATTGAAAAGATCATTTCAAGCCCATATAGAAGAGCTCAAGATTCAATTAAACCGACAGCAAAAGCAAAAAACCTACCGCTTACTATTGATGATCGTTTGGCAGAACGCACCTTGAGTACGTCTGATTTACCCAATTGGCTCGAGCTTCTTGAAGAGACATTCAACAATCTAGATTTGAAACTGACCGGCGGCGAATCTAGTCGAGAAGCGACAGCCCGTGCCATCGAAGTCTTAAATGAGGCGCCTAACAATACCATCCTCGTCACACATGGCAATTTAATGAGCCTTATGTTGAAACACTTTGATGATTCCATTGGTTTTCAGGAATGGAAATCACTTCGTAACCCTGATGTATATACGGTTACTATTGTCGCTAATGAAAGTAGCTTTGAGCAATTATGGAAAGATTGATTTCGCCCCTCCTATTCACTTCAAGTGATAAGGAGAGGCTTTTTTTCGAGTTTAGAGGGATTTGTGGGTTTCGTCCATTGGTGATAGGTTTATGTCCATTCACATTGGATTTCCGTCCATTCAGGTGGATTTATGACCAGTCACGCTAAGTTTATGTCCACTCACATCGAATTTCCATCCATTCACACTTTTGACATGGACTTTGCCTTCTATTCGAAAAGATATTCTGGCTGATGTGATAAACTAGCGTTAATAAACTTGAAGAGAAGGCGGTCTGTATGGAATATCAACAAATGCTCGACCAGTTAAGTGATTTGATTCATCAAAAACAGCTGATTTCTGCGACGATCAGCCAACCACGTGCCAAATCAGAAGAAGTTAAACGCGTAAAGCTCAAACCCATAGAACTAAAGGGTATCTATCATATTCAGTTTGAATACCAATACGAACGTATATTAAAACACGAGAACCTTGAACTTGATGCAGCAAATGAAAAATTGCATGCCTTACTTCAGCAATACAGACAGGTACAAGCTGATTTCCAGGAAGAAAAAGTGCATATTCAGCTTTCCAAAAAGTTTAAAGTATTGTGGAAGTCAGACCGGGTTGTCTCAAAAAAAGTGGTGAATCTTTCTCATAACCGAAAGAAAAACTATTTACTGGATGAAGATACATCCTACCCGTTTCTTGTTCGTCTTGGTGTTCAGACGCCAGATGGGAAGGTCAAAAAGCAAAAGCATGATAAATTCCGCCAAATCAATCGATTTGTCGAATTCATTGATGATGCACTGGACTACCTTCCGAAAGATCGTCCAGTTCGAATTTTGGACTTTGGTTCAGGGAAATCTTACTTGACCTTTGCGCTCTATCACTACTTGAGAATTGAAAAAGGTCTCGATATTCGTGTCACTGGACTTGATTTAAAAAAAGAAGTCATTGAAGAATGCCAACAAATTGCGGATGATTTGAATTATGACCAACTTGAATTCCTGGTCGGTGATATCAATGATTATAATGAAGAAACGTCGGTGGATATGGTTGTGACACTCCATGCATGTGATGTGGCAACGGATATGGCACTAGCTCGTGCTGTAAAATGGGGAGCAAAAGTGATTCTGAGTGTACCTTGTTGTCAACATGAGCTGAACACACAACTGAACAGTCCTGCTCTGGATGTTATGCTTCAGCATGGACTGGTGAAAGAACGGTTTGCCGCTCTAGCAACAGATTCTATCCGTGCGGAGGTGCTGAAACTTGTTGGTTATGATGCGCAATTACTCGAATTCATTGATATGGAACATACGCCAAAAAACATTTTGATTCGAGCTTATTTCCATGGTAAAAAATCAACACCAGAGGAACAGCAAAAATATCGTGCTTTTGTGGATTTCCTAAAAGCAAAACCGTTTCTTGAGAATGAATTGAAAGAATACCTATAAATCGACATACAAAAAGGCATTGTTTTTAAAAGACAATGCCTTTTTCTTGTATGAAATTACAAACAAATTAACATCTGCACAAACCTATAACTCAACACTCAAGAAAACATATTCTTCATTTTCCCTTACCTCGCCAAACTTTACAGGTACACGTGATGAAAAAATAGGACCATCAATGACGACTGTATGAAACTCCCCATTTTCTCCACATGAATCGATTCCCAGTGCTTCTAATTCATCCATCAGCTCACTTGTGAATGTTCGGCCAATGTAATCCCTGGGCATCATCCTTGTATTAATTACGACAATAACTGCTTCAAATCCAACCTCTAAAAGTTCCTCTAGTATCGACCGTCTCGGTTCTTGCCATAACGGATGAATAGGAATAATCTCTGATTTTGCACATGTTTTTTGTACCCATTCCAGATGTCCTTCAAGGTCGATATCACCAAAGACACCGTGAGTGATTCCCGCAGAACGACACTCGTCCATGGCATCGATAAACTTCATTTCGTAATCTTCCCATCCTGCTCCACGAATCATCAATGGTACATTCAGGCGATCTGCCTGAGCTTGTATCACTTTTAACGGCAGAGCATGTGACTTCGAGATTTCTTCATCTTCCTGGAACATCGTCAGTAATCTCTTGGGAATCATGCCTGACTGGATCGCGCGATAATAGGCCATGGCAGAATCCTTGCCACCACTCCATGAAGCAACAAACGATTTGTTTTCCATCTTTTAAACTCCTACCTCTTTCCCATCGCGAATCTCTACTGCCTTTTCAGGAGTATTGTTTACGATTTTTCGAACTTGTTTTTTATAGATTGTTTCGTATTGGTACGTCCACTTAAACATTCTCCCATACATTCTCCAAGTGGGTGTATAACTGGCTTGTTCAATTCCTCTTTTTTGTCTGAAGAATCTAAGGGAAATCCGATATAGACGGACAGAGAGACGCGGATGCAGGAAAATGATTTGATCCGCTTCCTCGAATGTTTTAAAGGACCATCCAAGGTGCGCGCCTTCGATAATCCATGTTGAATGGCTAAGAATATCCGCTAATTGGGCATCTCTTTTTTCTTCTGAATTTCGAATATCTCCGTCTACACTTCTGGACCATACCACATCATCCAATGAATGCATCTCAATTCCTTTTTGACGTGCAAGTTTTCTGGCGAGTGTGGTTTTGCCACTACCGACTGATCCTACAATACGTATTTTATTTCCCATGAGCCCACGCAATCCGATTATCAACCGTTCTTACCATGCGAATCATAAACGGCTGATATCCAAGCTTCGGCCAAAAATAGGATGCCAAGTGATTTGGCGTATGCCAGTCCGCTAATGCATATCTATAACCCATTTCTTTCAACTGCGCGTGACTCGTATCGGCAAGAGCTTTCCCTACTCCACGTCCACGGTATTGCGGATTAGTAGAAGCCGCTGGAAGATCCACTGTTTGTGCTGGTGTATACATATTGGATGAAGTATCCGCTTCGTAATAGACATGGAAACCTACAGGGGTTCCTTCATGCTCCCCAATCACCACAATTGCTTCTTCATCTTTTGCCAGTGCAGCATAACCACTTTTCACTTCCTGGAGCGATTCTTTCGTAATTGGATTCCAGGAAGGCGCAGCTGCTTGATGAATGCTGTTCCAGCGCGACATGCTTTTAAGCATTTCCGTATCATTCTCTGCCAATCGGCGAATGGTTATTGAATTGATTTCTGTAAGTTTTGCTTTCGGTTCATAATTTTGCAGGTCGAGGATGGCATATTTTTGTTCAAAACGAAAACCTTGTTCCAGCCATTCATAAACCAAGCGGTCGTAGCCTATGGGAACATAAACGATATGCTGGAAATATCCTCCTGCAATCCATTCTGCCCCTGCTTCTGCATACATTAAGCGGATCAACCTTGGATGCGCATCTTCAGCAATGGCCAAGCATGGATAATCGATGGTAATATGTCGGCCAGTTTTTGCATCTTCCTTAAATTCATAAAGCATATACCCGATTACTTGCTCATCACGGATGGCCACTATTCCACTAACGTATGGTTTCTCACCAATTTCACGAAGTAATCTTTCTGTTTCTTTTGGCTGCTCATAACGTTTTGGCAGGAATGGATAGTGATTTCGTTCAACTTGGTGCCGTTTTGCTAAAAGAGTTGCCATTGCCGAGTAATAATGTTCGTCCAGTCCTACAAATTGAATCATCAAAACTCCCCCTCATGTTTATTGTGTGATTCCTTGCCCTGCAGTCCCTTTCTCTCCGGTAAGCTACTTGCTATACTTGATAAAAAATAAAGAGGTGTTAATTCATGGCATTAAAACGTGTTGCTTATGGAGTCATTATGGCCGCTACACTTATTTTTGTAAGGTTCATTGATCATAAAATTTACGATATGCCTATTTTTGTGTCAATGCTTGTTGTAATAGGTATCATGGTTCTAAGTTATAAGCTTGTAGACCGATTTGCATTTTTCGACAGAATAATATCCAGAAATACATACTATTTACTAAATACAATCATCATTTCAGTATTGATACTCACTTTTTATATCATCGAATCCTAAAAGGACATCAGAACTTTTTTCCCTCTTTTAAAGATTCGACGGTATTTTAGAAGTTCCTTTCAAATTCTGCTTAAATTAGAACATTTTTGGGTAGTTATTGGGGAGGGGGAATTTGTGTGGACACTACTTGCGTACTCATCGCAGCTTATAAGCCCGACGATTCTTGTCGTCAAACGATCATTGAGCTAGTCGAAGCTGGCTTTTCAAACATTCTGGTCGTTAATGATGGTTCGGGAAAAAAATTCACTCCTTTCTTCGATAAAATTAATCAAATTCAGGAAGTGACAGTGGTTCATCACGCGGCCAATCAAGGAAAAGGCAGAGCGATTAAGACCGCATTTCATTACATATTAAACGAACAACCTACCATTCAAAAAGTAATTACAGTAGATGCAGACGGTCAACATCTCACGAAAGATATTTGCGCTGTACTACAAACTTCCAAAGAACATGATGGAATTATTCTTGGAGTGCGTAATTTCGACAAGGAAGACATTCCGTTTCGAAGTAGATTTGGAAACAAGTTAACCCGAAATTTGTTTCGCTATGCGACAGGTATTGGAATTACAGATACACAAACTGGTCTACGACTCTTTGCCAGAAAACATCTTGAGTGGCTATTATCAATCAAAGGGGAAGCTTTTGATTATGAACTGAATATGCTTGCCGAAACAAAAGATGCAGGTATTGCGATTCATGAAGTGGAAATTGATACTGTGTATTTAAATGGCAATGAATCTTCTCATTTCCAACCCATCCGATCCTCCCTACAGATTTATAAAGTCTTTCTGAAATTTGCGCTATCAGGTTTAGCTTCCTTTGGCTTAGATATGGGGTTATTCGCTCTATTTATTTGGTTATGGAAAGATGATACACCACAAATGTATATTATTCTGGCAACCATAATAGCAAGGGTCATTTCAGCAAGTTTCAACTACTCGATCAATCGCAAACAAGTTTTTGAAAAAGGCGACGAAAAGTCATTTGTGAAATACATGATTCTTGCCGCACTCATCATGGCACTATCTGCCGGAATGGTTCACGGTCTTTATTTCTTAACCGGAAAAGGCGAAATGATTATTAAGGGCATTGTCGACAGCGTGCTGTTTCTAGTAGGTTTCGTAATTCAACGGGAATGGGTTTTCAAAAAGAAAAAGCCAAAACACGTTTAATGTGTTTTGGCTTCAGACTGATGAAAAAGAAATGACTAATATAACAGTATAAAAGTTCGCGTTCTTCTTCTTTGCGCTCAATCAATAAAGAATGTGGTCGGCTATTTCTTCTTTCGCTTTCCGCGGACGAAACGCCAACCTCGGGCCAAGCGCTTCTACCGTCTATCTCCATTTAAATTGTTGTTCATGCAACAGGTTTAAAAATGCATCCACCACTACTGGATTGAACTGAGTGCCCCTGCCACGAATGATTTCCTGGATGGCTTCTTCAACTGTCAATGAATCACGATAGATTCGATCCGTGGTCATCGCATCGAATGAATCAACGACGGATACAATCGCCGCTTCCAATGAAATCTCATCTTCTTTTAAACCGTAGGGATATCCTTTGCCATCAAAACGTTCGTGATGCTCTTCGACAATAAATGCCGAATCTCTTAACCATTCAATTTCATGCTCTCGCATCATCTGAGCACCTAAAGTTGTGTGAGATTTCATGATTTCCCATTCTTCAGGGGTGAATTTCTCTTTTTTATTTAAAATTTCAAGAGGAATGGCAAGCTTTCCAATGTCATGAAAATAAGCGCCCCATCTGAGCATTCTCACACGTTCAATGGGCTGACCTAGTTTCTTCCATAGCTCAATAGAGTAATCTTTAATTCGCGAGCAATGATGAAAAGTGTAACCATCCACACGCTCTATGGAGGCAGCATCACGTTGTACAATTTCAGTGTTTCTAAAATTCCGTTCGAATATGCTTGCAGTCATTTCTACAAGAATTTCTACAGTCTCTTCCCCATAAAAAGATAATAACTCAGGATAAACGGAAGCATCCAAAGTATCACCTGCATGCAAAAAGAAAGTATCCCCTTCATATTGCACTTCAAGCTTACCTTGAACAACTGTGTACTTTTCTATTGCAGATTCTACATCTTCAGTTGAATAACGTACCCAAAATGACCGACGAGGTAATAAGGAGAATAGACTGTACCCGATTTCGTCAGATTTCCCTATGTAAGTTGATATGGCATGACCTACATTATTTCGGTGAAGAGAAGCTTTTTCTTTAATATCTATGATTTGCTCGATTGATAATGTCATAGGTACCTCCACACCGTACATGTTTATTCATAAATCTACTTATATTAACTTTACAATTTCATCCTCTATTTGTCATTACAAATCGTCCAAATTATCTAATTATTACCTTAAAACACCAAAAAGCTCTCCGCTTATCGGAGAGCTTAAAATTAGATGGATACGTGATCTTCCACTTTTTCTTGCTTTTTCTTGTCTTGCATTTCATAAGAGATTCTGTCTAAACTTGGACGCAATGTGCCTTTTCCTGAATAGTTTTCAAGCATTTCTTTCACATCAATACCTGAAGAAGCTTTCAACGTTTCCTGTAGAGTCGACATTAAATTCGTCGCATACGAAGTGACTTTATTGGCACCGCCACCTTCGCCACCGCCAGTATCTACTACTGTTATCTTGTCGATATTTGCCAATGGACTTGCGATTTGTTTCGCATATTCCGGCATCATGCGTACAATCATATCCAGTACAGCAGCTTGACCATAATGCTCAAAGGCTTCCGCAATTTTTCGTTTTGCTTCCGCTTCTGCAAGACCTTTCAAGCGAATAATATCCGCTTCTGTTTCACCTTGTGCACGTTCTGAGTCAGCTTTCGCCAATCCATCAAGTCGGACTTTTTCAGAATCCGCTTTCGCTCTTGCCTCAATACGATATTTCTCAGCATCAGCTTCAGCCATTTCACGGGATTTTGCAGCTGCAGCATTTTGCTCGATTGCATAACGATCTGCATCGGCTTTCTTTTTAACCTCAGAATCGTATTGTTTCTCGCGACGTAGAATTTCTTTTTCTTCAAGCTCGATTTGCTTTTGACGTTCGATGATGCGAATTTGCATTTCCTGCTCCATTACTTCTTGTTTCGAGACTGCCGTCTGGAGTTCGTATGCTTGGTCAGCACGGGCTTTGGCAACATCTTGTTCGCGACGATACTCTGCCACTTTCAATAAATTCTCTTTTTCTGCCAATGCAATCTCAGTCGCTCTTTCAATTTCGGACTTCTGCGCTTCTTTTGCTGCTTCCGCGCGCTTGATACGTGTTTCTTTGTCTGCTTCTGCTGTTGCAATATCTGCATCACGTTTGACTTGAGCAATACGTGGTTTACCTAGAGAATCCAAGTAGCCATTTTTGTCCCTTACATCCTTAATTGTGAACGAAACGATAATCAGACCCATTTTTGCCAAATCTTGAGAAGCGACACGTTGTACTTCCTGTGAGAATTTATCACGGTTTTTGTAGATTTCCTCCACCGTCATCGATCCTAAAATGGAACGCAAGTGACCTTCTAGTACTTCTTTAGCTTCATTTTCACGATCTTCTTTTGATTTCCCTAAAAATTGCTCTGCGGCCGTTGCGATTTCAGAAATTGAACCGCCAATTTTAATAATTGCCGTTCCATCCGCCATTACCGGAACCCCTTGCTCTGTATATACTTCCGGAGTCGTAACTTCCAGTTTGCTTGAAAGCAAGCTAAGTGGTTGCGCCTGCTGGAACACAGGGAATACAAATGTACCGCCGCCACGAATGATTTTGATTTTATTTCCTGATTCGTCTGTATGCACTGTTTTTGACCCTAAATAACTTCCTGTAACAATCAATGCTTCGTCTGGACCAACTGTCTTGTATTTCGTTACGTACACACCAATAATGGCTACCAATACAAACGCCACTATCCCCACTACAACCAACATATTCATATCCATGTTCATTTCCCCCATCTACTTTTTATTAAAAACGAAAGGTTCGTATTCTCTAACAAGAAACGTTCCTTCCTCTACTTCAATAACTAACACTTCTTTTCCATAGTCAATTTCTTCATTGTCATATCCTACCGCTCGCTTATTTATAAGCCCGCCTACTGTTTCGATGACAATCTCACCGTAACCGTCAGTTGGTATAGGTGTAATGACTTTGCCAACTAAACCGGCTAACGATTCATCCGTATAAGCCATTGACACTTCGGCGGATGACATGGGCAGTAAAATAAAAATGTACAGTAAGTTATCCAAAACCACGCCCGCAACCAGACTTGTAAACAATACAATCCAGCTACCCCAAATGGTGGAGACTTCAAGTACATATCCAGTGGCTGAAACAAAAGTGATGAATGCCATTAAAACAGTCGGATTTAAAAAAGGAATACCTTCCCCAATCCCTTCAGCAACATCTCCAAAAAACACATACAGAATAGTTGCTGCCCCAGCAATGAGGAGTACATACATATAGATTTGTTCAAAGGACATCCAATCACTCCCATTTAATGAATTCTTTAGTGATACTATACTTACGGAGTAAAATAAGAAAAGTTTCATTTTTCCAAATAATTTATTTTGTCGATAGATTTGAATGGATATAGTGACCGTTATTTTATTAAATGGTGGATCGAGCTCGGGGTTTGTTCACCAGCAACAAGAAGTCTCTTGTGTAAGTTGATGATTTCTCTAGTGTGAAACGGATTGAGCCTCACTTGAAGACAAAAATAAAAGCACATGTGCAACTCAATCTAGAGTCCGCGCATGTGCTACTTTCAATTATATCCACGTTCACCGTAAGGCTGCTTCTCAACACACCAGTTTTCTTTAGCTTCTGCTAATTCTTCTTTTAACTGTCGAGCAGATTTCCCTTCCGTTTCAATGGACTCCAACACTTCAAACTGAAATGCATCTTCACCGAATAACTCCCAATCCCTCTGCAAGTCTTTATTCATTAACGTGCCGCCATTCAGTTCGAATTTTAATCCATTTTGTCTTTTTAAGTTAAGTGTTGAAGCAATATACATTTTTCCATTTTCTTTGTTCGTTACACAATATACACCGGCAATCGTCTTTTCTTCCTTAACTTGTTGCTTTAATTCTTTCTTCCGGTCAGCATCCAATCCTTCTTTTTCTTTAACCCAATAAGATGATCCATCTGTTTTTCTCTCTAAAAAGTGATACATAACTAAATATCTTCTAACAAATGTATGATCATCAAACACTTCTTTAATAAGTGCATTTACTTCTCTTTCGGTATAAATTTTACCAGGTTGAAACTTCTTCACTATTTCACACAGAACGATGAAGCGATGCTTTTCCTGTAAGTTGAATGTACGAAGTTTTCCATTGGACCAGTTCTTCTTCAATACTTCCCTATATTCTCGTTCTGTTATATGGAAAGGTTCCTCAGTTAATATTGTATCTTCTTTACTTTGTGCGCTTAGCTTATACCCCTCTTCCATCAGACTCATCAAGGTTAAATACACTTTCGCTTGCCGTTCTTTCTTTTTTAAAGAAAAACGGTGATTCCTTACTGTGGATGCACTTCCTATTTTCAGCGTATCTTGTATTTCACGGTCTGATTTCCCTTCAAATAAGAGGTGAAGCACTGCCTTCTGTTGATCGGATAAACCTGTAATTTCTTTATCTTGTTCCATTAAGTAAGCAAATACTGACTCATGCTCTTGTTTAATATGTAATTGCATAAATTTCAAAGCTTCATAAAAATTTTCTCCTACCGGGTAAATAAGACCTTTTTCGATACTTTTGTTACACATTAGACACATAAATGAGTTTTCAGATTCAATAAACCCATTTTTCATTTCATTTATATTCGCATCTATCAAATTCATTTCATAAACACTTCCTTTAATTGTTTTGTTTATTGTAGATAATAATAACTTTTGTTTAATTAACTTGCAATACTAATAATTCTGGACACTTACTAAAAATTAAGATTCTATTGTATTAAAACTAGTTTCTTCTAGACTTCTTTATATTACGGCATTGTAAAGATTCTCAAAGTTGAGTAAAAAGTGTTTAGATTTATTGAAGATTTTGATATGATGTGTGAGGTTATTCAGATAACCTATCCTATTTAAAGTCCAGGAGGCTTTCTATGTTTAGTTCAAAAAAACAAGACCCATTCTTCACTGCTTTACTTGGAATTGCAGAAACAGTGAGAGAAGCTACACATTACGCGGATGATTTTAAAATTGTCAGTGTTTCAGATTTGAAAGAACTTAGCATCAAATTAAAAAACTATGAAACTGAAGGCGATAAATTAATACATGATTTGATTTTAAAGTTAAATAAATCATTCATGACACCTATTGAGCGTGAAGATATTCTTTATTTAGCCAATAAAATGGATGACATTTTAGATGGCGTAGAAGCATTTGCAGCTTACTTAGAGATGTATTCTTTAATTGACATTGACGATTCAATGCGTACTTTCCTTCATTACATTGTAAAAAGTACGGATGAGATCGTGAAAGCAATGGAATTATTAGCAAATAAAAAACTTCTTCAAATGCGTGAACATGCAATTTTAATTAAAGATTACGAACGCAAATGTGATGAAGTATTACGTACATCTATAAAACAACTTTTCATTAATGAAAAAGATCCAATTCGTATTATTCAATTCAAGGATATTTACGAACAGCTTGAAGACATCGCAGATTATTCTCAAAATGTGGCAAACACAATTGAGACAATCATTATGCGTAATGCATAGGAGCGTAATCAAACATGGATGTAGTACTTATATTAACAATACTGGTTGTCATTTTTGCCCTAGCGTTCGACTTTATTAACGGTTTTCACGACACAGCAAACGCGATTGCGACTTCGGTCTCAACGCGGGCACTATCCCCACGTGTTGCGGTAATGTTAGCTGCTGTCATGAACTTCATCGGCGCATTAACTTTCACAGGTGTCGCTAAGACAATCTCGAAAGATATCGTAGATCCGTTCATGCTTGAAAACGGCTCACTTGTTATTCTTGCTGCACTATTGTCCGCAATTGCCTGGAACTTAATCACTTGGTATTTCGGTATTCCTTCTAGTTCATCGCATGCATTAATTGGTTCGATTGCTGGTGCTGCTGTTTCGGCGGCTGGTCTAGGCATATTAAATTACGATGGATTTTTGAAAATTTTGCAAGCACTATTAATTTCACCATTCTTAGCTCTTGCTGTCGGATTTTTAATGATGTCATTGTTTAAAATATTATTCAAGAAAAACACTCTCTACAAAACAAACAAAGGCTTCCGCTTTTTCCAAATCGGAACAGCGGCATTGCAATCATTTACTCACGGTACAAATGATGCACAAAAAGCAATGGGTATCATAACGATGGCTTTAATCGCTGCTGAGTTACAATCAACAGACGAGATCCAAACATGGGTACGTGTTTCTGCAGCCATTGCAATGGGTCTTGGAACATCTATCGGTGGATACAAAATTATCAAAACGGTTGGTGGAAAAATCATGAAGATCCGCCCGGTTAACGGGGCGGCAGCTGATTTATCATCTGCATTAATTATTTTCGGGGCGACGACAATTCATTTGCCAGTATCAACGACTCACGTTATTTCTTCTGCAATAATGGGTGTTGGTTCTGCTCAACGTGTAAAAGGCGTTAAATGGGGCGTTGCACGTAAAATTGTATTAACTTGGGTTATCACACTTCCAATTTGTGCAATACTTGCCGGTATTTTCTACCAATTCCTAAATTTATTCTTTTAATTTTAAAAAGCTGTCCGCTCAAGTTACGAGCGGACAGCTTTTATTGTTTAACGATTAGTCCCAATGATTTTGCAAAACCGAGCGCTTGTTCAGTTGATACGGTACAACCGGATAATTGATCAACACTTACTGTTACTTGTTCGTAGGTACACGTACTGAGATCCACATCCGCTAAACTCGTATCAGTGAAATTAGCACCGTCCAATGGGCATTCCTCGAATACCACTTTATCAAAAGTACAATTGAAGAAGTCCGCTTTATTCAATGCGGTTTGTTGGAATTTCATTCGCTTCATTTTACTAAAACTAAATACAGTGTAATTTGCTACACAATTATTTACTAAAGTATGTCCAAATCGACTTTCTGTACACTGAACACCAACTAGCTTGGAGTGATGAAATTCTACACGATGAAACACTGAATCTCCAAAATCCACATTAGATAAATCACATCGCTCAAACTTGCAATCAATAAATTCCACTTGATCGAAGCATACCCCTTCAAATGAAACGTCCTGGAAAATAATCTGATCAAAACTGAGTTTGTTTTCAGGTAATTCCAATACATTCCAACACGAAACAATTCCCCGGGAAATAAATCTCTCTTCTTCAACTTCAATTAAAGTCGAAATGTCTAATATTTCGAGTTGCTCAGGAATTTTCGGCTTGTCAATTTTCATTGTTGTGCCCCCTTTACAAATAATTCTACTGCATTATTTTTGAGATTCTTCATCAATGACTAGTACACTAGTAGCACTCGCTTGGCCGGGATAGGTTTCCGACACATGGCTATACGAGATTCGGACAGTATCGAATTCACTTACTTTTTTTGCTTGGTCAATGGATAATGAAAACCAAATGGCCTCACTTGCACCTTCGAGCATTTCTTCCTCAGTTAAATCTTTTAACTCAGCTTCGTCTTTTCCACTGATGACCAAAATACGTGCATCCTCTTTTTGAGCTACTGTGCCTTCAATCCAACTGGCATTTTCATTTTGCGTTTGATTGTTTTGGAAAAACACAGAAATAGATATGACGACAGCTGCTATCGATACGAGCGCAATGGCGACGATCATTAAGACGGCTTTCTTACCTTTCATAACTTTATTCCTCCTGTTTGTTGATGGCTAAGGTATAAATTCTTCCTTTTCTTTCTCCCTCAGCTACCAGTAAATTCTTTGTCACCATATCGCGTACAATTTGAGTCACTCGAGACGGAGAAACACCTAATATTTGTTGGAAATCGATATTTTTCGCTTGTTTGCTTTCCAACAAGTGATTCAAAATCGCTTCTTCATGTGTTAGCTCCTGATGTACTTTTGTTGGGTTGTTTACAATTTCTTTTTGTTCAATACGTTGAAGTCGGATGACTACACTATCTTTTTGAACAGAAAACTTTGGTTTCTCATCTCCATCGTTATAACTATCGAAAATACGACGCATTCCGTCTCCACGGCCCTCTGTCAAACCTAAATCGACAAACAAAGCATGCAACAGTGGATTTCTGCGAACGATTCTGGCTCCTTTTTTTACGGAGTCTATCGACAAGCCTTCCACTAATGTTCCTGGTGATGCCACTTCGACACGGTTTGCAAATAAAATAACCGATACATCACCTTCCATCGAATAATCCCGATGTACGTAAGCATTCACTACACTTTCCTGAAGCAGTATATTTGGATAAGTTGAGTGAACCTCTCTCAACCCTGCCATGATTCGACTGAATTGTGTCAGTATCGAACCTGAAAAATCACTCGCTTGTTGGCAGAAAGAAGTAGATCGATCACCACTGTATTGTAGCAACACTCCACGGGATTGAGAAGAATCCGCCAGCCAAGTACCCAATCTTGTTAAAACAAATTCACCATTATTCCAACGAATTGCATTGTAAGATGCCAATACTTCTTCTAAATTATCTTCTACCTGTGCAAATCTGCCTTTTACACAGTTCAAAGTTTTTACAAAATCGACAAACCCTAAAAAGTCTTCACGACGGAAAGTGATATTGGTTAATGCATTTTCTGTTTCGTCTAGTTGTCGCAAACTGATAAAACGTTGAACTTCTTCTGCTGTTTTCAGTAAGCGTTTCTTGGTTCCATATCGAACATAAAGTTCCTCAAACAACGTGGATCTCTTTCGGTACACATGGCCTGTAGCTTTAACGTTTACTTCTAATATGACATGGTTATCAATATGCACATGATTGACATCAACCATCGGCAAAGGTTCGACCATTCTGCTTAACTGATCATATAGTGCCGTTTCCTCTGCTAAAGGGTTTTCCAATCCAATAATGCTCTTTTCGTCTTCCATTCCAATTTTCAGCGTACCACCGGTTCCATTGGCAAATGCGATAACTTCTCGATACAGCTTGTTCGTTACCTTTTCTTTGTATTCAATATTCAACCTCGTACACCACCTATCGATAATTGTTTCTACTAGTATATCGATAATAGATACATTGTTCCAAAGAAAAAAGAACTAGGAATTTATCCTAGTCCTCAAATGTATAGCAAAGTCGAATCATATCGCGGCACAACAAACCATTTTCAACAATCGGTTCATCGTAATTCCGCGTAAAGTAGTCGAAGTCTATACCGATTATACGAAATCCGCATTGCTGATAAAGTTTCAATTGCTGAATACTTGAATTACCTGTCCCAATTTCAACTTGTGCATACCCTCTTTTGGAGGCTTCGTTTATTGCGTGGGCAATCAATTGTTTGCCATATCCTTTTCCTTGGAAATTTTCATGGACAGCTACATTCATAATTTCAACGACGACTTTCTTCGTTTCCATCAGAACATATGCACCGATGGCTTTGCCTGACTTTTCGCCCACGTAGACGTTTCCACTTTTTAGGTATTCTTCAACAATAGCACGTGAAGGATCCGCCAGCAGCAATAACTCCCACGGCGGCGTTTCCTCTTTTGTTAATTTTCTAATGTCCATCATTTAGTTGATGTGCGGAATCCTTCACTCAACAAATACTCTTCTGCTTCTTCAAATGAACCGTAGCTCTCTTCCAGGTTGTGTGTGTGGTAAATGTTCCACAGTGTATCTTCCTGAATCAGCTTTAATTCCTGGCCTTCACGATTTTTCCATACTTGCTCTACGTTCAGTACTTCTTCTTCATAATGTTCTTCTTCAGATAAAATTCCGATAGAATCTGTAATCATTTCACGAAGCTCAGCTTCAGTCGCTTCACGAATGTTGATCATGCCTTTACTGTCCGATTGATATTTCTTCAAATCCCCTACAAATACAAATCCGTTACCGTTCGGATGCAAATGGTAAACGACCGTTTTTTTATCATATAGACTATCTTCAAAGTGATAGTTCAAACGTTTTAATGATACTTCCTTTTTAGTCAGTTTAGGGTAAGATTCAATGATTTCTTGTTTTTGTTCAAATGTTAGCATAGTGCGCCTCTTTTCATTATGGTTCTTTGGCTCATTATATCACAAGAGCTCATAAAATTTTGTTGACATGTTAAATCATTAGTCGCTATAATCACAGAAATAGTTTAACAACAGTGATAAGGACCAGTATAGAAACGTGTGTTTTTTTAGAGAGGGAGTTGCAAGGTGAAAGACTCCTAAAAACCACTTCTTGAACCTACCTTTGAGTTCGAAGTCGAAAGATATTCGCGGCGACAGCCGTTAACATGTTTGAGTGTGAAGCTTTGCTTCAAATGAGGGTGGTACCGCCATGAACATGGTCCCTCGTTTGTCGCAGAGCTTTTTTTATTCTAATTAAAGGGGTGTTTCTAATGAAAAAAGAGTTTGTACAAAGTGTTACGGCGATGGATGATGACTTCGCTCAGTGGTTTACGGATGTTGTGACAAAAGCGGAGCTCGCGGATTATTCAAGCGTGCGTGGGTCAATGATTATACGTCCTTATGGTTACGCAATTTGGGACAATGTAAAAGAAGCGTTGGATGCACGCATTAAAGCAACGGGTCACGAAAATGTCTATATGCCACTCTTCATTCCAGAATCTTTATTGCAAAAAGAAAAAGATCATATTGAAGGATTTGCACCTGAAGTCGCTTGGGTGACGCATGGCGGCAACGAAAAATTAGCGGAACGTCTATGTGTACGACCAACTTCAGAAGTATTATTTTGTGAGCATTTCAGCAATATCATTCATTCTTATCGTGACTTGCCTAAGCTTTACAATCAGTGGTCCAATGTAGTCCGTTGGGAAAAGACGACGCGTCCGTTCTTACGTACGCTAGAGTTTTTATGGCAAGAAGGACATACAGCGCATGCTACTGATGAGGATGCGCAAGTAGAAACCATCCGTATGTTAGATGAATATGCGATGCTTTGTGAAGAATGGCTTGCCATTCCAGTTGTAAAAGGGCAGAAAACGGATAAAGAGAAATTTTCCGGAGCCAAATTCACATATACAATCGAAACATTGATGCATGATGGAAAAGCGCTACAATCAGGCACTTCCCATCACTTCGGCGATGGCTTCGCACGTGCTTTCGATATTAAATATCTGGACAAAGAAGGCAAGCAACAATATGTTCATCAAACATCATGGGGATTCACAACCCGCATTATCGGGGCCATGATTATGGTGCACGGTGACGATCGCGGTCTTGTCATGCCTCCAAAAATTGCGCCAACACAAGTGATGATTGTGCCAATTGCACAACATAAAGAAGGTGTATTGGATTATGCGTACAGCTTGAAAGACCGATTATCAGGTAGTGCCCGAGTCGGAATAGATGCATCGAATAAAAAACCAGGCTGGAAATTCAATGAATACGAAATGAAAGGAATTCCAATTCGCCTGGAAGTTGGACCAAAAGATATCGAACAAGGTCAAGTCGTGTTGGTACGACGCGATACTGGTGAGAAGCTTGTGGTGTCTGAGAATGAACTGGAAGATAAACTGACGACATTGCTAGAAGACATTCAGAACAATTTATTTAACAAAGCTTTGTCTCACAGGGAACAACATACGTCGGTAGCGAAATCTTTTGATGAATTTAAACGTGTTATCGTAGAAAATCCAGGCTTCATCAAAGCGATGTGGTGTGGAGAGGTGGCATGTGAAGAGTTCATAAAAGAAGAAACTTCTGCAACGTCACGTTGCATCCCATTCGAACAAGAAAAGCTTAGCGATACTTGCGTTTGCTGCGAAAAACCAGCTGAAAAGATGGTTTATTGGGCTAAAGCATACTAAAAACAGTGAAAGCCTTCCCCACTTGAATGTGCGGGAAGGCTTTTTTCATCAAGACCATTCTGTCTTTGATATTTCGTTGCAACTTTTCGGATTTTGGTTGCAACTTTCGTGATTTGGTTGCAACTTTTAGGATTTGGTTGCAACTTTCGTGATTTGGTTGCAACTATCCATTTTTCCCCTAATTACGAGAGCCTACTCAACAAATTTCCGGTGCCTTAACCAGCAGTTCCTTCAAGAACGCCACATCCTCAGGATAACTCATCTCTAACGAATCCAATTCATCCGCAGATTTCCAGGCAATCTCCAGAATAAATTCATCCGGGTCCTGCAAGGTTAACTCACCGCTTACCCGCTTCACCAAGAAATACTGTATATCATAAGAAATCCCGTACTGTGCATTCATTCCGTTTTTGTCCTGAAGTTTAGACACAATTTCAACGGTCAAACCAGTTTCTTCTTCAAATTCTCGGATACAAGCTTCCTCAAACGTTTCATTGCCTTCGATTCCACCTGAAGGAACGGTCCATTTTGGCTCTTCATCTGGTGCAGCTTGCAACACCATTAATAATTGATTTTCTTCATTGATGCACACGCCTGCGGCACCTTTCCACTGAAACATAGACAAACCTCCTAATACATTCAATGTTCGTAGATCATTTTGCGCGTCATGCCGCCGTCCACGACCAAATTAATTCCTGTGACAAAATCGTTTTGTGGATCGGTTAAATACAGACAAGCCTTGGCAATATCGGATGGTTTACCCACCCTACCGGACAGATGTTGTTCATGGTCAATATCGCGAAGTTCGCTGTAATCCCCTGTTTCAATCCAGCCCGGTGAAATTGCATTGACTGTGATACGATGCTCCGCAAGAGATGCTGCAAGCGCATGGGTTACCGCGACAATTCCGCCTTTCGTTGCTGCGTATGCTTCGGAATTCGGTTCAGACATAGACGCGCGAGTAGAGGCAATATTGACGATTGATCCGCCACTTTCCTGCTCACGCATTTGCAGCGCAGCTTCGCGCGAACATAAAAAAACACTGCGTAAATTTGTATTAATTACGTCATCCCACTCCGTTATCGATAATTCAAAAAGCGGTTTGAAGTCGCTCTTCCCTGCATTATTAATGAGGATATCGATCCGACCGAATGCTTTTAATGTTTCTTTCATCAGATTTATAATGTCGGCTTCTTTTCTTACATCCGTTTTAACAAACACACTGCCAACAAGCTGTTTACTGACTTCTCTACCTAGCTTCTCGTTCACATCAGCCAGGACGACCTGGGCACCTTTTGCCACATAAGCTTCGGCAATTCCGCGACCTATGCCGTGTGACGCGCCAGTAACAATAACCACTTGTGATTGATTCATAATAGAATTCCACCTTTCATCTGTAACCTAACGAGTCCACCATTCCGTAAACACAACAATTCCAATGACCACGGCAAATGCCAATATGTAAAACCACTCGGGTACACCACCAAAACTCATCATCATCCACATCCTTTACCCATTCAAAAAATTCTCACAAAGGAACTATTTAAATATGATAACATGGTTTTAGTTAAAACTAGGAGGTTGAGCCATGACGCGCATACATAGTGATTTACACCGTTTCAATCCTGTGACCGTAATTGGGGCAGGAACGATTGGACTTTCGTGGGCGACTTTATTTTTAGCACACGGGCTGACGGTAAGATTATACGATCCACGACCGGATTTGAAAGAAGTGACTGAGCAGCATTTCAAATCCATTGAATCTACATTAGCATTACTCAACCTGCCTCCTAAAGGCTTTGAATCCCGATTAACATTAACGTCTGACCTTCAGCAAGCTGTGACGGGGACATCAGTCATACAGGAAAACGGGCCAGAACAATTAACGCTTAAACAGGAACTTTTCGCCGATATCGAAAAGTATGTGGAACCACATACTCTGTTGCTTTCTTCTTCATCAACCATTCCGGCAAGCGATATTTCAGCATTAATGAAAGACAAAACTCGTATGCTGATTGGGCATCCATTCAATCCGCCACTTGTGATGCCGCTAGTTGAAGTGGTGCCAGGTCAATTCACCTCAACTGAAGCAGTCGAAGATGCACTTGTCTTTTACCGCGCACTCGGCAAAGCTCCTCAACATATCCAAAAAGAAGTCTTTGGTTTCGTTGCCAACCGTTTGCAGTTTGCCATGATGCGGGAGGCGATGTATTTAGTAGATGAAGGCGTCGTCGCAATGGAAGACGTAGACGAAATCGTCAAAGATTCAATCGGGTTACGCTGGGCCGCTACCGGACCGATGCTTGGCATGCATTTAGGTGGGGGGCAGGGTGGTATGGAATCATTCATGCGTCATCTAGGTCCGACCATGGAAAAAAGTTGGGATGCTCAAGGAAATCTCAAGATGGATGAGGAAACCATATCAAGTTTAGCTAAGAAATCACGTGAATCGTACGGCCATTCAACCATAGATGAACTTGCGCAAATACGTGACGAAAAGCAAATGGCCATTTTAAAAACAAGGAATAAATAAGGTAAAGGCTGTCTCAAATTACTGAGACAGCCACAAACTCTAGACAAACAAGAAATTGAGTGTATATAACTGCACTATAGAAAATGCAACAAACTGTTGATTTCCTTTACGGCGGACGCGTTTCGCGGGCACGGCTTCAGTCTCCTCATCACTACGTTCTTGCGGGGCCTTCAGCTCATGCTGTTCCCGCTGAAGTCGCCGCCCACTTCAATTAACAGATCAGCATGTCTCTGCAAACTAGCTAAATAGGCATGTGGTTGGCTATTTCTGAAGACTCCTGCGGAAAAAACGGAACAAGCTTGACCCCACAGGCAGAGCCGAGGAGGCAAGCGTTTCGTCCGCGGAAAGCGAAAGAAATAGCCGACCACCCTCTATTTTGATTGAGTGCAAAAAAGAAAAGGCTGTCTCAAATTACTGAGACAGCCTTTCTATTATTCCAAACTGGTTATCTTCATTGCTTTAACAGGTAAGAAAATTTCGCCTGTATTCAAATAAGTCACGCTCACTTGATCGCCCTCTTTTAGGTAGACCGCCATAGGTTCCACATCTGTGGAAACCAAGTAATTCGCTCCATTCGTCAACATGAACGATACCAGCGTGGAATCACCCACTCGCTCTTTGTATACCCGCTCCACGTTCCCGGTAGTTGTTGCTTCTTCTGCTTTAGAACTTCCATTCACGCTACTACCACCACGTTGCAATGCTGTTTTATATAGCTTCAATGCTTCGTTCGGTGTATTCGCAAAAGCGGAAATTTCCGGATTTGCTGCAGAGACGATAAAGTAGTTTTGTAAAAATCCATTGGCATCCAGTACTGGCGTCAACCAGCTTGCTTCCCCGTAGAAATTGTACAAAATCGGCATTTCACCTGACCACTTTTTCTCGATGAATTTCTTTTCAACGATTTGAAGGGCACCATATGAATCCATATATGATTCTTCCATATTACCTGTATAATAAGTCGCTTTCCCTGTTCGTGCATTCGTCAATGAATACCCGAGCATGGAATCCACGCCTTCTTTTGGACTGGTGAAATCAGTGAAGTAATACATTTCGCCGTCCTCATTAAAAATAGGACTGACATTCGCTTCCGTTCCTTGATCGGAAGGCAATTTCACATCTTTCTTGCCGAATAAACTGTTCCAGAATCCGTGAACGTAATTTCCGAAATAGCCATTTTGCAAACTCACCACTTCTGGCGAAACCGATCCATCAATGAAGGCTGGCGCTTCGTTCAATGCATAGGTTTTGATGTCACCGGATTGTGGATTAACCACAGCTACTCCCCTCACTTCAAAACCATTGCGCGCAGATACGAATTTCCCGAATGAACGGATATAATGCGGTTTACCTTCGTCATCAATTTCAAGCTGCATGTCGCCGTGGAAAATCGTTTCCGGCAGCTCTAGACGTAAATGGCGTGCAACATTTTTTTGGAAGAAGGAAGATGGTGTATACGTCATTTCTGCTTTCACAAACTTCGGATTGTCCGATGAATCAGTTGCACTCATCGTGAAGTAACCTGGGGTGGTGTCCCCATTCACCCATTTAAAGAAACCAGAAAACTCGACTGGCGCAATATAAACAAAGGCATCATCCACTTTTTGAATTTGCAGTCTGCCTAATTCGTAATAACTCGTATTCGGCACTTGACCAAATGCCTTTTTCATTTTGTTGCGTGCGAATTTTGGTGGAACACTTGCAGGTGTTTCCTTTTCATCAAAGGCTTCGATTTCGACTTCTTGTTTCATTTGTGCGGAGTCGAATTTTTCATCTGCGTTAAACAACAAAGCACTTAACATGTAGCCCCCAAATACAAGGGCTGCAAGGAAAAGCACCCCTTTAACTAGACGTACTTTCCCGGTTGCTGAAAATAAGCCAAGACCTGTCGCCAAAATGGCAAGCGGCCAAAGAGCGGACAGATTTCGATCGATATTCGTTACATAATAGAAAGTGAAGATAATAATTACTAATCCAATAGCAGTTCCAACAATACCAGCGACAATTCCTTTGCGTTTTTCTTTAGGCAACGTCAGCGGCATAATCAGTAATGCAGCAACAATCGCAATCACGATGCTATAAAGGAATGTTAATCCCATTTACTTTCCTCTTTTCTTGAATGTTTTCTATTCTTTAATACGATTGAAGCTTTTAAAAGTTTCAAGGAAAGTGCTATCCAAACAAAAAAGCGACTGCTAACTAGTAGCAATCACTTTTTGAATGTAGTTTTTGAAATTGTTTGAGGCAATTCCTCGAACCTCTTCTTCGGTAAAATATTCACTTAGAGTCTTCACCACATTCTGCGTTTCACTTGCATCATGCAACCCTTCGACAAAGACACTAATGCCATCAAAATCTGAGCCCAGTCCTAAATGCTGAACACCTACTAACTTCGAGAAATGAGTAAAGTGATGCATCAAGTGTTCAAGTGTAACTGGATTTGCCTCTTTGTGGATAAACGGTGGATAATACACGATGTGTATGTGTCCTCCTTTATCGACCAAGGCTTTGGCTTGTTCATCGGTTAAATTTCGTGGATGGTCACAAAGGCTTCTTACATTGGAATGGCTGGCAATCAAATGTTTCGCTTTTGCAATTACATCCCAAAATGACTGTTCATTCAAATGGGATACATCAATCAAAACATTATGCTCATTCAATAATTCCACTACTTCACAGCCGAATGGCGTCAAGCCTAAATGAGATGGTTCATCCGCTCCATGTGCCACCGAATTGGCATGATTCCAAGTAAGACCTACGAGCTTCACCCCTGCATTGAGCAAAGCTTTCAACTTTCCAAGGTCTTCTCCAAAAGCATCTGCACCTTCAAGTGTTAGCACAGCACCGATTTCATTCTCTCCTAGTTGATCAATCTGCATCCAATCTGTAATGTGGACCATTTCTGGATTCGGAGCAAGCACATGTGTATGAAACAATTCAACTTGACGAAGAGCAGCCATGAACTTTTCATTTTGAGGTACTTCGGGAGAAATGAATATGGCAAAAAACTGCACTTGGACTTCCCCAGCAATCAATCTATTTTTATTAGCTTGCAGACGTTCTGCATTTTCATAGGGAAGCAATTCATCCGTTATCGATAATTTATATAAAACATCACAATGTAAATCGATGACCTTCATATCATGCCTCCTATATGATTTATTGATTTCAATACTTTTCCCATATATTCTTGGCTATGCGGTACAAAGTCTCCAATCTTCACGTTGAGCGATGAATGGGTAATGGAATTAGAATGTATACAATGCATTGCTATATGGTCAACCTCACGCTTGTATAAACTTATCACATCATTAATAGGTGCTGAATATATGGCACTGACTTCTTCTTCCTGTAAACGGAAAGAAGGACTACCGCGCCCGATAATGTATACATACGTATGCGCAAATTCAATATCAATAAAATTCCTTTGCACAATGCTGTCTTTCAAAATACCTATCGGTCTAAGATCTTCCATACCAAGATCAACACCGAGTTCTTCCTCTACTTCACGAATGCCATCACTTACTTTTTCGTGAGCTAATAGATGCCCAGCTGCTGTTATGTCCAAAAGACCTGGGAAATCTTTTTTCAAATTGCTTCTTAGTTGGAAATATAGGTGGGGCACGCCATTAATCTTTTGGACAAACCAACAATGAAAGGTTTCATGCCATAGCCCCTCTTGGTGAACCATTGCTCTTGTGTTTTCCCCGACCTTTTGATGCTTTTCATCAAAGACTGCCAAAAGTTCCTTTTCCAAGTCATTTCACCACGTTTTATTTAATTTGTCCTTATAAAACTGAATGGCATTTCCATACCGTTCGATGTTTTTATCTCGAGTAGTGGTTGCTACCACGCTTAGCAATGTTTCCATTGCGAGATCATGTTCATTTAAATTATGTAACGTCATCGCAAGGAACACAGGTATTGCCTTATTTTCAGGAAATTCAGCTATACCTCTTTCAAAAACGGACCGGGATTTAGCGTATTCACCAATCACGCGACAAGTACTTCCTAACCCTACAAATGCCCCTTCTCTTTCGTGTCCAATTAATCCATTCTCAAGAGCTTGTTCATAATAGGGAACCGCTTCTCTTTCCAAGCCTTGAACGTCGCAAGTCCACGCACACTGGTATAGAATCGCTGGATTGTTTGCGTCATTCAATAATAAACCTTTCAATATCGGCAAAGCTTCTGATGCTTTCCCTCTCTCTCTTAGTTGAATAGCCCGTTCTAAATTATTCACTTTTCTCACCTACCACTCAAGACTCATATATAATTCGTCGACATACTTATGATCTGTTTTCATTGCATGATGCTCGAGACCAAAAGTTTTAAATCCGGCTTTTTCATATAGTCTAATTGCAGGTGTATTTGTTGCTACAACTGTTAAATTCATTTTTTCGACTCCCGGCCAAGCCTTGGCATGTTCAATCGTTTCATTCAATAACGCTTGACCGATTTTCAGTCCACGAACTCGAGGGGTGACATAGACGGCTACTAAATTCACACGATGACGCAATTTTGGAGCTCCTTCACCTACTACGGTCATCACACCGACCAATTCATTATCGATAAAGGCGCCTAATGATGAACTTCCTGCTGCATCTAAATTGGTAGCTGTCCGTTCGATTGGATTGGTTCGGGACATGGCCTCTTCGTATGTTGTCGCAAAAGCCTCAGGATTTTGCTGCAAAGCTTCCAATCTTAACTGCAAATATTTTAACGCATCTTCACCTGTCAATTTGCGGATTTCCATTTTGGTTCCCCTTTACTCATTGCCAATCATTTTTTTCTTCATCCATTTTGAAATGGCTTTTTCATCAGACTTATTTACTTTACGAAGTGCTTCAATTACACGCTCTACACATTCTTTTGGATGATTTTGACTTAGCTTTGCTTTACCTTCAACTTTATCGATAGAAATGGTAAACCCCATTACTCCTTTCGATAAAGAAGAAATATAAGCAGGGTCTACATCCAATAAGTTATAAGCACTCGTTGGCTCCTCGTACTTTTTAGTTAAAGCCACCATGGAGTGCCATAATCTTGGATCTCCTTCTTTTAGAAGCTTCACTTTCCCTGCAACTTGAACCGTTACATAATTCCATGTCGGCACTGTATTTTGAGTCTCATACCAGGAAGGCGAGATATAACAATGGGGTCCTTGGAAGACAACCAGTACTTGCTGATCTTCAATATCTATCCATTGTTTATTTCCTTTTGCAAAGTGCCCAATGAGCTCCGTTTTATCTTCGCTTAGTAGCAGTGGGAGTTGTGTCGCAGTCAATGAACCTTCATGAATTGAAGTAAGTGTAGCAAATCCATATGCTTCTATTACTTCATTTATTTCTTGCCGATCATTCATTTCAAAATATGATGGAGTGTAAATAATTAGTCCCTACCTTCTATTTGACTTGCGGTGCTAATTATTTCACACCTAAATAGCGGGTCGTTAAAATCGATTCTTTATCTTTGTCCACCCGGTATCCTTTAGCATGCTCGCGTGAACTCACAATTTTATGCAATTCTTCATCTAAAAAGTGTAAAGCAACCCCGTCATAATGCGGACAGTGACTGCCACGTAGAATTCCTAAACAGGATATCGGCTCTAGCTCGGCTCCATAGGAATCTGTAATACCATCTTCAAACCAACAAAGCGATCCTGCACTCAAACCTGCAAGAATTGTTCCTTTTTCATAAGCTTGTCGAATCGCAACATCGATTTCCCACTCACGCCACAAAGTCATTAAGTTCTTGGTATTGCCTCCGCCTACGTACAATATATCCTGTTCCATAAGGAAATTCTTAATATCGCGCGTATGGGGCTTGAACAAGGACAAGTGCGTAGGTTCACACTCCTCCATACGGAAGAAATTATAAAATCGTTCGATATATCCTTCCGCATCACCACTTGCAGTTCCAATGAAACAAACTTTCGGATTCTCTTTCGCACATTGTTCCAGAATATAACGATCTAACAAAGGATTTTCCGGCTCCATTGAGAAGCCTCCGCCACCTAAGGCAATTACTTGTCTCATTTCGTCATCCTCCATCCTATAAATTGGTTTTTCTACAATTTGATACTGTTGCTTAGTATGTTGGAAATTAATTCTTCGACAGAGCCTGCGCAAATCTGCACTTCAGGTAAATGGTAAAACGTACTCGTAGTCTCTATATCCATCGCTTCAAAGTTCGGCGAGTATAGGAAAGTTTTCTTCTGTCATGCAATGGCCATCCCTAGTTCTATATGACTTCCTTTGCCACCCGGTAAGATCACAATTACGACATCTGAATCAGCCACCGCCTGTTTTTCCAGCGTTCCTATTTCCTGCAACGCTTCGAGAGAACAGGCACGATTATTTTGTGTCCAATCATAGGTGTGATGCCATCCATTCTTCATGAGTTTTTCACTTACGACTCTTACAATTTCCTTGTTTTGAAAGCTGGATGCTACATAAAATTTCATACTAATTTATCTGAAGATAAAATATCGCATACTCGTCCAACTTGACCATCTTCTAAACGGACTTTAATGCCATGAGGATGACGTGCCGAATTGGTAAGTAAATCCTTAACAACCCCTTTTGTTTTCACACCTGTACGTTGATCTTTTTTCAAAATCACATTTACTTCAAGCCCAGGTTTCACGTCTGCGCGATTTTGACCGTTTGCCATCTGTCATCACCCTTTCATTTGTTTAATATTTTATCATAAAAAAAGACATACACTCCGACAATTCTGAATTGTCAAAGTGCAAGTCCCTTTTGTTCATTCTTTATACGAAGAATCATCTATTATTTGATCGGTACATACCCTGTTTTCTCTACCAACTCCTGACCTTCCACCGAAAGAATCCAATCAATGAATGCTTGCGCATGTGGGTTGGTCGTTCCAGCAGTAATTGCGTAGAATTCTGCCGTTATCGGATATGATTCAGAGCGAATGGATTCCTTATCAGGATAGATCCCATCCACTTTCAGCAATCGTATATTTTCATTTTTCACCATTTCCGTAGAGAAAAAGCGGAAAGTATAGCCGATTGCATTTTTGTAGTTTTTGTATTCGGCCACTTCATTGATGACCCCGCCCATGCCCGATGCAATATCTTGAGATGGCGCTTCCATCAACTCCTGGTCGCCCATGAATTTTTCAATTGCAGTTTGGCTTCCGCTATCGGCTGGACGCTGGAAGGCACGAATTTTATCGTTTTTCCCACCAACCTCTTTCCAGTTCACCACTTCCCCCGAATAAATACTCCGAATTTGATTACTGGTTAAACCTTCAATCGAATTGTTTGCATGGACAAAAAATACGAATGCCTCACGTCCGATTGGCGTCATGTTTAGTGTGACACTCTTCTCTTTCGCATGTTTAAGTTGCGCATCAGAAGGCCCTGCCACAAAGATTATATCTGCTGTGCGATTGATTAAATTTTTGTATGCCTGATCTGTTTTAGTTGCCCTAACCGTTGGATCAAAAACTTTATAAACTTTTTGGGGATAGGTAGCTTGAACAAATGAAGAATACAAAGGATACAGTGCCGTGGCACCATCCAAACGCAACAAGTTGTCTTTAGGTAATTGCAACGTCGCTTTGTGATCCAACGAAACCGCCTTAGTTCCTGGTGTATTCGGTTCATATTGCTCTAAATCCACTTCTGCATTTACACGATCCATATTCGCATGATATGTATCATAAGCAAGCTTTCCACCAACTACAATCCAGAGGACCACTAATCCAACGAAAAAGAACTTACCTGGATGCTCTCTGTCGGACAATCTAATAAGCAAATACTTCAGCAGCATATATACGGTTGCGCCGCCTGTTAATATAAGTGGGATGTATTGTCCTTTTCCATTCAAAAGAGTGAAGAGTACAAATAAACCAGTGAAAATGACCAACACTATATTAATGAGCAAACTCAAAAATTTATTTGCGGTATGTGAAAATTTCATGTTTTCCCTCCTATTTCCTCTCTTAATCTACCATGTATTTACACATTTTAGTGTAAGAGATTATCTTGGTTGTAGAATTTATGAGTGACGTAGGAAAAAACGGGGACCACGTAGGAATTATCGAGGTTCACGTAGGAAAAATCAGAGTTCACGTAGGAATCAGCTGTAACATAAGCCTAGAATGCAATCTCCATAAAAAAACTGCCCTCCGGATCAGAAAATCCATAGGGCAGTCTAGCTTACTTATTCGAAATGTTTTTCTAAATCGTCCAACATCAATTGAGCAGCCAAGTAGCCACCTGCAGTGTTCCAAATCGTGTCGTTCACTTTGAAGACTTTGTTGGCCTTAGCAACTTCAAGATTTTGGAACAATGGATCGTTAATCCATTCTTCTTCTAATTTCGTTGCCTCTTTGTCGCCCGTTTCATATGTGAAGTAGAACATGATGTCGCCGTCCATTGCTGGAATACGTTCTTTTGTTACGCCTTTTTCAGCGAAGTCCGGTAAGTCTTGCTCAGCAGGACGTGCAAATCCAAGCTGCTCTAAAATAACACCAGAGAATGAATCTTTATGGTAAATACGCACATCACCAGCCATAAAACGTACCATAGAAACTTTTTGTTGTGTTTTCTCGCCTAATGATGCTTTCATTTCTTCAATGCGATTATTATAAGCGTCCAATTTCTCTTGGCCCACTTCTTCTTTATTGATTGCTTTTGAATATAGTTTGAAATTTTCCTGCCAGTCACCGCGCAAAGTTTCTGCAAATACAGTTGGGGCAATTTTGTTTAACTGTTCGTACACTTTTTCCTGACGCATTTTATTACCGATAATCAAATCCGGTTTAAGTGCTGCAATCGCTTCAAGTGAAGGTTCAGACTCATTTCCTACCGGCTTCGTATCTTTTAATTGTTCTGCTGTATGCTCATACCATGTATCTCCCGTGAATGCTTCCACAGCTCCAACAGGCGTTACGCCCATTGCAAGTAAAGCTTCCACGCCTTCGTTCGTCAATACAACGATTCGTTTCGGTTCGCCTTTAATTGTTGTTTCACCCATTGCATGAGTAACTGTATAACTTTCTTCTTTAACCTTATCTTCACCACTTGTCGGTGTTTTTTCATCTGTTTTGCCACATGCAGCCAAAATCATCAGCATGAAAGCCATTAATAAAAGACCAAATTTCTTCATGATCGTTTCTCCTTTTTATCATTCAATTGAGAATGAAAATCATTTACACTGAGTACTTTATATGCTACGATTTTATTTGTCAACTAGTGAATTTAAATAAAATTTCAGGGGTCTTTTATGATACATACAAATAGTAAACGAGGATGGGGCATTGCAATTGGATTGTCTGCCATTCTTTTTCTCATGGGTGCAAGTCTAGTTTATGGTTATACCGATACCACCTGGCGGGATGCCTACCTTTCTTTTTTCAATCCGAGTGGATCAAATGAGCATCTTATTATCAGGGATGTGCGATTTCCCCGTTCTCTAATCGCCGCATTCGTTGGTGCCTGTTTAGGCGTTTCTGGGGCCATTATGCAATCAATCACACGAAACCCCCTATCTTCACCTAGTATTCTTGGTGTAAATGCAGGTGCCAGTTTCTTTGTAGTTGTGGGCGTCGTTTTCCTGTCCGTGCAAAGTCTGCAATCTTATATGTGGCTGAGTTTTGCAGGAGCCAGTTTCGCTTTTCTGCTGGTGTTTTTATTAAGTAGTGCTGGCCGAGAAGGACTGACACCGCTCAAATTGACATTGGCTGGGTCCGCCATTACCGCCTTATTTGCTTCCTTTACGCAAGGATTGTTGGTTCTAAATGAGACTGCACTTGATCAAGTATTATTTTGGCTTGCAGGTTCAGTGGCTAACCGACCGCTCGACTTACTAATCAGTGCATTGCCTTATATGGCCGTCGCATTGACGGCTACTTTCTTGCGTGCAAAAGAGCTGAATGTATTGAGCATTGGTGACGATGTAGCAGTCGGGCTAGGTCAACGTACGATTTGGATTAAGTTTTTCTTTGGTACATGTGCTGTTATTTTGGCAGGGTGTGCCGTAGCTGTCGCTGGTCCTATTGGCTTTGTCGGTATTATTATTCCCCATTTAATCCGTTCATTAGTCGGGCTAGACCATCGTTGGATTCTTCCTTATTCAGCTATAGGGGGAGCTGCACTTCTATTGTTGGCAGATATCGGAGGTCGTTATGTCCTCATGCCTCAGGAATTACCTGTTGGTGTTATGACGGCTCTTATCGGTGTACCGTTCTTTATTTTTGTCGCTCGTAGAAAGCTGGGGATTTAACCTATGAAAATTATGAATCGAATAGATTTTACTCGTCACCCAGTGATTGCGACTGTCCTTGTGTTTGTTGCAGTTGGCATCGTTATGCTGATTTCTGCGGGTTCTGGAGAATTTCCACTCTCACCGTCTAAAGTACTTGCTGCTTTGTTTGGTTACGGGGAAGAGTTCGACCGCATCATATTAATTGATTTTAGATTACCTCGAATTATGATGGCTCTTTTTGTCGGCATGGCACTGGCTGTATCCGGTGCCATTCTGCAAGGCATTACGAAAAACCCACTGGCATCACCTGATCTAATAGGTGTAACAGCAGGTGCATCATTCGCTGTTGTTTTATTTCTAACCATGTTTTCAGATGAAAATAATGCCTTGACCGTCAGTATTCAGTGGTTGCCTTTATTCGCTTTTTTAGGTGCAACTCTGACCGCCTTAATCGTCTTTGCACTTTCATGGAAAAACGGAATCGCCCCGTTTAGACTTCTTTTAATCGGGATTGCTGTTGCCGCTTTCATGCAAGCTGGGACGACCATTTGGATTTTAATGGGTCCTATTTATCAAGCCAGTCAAGCCACGATTTGGACGACAGGCAGTATTTATGGTGCCAATTGGTCTCAAGTTTCGGTGTTGATGCCATGGGCTCTGTTATTGATTATGATTTCTCTCTTGCTCCGTCGACAAATGAATATCTTGGAACTCGGCGATGATATTGCAACTGGCGTTGGATCAATGGTTCAACGAAACCGAATTATTTTACTGTTAATTAGTACAGGATTAACCGGTGTAGCTGTTGCATTCGCTGGTGGCATTGGATTTGTCGGGTTGCTTGCCCCCCATATTGCCAGAAGGATCGTGGGTCCTAAATTTCAATCAATGGTGTTATTTTCAGCGGGAGTAGGTGCACTGTTTGTCCTTATAGCAGACTGGATTGCCCGTGTAGCCTTTGCCCCAATTGAGGTGCCAGCAGGTGTCTGGACAGCAGCAGTTGGTGCACCGTATTTCATTTTCTTATTAATGACGCAACGGAAAAAAGGTGGAGCTTAATGGCAAGCATCCTAACGAATGATATGACATCCAAATTCCGATGGCACACGGACAAAGACGCGTTGTACACGTTAACGCTTGGTCAATTGTTTGATTCCCAAGTTCGTGAGCATCATTTTTTAAAGCTAATGAATGAGTTTGGAAGTCCTTCAATGGCGCATGCCGCTTCCATGACTGCGAAACGAATCGGTTATATGGCGGCTCTCATGATTTATGTACGTATCCAACACCATGTATCGATTAACCCGAAAGAGTGCCGCTTCATCACAATCGCTGATGAAGCGACAAAAGCAGGTTGGTTGCCTGTCTACTCGTTTCCACTAAAGGAATCTGCCTCCTCAGAGACGACGGCACTGGAGTGGATTGTAAAGGTATTATATAATGCGACGCTCATTCCTTTGGTTGATTTGTTGGCAAAGGAAAAAGGGATTTCACGTGTCGTCCTCTTCGAAAATATTTTTACTTATATTAAATGGATCTTTGTAACCCATCTTCAGGATTCCGTTACTTTTCAACAATTGGTTGATATACCAACTGTCGAGTTCGATTCAAAACAGCATCCGTTGTCTTTGTATGCATCTAATGATGAGGACACTCGAAAAACTTGCTGTCTTTATTATCAGACTGTAGGTGCTGTCAAAGCGTGCAAAACCTGCCCACTATAAAAAGCTTGAGCCATCCCGCGCTCAAGCTTTTTATTAACTCAAAGGATTCCCATAATTTGTATCGAATACATATAGGTGGCCTTCGTATAAGTCATAAAATATTTTCATCTGTGTATACATAAAAGATGAGACTCAGAGAGGGTGAACGTTTTTGCAACCTGATCATGTACATAATGGGGAAAAGATACATCCGTTTGTATCAATATGGTTTTCAACAAGAAACACAACTAGGTATGTTTTGGAGAATAGAAATTTGGGCTATGCTGTTACGCTTGCCGCAATTGCCGGAATACCCTTGGTATTGAGCGCGGGCAGTCAATACATGGAACAATATTCTTTCCCTATTTGGATAGTAATAATCGGAAGCTTATTATTAGGTCCACTCTATGGTCTTCTCTCCTGGGGGATATCCACTTTACTTTTCACCTACATTGGCAAGTGGATAGGCGGAGTAGGAACTCTTCAGGGAATGGGAAAGGCAATGGGGGTTGTTTTTATCCCAGCTATTTGGATGACTCCTTTTTGGATACTTGAAACCGCTATATCTTTCAATGAACCCAGCATTCTCAATGGAACGACTGGTGCTTCAGCTACTGGCTTGATTTGGATAGTTTTTTCCACTTTAATTACGCTCGCCTATTCAATTTTCATGATTGTGATTCAAAGTCGAGCGATTGGTGAAGTACATGAATTTTCTAGTTGGAAAGGATTTGGCACTTTAGTTATTCCAGCAGCCGTTACGCTAGGAATCCTTTTTATGATCTCCTCGATTTTTCTCTTGATCGTATAATGGATAAAATAAGGTAAAAAGCTTGAGCCATCTTTTGCTCAAGCTTTTTGTTTGGGTTTTGGGACTTTTAGTGTCTTTTCAGACGTGAACGCTTTTATATCAGACGTGACCTCTTATTTTTCCGACGTGAACACCAAAATTTCAGACGTCACTCGCTATATTTCAGACGTCGCGTTCCTGACAGGAGTCCGTAACCCTACTTTTTCTTCATATTTACTCTTCTCCATAAAAAAAGATGAGCACATGGCTCATCTCTTTTCACACAATTAATCTAAGACTTTAATTTTGACTGTTTTTCGACCCCAATTTAGAGCGTCTTGCTCATTAGGCATGAATAAATCAATGATATTCCCTTTAATAGCTCCGCCAGTATCGCCAGCGATCGCTTCTCCATAACCTTCAACCCATACACGTGATCCCAATGGAATGACAGATGGATCTACTGCAATGACTTTTTGATCTGGGTTTGCACGCAAATCAATACCCGTTGCCGTAGTACCAGAACATCCCGGGCAATAAGCCGTGTATGCTGTTGCTGTTACTGTCATCTCTTTATCTGAAGCTGAAGTTTGTGCGGCAGCTGGTGCCGGAGCAGATGCTTTAGCTGTTGATTGAGATTGAGCCGGAGCTTTTGCTGTATTAGAAGCAGGTTTTACAGTTGTATGTGCAGAAGCAACTTTTGTTCCTTGCAATACTAACTGGTCACCTGGGAAGATTAAATCACCTGAAATATTATTCCATTTCTTTAATTCATCCACTGACAAGTTGTGCTTTTTAGCGATTTGGAAAAGTGTATCACCTTTTACAACAACATGTTGTTCTACTTCGGATTCTACTATAAGTTCTTCTGATGGATATATAAGAGTAGACTCTAAGTCGTTCCAATCTTGTAGATCTTGTACGCTAACATTGTTATCTTGGGAAATCGACCACAATGTATCTCCTGATTTTACCGTATGGACGCTAGATGCAGATGCTTGACCTGCTGCCCCTACTGATAGTACTGCAATTGCAGTTAGTGCAACGATTTTCTTTTTCATAAATGAATTTCCTCCTTTTCACTAACGACCACTAGCATACCACCCGCTCATTGCAGATCAATTGCAAAGCTGTGTTTACCAGTTATCAATTGTGTGACAACATTTAAATTTTTGATACATTTGTAATAAATACATTTATGCCCAATTATTATATACTTTATCCATAATCATCTATTTTTCTTACATTTGACCATTTACATTTTCGTTTTTCACGCTCTAATATCGGGTTTCTTCTATATATAGAAAAAAACATCTTCCCCTTTGGAAAGATGTTTTCGTATTAATTACTTTTTACCAGTGTAAACCCTATCCGTTCGAGTGCACGCTCTAAGGTGGATTCAATGATTATATCTTTTAAATCTGCGTGTACTTGTATAGCATTCAGCGCCATTTTTGGCTGAAATCCTGTAAGTATTGGTTTCACGCCGATAATCCCTAGTATATTTGCCAATTTCAAAAGTGCTTCACTTACAGTAGCGTTAATATGAGTCACTGCAGATAAGTCGATGATTAAATAATCCAAATCATATTCCTGACTCTTTGCTAGTGCAGTATGGATGATGTTTTGTGCCCGGCGCGCTGTAATTTCACCGATAATCGGTAATATCGCCACGCCTTTTGTTACTGGTACTAAAGGGGCTGACAAAGTTTGTATTTGTTGATTAGCTTTATCAAGTTCAAGGACATATGTAAGCAAGGATGCCATAGTCTCAAATATTTCTATATGTTGATCTGAAAAATTAATGTTATTCGTATCTAAACCGCATATGGTTCCGTAGTTATCTCCATTTTCATAATAAATTGGAATACCGATGAATGAACCGCTTCCCAAATTCTCCGTCACTTGTAGAGGCTGAGACAAATCGTTTTTCGTTATATCTTCAATGACTAAAATTTCTCGTCCATGATCTACACTTAATTTACAATAGGTATCTTTAAAAGGGAGTTCATCCCCTTCATCTACTAGAACTTCTTGGTTGTTAACCGCTTTGACAATCCGATTAGTTTTCTTATCGTTCTTCGCGATGAATATGGTATTCATATCCACGATTTTACTAATCATTTTTAGAATACTGTCGGCTGCATCATCAAAGTTTTGGAAACTCTTACCTTTTAATGTTAGCATACGCTCTTCCATCAATTTACAAACCCCTTTATACGAACGAAATGTATAGTAATTGTAACATTGTTTGAGCTAGGGCTATAGCATAAAGATACAGATTAATGATAGAAATTGAAAACCCTCCTTTCCTATTCCCGTCTTACCTCTACTGGTAAATCATCAAATAGCTTCAATTCATTTTCCTGCTATTTTTCATCAATTTCCATTACACTAAAAAAGACAACCTAAGGAGGAAGTACATGGCACTCCATTCTTTTCATTTAACTGCAAATTGGCCGGGTCTTCGTAATGACGTAGGCACACTTAATACTGCAAACTTACATACCAAAATTTCAATTCCACCTGAAATGGATGGTCCAGGTATTGGAACAAATCCTGATGAAATGTTATTAGGGGCAGCCGCTACTTGCTACATTATTACGCTCGCGGCTATGCTCGAACGAAGCAATATTGAAAAAGAAAGTTTGACGATGACGTCTGAAGGCATCGTTGATATTACCAATGGAATCATCACGTATAAAAAAATAATTCATCGTCCCCATCTTGTTTTATGTTTAGAAAAAGATTTGGATGTAGCTCGCAAACTGACGCAGAAAGCCGAAAGCTCTTGTATGATCAGTCGGGCATTAAAAGGAAATGTGGACATTGAATTGGAAACCAACTTGGAAGTAATTAATCACGATTAGAGAAGAGGGATTAGATGGATTTACAGTTACAAGATAAAATTGTTCTCGTAACCGCATCGAGTAAAGGTTTGGGGAAAGCAACAGCTTTGGAATTTGCAAAAGAAGGAGCTACCGTTCTTTTATCGAGTCGAAATGAGGAGACATTGTCTAACACAGTCAAAGAAATCAAGCAGCTGACAAATAATCCGAAAATCTTTTACAAGAAATGTGATATGGCTTCAGATGAAGAACTAGATGCACTTTTCTCATGGATATCAGAAGAGTTCAATGCCGTGGATATTTTAGTAAACAATACTGGGGGACCAACTGCTGGGGGATTCAAAGATGTAACTGATGCGGATTGGATGACCGCCTTTGAGAAAAACTTAATGAGTTATATCCGTACGACTCGTGCTGTCTTACCTCACATGCAATCAAATGACTTTGGACGCATCATCAATATTTCCTCTTCTTCAACAAAAGAAGTGATTGATGGATTGATTCTTTCCAATACGTTCCGCTCCGGTATGGTTGGAATGACGAAAAGTCTCGCACGTGAATATGCAAAACATAATATTTTAATTAATACGATTGGTCCAGGACGTATTGCAACTGACCGTGTCGCTGAACTTGATCAACTGGCAGCAAATCGACAGAACACCTCGATAGATGAGGTTATCAAATATAGCGAAAGTCTTATTCCCATGGGGCGTTATGGACAGCCCGAGGAATTTGCAAAGGTTGTTTTATTCTTGGCTTCCCCTTTAAATACGTATTTGACTGGTCAGTCGCTTGTGATTGATGGTGGTATGTTAAAAGCATTATAATTTTTTCGCACCAGTCTTTCATGGATTGGTGCTTTTTTCATTTAAAATCCTCTTTTTCAAAAAAAAAAAAAAATCCATTCTCAAATTAGAACGGACGGGTGACTGAAATCTATTAAAGGCCTTTTCCACCTAGTGGGGAAAACGTATTCATCGTATTCATTCCCTTAATGAGAGGGCGGCCTTTTTCTATTAAGTTTCTTATTGCATCAAGTGAGAGTGATGATTGATGCGCTTCTGCGTTTTGCCAAACTTCAGTTATCCAAATCCCGTCTGGTACTTCTTCTTTTACACTAACAATATAAAGCTCACACTCTTCTAGTGTATTCATTGCCTCTGCAGCTTCCAACAAAATAGTGACTAATTCATCACGTTTACCTTCAACCGTTGTGATCTCTCCAAACATACCAAATCTGCTCATCGATTACTCCTTTACATACCAACTGGATATTGTGGTAATTTCAAATGGAAGGTTGTCCCTTGACCCACCACACTATTTACAGTCATTTGGCCACCATGGTCATTAATTGTAGTAAAAACTTGTGTTAAACCCAATCCAGTTCCATCACTTTTACTTGAATAGAAAGGAGTGCCAAGTAAATTTAGTTTATCTTTTGGAATACCTACTCCTGTATCACTGATTTTCACATGGACAAGGTCATCTTGAAAGTAATGCTCAATTCGAAGTTTTCCTTTTGATGGCATTGATTCAATTGCATTTTTTATCAAATTAAAAAACGCTTTTAAATATAGATTTTTCTTGCCATATATATGTTTTCTGCAATCCTTAATGTCCATCTCAAGTTCAACGTTGTAAAGCTTGTCCTGAAATAGGAAGACAATTGAATTTAACTCTTTACAGACGTCAATTTCGACTATCTGTTCTTCATACAGATTCGGTCTGGATACTTGAAGTAAGTTTTGCAATGTATCGATTGCCTTTTCCAGTTCGGTTTCCATCGTGAATAAGTATGGATGTGAATTATTTTCTTTCAATAATTGCAGGAAACCTTTTACTGATGTAAGTGGATTTTTCACTTCATGTGCGATTCCAGCAGCAATTTGCCCAATTGAAGCCAATTTTTGTCGGTCGTTTAACATTTTTTCTGTTTCTTTTCGAACAGTGATATCCCGCAAAACGGTTTGAATGGCCCTTCTCTCGCCGAATTGTACCGGATGACAATATAACTCAACATCAACCAGCGTCCCGTCAAACCGTGTAACGGTTTGTTCGATTAAATTCGTCGGTTCGTTCCCAATCATGGCTTTTTGAATTCTTCCCTGAATCATATCCTTCATATCGTCCTGAAAGAAGTTTAAGATGTTCTTGCCAATGAATCCCTCTTTTGGTCCACGAAGAAAATTTGCGCCCGATTGGTTAATGTAAAGAACGGTATGATCAACATGAATAATGATGGTTTCAACGGAGTATTCAATTATCTGACTATACATGATTTCACTATTTACTTTCGATTCCATAGACTCTAACACTTGATTCATGATTCGGCTCCATTCTACATTGGACTGGGCAAATATGTGAAGGATATCTAAAAAAACCGTTACAAAATGGTAATTATTCCAAAAAAGATTCAAATTAATATGAATTTTCACTTAATTATATCCATTGTAACTGATAATTTCATGAATGAAAACATATATTTACCATTTTTAATGTAAATATCAATGATTTTGATCGTTTGCATTTAAAATAATAAGGAGTATGTTCTCAATTTCTAATAATTCCACATTTTTTCAATATATCCTCTATCTTATTACCTAGTAAGGATTATAGGTATTCTACTAGTTTTCCTTAACTGAAATCCAAAATCTTCTTTTCATTAAGCCCTCTTCAGTGATAAATATATCTTCCTCAAATCCTCCGTTGTTCATAATGACTTTTGCAGAACCGATGTTGTCTTCATCACATGTAATAAGAACTTGTTCAATTTGCAGTTCTATACACTTTTTTAAAGCTTCTTGTAATAAACGGGTTGCGTATCCTTTGTTGCGTTCACTTGGACGAATTCCGTAACCGATATGTCCTCCGATTGTCCGCAAAAACTCGTTTAGTTCATGACGAATATCAACCATCCCAACTATTTGATTCTGACTATCTATTAAAAAATAATGGGAGCTTGGAACCCAAGGAATTTCTCCTTTCGCACGTAAGTCCAGTGCGAATAAAAACTCATCATATGTATCAAAACCCGATAACTCCATACTACTTGGAACCATTCGATCGGATCCCCACTCCGTCATGTACTCTTCATGTTGTTCTTTCCACTCAAGCGATGGTCTCACCAATCTCATTAAAGTTCCTCCAAATCAATTAAACGTATAATCCCCAAAATAGTTACAGGATATTTTATGATAATTTAAATATTTTTATTTCTCCCATTATATGTGAAAAGAACCACTTTTGAATAGAGTCAAATCGGTTTACAAATAAATTAAAAAAGCGAGAATTCCTAGGAATTCTCGCTTACATGTTATTTTTTATAAAAGTTTTTTTGATCCTTTTTCACTGCATCCTGCGGTGAGTCAGATGAACCGAAATTCTCAACATCATCGAAACTGTCTTCATAATCTCGGACACCCCCTTGATCTTTTAGAGGATGTTCCGTAGAAGAACCAAGGATGTCTTCTTCAGGTGGGCGACCATCCCAGCCGAAATCATGATTGGCATGTTCAATGCATGTACGAGCGGTCGGCAATGCTTCCATTCGTTCAAATGGAATGTCTTCCCCACATACAGCGCAAACACCATACGTTCCATTTTCAATTGCTTGCAACGCTGTTTCAATTTGCTCGACTTCTTCTTCTTTATGCTGTTCAATTGCCATTTCTGTATTTTGATCAGTTAAATCCGTCGCGTTATCTGCTGGATGATTATCATAATTGGATAACTCCGTTGTTTCTAAATGGTGGTCTTCATGAAGACGATTTTTCACATCTTCCAGTTCTTTCGTCAGTTGGTCTTTTAATTTTTTTAATTGTTGATCCGTCATAAGTATTTCCTCCAAGTTCTTTTCGCTTTCCCTATCTATTTCCTTTATTGTGAAAATCAAACCTTCTTTTGAAATTTTGAATGAAAGGCGTATGATTATAGAAGAAAACTAAAGGGGGAACTCGCCTTGTCTAAAAATCCTTATCTACTTGTCATCGGTGGCGTTTTTGCTCTGTTTATAGCCATGAGTATCGGCCGCTTTGCCTATACACCCATCCTACCTTTTATGCAACAGGACACTGGCTTCTCTACACGGTTTGCAGGCTATTTAGCTTCAAGTAACTATGCTGGTTATTTAGTAGGTGCTGTAATTGCTAGCATCGTTCCTTTAAAGCGTCATCGCGCCATTTATTTACGCATCACCATTATCATTAGTATTTTACTAACGTTAGTCATGGGACTTACATATAGTCATACTGTGTGGATGGTCTGGCGATTCCTGTCAGGCATTACAAGTGCACTGGTCTTTGTTCTTGCATCCAGTTTGATATTGGATCAATTGGCTAAACAACGGAAACTAAGCCTGGTCGGTATCATGTATGGAGGAGTTGGTCTAGGAATTTTCGTATCAGGACTGCTCGTTCCACTATTAATTAAGAATTTCCAGTATGAAGGTGCCTGGATCGGACTTGCCGGGTTGGCAGCAGTATTAAGCATCATCGTCTTCTTAACCGTGAAAGAAGACCACTCTGAACCAGTTGTCGTTTCAGCTCCTGAACCCCCAACAGCTTCCAAAACACCCAAATGGTTACCTTGGTTGCTCGTTGCATATGGTTTGGAAGGATTAGGCTATATCGTAACAGGTACATTTATCGTAGCAATTGCTGAACACACCCCTGCTTTCAGTGGGAACGCGACAAGTGTTTGGGTATTAGTTGGTTTGGCAGCAATCCCTTCTTGCGTCATTTGGGCTTATTTTGGCAGTAAATATGGCTATATGTTGTCGTTAATGATTTTATTGATCTTTCAGTCGGTCGGCATCGCACTGCCTGCCCTATCAGAGTCCTCTACAAGCTTTTATGTCAGTGCTATTTTGTTTGGGGCTACTTTTATGGGGGTCACCACTCTTGCCACAGCCTTTGCACGTAACAAAAATCCCCATGGCAGTGCGAGAGTGATTGCAATTATGACCACAATTTATGCACTCGGACAAATGAATGGGCCTTCAATTGCAGGAGTTTTAGCTACCGAAACAGAAAGTTATTCATTAGCACTTGTTGGTGCAGCTTCTGTAGTATTTGTCGGTGCACTCTTCTTAATGCCTTTAATTAAACATGAAAGGTTGGAAACTAATAATGATGTTAATTAAACATATTGACCATATTCAACTGGCTGCTCCAGTAGGTAGTGAAGATACTGCACGTTCTTTTTATCGCGACGTTCTTTCATTAGAAGAAGTTGAAAAGCCTGAAAGCCTGAAAAAGAATGGTGGCGTTTGGTTTTCAAATGGCCATGTTCATCTTCATATAGGGGTAGAACAATCGTTTGTTCCTGCAAAAAAAGCGCATCCTGCCTTTGAAGTAAGCGATTTAGAAGCTTTTGCATCACATATCCGCAATAAAGGCATATCGGTTACAACGGATGATCAATTACCTGGAGCTAACCGCTTTTATGTAAGTGACCCGTTCGGAAATCGCCTAGAATTTTTGGAGTGGTTGGAAAAATAAATGAAAATTGTAAAGGTAAACGTGACTTCTGAGCAGTTAAGGAGTCACGTTTTTTAGATTATTATTATTTGGGCTTGTAATGAATTACTCTACACCTACAAGTGTACTGCGTTTTTCCAAAAGCGTATTATCACGCCATACACCATCCATCTTTCCTAATCGCTCGTGAACCCCCACTTCTCGAAAACCGCAGGATTTATGGAGTTTGATGCTGGCTTCATTTTCTGGAAAAATGACTGCTTTTAATGTCCAGTAACCATTTTTCTCAGAAACGTTGATCAGTTCCTGCAATAAACGTTTTCCGACACCTTTTCCTTTCGCATCTGGATGTACATATATGCTGACTTCACCCACTCCGGCATATACAGGACGCGCTGAAGTGTACAGCACTTTCGCCCAAGCCAATACTCGATTGTGTTCTTCTACGACCAAATGACAGTCTGGATGGGATGTTTCCATCCATTTTTCATAGGACGGTGCCAGAGTTTCAAATGTGGCATTTTTCGATTTAATGCCTTCTTCGTAAATCTCTTTTACTTCTTGCCAGTCAGTAGCACGCATGTGACGAATTGTTATGGACATTTTCATACCTTCTTTATTCGTTTTATTTTTTATTTTAGTTTTTAGTTGCATTTTGCAAACAATTAGCATATAACTATATTAAAGAGGTGGAATCATGGAAAACAAACGTGAGTTATTTCAAGTATTAACCCGTCGCTTCGGCCTTTTGAATAAAAATTGTTGCGCAATTGGTGGAATTGATATTTCAGCTGTGCATAGTCATATTTTATACGAAATTGATAAACAACATGAACCAACCATGCAACAAATCGCAGAATTACTTGCAATTGATGTAACGACATTTAGTAGACAAATTCAAACCTTGATAAAAATGGGACTGGTCACAAAATCCCCTTCCCTTGATGATAAAAGATATTACATTTTATCCTTAACGACTCAAGGCAAATTCATGGCTACGGCAATTGAAACGTCAATGAATAATTACTTAGATGAAATTTTCTCACATATGAATGAATTTGAACAAGAAACAGTTTTGAGATCGATTAAAGTATTGAACAATGCCATGGCAAAATCAAGCGTGTGTTGTACACCTATTATATAAGAGAGAGCACTCTTGCTCTTCCTTTCACCATATACTTGCAAATTACAAATAAAAGAAAAGAGGAAGCAATATGACAAACGAAAAAATGAGTTTTAACATCTTAACGAATTGCTGTAGTTCTCCTAAACCAAAAGAAGAGGCGTCTGCTTTGCCAACAGTAATCATCGGTGCAGGTCCAGTCGGTTTGGCGGCAGCTGCACATTTGGCAGCTAAAAAAGAACCATTTTTGATGATCGAAGTCGGCCCTACAGTTGGGCATAATATTTTAAAATGGGGGCACGTCCGTTTATTCTCCCCTTGGCAATACAATATTGATAAAGTGGCTTTGAAACTTTTGGAAGATAGTGAGTGGAAGGCACCCGTCATGAAGCGATTACCTTTCGGCAAAGATCTTGTGGAAGATTATTTGATTCCGTTAGCTAATCTGCCTCAAATTAAACCATTTATCAAACTCAATGCAAAAGTAGTGGCAATCAGTAAGCAAGGATTGGACAAAATGAAAGATGCCAACAGAGACCAACAGTCATTCATCCTGTATATCGAACAAGAAGGAAATACGGAAAGAATTGAAGCAAAAGCTGTTATAGATGCATCTGGTACATGGGCTCAACCGAATCCTGTGAATGCAGATAATGTATGGACTAAAGGAGAAGAATTGCTTTCAGCTCATATCTCGTACGGCATCCCAAATATTAAAGGAACAGAACGGTCTAAATTTGAACAGAAGCGTGTTGCCGTTGTCGGCGGCGGTCATTCCGCAATCAATACGATCTTAGAATTGGCTGAATTAGAAGGAACAGAAATCGTCTGGATTCTGCGCAAAAATCGTGTAGAGGAAGTGTATGGTGGAGAAGCCCGTGATGCACTGCCTGCAAGAGGTCAATTGGGTTCACGTATTCACCAATTGGTGGACAGTGGGAAAATTAGCGTCCATACCCCTTTCCTTATAAACGAAATCGTGCAAGACAATGGCAAATTAACGATTCATGGCACTATGAGAAATGAGAAATATTCAATTGATACAATCGATGAAATTATCTCAAATACTGGATCACGTCCTGATTTCAGTTTCCTACGCGAAGTTCGCCTCGACATTGATGCTGCTACCGAGAGCGTATCTGCCTTGGCGCCACTCATTGATCCAAACATTCACAGTTGTGGCACTATCCGCCCTCACGGAGAAGCCGAACTTCGCCAACCAGAAAAGAACTTTTATCTTGTAGGCGTGAAGAGCTATGGACGTGCACCTACATTTTTGATGGCTACTGGCTATGAACAGGTCCGTTCCATTGTTGCCCACTTAACAGGAGATCAGGAAGCAGCAAAACGCGTGGAACTTGATTTACCTGAAACGGGTGTTTGCAGTACCAATATCGGTGGAAAAAGTTCGTGTTGTTAACAACTTGGAGGGGTTAATGTGGTCGTAAACAAGGGCGGAAATTTATCAGTGGGTTATTTTATTGCATATATGAATTTAATTATGCAAGCGAAGCAGTGCTCAATTATCTGTGCTCAACAATTTATGCTGGAGAAATTCTTCAAAGGAAATCCAGACCACTTTGGACCAGTAACCTATAAGTCTTTTATTAAAGCAGCGAGTGATATTAATAAGTGATGAATTTTGGCATAGGTACCCTAAAATTCGGGTATCTATGCCTTCTTTTTACTGTCTTTTTCATTGCCACGTTTAAAATTTCCTGTAATCTTCGCAAGGGCCAACTGGATTTCTTTATCTGTTTCAGACTCTTGAATCTTTGAAAGCAACCTCTCTGCTTCCTTACCTTTTACAATTTTGATTTCTTTCCCCTTGAAGTTGATAAATACTGAATTATTTTTACTTACTCGATAACTAAAAACTTCTTCATCTAGACGATTCCGTTTATCAATATTGTTCATCTTTCAAAACTTCCTTCGTAGTTAGTTACTTCCATTCAGGTAATGTTTTCCGGAACCCGCAAAAAGGTCTGAAACCATGTTGCTCATAGTAAGTATGTGAAGTGGTGCTTGCCAACATTTCCATTCGGGTTGTTGGGTATTGATTATGTACGAACTTAAGCAACTGTTGGCCAACTCCCTGGCCCCGTAACTGTTCACTGACGATTAGTTCACAAATGTAAAGCGTGATTGCCTGGTCGGTAATCCCTCTTACATAAGCAACTATTTCCTCTGCTATTGTTGCTACATAAGCTATATTTGAATGCTCCCACGCTTTTTTCGTATCTTCCTCTTTTTCTACGAGGTTACTCCACCCCTCCAGTTGATTCAATTGTTTAATGGAAGGATAGTCATTCGATTGATAGGGACGGATATTTATTAAAGTTTTCATTTTATCACCCCAAACTTATATTTGTTTATTTTTTATATTGTTGTATGATTTAACTATACGGTCTATGAAGGGTTGATGCAACAGATGTTAAAGAACGAGAAGTTGACCATCGTCGCGTTTTTTCTGGCAATTTCAGAAGGGATTTATTATACATTCAAGGCAAGGGATTATGCTTACATGGAAGACTACATGATCCACATTGCACTTCTCATCACCGTCATTTTACAAACGCTATTCTTATATATTTTCCCAATAGAGCCACATAAACAAAAACGCAAAAATGGCGTGCTTTTTATTTTATATGGAATCTTGATTGGTTTACCGATTTACTACTTCATCATACAACCTCAATACACCTTTCATGAAGCTGAATTTTTAATTGAACAAAAAGAAAAAGTAGAGCTACTTAACAAAGACAATGTTGAGAAATTCACCTCGGATCATTTTGGCTGGAGGAATAGAAAAATAATTGATACTGTCGGCAACAAACAACTTTATTTGGTATCTGCCATCCAAAATGACAAATTGCATTACTACACCGTTGAGCCAAGAACAGGTGAATATTTCCTCATCGAACCTTGAATATCCCATACGCTACCCCTTAGCAGTATGGAAACTAATCAAGGTTCTAAATTTGTGAGTCCTTTACCAATCAAATTTGCAGATACAGGTTTTTTCCCTATTTCCCTAGACCAAACGGATAACTGCCCGATATGGTGAATTTCATGTGCAATAACATGACGCATGATTTCTCCGCGCGTAAAAATTTCCTCTGTTCCATCCTGGCTGAATTCTCGCACTTCATTATTTTCCATTTGATGATTCCATGAAAGGACAAACTCCCCCACTTCTTTCTTAAAAAGGACATCCAACTCCTTCACCCGCTCTAGACTTTGATACTCGTCAAAATTTTCTTGGAAATCGGGCTTTCCTTGCATAAGTCGAATCCAACTCCACTCCACATCAATAATATGGAATAGGGTATGCAAAATTCCACCAACGCCACCCGTGCGAACTTTCAGTAATTCATCCAAAGGGACTTCCTCACACCATTTATACCATTCTTCTCTAATCATCCAATTGTATTGAAACAATGTTTGCATAAACATGCTCCTTACGTGTTTCGTTCTCATTTCAATCAATTCGACAGGCAGTCAAGAATCTCCTCGTATGAGCATTATTGCGTTTTTTGCATAGGCTAGAAAGATGGAAATAGAAGAGTTAGTGATGTAGAAGGGATGAGAGTTAATGTGTGGTATTACAGGATGGGTGCATTTTGGACGCGACCTACGAACGCAGGCATCGATAGTGGAAAACATGACAAAAACATTGGCCAAACGGGGACCTGATGACGAAAATGTCTGGTTGGAAACACATGCGGTTTTTGGTCATCGACGATTGACGGTTGTTGATCCAATCGGGGGAAAACAACCAATGACGAAAGCACATCATGATAACCGCTATACACTTTGCTATAACGGTGAATTATATAACACGGAAGATATTCGAAAGGAACTGTTGAGAAAAGGTTACTCCTTCTCGGGGCACTCTGATACCGAAGTATTGCTGACTTCCTACATTGAATGGAAAGAGCAGTGTGTGGACTATTTTAATGGAATATTTGCCTTTGCTATTTGGGATGAGAAGGAACAAAAAGTGTTTATCGCACGCGATCGTTTAGGTGTAAAACCGCTGTTTTATTCCGAACATGGTGGAAGCTTACTTTTTGCATCCGAAATTAAAGCTCTTCTTGCCCACCCGGATATGAAAACACAACTGTCCCGTGAAGGATTAGCAGAAGTGCTGGCTGTAGGACCATCCCGAAATCCTGGTTCAGGAGTCTTCCACGGAGTGAAGGAATTGCGACCCGCTCACGCGTTAACCGTTTCACGTCAAGGTCTTCGTATTTGGCGCTACTGGAACGTCAAAAGTGAACATCACACAGATTCTGTTGATGAAACAGCAGAAAAAGTTCGTTTCCTTGTAACGGATGCCGTCGAACGTCAACTAGTATCAGACGTACCACTATGCTCCTTTTTATCAGGCGGGGTGGATTCCAGTGCCATAACAGCCATTGCAGCCAATCGTTATAAACAAGAAGGAAAAGGACCTTTGCATACTTACTCCATTGACTACGAAGACAATGCCAAATTCTTTAAAGCCAATGAATTTCAGCCGAATGCGGATGGCCCATGGATAGATAAAGTCGTCAATACATTCGGAACCGTTCATCACTCGTCCATCATTACGCAAGATCAACTAATCGATCATCTGACTGAAGCTGTCCATGTTCGTGATTTACCGGGTATGGCCGATGTCGACTCTTCACTATTGTGGTTTTGCAGAGAAATCAAACAAGATTTCACAGTAGGCCTGTCTGGAGAATGTGCGGACGAAATCTTTGGTGGGTACCCATGGTTTCACAATGCCAATGATTTAAACGGCACTGGGTTTCCTTGGATGCGATCCACAAATGAGCGGGTATCCTTATTGAAAGATGATTGGCGCCAGAAGCTAAAACTTGAAGATTATGCCCGTCATGCTTATGAACAGAGCGTTGCTGAAACTCCCCGACTCGATGGCGAATCCAGTATCGAAGCAAAACGGAGAGAAATGTTTTATCTTAACATGGTATGGTTCATGACAACACTTCTTGATCGTAAAGACCGGATGAGTATGGGAGCTAGTTTGGAAGTACGCGTTCCATTTGCCGATCACCGGCTTGTTGAATATGCCTGGAATATTCCTTGGGAAATAAAAATGGCGGGAAATAGAGAAAAAGGGATCTTGCGCAAAGCGTTAGAAGGCATGTTACCGAACGAAGTTCTTTACCGTAAAAAAAGTCCATATCCAAAAACGCATAATCCGTATTACACGGACCGTGTCCAAGTTTGGTTAAAAGACCTATTAAATGATAAAAATTCGATTCTCCATGAGCTTTTTGAGGGGGAACGGTTAAATGAATTAATTGATTCGAAAGGGACTGCCTTTAAAGTCCCTTGGTTCGGTCAATTGATGTCTGGACCACAACTTCTTGCCCACCTCGCTCAAATGCACGTGTGGTTTAAAGATAACAAGATCCAACTAATTGATTGACGTATTCAATACCTGAAAGAGCAGATTGAAGTCGAAGTGACTCCATCTGCTCTTTTGTTATGGCTTCATACCGGTGTAAATTTGAATGGCATCTCTAAGAAATGCTGCCGTTCCAGGTTGTTCATTATCATAATAGGCAGTAAATCGTTCATCATCCACATACATCTGCCCGAGTCCTGCGTGAGCTTCCTTGCTATACGTTGGCCAATAATACATAAGCCATTGTTTATGAAGATCCGCCGCTTTTTGGGCAAGGTCACTGGCAGGATCCCCCGTCTTGAAAGCTTCCGCTAAAGTTGTGACAATTTCATTGGCAAGCTTTGTGACTTCATCGTACTGTGCTTGGGTCATGTTTTTTACTTTGCTATTTGATTGGTTGACCGTGTCATCTCCATATTTCGCACGAATTTCTTTGCCATATTGTTGTTCATTATCATCTACCATCTTTTGTTTGAAGCCTTCGAATTTCTCATCGTTCGTCATTGTACATCCCCCCTCTGCTGAAGATATCGTTTTTTCCACGTTGGCAATTAGTAAATCCAGTTGTTGTCGTTTATCGAGGAGTTGTGAACGGTGTTGATTCAAGGCTTTCACACCATCGAATGAAGGGTTGTTCACGATTTGTTTGATGTGTTCGAGACTTAAACCCAGTTCTTTATAAAACAAGATTTGCTGTAACTTATTGACTTCCGCTTGGCCATATATTCGATATCCTGATGAATTGATTCTCGCCGGCTTGAGAAGATCCATCTCGTCATAATAGCGCAAAGTGCGTGAACTGATGCCAGATAATTTCCCTAATTTTTGAACTGTGTATTCCACCTCGTCACCTCCTCTTGATTTCATCGTACACCTTCACGTTACGTCAATGTCAATCGGAACAATCAATAAAATTTAGAGAAAAATCACTTTCGCGCACTACTATAGTAAAACATTCCAATTGACTTATCATATGAACGTATCTATATTAGTACAAGTGAATAAATATAGCCCTCATCAGCTCATGATGAGGAAGTGGTCGTGAAAAACATTAATAACTTGATGTAATCCTATTTTAGAAATCATATTTTCCGGGTAGATATAGAATGAATTGAAAGGAGCATACGCTTATGAATACGGACAAAAAATTAGGCTTATGGATTTTAACTGCATTAGTAGTTGGAAATATGGTGGGATCCGGCATTTTCATGCTGCCCCGCACGTTGAGTGAAGTAGCAAGCCCAGCCGGCGTATTATCCGCATGGTTAGTTACAGGATTTGGCGTGCTGATGATTGCTTTAGTATTTGGTAATCTAGCGCTGAGAAAACCTGATTTAAATGGAGGCCCTCAGATTTACGCCAAAGAATTATTTAAACCTGGCAGTAATGCTTCCACGTTATCTGGATTTATGTCTTCTTGGGGATATTGGATTGGTAATGTGGCCGGTAATGTGGCCATTATCACAACGTTTGCCGGTTACTTAACAACGTTCTTCCCTGTTTTAGTCAATCAGGCTGAACTGTTTACAATCGGTGGTTTCACTTTAAAAGTCGGGAATGCCCTGACCTTTACGGTTTGTACGCTCTTGTTATGGGGAGTGCATTATATCATCCTGAACGGCCTTGAAAATGCCGGAAAGATTAATTTTATTGCCACAGCTACAAAAGTAATTGGATTCATTTTATTTATTGTGATTGGTTTATTCGCGTTTCAAAAGGCGAATATCCTTCCTTTTGTTGCGCCAAGATATGATGAACTTGGAAACTCTATTGGTCTTTTGGGACAAGTGAATGGTGCAGCAGTAGCTACTCTTTGGGCATTCGTTGGCGTTGAATCTGCGATTGTTTTCGCATCGCGTGCAAAAAAACCAATCGATGTTAAGCGTGCAACAACGATCGGACTTCTTATTGCTCTTACCATTTATGTCGGCATTAGCACGCTCGTGTTAGGAATGTTAAGCCATGATGCGCTCATCGCATCTGATAAGCCACTAATTGATGCCATTTCAACAGTGTTGGGACCAGTCGGTGGAAAAATTCTTGCCGCAATCGGTTTGATTAGTTTATTCGGCTCCACGATTGGATGGGTCATGCTTAGTGCTGAAATTCCTTACCAGGCAGCTAAACAAGGGTTGTTCCTTCCTTCATTCGCTAAAGTGAATAAGAAAGGGATACCAGTCTTTTCTTTGGTAATCACTAATTTACTTGCACAGGTGTTCATATTCTCTACGGTATCAAATACGATAGCAGCCGCTTTTGATTTCATCATTATCGTTGCTACACTGTCCTACTTAGTTCCATACTTCATCTCTTCCGCTTTCCAGTTAAAGCTTGTCTTTACTGGTGAAACGTATACGAATGGAAGAAGTAGAATTACGGATGCGATTATCGGTGTTCTTGCTACCCTTTACTCCGTTTGGGTTATTTATGCTGGTACAGCCGATCTTAAGACATTTACATTTGGTGTCCTATTATTGGCCAGTGGAATTCTGTTCTACAATCGTGTTAAAAAAGCGAACAATATTTAATACACAAAACGCCCACTTCATTTTATTGATGAAGTGGGCGTTTTATTATGGTTTAACCTTCAATCATAGTCATACATCGTATCCTGCAATGAATTATCTTCATGATATATTTTCAGTACCCCATTGTGGTCGTTCACATATGGTTTTGCCTTATCCAGCAACTCTTGTTTAGTTTCAGCTACGAAAATTGCTTTACTCCCCGAGTCTTTCTGAAGTTGCCACCCCTCCGAATGCTTCAATACTTTATATACTTCTTGTTTCTCATCCCCACCGACATATTCTCGGGCTTTTTCAGTGGCGATGGCAATGGCTCTGCCCTCTTCCATTCCATCCCGAAGAAGGGCATTGGCAATTTCAATGGCTTTCTTGCGAACGGGTGTGTCCAAGTTCTTAAAAGAATCCGGGTAATCATTATTGTTCCAAGGCATGCGCAAAACTCCTTTTTACATGTAAGGTTCCCATAGAACGTCCCTTCAAAACACTCCTGAGGAAAGTTGGGTGCCGATTTTGTGCAACCTGGAATGCGATTCTGTCTACCTGGAATCCCAAACTGTCTACCTGGATAACAATTCTGTCTACCTGGAACCTCAAACTGTCTACCTGCACACGTTGGCAGTCTACGAAAGTGATATAAATAGACAAAAACACAAAAAAGAGTGCGGGTTAGGCACTCTTTAAATAAATGGGAATTTTTCAGGGGAAATGCGAGTGCATATAACCGTCGTACTAGTGAAGGAATTTCCTATTTATTTAGCATTTCTTTTGGAAAGTTGCCCCGATGATGATGAGTAAAATGAAAAGAACTACAATTAATGCAAAAGTACTCCCTCTACGAGAGCCGTGATCGTAACCACCACATGGTCCATAGCCACCACATGGGCCGTAACCGCCGTAATAATCCATGATAAAGTCCCCCTTTCCTTCAAAGATTCTTATTATGATATGAAGGGGATTTGTAGTGACCTAGGGATTTAGCGGAGAAAAAGGATTTTACTTTTCAGGAAAGCAGATTCTTTTTAAGGCACTTTGCTCATTCATTGACAAAAACGACTGCATATGCAATAATAGCTTAGTTAACAAGTGAGATAGCAAATAGTATTTGAAATTCTGGCATCTACTCGATGTTTTTGATTAAACTTATTCACACTGGCGCGACTATAGGGTCGCAAGGACGTAAAAGAAGGTAGGGTTTACGTTGCTTAAGGAAGACTTCCAGTGGACAAATGACCGCGGCACGGAAAGCAAGGAACACTTTCTTAGGAAATTATTCCCCGAACTATTCGGGATGAAAAATATCATTCAGAGCTTATGTTATCTTATATAATAAGGGACATACCCAATCGGGTATGTCCCTTTTCCAATATAAAACCGTACCGCTACAAGGTTTCCCTGGGATTGGTACGGTTTTGTTATGATTTATTCGCCTAGATCCACATTGTGATAGACTTGTTGCACGTCTTCCAAGTCTTCAATTGCATCAATCATTTTCTCGAATTGCGCTTGCGCTTCCGCTTCAAGTGTAATGTCGTTTTGCGCAAGCATCGTCAGTTCAGCAACTGTGAATTCAGTAATTCCAACGCTCTTGAATGCTTCTTGAACAGCATGGAATTGATCAGGCTCAGCGTATACAATCACTGATTCTTCTTCTTCCAATACGTCACGCACATCAACGTCGGCATCCACTAACAATTCAAATACTTCGTCAGCCGATTTACCTTCAATCCCAATTACAGCCGTTGCATCAAACATGTATGCAACCGATCCGCTCACACCCATGTTGCCGCCATTTTTACCAAATGCCGCACGTACATCCGAAGCTGTACGGTTAACGTTATTTGTCAGTGTTTCAACGATGACCATCGAGCCGCTTGGACCGAAGCCTTCATATCGAAGTTCATCGTAATTTTCTTCTGAACCGCCTTTTGCTTTTTCAATGGCACGGTCAATGATTGTTTTTGGCACACTATACGTTTTAGCTCGCTCAAGAACGACTTTAAGTGCACGGTTTGATTCCGGATCCGGTTCACCTTGTTTAGCTGCCACATATATTTCTCGGCCAAATTTTGCATAAATACGACTTGTATTTGAATCCTTTGAAGCTTTCTTTTCTTTAATATTATTCCACTTACGTCCCATATCGTATCACTCTCTTTCACGTATATGTATCTATATCATACTATTACTAAAACGGTAGCTGATGACTTGCTTACTGTTGCATTATACACCAACAGACATGGAAGTTTCGAGTGAAATCTCATCCGCCTGACTTCTAAGATGCCATTAAAAAAGCGAACTCTAGAGAGTCCGCTTTTGTTTTTAGAGACCTTCAGTACCGATACGCGGTTGAGTGACCACTGTCTCCGTATTTTCATTCTTTTCTTCTGAAACATCATTTGAAGAAAGTTTTACATTCTTTTTTTCCGTTTCCTTACGTGTCTTTATTCTTTCATCTTTTTTCTCTTTGTTCTTGGGATCAAACATTGGTACACCTCCTCAAAATTTGTTTGTTTAGGTTAGGTATACCCGTAATCAACTTTTATCACACTTCCTATACAATGGCAGATTTTATTTTCCAAAATCCGATACCTTTTTAGACTATTTTGGAAGATGTCCTTTCTTATAAATAGTTTTTTCTCGGAGTAACCAAAAAGACGAATGTTCTTCAATTAAAATAATTAAATCGTTCGATATTGAACTTGAAAATCACTTGAATCAAAGGGTTTTGTAAGTTAATATTGTCAAATAGAGATTTTAGGAGTCATTTCACAAAGAGAGATGGTTTTTAACTCGTAAGCAAACTTAACAGAAGAAGAACAATTTTACTCATCAGAATCATTTAATGGTTTTAATAAAAGGAATTAGGAAGGTTGGGAAATTCATGACGTTTACAGACTTATCGATCGCAACGAACGCAACTATGTTACCAATCCAGGAAATCGCCGATAAAGCGGGAATTCCTAGAAAAGCACTTGAACTTTACGGTAATTTCAAAGCTAAAATTGACGTTTCTTCCCTGCCACCTGCAACGAAAAATGGAAAAGTCGTTTTAGTTACAGCGATTAGTCCCACACCAGCAGGAGAAGGAAAATCGACTGTAACAGTCGGATTGGCTGACGCTTTTAACCAGTTGAACGAATCGGTCATTGTGGCCTTGCGTGAACCTTCTTTAGGCCCTGTTATGGGCATGAAAGGCGGCGCAACAGGTGGTGGCTTTGCACAAGTATTGCCAATGGAAGACATCAACCTCCATTTCACGGGTGATATACATGCCATCACGACTGCCAATAACGCCTTATCAGCTTTTATCGACAATCACTTACATCAAGGAAATGAACTGAATCTCGATCCACGAAGAATTGCCTGGAAACGCGTACTCGATATGAACGACCGCGCATTAAGACAAATTACCATCGGATTGGGTGGTCCAATGCAAGGAGTTCCGAGACAGGATGGGTTTGACATCACTGTCGCTTCAGAAATTATGGCTGTCCTATGCCTTGCCACTTCTTTGGAAGATTTGAAGGAGAAGCTTGCGCAAATGGTCATTGCGTTCACATACGATAAAGAACCCGTAACGGTTCGTCAGCTAGGTGTAGAAGGTGCTTTGACAATGCTATTAAAAGACGCTTTCAAGCCGAACTTAGTTCAAACGATTGAAGGAACTCCTGCCATTATTCACGGTGGTCCTTTTGCCAATATTGCACATGGCTGCAACTCCTTGATGGCAACTAACACAGCAAGAAGACTAGCGGATATCGTCGTAACTGAAGCAGGGTTCGGAGCGGATTTAGGTGCAGAGAAATTCATGCACATCAAATCCAGAAAAGGGAATTTCCATCCTGATGCCGTTGTCATTGTCGCAACGGTTCGCGCATTGAAAATGCATGGTGGCGTCGAGAAAAATGAATTGACGCACCCAAATGCTGATGCGGTTAGACGAGGAATGACCAATTTGGCTAAACATGTGGATACCGTCCGTCAGTTTGGCATTGAGCCTGTCATCGCTTTGAACCGTTTTATCACAGATCAAGAAGATGAAATGCAAGAGATTATGGATTGGGCTAAAGTAAACGGTGTGAATATTGCTTTGACGAATGTTTGGGAGCAAGGTGGTAAAGGTGGACTTGAGTTGGCCAAGCTCGTGCAAGAGGAACTTATTAAACCGACCGATTTCAAGTTGCTGTATGACGAAACAGATTCCGTAGAAGAGAAACTGCGGGTGATTGTCCAGCAAGTGTACGGTGGAGCGGGCGTTCAACTGACAGATAACGCAAAGAGGAAACTAAATGAACTGAAAAAATATGGTTGGGACGCGCTACCTATTTGTATGGCGAAAACACAATACTCTCTTTCAGATCAACCTTCCCTTCTCGGACGTCCTGAAGGCTTCACGATTACAATTCGCGATATTATCCCAAAACTTGGCGCAGGATTCCTAGTCTGCCTCACGGGTGATATCATGACGATGCCAGGATTGCCAAAACAACCTGCTGCGCTAAAAATGAATATTGACGCAGAAGGCAATGCTGTCGGGTTGTTTTAACGTACTGTTTTATTAATAAGAAAAAGCACGGATTTCGCAGAGTCTCTTCTAATGAAAGGGACCCTCCAAAAACACGTGCTTTTTTATTTGAACCTAATCGCTGAACTTAAAAAATGTTTTGTATTACATTTATGCATTCACGGTCTTTAGCTGTTTCCACCGTTTTACTTTTGCCCGCTCCACAAAGTCTGATTGATTTGCGTACTCACGAATAACGTCTTTGATTTCTTCCGCGCTGTACTGATCATTTCGGTTATGAGCAAGTGATGGATAACCCGAACCACGTTGTAAATAATCGGAGCTTGCCACTGAATACCAAATATCATCTTCCATTTCGCGCTCACCTATCATCACACGTTTAATCGTTTTGCCGTCGTGTACAATTTCTGCGCCTGAAATGTGCAGTCTGCCGACGAATTTCCCTCTAAATCCAGGGCCTCTGCCGTCAGCCAAACAAACCTGAGCATCTAATGATTGCTCTAACGCCAACTTGATGTCTTTGCCTTTCACTTCAAATGAAGTAGGGTTTAAAGGAGAAGGACAAATCTCAATCAACTTCTTATTGGAGAGATTGTGGAACAGACCTGCATTCGCAATGCCACTGTTCATTAAACCGATCTCGCAACCCAACATGTCTTTTAATCCATCAGCAATTAGATTCGTTAATGGGTTTTCTTCCAACACATCATGCCAAAGAGGCTCTTCAAGATCATATAGCGGCTGACTCAATACCGTTATGGCTTTTGCTTTATTTTCTTTCAAAATAAATACGATTCGTTCATCGATCTCTTCCTGTTTTGTCGGAAGAGTAGCTGAATACAGTAATTCCACGCTGTTATCTTCACTTACTTCGATGTCCACAATTCCTAAATATTCTCCGTAATTACCGGCACTGTTCATGATTGTTCCATGAGCAATTTTTGCTTCACTGTAAAGCTGGTGATCATGCGCAGACAGGATAATATCGATTTCTGGAATATCTTTAGCAACATCTTCATCAGCCGTAGTCCCTATATGGCTCAGTAATATACATAGGTCATAGTGTCCTTCATTGCGTTTAATTTCGTTTGCTATCATCTCTTTATACGGATATACGTGGATTCCTAAACCTTCATTGAAAACCCCCATATCCGGGGATGAGCCGGTAATCAAAATACGAAGACCATTTTTCACCACAATTGTACTCGAAACTACTCCCTTAAGGTTACTCAATTCTTTTTTCACCAAATTGTTGCTGATAAATGGAACGGAACTATGACTCGCCATATGCTCGAGCGTTTCCACACCGTTGAACATTTCGTTGTTTCCTATGGTCAGTGCGTCATATCCTACTTCTTCTAGCAATTCGATAGCAGCGATGCCTTTAGTCCCTTGCAGTTCAATGCTCTTAAAATCCGCAAAATCTCCTCCATCGAGTACAATCGTGTTTTCATTTTTATACATTGAAATAAGTGTGGACATTCTTGAAAAATTATCAAAGTTACTATGTAGGTCATTGGTGTGCAAAATTCGTAATTTCATGATGTTCCCCCAATTTTTCTCTTTAATAGATGATTCTAGTTATCTTTTCACATTCCTTTATATAAAACGTAATAGCATCATAAAATGGCTTGTGACATTCCATATGCTTCTTTAAATACCCATTGATCCAATAAATGCTGCTAATTTTCAACCGGCATCCTAGCTGCCTTTTTTAATGTTGGACAGAAATATTACTTTATAAGAAAACCTTGTAGGGCAACAAAAAACACGAAAAATGAAACGATAATACTTAAAAAACCCCACGCTGCTTTTGGTTTTTTCTGAAATCCTTCTATTCCAACAACCATCATATTCGCCCCTAGGAACAGCATTATGACTGGAAGTAGCTCAAAGTTTTTGGTGATTAAACTATAGATTGATAGTGTCAGCACGAGAATTGAGAAAATAAATCTACTTATTATTAACAAGTGCATTCCCCTAACATCAGAAAAGATATTTTTATTACGACGGAAACCATTTTCTCACGAATACGTTTCTTACTTAAAGAGGAGTGGAAACCATGACTAACAAGCAAAGGACAGTATTAAAAGTAGCGGCATATTTTTGTTTGCTTTTCGGTTCTCTAATATTAGGTTTATTTCTGATCGTAAATCATTTGTTCTTTAATATTAATCGGATACCTCAGGGTGATTTGCTCGCTGAGGAAGTTTCCCCTACCCGAGAATATACAGTCCTGACTTATGTAATCAATAGCCATTCTACAGTTGCGCCAGCTGTCAGAGGCGAAGTGATTTATCATAATAAGAACGATCAAAAACGAAATATGTATTGGTCCTACCGTATGGAAGAAGGCAAGATTGAGTGGATTAACGATCATACAGTCGCCATTAATGGGATGAACCTCGATGTTCGTAAGGATACATACGACTTCAGAAAAGACTAAGGCTTTCAATTGAACATCACTTGTTCAAAACAACATCTTAAATCCCGTTAAGATGTTCCTGCTTATTTAGGAATCTGATGATTCGAGCGTTCTCTTTTATTTCAAGTAAATGAATGCCTGTATCTCCTGTTGGAAAAATGAATTCACTATTCATCGGTTGTTTGAGAAATGCTTTTAATAAATTTGAAATCGTTCCACCGTGAGAAACAATAGCAACTCGTTCATAATGTTGGTATTCATACAAGATCTTATGGAAGATGCCATCAACTCTGAAACGGAATTCTAAATCAGATTCACCATCTTGAATGGGAACATGAGCTGGTCTTCCGCCTTCAGGTAAAGGGTATTTATTCGCCGCTTCTTTTCTTGATAGTCCAGCAAGTACTCCATTGTTAAATTCCATCAAATCATTCTCTACGATTAATTCGCAGCCTATTGATTCTTGTAAAAGGGTGGCTGTCCTTTTAGCCCTTTTTAATGGACTCGTTAGGATGATGCTTGGTGGATAATGCTGTTCTATGTAGGTTGCCATTTTACTCGCTTGCTTCTCCCCCTCCTCCGTTAAGGGAAAGTCCGCTCTACCTTCATGTACACCTAATAAATCCGCTTCTGATTCTCCATGCCTTATGATTAACAGTTCCATAAAAAAGCCTCCCTTTAAAAACACATACTTAGATTGTGGCATGTATTGTTATTTATTTACAATGAAATTTTTTATTTATTTTAATAATTATTCAACTTTTGCTGTGCATTTATATAGAATCACTAAGACAAAGAGTTCCAATTCGCTTTGGACTTTAATCAACCCCACTATTGACTTGAAAATGGCGTTGACGTAGGAAAGATTAGCGTTGACGTAGGAAAAATCGAGGTTGACGTAGGAATTTTAGGAGTTCACGGTTTGGCCCCCTCTATTTAGACACCATCTTTAAAATTAAAGACTAATCTCATGTGAATGGCCATTATTTTCTTGAAAACGTTCTAAAAATTGGCAAGGTGAAAGGTAGTTTAAGCTTCCATGATATCGTCGTTCATTGTAAAAATCGATAAATACATCCAATTTTTCATATGCATGATCAAAACATTCAAAGTCGTGTTGCTGAAAACATTCTCGTTCTAGGATGCTATGAAATGATTCGATATACGCATTTGAATTCGGCGATTTTTTGGGAATTCGTTCATGATAAATCCGTTTATCCTCACAAAAATCGCCAAAGTGTTCGCTTACGAATTGTGGACCATTGTCTGTCCGAATGATCAATCGTTTCTCTTGTTCATCGTCCTTGGGACGAGGGACGTTACGACGTATCAAGGAATCTTGAATCATATTGGTTATACTAGTAGCTTTACAATCAGATCCTCGATAATAGCCAACGATAGAACGATCAAAAACATCAATTGCACTTGCGACAAAGAAGAAACGACCACTTTGTTCGATAGATCCATATTTAATGTCTAATTGCCACATCTCATTTGGACCTGTAATAACGTGATTTCTTGCCAAACGCCGTGGGTGTTTGCTTTTCTTCTTGCGCTGCGGCAAGAGGATGCCCATCTCTTTGCAGAGGCGATATACCTTCTTTGCGTTGATTTTTAAATCATACACAGTCTTTAAGTGGTAGGTAAGTTTTCGGTAACCATACACGCTTTCTTCACCCTCAATCGCTTCCATCAGAAACTCTTGAATCTGTTCATCCGAAATTCGCTCTTCCTTGTTGGTTAAGGAAAACCCCGGACACGGACGTCCACGCACTTCCTCTTTTTCAGGATTTTGAGCGACCGGCTTATAGTAAAACATGGAACGGGTTATTCGAAGGAATTTCATCATCCGTTTAATGGGAAACCCTTCTTCATGCCATTCTTTTACCATCTCCAACTGTCCCTTTACACTAAAGTGTTTTTTTTTACGATTTCTCGCAAGAAGGCAACTTCAAGTTCTTTTTCACCCAACAGCTTCATGGCCTGATCATACTTCTTCTGGAGCTCGTCATGAGTAGGCTCATCCGAAAGGATGGAAATATCCTCTTTTTCCATTTGATCGCCAACCTCATCTTGGTATTCAATCATCCACTTTTTTAACGTTGAACGATCGATTCCAGCTTTTCGTGCAATGGAAGCATTGTTTCCCGTCTCTAATGCCATGCGAACATATTTCTTTTTCACTTCTTCAACTACGGCAATTTTCTTATTAGGCATTTCTTTCCCCTCCTATTCGATTTAAACATCCGCTCACAAGTTTGGTTATATTGTAACTCGCTTACTTTATGGTGTCTAAAACTTTAAGGGGGCTTAAGAGTTCACGTAGGAATAATTGACGTTGACGTTGTAAAAGCATCTTTTGGCGTTTTCTTATGGAGTGGTAGATATCAGTTTAGGGATCAGCCTATAGTTTGTTTTCCATAAGAAAGTTGAGTATTTAGAAAAAATAGATACCAAGAAGAGATTCCTTATGTTATGATATCCAAAATTAAAAGCAATGAAGAGAACAGTAAGTCATCTGAATTCTTTAACAGAGAGTCTGGTAGCTGAAAAAGGGTAAGCATTCACTGATTGAAACAAGACTCTGAGCTTCACATGGGAACCTTGAGTTATAGGGGGATGGTGTGACGGTAGCTTCCGTTAAAGAGCTCAAGTATAAGCATGAAATTCATGCCGTACTTGAAAAGGTTTTGATGGTGACATCAGAACAAACTGGGGTGGTACCACGACATGTCAATCTCGTCCCCAAGACAAATCGTCTTGGAGGTGGGATTTTTTTGTTTGCTAAAAAAAATGTCGGAGGGAAAATGAATGGAATTATGTAAATGGAAATACAATGCTTATTATTTAAGTGCCGTCGGAATAGCGAATATTGGGGGATGGATCTATTTATTGGCCATCAACTTAATGATTTTTGAAAGGACAGGTTCTGCAGCGGCAGTTGCGGTACTGTATATGATTAAACCTTTTGCATTTATGCTGATGGGATTTTGGGCGGGCAGTGTGATCGATCGCGTTTCAACGAAGAACTTGATGATTGTCCTCGATGTAGTGCGTGCATCACTGATTTTATTCATTCCTTTTCTAGATTCCATATGGACTATCTATGCAGTTGTAATGATTATTCAAATGGCAGGTGCCATGTTTGGGCCAGCCTCTTTTACCTATATGACGATGTTATTGCCGGAAGTCGAGCGAAAACAATTCAACGCCAAGCTTAGTTTTGTTCATTCTGGCGCGTTCATCTTGGGTCCTGCTATTGCGGGGATATTATTTATGCTAGGCTCTCTTGAAATGGCGTTGTTTGTGAATACTGGTACGTTTTTATTGTCGGCTGGATTGATCTATTTGCTTCCGAGACAAAACCGTAGAGACTCATCTGAATCTACAAACTTTACATGGGGGACTATCGTAAAGGATTGGCATTTAGTCTGGAATTTCAGTAAAATGGCTTTCCCTTTTGTTGTCGTGTATATGATCTTTCAAATGGTCATGTTGTTAACTGCTGCGCTCGATTCAACTGAGGTGGCTTTTGCCAAAGAAGTTCTTCATTTAACGGATGCTGCCTACGGTTCACTTGTAAGTGTGGCCGGAATTGGATTCTTAATTGGTGCAATTAGTACGAATATGCTAGTCAAGTTCACTTCTGCCAAACAGTTAATGTGCAGTGGAACCATTTTGGTGTCCATTGGTTACGTAGTATATAGTTTTTCAACGAACTACTTGATGGCAAGTAGCGGATTTTTCATTCTTTGTTTCTCATTAGCCCTGGCAAATACGGGTTTCACGACCTACATCCAAGAAAACATTCCGATTGAAATGATGGGAAGAATATCCAGTTTATATGGAATGGTGGTCTACACTTTGCAATTGTTAGCTGTTCTGGTTATTGGAATAGCGGCACACTGGTTTTCGATACAAGCAGTCGTAATCGGTGGTTCCCTTATGATGTTAGTTATTTCTCTGTTCCTGATTGTTTCAGTAAACCGTCTATCCTCATCCAAATTGGCAATAGGTTAACTCGGTAAATATGTTCTCCAACACAAATATCCCCGCTGCTTGTTTTTATCAGCGGGGATTTATTAATTTTATGTTCACTATCATTACTTACTAGTTACTGTGAATTTATTAAATTAAAGTGAAGTATGCACCAATCAAACAGAAGCCAAGAAGCGTCATCATGAAAATTTTTATAAACGTGGTCTCATGAATGGACTCAATCAGAATTTCTTTTATTGTTACCATATAAATCATCCCAATGGACAGGCTGATAAAAGCAGACCAGAGAAGCGGATTAGGCATCTCTAAATTACTCCCTATAAAAGCACCCGCTCCCACTGGTAATGAAACGAGCACAGAAAGTAGTAGCATGGTCCTTTTGTGAACACCCGATATCAGTAATGGTGTAAAGACAATCAACCCTTCCGGAATATTGTGAAGGAGGATCATTTGGAGGATAGATCGAGATAAACTAGTGTCCTGAACAGCTCCTAAACTTATTCCTATAGGAATGTTATGTATGGAAATGCCGACTAGCAGCATCAAGCCTGTGTAAAAAACGGCTGGCTTTTTGCCATCCCTTCCTCTCACGTTATGTAATCTGAAGAATCCGTGCAAAAAGTTGAACAAGAATACTCCTGCTAAAACTCCTGCAATAAAAGTAAACCAATTGCCGAGCTCAATAGCTTCTGGTGCGACTTCAAAACTCAGTAACCCAAGAATCAACCCAGCACATAAGCAAAGGACAGCATCCGTGTTCTTCTTCAGTCCCTTAATCCCCCAAGCCATGATTCCTCCTAAACCAAAACCGATGGCAGTAAATATTGTGCCCATCGCCAAAATTGAAGACATTCAAATCACCCTCACGTTCCTTGTCTCTATGTTTATATGGGTTATGGCAGATATTTATGAAACCTTCCCCCCTGTTTCTTAGTGGAGCATGAGCTCTAGAAATACAGGAGATTTTTATGTTTATGGAGAATACATCAATTACTTGCCAACCAGAAAGGGTGCTCGGAATGTTAAAAATCAATTCTGAAATCGAAGAACTAGAGAAAGAAATCATGGAGAAAAAGCAACTTTTAAAGACATTAAAAAAAGCTGCTCCATATACTCTTGTAAAGAACTATGAGTTTTTAACAAGTGACGGTCAGTCCATTACTTTACTTGAACTTTTTGGAGATCGAAATGAATTAATTGTGGTTCAAAATATGGGGAAATCCTGTTCCTATTGCACGATGTGGGCGGATGGCTTCAGCGGAGTGTACGATTATCTTGTAAGTAAGGCACCTTTTGTTTTAGCTACTCCTGATTCTCCGGAAGTGCAGCAATCGTTCGCTAAAGAACGAAACTGGCCATTTCCGATGGTTTCTACGATAAACAATAGTTTCAAAAAGGATATGGGATTTGAAAAAGATGGCTACCAACATCCTGGTGTCTCAACCTTTATAAAAGAGGACGATGGCTCCATCTTTTTGGTAGCTAACGATGTTTTTGGACCCGGAGATGATTATAGCTCTCCATGGCACTTCTTTGATTTGTTAGATTCAGGTGTTAAAGGTTTTAAACCAAATGCCGTGAAAAAAAGATGACGAATCAATCATTATAAAGAAAAATCCGCTTGCTCTTAAATCGAGTAAGCGGATTTCCTATGTGATATTTAGTTCTTCTTAACAAATTCCGATTTCAGCTTCATCGCTCCAAAACCATCAATTTTACAATCGATATCATGGTCACCATCAACCAGACGGATACTCTTCACTTTTGTTCCGATTTTTAAGACAGATGAACTTCCTTTAACTTTCAGGTCTTTAATGACGGTTACAGAATCACCATCATTCAATACATTGCCATTCGCATCTCTAACCACTTTATCTTCTACACTATTTTCATTTTTCGATTCCAACGTCCACTTATGTGCACATTCCGGACAAACCAACATAGTCCCATCCTCGTAAGTATAGGCTGAATTGCAGTTTGGGCAATTTGGTAAATCTGACATAAATTCACTACCTCCAAGCAATAATATTCATTTTATAGGTAAGAATCATTTGAGAACCTTATTAATTTGATCACATACAAGTTCTATTTGATTAATCATACCAATTATACACCTCTCCCCCTTTTCAATTCTCTTCCAGAAAATGATAGCATAAACTTTGTTACACCCCGTTTAAATGGGCATCAATAGAAAATAAATCTTCCTTGTTTAAATAAGCTAATATCCATAATAGTAATATAAATCGCTCATAAATAGCCAAGTTTCTTGAGGTCCTTGTATACTATCCAAGAAAACTTTTTTCTTCCCTCTTTGTTTAAATGATCTGGATCGATAAAGTAATCTTTGTTGTCCAAGAATCTCTGGTCACTCATATAATTTAAAAAAGGAACATCTAATTCAAGAGCTTTTAAGTACTGAAAAACAAGTCTGTTCATTACTTCTTCATTGAAATACTCTTGATAAGACTGTTGTACTGGCTCCATGGTTAATATTACTCGGTACCCCTTCTCGCTACAATAATCTACCATCTCTCTTAACTGCTTCACATTTTGTTCAATGCTATTGTTTTCAACGGCTTCGTTATATTGTGCTTCTACGTGCTCATATTTTCTTTCCGAATAGTTTTTGCCGTTATTTGCCCAAGGTTGATGAGCATTCCATTTAAAGTTTTTCAATTTACCCGACAGCGCAGAGTTAAAACGCCCACTATTTAACCCAGGTAAGTACAAGTAACTGTAATAATCTATTAATCGAAAAGGTTCAATTTCTTTGCGATCCAAAACGTTATAATAATTTCCTACGTAATTGGCCCTAGAATTTGCGAAAGTAATTTGAGAGATGGAAATGATGACTACACCATCAGGTTTAAGATACTTGCCATACTCTCTCAACAATTTAAAGTCGTACTGAATCGTCTGAGCAGGTAGTGCTAAGTCCAGATGGGACAAGCCAGTAGGCTTAAAATTGTAACCATACATTGAATGAGATGCACCTAAATTGATGATATCAACTGGATGTGGATGTTTCTTAAACGCCAGTATTGCATGGTTGATGTTGTAATCATGAGAATGTTTTACAAAGCTATTTACTGGCATAAACAATAGTAAAACAACTGTAATGATAATTGATAACTTAATAAATAAACGTCCCATAGCAAATCCCTTCAATACACTGCTCATTTTACTAAAATTACTAAATAGCTAACAAATGTAATTTGAATTTAGATTAAAATCCACCATAAACAAATCCATTACCCGAAACACCGAATATAAGGACTGAAACGATGATGAAGATATAAAATGCCAATCTAGCGAATATCGACCGCTGCGATAGCCATTCCCATGTTGAACCATTTTTTCTTTCGATATACTGAAATACTTGTAAAATAATAAAGAAAAAAATGAAAATCACTAAATCTAGTAGCGAAAATATTTCAAATGCTTTAACAATTCGCGATGGTCTCCAAGAGTTAATTGTTAAGAAAAGCTGTGCATTTTCAAATGCATGTGTAACGGAATCCGATCGAAAAAATACTCTAGAAAAGCAAACTAGCAGGAAAGTTATTGTAATTTTCACCCATTTATGTAGCACTGGACTTCTATCCAATTGACTAAATGAAGCCATTTTCCCCCGAAAATGTTTTGTATAATCTCCAAACACGCGATAAAACCCATGTATTAGACCCCAGAAAACAAAATTCCAAGCGGCTCCGTGCCAAATGCCACTTACTAAAAAAGTAATTACAATTGCTAAATAAATTTCACTTCTCTTCTTTTTCCCCTTACACAACGGGACAAAAATATAGTCCCTAAGCCATGTAGAGAGCGTTATATGCCATCTACTCCAAAAATCCGATATCGAAACTGCAAAGTGCGGTTGCTTAAAGTTTTCTGTCAAATTTATCCCTAGCATTCTTGCACAACCGATGGCAATGTCACTGCATGCTGAAAAATCAGTGAACAATTGTATCGAGAATAGAATAGTAGCTAGTACAATTTGTGAACCAGTCGGGTCAGGACTATCGAAAACACTAGATACAATTGGAGCTAGTCGATCTGCAATTAATGTCTTCTTAAAAAAACCCCATGCGATTCGCTTCATCCCATAGTTTATATTTTCATAATTTAAATTCTGTTCAATTTTAAATTGCGGAAGCAGTTTCTTAGCACGTTCAATTGGCCCCGCAACCAATTGTGGGAAAAATGCAAAAAATATTGAAAAGTAGCCGTAATGTCTTTCGGCCTTTTGCTTTCCATAGTAGATATCCACAAGATAGCTTACTGCTTGAAATGTATAAAATGAGATGGCTAGTGGCAGGACAATTTCGTGGTATGGTACGGTATAATTCCAATCCATGTAATTTGCAATCGCTCGAAGTGAGTCATTTACAAAATTAAAATATTTAAACCAACCGAGAAAAAACAATAATACGGAAATACCTACTAGCATGACTTTTTTCTTCTGTTTTTTTGTCTCCTGTTTTTCAATAAGAATTCCAGTAAAATAAGTAATGGCTGTGCTTGCAAGTAGTAACGGGATAAATTGGATACTCAAAATAGCATAAAAAACGTAACTTGCTATTAATAAAAGAATCCATCTCAATCGATGTGGGATTAAATAATAAGTAAAAACGATTATTGCGAAAAATAGGAGAAATTCAATTGATATAAAAGTCATTCAATCACCTGATTAAAAATAAACTAAAGATTTTCAAATTCGAGGAAAAAAATAATTCTAAAGTTGTCCAAGTTGCAGCAACCCCTGAAATGTATCAACGAAACGCTTAACAATGAATAAAGCATATACTTCTGTAGGTTTAACGTTATTTCAATATTTCTCCTTGAAAGTGGCACACTCTTTTTCGTATTTAAGGTTTTGTCACGTGTATCACATTTTCTGTCACGGTTTCAGGTGGTTATTACTTATCCATATTAGGTAACTCGGAATAGAGGATTTTTCCAAAATGATTACGTGGGATTTCCTCAATTCTCATAATCTTAAAGCCCTTTAAGTTTAATTTTTCCTTAATTATTTTTTTAATTTGAACACAATCTTCTTTTAATGTGTAAATATACATTTGGTCATCCGTCCCAGCGCAGATACAATCATGACCATACTCATTTAAAAGTCCTTCAACTTCATCAAGGCTGATACGGTTTCCATAGACTTTAATCATTCTTTTGATTCGGCCCGTTATAAAAAAATAACCATCCTGATCAAAGTATGCCATATCACCTGTGCGCAAAATACCGTTGTTTTCATCTTTTTTCGAAAGATCGAATAATGACTCAGCATACCCTAAAGATACATTTGCTCCTTTGTATATCAATTCGCCGATAACGTTAGGCGCTGTAATTTGATTGCCATTGTCATCTTCAAGAAACAGCTCTCCTCCAGGAATAGCAATACCAATACTTCCGACTTTATCAAGATTTTTTTCACAGGGTAAATAGGTCATCCGGGCCGTTGCTTCAGTTTGACCGTACATGGTGAAGAACTGAATCCCTTTTTGCCGACAGATTTTAGCAAATTTGTTCGATAGAATGGAGCTTAATTTTCCGCCTGCTTGAGTTAGTTTTTTAAAACTTGGAAGATCAAACTCTTCAAACTTCAACCTATTAAGCATCTCATACACGAAAGGAACTCCTCCAAAAGTTGTTACTCGTTGCTCTTTACATAAGTCCCAAAATTCTTTTTTTATGATAGATGCATCCGTTACAATTATCGTCGCCCCACATATAAAATGACTATTGATGATAGAAAGACCATAGGAGTAATTCATTGGAAGCGTTGTTATAGGTTTATCGTCTGCATTGATGTTAAGGTACTCCGCTATGGATTCAGCATTTTTGAAAATATTTTCATAACTTAAGCGAACAAATTTGGGGCTCCCCGTACTTCCAGATGTTGTTAAAAGAAGCGCAAGTTGTTCATCAAGATCATGTTGGAAAAATGTCGGACTTCTAAATAATGTGTAATCTCCAAATACAAATGAACGATCCATTACTTCTAATAGGTCTTTATTTTCACTACTCGCCCAAATGTATGTAGGCTTATAAAGATTAATCAGTCTTCGCAACCGATCGATATGAATGGATGCATCCAAGAGTACAGGTACAACACGACCTCTAATAAAGCCTACGTAGCCAAATAAAGACTCTTTATTATTTGAACATAAACAAAAAACGAGTGTTCTTTCACCTACTTTACCGCAGATATCGTCAGCAATTTCTAACATTTCAGAGTAAGAATATTCTGCTTCAGCATATACAGCGGTGCGGTGCCCAAACTCCTCAAGTTTTTTGAAACTATTCATTAATAAAGTCCACTCCCAACCGTTTTAATAGCTCCATTCCTGACTGGTAAGAATTGAACTCGGTAATCCATTCAAAATCTATTGAGACATCAAAAATATCTTCTATCTCAGCAATGAGTGTCATATGTCCAATTGAATCCCACCCACTTGTTACTCCTAGTGCTAAATCTTCATATACATCATCTTCTTCCAAGTCCAACGCATTGTTAAATGCATTTCTATACTTTTCGATATTTCTCATTATATACACCCTTTCAACAACTATTTTCTCATGCATCTGTGTGAAGATCTTGTTAGCTCAAACAGTTTCTATATCTGACAAATTTTCTAGGGTTCAGCAACCATATCTTGAAGATGATGCTCACTCTTAATGCGCTCTAGTAACTCATCGGGCTCACCTTTAATGATATTTACTTTAATACCAGTTTCTTTTTCGAATTCTTTATATAATGCATCATCAACATCGTAATGACGGCTTGTATATAAATTTACTTCCTTTGACTCTTCCTGAGAGCTTTCTTTAAATATTTTAAATGAAAATGATTATCATAATCAATTATAAGGCTATGAGAAGAAAAGTCAATATAGTATTTTTTTACAATATTGGAATTCCTTCCTCTTTTTTCACAATCGAAATAAGTAAGCAAAGGGTTAGCCGAATCATGATTACTGATACAGTTTACTACCACCCTTTTTTAATCCCGCTGCATTAAAAAATCACCTCAAAGAATAACTAAAGAGGTGATTTTTATCAAACTTCATTACAAATTATCAATCTTTATTATAAACGATCAATGTTTTTTACAAAGCTACAATATATGATTGGCACAGCATGCAAGGTTATCTGGGTTCAATTTTAATTGGTGTAGGTTTTGCGGCAGGTTGGACCCCCTGTACAGGTCCAATTCTTGCCGGAGTAATGGGATTAGGATTAACGAATCCAGAAAAAGGGCTTTTATATACGCTCATTTATGTACTAGGATTCTCTGTTCCATTTTTAATCATGTCGGACGGAATATACTCGCTTAATTCTCCCTGGCCACTGTCTTCTTTTAAATAACGTGCGATTTTTTCTTCCGTCCATCTACTCTTTCTTTTTGCCACCACATTTAACACAATCCCCTTTTAGTGAAAAAAGAAATCGTATTTAAGGTAATAATTACCTCAAATACGATTATAAATATATCATAAATAGTATATAACTTTATTATTCAAGAACAGGTCAAAATGTGTTTGCTGAAATTTCTACTCAACCGTTACAGACTTAGCCAAGTTACGTGGTTTATCCACGTCACAGTCGCGGTGAAGCGCTGCGTAATAGCTAATCAATTGTAAAGGAATTACGGAAACTAATGGTGTTAACAATGGATGAACTTTTGGCAATACCAGTGTGTCGCCCTCTTCTTCCATACCTTCCATTGCAATGATACATGGGTTTGCCCCACGTGCCACTACTTCTTTTACGTTTCCACGGATGTTCAAACTTACCGCTTTTTGTGTTGCTAAAGCGAAGATTGGTGTACCATCTTCAATTAGAGCAATTGTTCCGTGTTTCAATTCGCCACCTGCGAAGCCTTCAGCTTGGATGTACGAAATTTCTTTCAGTTTTAATGCGCCTTCCATGCTCACACAGAAGTCCAAGTTACGGCCGATGAAGAATGCATTACGAGTAGTTGACAGGAAGTCACGAGCGATTTGCTCCATTTCTTCTTTCGAATCAACCATTGCTTGAATCGCATTCGCTACGATGCCAAGTTCTTGAACGATATCAAATTCAACTGTGCGTCCTGCTTTTTTAGCCGCTACTGCTGCTGTAAGTGCAAGAACAGCGATTTGTGCTGTATAAGCCTTTGTAGAGGCTACAGCAATTTCTGGACCTGCATGTAGTAACAACGTGTGGTCTGCTTCACGAGAAAGCGTAGAGCCTTTTACGTTAGTAACTGTTAATGTCGGGTGACCCAACTCTTTAATTTTCACTAATACTTGACGGCTATCTGCTGTCTCACCTGATTGTGTGATGAACATGAACAATGGTTTTTCAGATAGTAACGGCATGTTGTAACCAAATTCACTTGAAATGTGAACTTCTACTGGAATGCCAGCGATTTTCTCGAAGTAATCTTTCCCAACTAAACCAGCATGGTAGCTAGTTCCTGCTGCGATAATATACATACGATCCGCTTCATTTAAAGCAGTCAAGATTGCTTCATTGATTTCAAGCTCGCCTTGTTCGTTCTGGTAAGCTTGGATGATTTTACGCATAACTGCTGGTTGCTCATCAATTTCTTTCAGCATGTAATGAGGGTATGTGCCTTTTTCGATATCGCTCATATCCAATTCAGCTGTGTAAGCATCACGCTTCACTACTGTGCCATCTAATTTTTGAATTTCAACAGATTCTTTTTTCACGATTACCATTTCTTGATCATGAAGCTCAACGTATTGGTCTGTTACTTGTAACATTGCCATTGCATCAGATGCTACAACATTGAAGTCGTCACCAAGACCAACTAATAAAGGGCTTTTGTTTTTAGCAACATAAATTGTTTGAGCTTCTTCTGAATCCAATAACGCGATTGCGTACGAACCGTGCAATAAGCCAAGTGTATGACGGAATGATTCACCAGTAGTCATGCCATCGTTTGAGAATTTCTCAATCAACTGCACGATAACTTCTGTATCCGTATCGGACTTCATTTCCATCCCAGGTAAATATTCTTTTTGAAGTAAGTGATAGTTCTCGATTACTCCGTTATGAACCAGTGTATAGCGACCTGATTCACTTTGGTGTGGATGGGCATTCAATTGGTTTGGTACCCCGTGAGTTGCCCAACGAGTGTGTCCAATCCCAGTTTTTGCGTGCACATCATTTTCCACAGCTTGACGTAAGTCAGCAATGCGACCTTTTTCTTTAAAGACCGTTACACCGTCTTCGTTACGCACAGCAATACCCGCTGAATCGTATCCACGGTACTCCAATTTTTCCAAACCTTTTAATAAAATTTCTTTTGAATCTAACTCTCCAATGTATCCTACAATTCCGCACATAATTTAAAATCCTCCAATAATTTAATCAAATTAAAATAAGCGTCCTGCTAAGCGAGCAGACGCTGTTCCTGTGCCCTCTTCTTCCTTTAATCGCAAAATCACTTCTGCGTTTTAAGAATCAGAATTACGACCGGGCATCGCGGCCGGGAGGTATCCGCCGAATCTTCGATACTCCTCCTCCTCGTCTGCTGAAGATCCATTTCCGTCCGATTTCTTCAGCTCTGGCGCTATCATTGTTTTCCGATTTTTTGACGTGCGTAAATTCACTCCTTTTGCACGGGGACGTTTAAGTAGTCAGTTGTCAATGACTTACAATTCACGTCAGCACACCTATCATACTGAATTCACATTCATACGTCAATACAGTACATACCCTCAATATATTCCAAATAAACATGAAAGGCTAATAAAACCGCCCGTTAAAATTTACCATCCATTTTCTCTTGTATAAATAAGCAATCTCTAGATTTTCATTACCGACAAAGAGATTCGACGTGCAGCGGGAAAATAAAAAAGAATCGCATTTAAGCGACTCTTTTTATAGTCCGGTTATAGCCCCAAATACCAATGCTAACGCAATGACAAAAGCTGGGTGCAACTTCACTTTTTCCAATAAAACGAAACTTGCTACCATTAAAAACAAAGTGTAACCGGGACCAATGCCTGCGACAGACTCCTGCGCAAACTGTATCGTCATAAAACCAAGCAGAATGGCGATTACCGGACGGATGATTTTTGTTAAGTTCTTTACTTCCGGTTCGTCCTTGTACTTCAGTAGAATGACCATCATGCCGATCATCAGGAGTAAAGATGGGGCAACGCTTGCAAATATTGCAACAATAGATCCTAGAACGCCCGCTTCCGTATACCCAATATACCCCGCCATTTTGGTGGCAATGGGACCAGGCAAGGAATTGCCAATCGCGACCACTTCACTAAATTCTTGCGTAGTCATCCATTCATAATTCCCTACGACTTCATGCTCAACCAATGGAATTGAAGCTGGACCTCCTCCATAACTGAGAATGCCGGAAATGAAAAACGCTAAAAACAAGTGCCAATAAATCATGCTTTCCTCCTCCTTTTCAGGAGTGGTGAAAAGACAATGATAATACAACCTAAAATGACAATCGCCGGATGGATTTGTAAACCTTCTATTAGAATGCCAGCCACCACAATTATTATGAGGGCGCGCATCCAACCAAGTGTCTCACCCGACTTTTTGATGAAATCCCAAGTCAATATGGCAAGCATGACAGCTACAACAGGCACCACCGATGCCGACATATGCTGAACCCATGGGATGTCTTTATACGTTTGTAGTAAACCTAAAAAGACAATCATTAATAAAACGGTAGGTATGACAGATGCCGCTAAGGCAATCAAGCATCCCCAGGCACCAGCGACCCTGTAGCCAATATATCCAGCCATTTTAGTAGCAATAGGACCTGGCAACGTGTTGGCAAGCGCGAGCGTGTCTCCGAACTCATCATCTGTCATCCATTCATATTTTTTCACGACTTCCTGATGAACCAAAGGAATGGAGGAAGGGCCTCCTCCAAAGCCAAGCATACCGATTCGGAAAAAAGCCAAGCCAATATTGCGGTGAAGTATGCGACGTGGACGTTCGGAAACTTTCTTCACCACTGTGCGTTCTACCAAGCGGCGATGGCTCCGTCCGTTCGGGATTCCGTGCCACCTTGAAGCACACCTGTTTCAGGGTTTCGCCAAATGATTTGTCCACGTCCAAAACTGCCACCATCCGAATTCACATGAATATCATGTCCTTTTCTTACAAGACTCTGCACCAAGTAGTTCGGAAACTCTGGCTCAACATGAACGATCTTGCCTTTCATCCACTGCCAGCGCGGCATGTCTAACGTAGCTTGTGGATTTAACAGGAAGTCGACTGTATTTGTAATCACTTGGAAATGCCCCTGTGGCTGCATGTAGCCACCCATCACACCAAACGGACCGACAGCCTGACCGTCTTTCGTTAAGAAGCCAGGGATAATCGTGTGAAACGTGCGTTTGCCTGGTTTCAAAACGTTCGGATGCGTTTCATCCAATGAAAAATCATGTCCGCGGTTTTGCAATCCAATTCCTGTGCCGGGAATGACAATACCCGATCCGAAGCCCATATAATTGCTTTGGATATAGGAAATCATGTTTCCTTCGTCATCCGCAGCGGCGAGATAAACCGTCCCTCCTTTTGGCAATTCATATGCTTCTGGGTTCGCTGCCGTTTCCCCAATGACACTCGCTCGTTTCTCGGCGTATTCATCCGAAAGCAAATGTTCAACACTGACAGGCATTGCTTCAAGTTCTGTAATGAAAGCCTGACCATCTGTAAACGCCAGTTTCATCGCTTCGATTTGTTTGTGGAATGTGTCCGCATCTTGCCAAGTCGGTGGATCCAGTTGTTTGAAAACGTTCAACGCCATCAATGCAACCATCCCTTGCCCGTTCGGCGGAATTTCCCAGACGTCGTAGCCACGGTAGTTAGCAGAGACTGGCTCGACCCATTGCGGTTTATATGTAGATAAATCTTCTTTCGTTAAGTACCCGTCATGCTTTTTGAAGAATGCATCGATTTTGTCAGCAATTTCGCCTTCATAGAAATCACGTGCATTCGTTTCACCTATTGCTCGTAATGTTTTGGCATGACCTGGTGAAGACCAAACTTCGCCAATTTCAGGTGCCCGACCATCCGGAGCGAACGTTTTGAACCAGGCAGTAAATTCTTCCGTCGTGAACGTTTCTTTATACTTCTTATAAGCTGATTTCCAATACTTGCCGAGAATCGGTGACAACGGGTAGCCTTCTTCTGCGTAGCGAATCGCAGGAACAAGCACGTCTTTTAATGGAAGCTTTCCAAATTTTGAGGATAGCTCAGCCCACGCCGCCGGTACACCAGGAACTGTAACCGGGATGACACCGAAGACCGGCATCTTTTCATGACCTTTCTCACGGATGGCTTCAGCAGAAATCGATTGCGGTGCAGGGCCAGAAGCGTTAAGACCATGCAACTTGTCCTTTGTCCATACGAGGGCAAATGCATCGCCGCCGATGCCGTTTGAAGTTGGTTCTACAACGGTCAAGGCTGCTGCTGTTGCAATGGCAGCATCGATTGCATTGCCGCCTTTCTGCAATATTTCAAGTCCAGCCTGTGCTGCAAGTGGCTGTGAAGTTGCAACCATGCCTTTTTTCGCGAATACAGTATGACGCTTCGCAGCAAATGGGTGGTGTAAGTAATCCATCGTATCTTTCCCCCTATAACTTCTAAATAAAGTCTTTCGACTATCGTAACTTATTTCATGTCAAAAAGAAAAGACCAGCATCAAAAAGACGCTGGTCTCTAAAAAATTATTCTGCTAATCCCATTTCAGTACGCACAACATCAGCAATGCGTTCTACGTAACGTTCGCAATCTTCTTTCGTTGATGCTTCAACCATTACACGCACCAATGGTTCCGTACCTGAAGGACGTACCAAGACGCGACCATTCCCAGCCATTTCTTGCTCAACTTCTGAAATGACAGCTGCTACTTTGGCATTATCTGTCACACCATGTTTGTCAGTTACACGAACATTGACAAGTTTTTGTGGGAAAATCGTCATCTCAGCTGCAAGTTCAGACAGTTTTTTGCCGGTAATCTTCATGATGTTCACCAATTGAAGACCTGTCAGTAAACCATCACCCGTTGTATTATAATCTAGGAACACGATGTGTCCAGATTGTTCTCCACCTAAGTTGTAGCCATTGTTCTTCATTTCCTCAACTACATAGCGATCACCAACCGCTGTTTGAACGCTGCTCATTCCATGAGACTCAAGAGCTTTATAGAAGCCCATATTGCTCATCACTGTAGAAACAACTGTATCACGCTTCAAACGACCTTCGCTATGCAAATGCTTCGCACAAATGTACATGATTTGGTCGCCATCTACGATTTGTCCTTTTTCATCTACTGCAATCAGTCGGTCGCCATCGCCATCAAATGCAAGCCCTACGTGAGCGCCTTTATCCACGACAAATTTAGCCAACACTTCAGGGTGAGTTGATCCAACACCTTCGTTAATGTTCAAACCGTTCGGAGATGCACCCATTGTAGAAAGGTCCGCATCAAGATCAGCAAAAACATGTGTTGCTAAAGATGACGTTGCACCGTGTGCGCAGTCCAAAGCAACATGAATGCCAACAAAATCTTCATCCAATGTTTGCTTTAAGTAACTGATATATTTTTGTCCGCCTTCAAAATAGTCCGTAACAGACCCTAAATCTCCTCCAACAGGACGTGGCAATTCATCTACTTCTGCATCAATAAGCGCTTCGATTTCTGCTTCTTGATCATCCGAAAGTTTGAAGCCATCAGAACCAAAGAATTTGATTCCATTATCGGCAACTGGGTTATGCGAAGCAGATATCATAACGCCCGCTTCGGCACTCATCACCCGTGTTAAGTAAGACACACCTGGCGTACTGATAACGCCTAAGCGCATGACTTCTGCACCTACTGATAAAAGACCTGCTACAAGTGCACCTTCCAGCATATGTCCAGAAATGCGTGTATCTCTTCCAATTAAAACTTTCGGACGACCTGTACTCCCTTTTGTTAACACGTATCCACCAATACGACCTAATTTAAATGCCATTTCTGGTGTTAGCTCGCTATTTGCAACGCCTCGTACCCCATCAGTTCCAAAATATTTACCCATTTATCTATTCTCTCCTTCAAATCCAAACTTAAGCTCGCATGACTTCCACTGTGACGGAAGGTGAAGACACCGTCCATGTCACATTTCCAGGACCTTCAACGGTGACATCCAATAGATTTTCACCGTTTTCTGCTGCGCTTGCATCTACATATACTTGAAAATCCTTTGCAGTCAATGTATCAATATATGAACTTTCTCCTCTTACGGTCAAGAGGACTTTGCCACTGTCAGGCTGAGTGAAAGAAAAACGATCCTCTTCAGCCAACCCTTTAACTTCTACATTGACGCCAGCAAATTCACGGGCTGTAGTTTTCACTTCTGTTTCTTCATCCGTTTGTCCAGCTTGAGCTGACTCATCCAGCACTGGCTCTTCTTCAGGCGCTGGTGTCACATCAACTAATACTTCTAGTTGAGATTCAGAAACTCGTGTTGCACCTTTAGGGACCGGTATTTTTAATGTGAGTTCTTTCGATTCTTCGAGCTTACTCACGTCTACGTCTACCTTAATTGACTCCAAGGCATCAACAACTGACCTATTCCCATACACACGGACATTGCCAACTGATGGCGTTAACTCATTAATGACTACGCCTTCTTTTGGTGGCCCGATTTGCCTCAAGTCAATTGGTATCTCTCGACTATATTCTTCCATGGCAATCGTGACGTCCACCTGAGCAGGCTCTATCGTAACATTTAATTTAGATAAATCCTTATCTAACACTTTTACGCTCGCTTCTTGGGTAAAGGTTTTATTGAGCCCTGGCTCTCCCCCAACGGTTGCTTTTACAAAACTGATACTTTCAATCACACTTCTAGGACCCGTTATTAAAACGCGTTCCGGATTCGTTTTCATCCCCGTCACGATAAAGTTTTCAGCCAACAATCGTTCGTTGAATTCTGCATCAACCCGCATTTCCCGGGTGATTTTTTCTTCAATGTTTACTTCGATATACGACGGATCTAAAGTGACTTCGAGTTTTTCCGAAACATTCTCCACTTGCAGCATGACATTATGCTCATCCATATTTAACGTGCGTAAATCAACAAAGACGGTAAAGTCTTGCAGTTGTTTTGCTGATTGTACAAGTGACGTAGGTCCTTTTATCGTCATATCGACGGTCTCAGGAACTCCCGTGACCACTAAGTTCTCATCATCATAATAAACTTCCACCGGCACATCACGAATAATGTCCGTCATGTTCCCGTTCGTTGCTGCATTCAAATTTTCTTCATCGGATTTAATCGTCAAGAACAAAAGCATGGCGAGAAGCAGCGCCGTGATTCTTAAAAACCAAGGGCTATCCATCATTTTATCCATTCTTTTTCCCCCTCCACGTCCATTTTGAAGTACTGACCATTTCAGGCTCAGGTCCAAACCACACTTTGCGCAAGCGTGTTTCAAATTCTTCAATGGATAGATTTCGGTGAAGGTCTCCGTTAGAGGTTAAACTAACCGCCCCAGTTTCCTCGGACACAATAATGGTAATAGCGTCTGTCACTTCGCTAATACCCAGTGCTGCACGATGACGTGTACCAAGATCTTTAGAAATGAACGGACTTTCGGATAAAGGCAAATAACAAGCAGCTGCCGCTATTTTATTTTTTTGCATAATCACCGCTCCATCATGAAGTGGCGTATTAGGTATGAAAATATTAATCATTAATTCCGAAGTAATTTCAGAGTTCATTTTAATACCGGTTTCAATATACTCTGTCAGCCCGGTTTCACGTTCAATCGAAATCAATGCACCAATTCGGCGTTTCGCCATATAGCTTACAGATTTCGTCATAGCTTCAATTAACCGATTCTGCTCTTCTGCTTCTTGAAGGCTCGTGCGGGCGAATAATTTGCCTCGACCAATCTGTTCGAGTGCACGTCGTAGCTCCGGTTGGAAAATAATAATAATGGCAAGAAAACCCCAGTCAATGATTTTTTGCATCATCCAACCAAGTGTATCCAATCCAACTGTCTGCGTGAGCACCCGGACAATTATGATAACAAAGATTCCTTTTAATAATTGGACTGCTTTCGTTCCTTTTATCAAAGTGAAGATCTTATAAATGACAAACCACACGAGTAACACATCAAGTATATTAACGAGCACGTTTACCGGCGTCAAATCTGTAAATTGGTCAATAAACGGCATGTGGCATCCCCCACTTTTCATCACATATTCATATGGAATCAGTATAACATAAACATCCAGCGTTCTGCCTGTTGCAGAGAAAAGCACGGATGTTGGAAAAGTCCTGGATTATTCCTATTGGCGTTTTTAGTACTTCTATTTGCATTCAACGCTTTCAGACAGGAAGCCATCAAATTTCCCTGTTCTTTCGTATATAAAAGAAAAAGCCCACCCTCAAGGGTAGACTTATTTATCTTCTTTACCATTTACAAGTGACGCTACGTCTTTCGCACCGGCTTTAATTTTGTACCAAAGCCAATCGAACACTTGGTTAATTTCTTCTATTTCGCCAGTTACATTAGCTGTTGAGGCCATATACTGTCCATTAATTACCGTTACATTGCCATCTACTTCTCCGTCAATTTGAAGGTCACCGTTTTTGACAACCAAGTCCCCTTTGACAATCTCTCCAGCAGGAACGATTACTTTTTCTCCTTCAACCACAAGGTTTGGTTGTTTTGTGAATGAGAAATGTTGGTCTTCATTGAAACTCGAGAAGAGTGAAGCACTCATTAATATCATAAACAAGGCTGCAGCCGTCAATAATGGATGGCTGTGGAACCAACGCTTCATACCGACTTTTGATGTTTCTTTAGGCAAACGTGACGTCACGCCTTCCGCAAAACCACTGGGTGCAGATATATGTGATGCGCTCTGAACGAACGCAGCAACTTTACTTAACTCATGCATGTGCTGCTGACACGATGGACAACTGGCTAAATGGGTTTTGAGCTCCTGCTCATGCTCACCGCTGATGTCGCCATCCAAATATTCATGCATATAGTGAACGATCTGTTCTGGGCATTTGTTCATCGTGAATCCCTCCTACATGTTACTCAATTGCTTTCTGAGCGCCTCGCGCCCCCTGTGGATGCGGGTTTTCACAGTTCCAAGCGGCATTTCTAAAATTTCACTGATTTCCTGGAGCGGCAAATCTTCCATATATTTCAGTACAATCACTGCACGGTACTTATCCGGCAAGCGACTAATTTCATATTGAACACGGTCTTGCATTTCCATTTTCATTACCTGATCTTCCGGCAACTCTTCAGACGCGGCGATTTGTGAATACATGTTTAATCCTTCTGTGCCTGAAACCTCTGCATCTAAGTAATAATCTGGTTTCTTCTTTCTTATACGGTCAATACACAAATTGGTTCCAATTCTGTACAACCAAGTTGAAAATTTTCGTTTTGTATCAAACGTATGAATGTTAACGAATGCGCGGACAAATGCTTCCTGTGCAATATCCTCCGCTTCATGTCTGTTTCCAAGCATACGAAAACAAACCCGATATAATTTATCCTGGTATAGTTCGACAATCTCCGCGAATGCATTTTGATCGCCTTTTAATACTTCTTTTATTCGTTTGTTGACCAAAGCATCCATGGTGATTTCCCCTCCGCTCATGCGGCTGTCTTACTTATACGGTTTAAAGTCTAGACAGGTTTCATCTTTTTTAATATCTTTTATTATATCAGAAATATTTTCAAGATACTTACAATTGATAAAAAACTTCCCTATAGATAGACGCCCATTTATGATGTTTAGTTGCACTGAAATGAAGAAAAAACTGTTCAACCTGTAAGCATCATATGCTTGGTTGAACAGTTCGATTTTACCTTATAATAATTTTTCGCCGAACAGTGAGCCCATTAAAGCTACAGCTACATCAGCCGTTTTATTTTTTTCATCAAGAATCGGATTTACTTCCACAAATTCAGCTGATGTGATTAGTTCTGAAGAATAGAGCATTTCCATCGCTAAATGACTTTCACGGTAACTGATTCCACCTGGTACAGGCGTTCCAACACCCGGTGTATAAATTGGATCAATTCCATCTAAATCTAGAGATAAATGGACACCATCCACTTCACGGTCTTTTAAATACCACATCGCTTTGTTCATGACTTCCGTCATCCCAAGCTTATCGATATCATGCATCGTGAATACTTTTATGCCTTTTTCTTTGATTAATTCACGTTCACCTGGATCGATTGAACGCGCCCCGATAATGACAACATTTTCAGGTTTGATTTTTGGAGCAAACCCACGGATATTCACCAATTGCTCATGACCCAATCCAATACTGACTGCTAAAGGCATACCATGAATGTTGCCAGAAGGTGACGTATCTCCCGTATTTAAATCTGCATGTGCATCGTACCAAATAACTCCTAAATTTTTATAACGGTCGCCTAAACCTGCTAGCGTCCCAATGGCAATACTGTGATCCCCACCTAAAATAAGAGGGAACTGACCATTTTCCATCACGTCATGAATTTTATTTGCTAAAGTCGTACTTGCATCTGTTACTTCTTTTAAGTTGCGTAAGTTCGTGTCCGTTGGAGCCGTTTTTTCTGCCGCTGCAATGTGAATATCGCCTTCGTCAGTTACTGTGTGACCAATTTCCTCTAAACGTTCGACTACACCTGCATAACGAATTGCACTCGGTCCCATATCAACCCCGCGACGATTTTGACCCAAATCCATTGGTACCCCGATTAAAGATATATTTAATTTATTCATTATTTTATACCTCCCCATTTACTTAGGTTTATTGTAAATCAAGAGGTACACTTGGCTCAACTGCACATCATTATGAATAATTATTCATATTTTCATTCAATTGATTTTTAATCAATGGCCACTCATTTTCAATGATGGAATAAACGACGGCATTGCGCGGTTTTCCAGTCGAGCGAATTCGTTCATTGCGCAAGATTCCTTCTTTTTTGGCCCCTAATCGTTCAATCGCTTTTTGAGAAACTAAATTTTCTTCATCTGTTTTCAATTGCACACGAATCATACCAAGTGTTTCAAATGCATAAGTAAGCAACAGCAACTTAGACGTCGTGTTAATATGGGTTCGTTGAAATGATTTGCCATAAAAAGTAGCGCCTATTTCACATGTTTTATTCGAATGATCAATGTCATAGATACGTGTGGAACCATATAGTTCATCCGTTTCAGTATTGGCTACAACAAAAACAATGGTGGAATCCGTTGATTGCATCTGTTCATAGCCAGAGCCCATCCATTTATCAAACTCATCCATGTGTTGAATTTGGTTAAGCATGTAGGTAAACGTTTCAGTTGTCGTTAGTTTCCACAGACGTTCGATATCGGTTTCTTGCAGCGGTCGTAATGTCACATCATCATGCATTAATAACACACTCATACTCCACAACTCCCCAACAACTTTTTCACTATCATACAAAAGTTTTTCCGATATATACAGACTGTGGTCTGAATATTGTATTGTCTTCTGCTTGTTCCATGGCATGAGCAGTCCAACCTACAATTCGAGCAACACTAAATGTTGGGGTAAAGAGGGCAGGGTCCAGGTTAATCGCTCGCATGATGGCAGCTGCATAGAACTCTACGTTTGTGTACAACTTTCTCCCTGGTTTATGTTCATTCAACAGGTGAATTATTTCTTTTTCAGCATACGTAGCAAGATCCAACCACGTATCTTTTCCTTGAAGGGACAAACATTTTTCCCTAAGTACAATCGAACGGGGATCTTCCGTCTTATAAATTCGATGGCCGAATCCCATGATGCGTTCTCCTCTGGCAAGCTTTTCTTCAATGACCGGACGAACGCCTTCCGGAGACTTCATTTCATCTAACAAAGCAAGAACGCCTGAAGGTGCACCTCCGTGTAATGGACCTTTCATCGTACCGAGTGCCGATACAATCGCGGATGGAATATCCGACTCTGTTGAGATCGTGACTCGTGCTGCAAAGGTCGACGCATTCAACCCATGCTCCATTGTTAATAACAAATATGTTTCAAGTGCTTCTACTTGTGCAGGGGTTGGGGATATCCCTGTTAATAAGTATAAAAAGTTGGCAGTATGTCCTAGATTTTCTTGTGATGTCAAGGGCTCAAAATTTTGTTGTCTTCGATAATATTTAGCAACAATTACCGGAAGAGCCGCTGTTAAAATAACCGACTGTTCATATTGGGATTTTTGCAGGAATGACGGGGTTCCATAGGCTGAAACCGCTACTTTTATTACATCCATCACTTGTAAATTAATCGGTAATTGTTGCAGTAAATTCGATACATGTTCAGGCAGTTCTCTTCCTTCTTTCAATAATAGGGAAACCGGTTCTTTTCTTCCTGTCCATAAGTATGTGGACAACTGTTCAAATGTTGCATTTGAAACAATTTTATCCACAAGTTCTCCACGGTAGCGCAATTCACCTTTTTCTCCATCCACTGATGCAATTTTCGTATGAACGGCCACAACGTCTTTTAACCCTTTTTGAAACATACTATCGCCTCCTATAAGAGGAGTATACGTCGAAAATTTGATTATAAAAATTAAATAGTTATAATTAACTTAATTAATTTTATTAATTAAAGGATGTGTTGATTATAGAAATACAATGGATGAAAACATTCATTATTGCCGCAAAAACCCTAAACTTTCGAAAGACATCTGAACAACTTTTGATGTCACAACCGAGTGTCTCCGTACACATTCGATTACTAGAAGAGTATTTAGGAATTCCATTATTCGAACGCAATAAAAACCGGGTAACACTAACGGATGCTGGGAAAATATTTGTGGATAAAGCGGAAAAACTTCTTCAACAATATGAAGACAGCATTCAATCCATACATGCATATAAGCAAGGATTTAGAAGAAATTGGACAATCGCCATCTCACCTTTGCTAGCCGAAACCATATTACCTCATATCTTGCGATCATTTATGCGCCAACATCCTGACTTGGAAATTACCATTCGTGTAGAAGAATCCCATCTTATTGAAGAACTTGTGGATAAAGAAGACGTCCATTTGGGGATATCCGCATTAAATTCGACTTATAAACATATTGAATCGATTCCCATTTTTGAAGAACCTCTTCTTTTCATTGCTCCTGTGGATATCTATGATGATGAAAGTGGGCCAGCGTACGAGGAAATGGAGTATTTACAATCTTATACACTTTTTACCCACCATCATCCCGTGTTTTGGGATGACGTGTTGATAAAGTTGAGAAAACAAGTAACCGGCTTGCGCACGATGAAAGTGTCACAAGCACATATCACCAAACGTTTCATCCAGGAAGGGCTCGGCATTTCATTCCTTCCCCATTCCATTGTTAGACGCGAACTGCTTGAAGGCAGATTGATGAATGTCCATTTTAATTTATTTGAATTACCGAAAGTCACAACTTATGTGGTCGTAAAGAAACAAGGGGAACTTGAGAAAGAGTTCATTCAACTGTTATCCTCACATTATTTTGGATAATTCTATATTTCAGAAATACAAAAAGACGTTTGGAATCATTACATTCCAAACGTCTTTTTCAATTATGGAGCCTAGCGGGATCGAACCGCTGACCTCCTGCGTGCAAGGCAGGCGCTCTCCCAGCTGAGCTAAGGCCCCGAAAAAAGGATAAATAAAAAAGTGAGCCATGTAGGATTCGAACCTACGACCCTCTGATTAAAAGTCAGATGCTCTACCAACTGAGCTAATGGCTCGTACAAGAGTTATGGCTGGGGTACCTGGATTCGAACCAGGGCGTGACGGAATCAAAATCCGTTGCCTTACCGCTTGGCTATACCCCATTAATAAAATGCGAAAAATGGTGGAGGGGGGCGGATTCGAACCGCCGAACCCGAAGGAACGGATTTACAGTCCGTCGTGTTTAGCCACTTCACTACCCCTCCAAGGGTAATATAAAAATATGGTGGAGGATGACGGGCTCGAACCGCCGACCCTCTGCTTGTAAGGCAGATGCTCTCCCAGCTGAGCTAATCCTCCTGGGTAATATTAAGTAAACTTCGCAATTATGTGAAGGAAATGCTCTTTCCTTGCTTTGCTGCGTCGTCGCATTTTGTCATCATCGTATGACAAAATGGTGACCCCTACGGGATTCGAACCCGTGTTACCGCCGTGAAAGGGCGGTGTCTTAACCGCTTGACCAAGGGGCCGTTATGTATAATACGAGTACTGTATTTTTGGAAAAAAGCTTCCAACCGGGCTCGAACCGGTGACCTCTTCCTTACCATGGAAGCACTCTACCTGCTGAGCTATGGAAGCAAGAAAGTGGCTCCGAAGGTAGGACTCGAACCTACGACCAATCGATTAACAGTCGATTGCTCTACCACTGAGCTACTTCGGAATAAAAGTATAAATAAAAAAGCCTAGCGATGTCCTACTCTCACAGGGGGAAACCCCCAACTACCATCGGCGCTAAAGAGCTTAACTTCCGTGTTCGGTATGGGAACGGGTGTGACCTCTTTGCCA
>NZ_JBNNIX010000004.1:0-230903 GCF_050269735.1 Paenisporosarcina sp. NPDC076907 | reverse complement strand
GGATCAAACTCTCCATAATAGGTGAGTCGATTAGCTCGACTTTGTTGCTGGCGTCAAATTAATGACGTTTATAATGAACGTTTAAGTTCAAGTTTCGCTTCCGGCACCGAAGTGCGTTCCGCTTTATTGTTGACGTTTTGCTGTTCAGTTTTCAAGGTTCATTTGGTGTCACTCGTTTTGGCGACTTCTCTAATTTAGCACTGCAAAGTATGAGAGTCAAGCACTTTTTAAATCTATTTTTTCATCTTGTTTTTCGCAGTGTTTCTCAGCGACGTTTATTATTATATACAGGCTTCTAGTGATACGTCAAGAAAAAAATAAGACGCTTTTTTAAGCGCCTTATTGCTGTGATGTTTCCTCATCAAATGGTTCAACTTTGTAATAACGGTGGAAGATTTTATCGCTCTTCGTTTCTACACGTTCCACGTGGATGTAGCCCTTCTCCACAAGGAATTCAATAAAGACTTCCAAATCCACCGAATAGTTTCTGAGCTCCTCTTGTTCATGCAACTCCTGAATCGTCCAATGATCTTTTTGGCTCATAACTTCTAATATATGACGCGATCCATCTTTCGTTCTTGAATGAATCATAAACTCACTTGCTAAAAATAGTAGTTCCAATCTTTTATCGATTGGTTCCTCACTCGACAGCAATTCTTCGTACAGTTTATAAATGGATGGCTCAATTATTTTCACCTGTGACCATACAGTTACTTCAGGATGCATACCATTCTCAAATACTGCCAGACGCGCAAGATGGTGCAATGAATCCACAATATGATTGTACGCATCCATATAGTTTTTTTGTTCAAAGAATACTTTTCCTTCTAAATAACGACGCAGAAGTTTTGCGAATTCAATGCCCATTTTAATTTTCCGGCCATAAAAAGGAAATTCTTTGAGCTCAGTTTTTAACTCTTGGACAAATTCGTTCCGATCAAACATGACACGTCCATAAAAAATCCAGTCCACAATCTTTCTATTAGTACCAAGCAATAACCATTTTCGTAACTGCTTTTCAGTTACAATGTGCATCGCTGCTTTTTTATCATTAAACGTATAATGTTTCGTAAACACAGGTTGAGTTGCGTCTTTAGCTAATATTAAAAGAATAGTATCGAATGTATCCGTAATTTGACTAACTTTTTCTCTCTTCTCGACTAAGATCACGCCGAGCGTATTTGGTTGGCTCGCTCTTTCCTGATAAATAGGACGCAGAATCTGTTCCAACTTGAAGTCCCCCTCATAAATTAATCAATATGGTATATGTTCTTTTTTCGACAAAGGTTGTGAGATTCCTTCAAACGATTTACACTACCAATTATGGTATAGTAAACATGATTGAGGAGGAACACAATATGAAACCTTATAAAAATAAAATAAATCGAATTCGTTCATTTGCATTATCATTGATTTTCATCGGTTTTGTCATCATGTATATCGGCATCTTCTTCCGTGAAAATCAAATCGTTATGACATTATTTATGTTCTTAGGTCTCCTTGCCATTTTAGGTAGTACAGGAGTTTACGCATGGATTGGAATGCTTTCCACAAAAGCAGTTCAAGTTGTCTGCCCTAACTGCGGAAAGTATACCAAAGTTTTGGGTCGTGTTGATATGTGTATGTATTGCAAAGAGCCTCTAACATTGGATCCTACTTTAGAAGGCCAGGAATTTGATGAAAAATTAAACCGAAAAAGATCTTAACCGACAAGGCTAACATTCATTATAGAATGTTAGCTCTTTTTTTTGAACTAAAAAAAGAGCACCGAAATGCTCTTTCTGTTAACTATTGAACTTTAGAAGCTTGTGTAACACAGGTCGGACATGTTCCGTAAATCTCCATACGATGGGAATTCACTTTGAATCCAGTAACGTGAGAAGCTAAATGTTCCACTTCATCTAAACCTGGATAATGGAAATCAACAATTTTGCCACAATCATCACAAATGATGTGATAGTGATCGTTTGTAACGAAATCAAATCGGCTGGATGAATCGCCATACGTTAATTCTTTTACTAATCCGGCTTCTCTAAAAACCCGAAGATTATTGTAGACCGTCGCAACGCTCATGTTTGGGAATTTTCCTTCAAGCGCTCTATATATATCATCTGCTGTTGGATGAATCATGGATTGAATGAGAAATTCTAAAATTGCATGACGCTGTGGTGTAATTCTGACTCCTGTTGATTTCAAATTATCCAATGCGTCACGTAAATGCATTTCAGTCATCGCCATGCACCTCACTTCATAAAGATTCTTATTTTATAATCGTTACAATTAGTATAAGAAAGAAGTAAGGAAAAAGTCAACAAAAAACCCATTACATCCAGGTATTACTCTGCATGAAGCCCGATTTCCTTTTGACCAAGTCGCATGTTAATGAAGCGTGCAGCTACAAACAAGAAATCGGATAAACGGTTTAAATAGGCCAATACAAGAGGAGATACTTGTTCCCCTATACTTACTGCAGCACGCTCGGCACGACGTACAATGGTGCGGGCTACATGAAGAGTTGCCCCAGCTGGGTGACCGCTTGGTAAAATGAAATTTTGCAAAGCAGGAAGATGTGAATCCCATTCGTCAATTACATTTTCAAGTTTTGTGATTTCAGTTTCTTCCAATTTCCATTTCACTTCTTTTCCTGTTGGCGTAGCAAGTTCTGCCCCTACATGAAATAGTGTCGTTTGAATTTGATGGAAAACTCGTTGAACATCCTCTTTTTCTTCAATAAATTCATTCTGAATATAACTCATGGCAAGGCCAATCATGGAATTCGCTTCGTCGCATGTACCATATGCCTCTACCAATGCATCATTCTTCGCAACACGTGACCCGTAGATAAGTGAAGTTGTGCCTTTGTCGCCTGTTTTTGTGTAAATTTTCATGTTAGTACCCCTTTTCCAAGTCTATGACATTTTGAAAATTTGTTCCTACTCCAATCCATTCATGAAGGTTGTGTCTGAAAATCTTAAGAGCTCTAGGAACATATTCAGAAGAATGGCTGGAAACATGCGGTGAAACAATAACCCCTTCCATTTTCCAAAGTGGATGATTCTCATTAAGAGGTTCATTCTCGTAGACATCCAGGACTGCGTAGGATATTTGACGTTCCTGCATCGCCTGAATGAGTTGTTCCTCTTTTATAAGATCTCCACGGCCAAAGTTCATGAAAATAGCTTCTTTCTTCATTAATACAAAATGTTTGTATGTAAGTAGACCTCTTGTTTCAGGAGTGCTTGGCAAAACTGAAATGACAATATCAACTTTTGGTAGTACGTCACTTAATTGGTCAAAATTAATCATGGAATTCATATTAGGAGCATTTTTCCCAGAGCGATTGCAACCTATAGTCGTAACTCCAAATGTTTGAAGCAACCGGCCAATTTCACTGCCGATTGCACCCGGACCAATAATCAGTGCTGTACTTCCAAAAAGCTCAGTTGATCCCGAGCGCTTACTCCATTCACTATTTTCCTGTTGTTTATACATCCAGGGCAACGCACGTTTAATCGCGAGCAAGTGTGCCATGACGGATTCAGTCATTGGAGTCTTGTGTATCCCTTTGACATTGGTTACAAAAATGTTCCGCTCCGCGATTTCACTAAGTGGCATCTTCTCTAATCCCGCTGAAGCAACCATGAGCCATTTTAACGCGAGCGCTTGATCTAATGTAGAAACAGAAATATCTTCGCCATACGTAACAATGACTTCAGCACGTTCAAGTGCGTCTTGATCTTTGCTTGAAGAAAAAGTGAATTTTACCTCAGGAAATTCAGTGAGTAATTCTTCTATCAAATATTCTTTAACAGGGAAAGTAAAAAGGACATTAGTCATTGAGCAGTTACCAAATCACGCAAAGTTACGAGAGCGTCTTCCACGTGACCTTTCACTTTCACTTTTCTCCATTCTTTTATAACAGTTCCAGTCGGGTCAATTAGGAAAGTGGAACGTTCGATTCCCATATATTCTTTGCCATACATTTTTTTGAGAACCCATACACCATACGCTTCAGAAACTGTGTGGTCCTCATCAATCAATAATGAAAAAGGCAGACCATGTTTCTCAATGAACTTTGTATGTGCACGCTCACCGTCTGGGCTTACGCCTAAAATGACGGCATTCAAATCGCGGAAGGATTCGTGCATATCTCGGAAATCACACGCTTCAGTCGTGCATCCTGGAGTAGCGTCTTTCGGATAAAAATAAAGCAAAACATATTCTTTTCCAGCGTAATGATGAAGTGAGACTTCTTCCCCTTTTTCATTTCGCAATGTGAAATCTGGTGCTTGCATTCCTTCAAGTGTTGTCATGAACATTCCCTCCACTTTACCATTTCCTTAATCGTACCTAAGAATCGCAGGAGTTTCAATTTTCTTGGCGTTCTACTTCCTTTTTGTCTATTATTAAGGATGGATGAAAATGAACGGAGGATATATATATGAACAGAACAAAATCAGAAGCATTACATGAAGAAGCATTACAACATATTGTTGGTGGTGTTAACAGCCCATCTCGCTCATACAAAGCGGTAGGTGGCGGTTCTCCAACAGTAATGGAAAGAGCACAAGGAGCATACTTTTGGGATGTGGATGGAAATAAGTACATTGACTATCTTGCAGCTTACGGTCCGATTATCACTGGGCATGCCCATCCACACATTACGCAAGCCATTACAAAGGCAGCGGAAAATGGGTTACTTTACGGTACACCTACGCCTCATGAAGTGAAATTTGCCAAAATGCTGAAAGAAGCAATGCCTGGAATGGATAAAGTCCGTTTTGTGAATTCGGGGACGGAAGCTGTTATGACGACGATTCGAGTATCTCGTGCATATACAGGACGTACTAAAATCATGAAATTTGCTGGTTGCTACCATGGACATTCGGATTTGGTGCTTGTTGCTGCCGGTTCTGGTCCTGCAACACTTGGTACTCCTGATTCGGCTGGTGTTCCTAAATCAATTGCGAAAGAAGTCATCACCATTCCATTTAATAATCCAGAAGCATTCAAAGAAGCCATGGACAAATGGGGGGACGAAATTGCCTGTATTTTAGTGGAACCTATTGTAGGAAATTTCGGGATTGTTGAACCAAAGGAAGGCTTCTTACCTCTTGTACATGATATTGCTAAACAAAAAGGTGCACTTATTGTTTATGATGAAGTAATTACAGCATTCCGTTTTCACTACGGCGGAGCTCAAGATTTATTAGGTTTAACACCTGACCTGACTGCTCTTGGGAAAATCATCGGAGGCGGCTTGCCAATCGGGGCTTACGGCGGGCGAAAAGAAATTATGGAGCAAGTCGCACCACTCGGACCTGCTTATCAAGCGGGAACTATGGCTGGAAATCCTGCGTCTATATTATCTGGAATCGCATGTTTGGAAGTATTGAAGCAACCGGGTATATATGAAGAAATGGATCGATTGGGTGCACTCTTGGAAGAAGGCATTTTGAAAGCTGCTGCTAAACATAACGTGACAATCACAATTAATCGTTTGATGGGCGCATTGACAATTTACTTCACAGATGTGAAAGTAGAAAATTACGATCAAGCCGAAGCAACCGATGGTGAGATTTTTGGTCGATTCTTTAAACTGATGCTCGAACAAGGAATCAACTTGGCTCCTTCTAAGTATGAGGCTTGGTTCTTAACTACCGCTCATACAGAAGAAGATGTGAAACAATCGTTAATCGCGGTCGATCACGCATTTTCAAAACTTTAATAAACGATTTCTTTAAGAAGTATTGTCTTAAGAAATTAGAAAGGACATACCACATCTATGAAACTTGGTGCACGAATCGTTAAAACGGGAGTCGCAATCGTCTTTGCCCTGTTCTTGGCGGATTTAATGCATTTACCGTCACCCGTATTTGCGGGAATCGCGGCGATATTTGCCATTCAACCTTCCATTTATCGATCCTATTTAACGATTATTGAACAAATTCAATCAAATCTGATCGGTGCTGGTATAGCCGTAATTTTTGCTCTAATTTTTGGACACCATTATGTGGCAGTAGGTCTGGCTGCTGTTATCACAATTGCCATCATGCTGAAATTAAAGTTGGAGAAATCCATTTCATTAGCACTTGTAACGATTATTGCGATTATGGAAGTACAGAGTGATGATTTTATCACCTTTGCACTAATCAGATTTGCGACGATTGTCGTTGGTGTATTGGCTGCATTTGTAGTGAACTTGGTCTTTATGCCGCCAAAATATGAAACAAAGTTGTTTCAAGCAATCCATTCAACAACCGATGAAATCATCAGATGGACACGGTTAGCTGAACGACAGGCTTCCGAACATACGGCGACGAAGCAGTCACTAGAGAAACTACGGGAACGTCTGATAAAAGTAGATCAGTTTTATTTGTTTTATAAAGAAGAACGAAGCTACTTCCGGAATGAAAAACGTGCGAAAGCCCGCAAACTCGTGGTGTATCGCCAAATGATTTCAGCAGCCAATAAAAGCTGGGATGTGCTGAAACGACTTCATTTACATGAAAATGAACTAGCGAATTTACCGGATCAATTTCGTCTGATGATTCAAGAGCGACTGGACTTCTTACTGACGTATCACGAACAGCTTCATTTGAAATATACAGGGAAATTAAAACCTGAACATTCCTTCTTGAGCGGAAGTGAAGCAATGCTCCAACGCCATGAAGTGATGGAAGTATTCGCGAGAGAAATTGCCCTTTCCAACACAGAAGAGTCTTTTTCTTCCTATCATTTACTTCATGTACTGTCTGCTATATTGGACTATGAAGAACAATTGGAACACTTAGATACGCTGATTATTTCTCACCAGAATTACCACGGGGCAGAAATCAAAGTGGAGCTTGAAGATGGATTTTAAGTATTAAGCAGTCGTCTCTTATTGAGATGGCTGTTTTTATTGTAATTCGCTTACATATTTTACCTTTCACAAAGAAAGTCTGTATTTTTCCTACTAAAACCCTCTTTCGTACAACGAAACCTCCAAATAGTCCACCTAAACTCTCCTTTTGTCCAACTAACCACCGTTTCGCCAACAAAATACGTATAAAACCTCATAAAAAGAAGCCATCCCTTATAAAAGGAATGACTTCTTCTCTAACTATTAGCTCTTCATGCGTGGATCCAATGCATCCCGCAATCCGTCTCCCATTAAATTGAATCCCAGAACCGTAAGCATAATGGCGATACCTGGGAAAATCATGGTCCAAGGAGCGTTGATTAAATACATTTTGGAATCAGCCAGCATTTTGCCCCACTCCGGAGCTGGAGCTTCTGCACCAAGACCAAGGAAACCAAGTGCTGCCGCTTCAATAATGGCCGTTGCTATGGCAAGTGTACCTTGCACGATAACTGGAGCCATTGAGTTCGGTAAAATATGCGAGAACAGTATTCGTATATCCTGCATGCCGATTGCTTTAGCAGAAGTGATGTACTCTTCTTCTTTAATACTCAAAACTTTGGATCGAATCAATCGACCAAAGTTCGGAATATTAATGATGGCAATAGCAATCAATGCATTTTGCAAGGAAGGTCCCAATACCGATACAACAGCGATTGCTAGTAAGATACTTGGAAATGCCAGCATGATATCGAAAATACGGGAAATAATTGCATCTACCCACTTACCGTAATACCCTGCCACAATTCCTAAAATACTCCCTGCAACTACCGAACCGATTACTGAGAAAAATCCAACCCATAATGAAATACGTGCACCATGAATAATGCGAGATAATATATCTCGGCCCATATCATCTGTTCCGAACCAATGATCAACAGAAGGTGCCTGCAATCGATTAGGTAAATCTTGTTCATTTATGCCTTGTGGTGCTATCCAAGGTCCGATGAATGCCACGATGATAAAGAAGAGAACAATCCCAGCTCCGACTACGGCGACTTTACTTTTCTTAAAGCTTCGCCAAGCTTCATGCCAAGGGCCCGCTACTTTATCTTGTTGTGCTATTATATCTGATGGTTTAGGCGCGAATCCGACCATAATGAGATTCCTCCTTCTTAATCGTATTTAATTCGTGGATCAATCAAACTGTAAAGAATATCAATGAACAAGTTAATCATTACGAAGATAAATGCCACAACAAGAATCCCTGATTGGATAACTGGGTAGTCGCGGAAATTGATCGCTTCGTAAATATAACGGCCAACTCCTGGCCATGCGAAAATGGATTCCGTTAAAATGGCACCGCCAAGCAGTAATCCCATTTGAAGACCGATAATTGTCAGTACTGGAATGATGGCATTTTTCAATGCATGCTTGTACACAACCCAGAACATTTTTTGACCTTTCGCTCGTGCAGTACGAACATAATCCGATCTCATCACATCAAGCATGCTAGAACGAGTCATTCGGGCAATTATTGCCATCGGAATTGTTGCAAGGGCTAGCCCTGGTAAGACCAGATGTTTCAAAACAATGCCTAATTGATCAAAGCGTCCTTGAAGGATGGTATCCAGTACATATAAATTGGTCATCGAATCAATCGGATTCCTTACTTCCTCTCGGCCTGTTGTTGGAAGAATCCCTAGTTCAATGCCGAAAATATATTGCATCATCAAACCAAGCCAGAAAATCGGCATTGACACGCCAACTAGCGCTAATATCATGGCTGTATAGTCAAACCATGAGTTTTGGAACCAAGCAGAAATGATGCCTGCATTGACACCGACAATGACTGCTATAAGAACTGCAAATAGAGATAATTCAAATGTGGCAGCTAGATACGGCCATATTTCTTCAGATACTGGTGTAGTTGTTCGTAAAGATTCTCCAAGATCACCTTTTAACAAGCCACCTAGATAGTCAAAATATTGGACATACCACGGATTGTCTAATCCGAGCTTTGCTCGTAATGCCTCAATCGCTTCTTTCGTCGCTTGTTGACCCAAAATTACTTGTGCTGGGTCACCAGGAATGGCACGAATAATCATAAAAACGACAAACGTCATGCCCAGCAAAACTGGGATTAATTGCAATAGTCTTCTCCCGATATAGTGAAGCATTGTCTTCACCTCTCCATCTGATGCGATATGTAACTCATTTCGATTTTGCTTGTAAATAAAATGGGGAGAAATCACGTAGACTTCTCCCCATCAGTCAGTCTTTTACTTGAAGTCTACTTCTGCTAACTTATCAGAACCAGTCGGATGTGGTAAGAAATCTACCAAATTCGCTTTACCTGCAAGAAGTGGAGTAGAGTGAGCAAGCGGTACCCACGGAGCGTCTTCGAAAATGATTTCTTGAGCTTGACCGTAAAGTTCATTTCGCTTGTCTTCATCAACTTCTGATTGTGCTTCAATTAGGATGTCGTGTAATTCGTCGTTGCTATAGTATGAATAGTTATTGCTTCCAATATTGTCTTTATCAAGTAATACGTATAGGAAGTTATCCGCATCACCATTATCACCAGTCCAACCTAACATGAATGCATCTGCTTCTCCGTTACGAGCTTTTTCCAAGTATGTTGCCCACTCGAATGTAACGATTTTCGCTTTGATTCCAACATCAGCTAAGTTCGATTGGATAACTTCAGCCACTTTTTGGCCGTCTGGCATATATGGACGTGGTACAGGCATTGCCCAAAGTTCCATTTCAAAGCCTTCTGCTAAACCAGCTTCAGCCAATAATGCTTTTGCTTTCTCAGGATCGAACTCGTAACCTGGGATGTCGTCATTATAGCCACTGATTACTGGAGGCATTGGGTTTTTCGCTACTTCAGCACGACCTTCGAAGAATGCATCTACGATCGCTTGTTTGTCAATTGCATGGTTGATTGCTTGACGCACTTCCACTTTATCGAAAGGAGGACGAGTGCTAGTCAAACCTAAGTAACCAACGTTCATTGATGGACGTTCGAATAATTGCAATTTAGAATTACCTTCAACCGATTTACCATCAGCTGGGTTTACGCCATCAGCTAAATCGATTTCACCTGTGTTCAAAGCGTTCAAACGAGCTGAGTTATCAGGAATTGCTTTGAATACTACTTTATCAAGTTTAGGAAGGTCCTTAACCCAGTAGTCTTCGTTCTTTTCAATTGTGATAGAGTCGTTACGCTTCCACTCAACAAATTTGAATGGTCCAGTACCTACTGGATTATCACCGAATTTTTTACCTTGTTCTTCAAAAGCTTTAGGACTCGCAATACCAAACGGGCTCATCGCTAAGTTTTTAAGGAATGGTGCTTGTGGACGTTTTAACTTGAACACGACTGTGTTATCTCCATCTGCAGTTACAGATTCGATAACATGCCCTTCGTCACCTTTGTAACCACCGAACATTGAAGAATAGTAATAGAAGTCTTCACCAGAACCATTTGCCCAACGCTCAAAGTTAGCTACTACAGCTTCAGCATTGAAGTCAGTGCCATCATGGAATTTGATGCCTTCTTCAAGTTCGAATGTATAAGTCAATCCATCTTCTGCAGCTTCCCATTTTTTAGCTAGACCTGGGTTGATTTCTGTATCTTGTTTACCAAAGTTAACAAGTGTTTCAAAGATGTTTTGTGTTACTTTAAATGATTCGCCATCAGTTACTGTTGCCGGATCTAGAGATACAGAATCCCCACCACGACCAAATACTAAAATCTTCGGCTCTCCGTTGTCTTCGCCGTTGCCATCTGATGAATCAGATTGACAGCCCGCTAAAATCGTTGAGAGGACTAGCATTGTTAATAAAGCGAGTGACCACAGTTTCTTCTTACTCAAATTGACCCCTCCAAAATTGTTTTTTATATCATTGTTGCGCATGTTCACTGTATAGGTGGCAGGCAACAGAATGACCTGGTTCAACTTCTTCTAACTTTGGTACGATTTTTGTACAAACATCCATTTTAAAAGGACAGCGGGTATGGAATGTACATCCCGATGGAGGATTTGAAGGACTAGGAATATCTCCTTTTATAAGGATTTGCTCCCTTACAAAGTTCGGATCCGGAACTGGTACAGCAGACAATAAAGCCTGTGTATATGGGTGGAGTGGCTTATCATAAAGCAACTCACTTTCTGCAAGCTCGACCATTTTGCCAAGATACATAACCCCTACTCGATCACTTATATGACGAACAACCCCCAGATCATGCGCAATAAAGATATAAGTAAGATTTAATTCTTTTTGTAAATCCTGCATTAAGTTCAACACCTGTGCCTGAATCGACACATCGAGCGCTGAAACAGGCTCATCCGCGATAATTAGTTTAGGGTTTGTCATCAGTGCTCTGGCAATGCCGATACGCTGACGTTGTCCTCCGCTGAATTGATGTGGATAGCGTTTCGCATGGTAGCTGCTTAACCCGACAATCTCAAGGAAGTCATGGACTTTCTTTTTGCGCGTTTTCGCATCACCGATTCCATGAACAATCAAAGGCTCCTCCAAGATTTTCTCAATGGTATGTCTAGGATTTAATGAAGCATATGGATCCTGGAAAACCATTTGAATTTCCCGGCGTGCCTTTCGCATATCATCATTTGAAATACTCGTCAGTTCCTTACCATCAAAGACAACTTTTCCTTCTGATGGTTCTAGCAATCTCATAAGCATGCGGCCAGTAGTAGATTTTCCACAACCTGACTCGCCCACGATGCCAAGCGTTTCGCCTTTATTGACATAGAACGATACATCGTCAACTGCTTTTACATGCCCAGATACTCGACTGAGTATTCCTTTACGAATGGGAAAATACTTTTTAAGTCCTTCAACTTTCAACAAGGGTTCTGTCATGAGTAGATACCTCCTGATCTTCGTACAAGAAGCATCTTGTCTTGTGTACAGTTTCAGTTTGATACAATTCTGGATTCTGCGTTAGGCACTTGTCGAATGCAAATTCGCAACGTGCAGCAAAGCGACACCCCATATTTATGGAACCTGGTTTTGGTACATTACCAGGAATCGAATATAAACGTTGTTTTTTATACCGCATATCGGGCACGGATTGTAATAATCCTTTTGTATATGGATGTTGAGGATCTTTGAATATTGTTTGAACTGGACCTTCTTCAACAATTTGTCCAGCATACATAACAACGACTCTTTCACACGTCTCTGCAACAACACCCAGATCATGTGTGATTAATAGAACGGCTGTATTCAATCGTTCATTCAAGTCTTTCATCAATGCCAGGATTTGAGCTTGAATGGTTACATCAAGTGCAGTTGTTGGTTCATCTGCGATCAAAACTTTTGGATCGCATACGAGCGCCATGGCAATCATGACACGCTGCCTCATACCTCCTGATAATTGATGAGGATACTCTCTCATCAATTCGTCTGCACGAGGAAGACCTACTAGCGTCAACATTTCAATTGCACGAGCACTTGCCTGTTTTTTCGACCAGCCTTTTTTATGAATAAGAATAGCTTCCATCAATTGATTTCCTATAGTAAATAGAGGATTCAAAGATGTCATCGGCTCTTGAAAAATCATTGCTACGTCGTTGCCTCGTACATTCCGCATTTCTTTATCACTTAATTTAGTTAAGTCCTTGTCGCCGAAAAGTATTTTACCACCAGTAATTTTTCCTGGCGGGCTCGGTACTAACCCCATTATGGATAAAGATGTAACACTTTTTCCACAACCAGATTCCCCTACAATACCGAGTACTTCTCCTTCATGAACGGAAAAATCAATATTATCTACTGCGGGAATTACTCCGTCATCTGTGAAAAAGGATGTTTGAAGACCTTTTACTTGAAGAATCGCTTTACGTTCACTCATGATGTCCCTCCTTTTTCCTAGCATACGAAACGAAATAGTTTACTAGTATCATTGTTTCAGAAAATTCGATATGTTCTATATTATACAAACAATAATTATAATTGCAATACTTATTTTATAAGTCATACTTCTATTATTTTCATAAAAAAAAGGTTCTCCATTTAAGGAGAACCTTTCTAGTCGATATCCAGTTGTTGAACTTGAAATAAGTTGTAATATATTCCTTTAGATTGCATCAGTTCTTCGTGTGTTCCTTGTTCTTTAAGCTCACCATGATCAATAACAAAGATCTGATCAGCATGTGTGATGGTAGATAAACGATGAGCGACAATAATCGTTGTGCGGTTATGTGCCAATCGCTCTAAAGAGTCTTGTATCAAGGATTCACTCTCTAAATCTAGAGCAGAAGTTGCTTCGTCCAAAACTAAAATCGGAGGATTTTTCAAGAACACGCGCGCAATAGCCACACGTTGTTTTTGACCACCAGACAACTTAACTCCACGTTCCCCTACTTTCGTTTCGTACCCTTCCGGCAGCGATACAATAAAGTCATGAGCATTCGCAGCTTTTGCCGCTTCAATTACTTCGTCTTCCGAAGCGTCTGGACGTCCCATGAGTATATTTGCTTTCACCGAATCGCTGAACAGAATATTATCTTGCAAAACTATTCCAATCTGTTCGCGTAACGAATGAATTTTCACATCTCTAATATCTAGGTCATCTATTTTAACTGATCCACTTGTTGCATCATAAAAACGGGGAATCATGCTGATGATAGTTGATTTCCCACCACCACTCATACCTACAAAAGCGGCTGTTTGACCAGGCTCCACCGTGAAATTCATGTTGTTCAATACGAGATTATTTTCTTCTTCGTATCTGAAAGAAACATGATCAAACTGCAGCTTTCCTTTAATAGCCGGCATATGTTTAGCATTTGGTCCATCTTGAATATCGTATTTTTCATCCATCAACTCGAACACTCGGTCCATCGATGCAAACGCTTGTGTCAAAGTAGTAGAAGAACTAACCAATCGTCTCAATGGACTATATAGACGTTCGATATACGCGATAAATGCAACCATCGTTCCGACAGATAAATTCCCATGAATAACTTGATATCCTGCGTAGGCGATAACTAAAAGAGGTGCCACATCCGTTATGGTATTAACTACTGCAAAAGCTTTTGCATTCCATTTCGTATGATCAACAGCCTTTTCTAAAAACTCGCCATTTGCTTTATCAAAAATTTGCTGCTCATGTTTTTCGAGAGCAAAGCTTTTAATGATACTCATTCCTTGAACACGTTCATGCAAGTAACTTTGGACACCTGCAAGTGCCTGTGATCTTTTTCCAGTCAAATCTCTCAGTCGCCCGAAGAAGTATTTTACACTGAACGCATAAAAAGGGAATGCTAATAATGTGACTAGCGTTAATGGAACATCCATTGTCAGCATGATCGCAACAGCAATTAAAATCGTGGCTAAATCCAACCATAAATTCATTAACCCGATCATCACAAAGTTTTTGGTTTGTTCCACATCATTGATTACACGAGAAATGACTTCTCCCACACGAGTGTTCGAATAAAACCTTAAACTCAGTCGTTGCAAGTGACCATATAGCTCTTGTCTTATGTCATACAATATTTTGTTACTGACAAGCTGCGCATAGTATTGACGGTAATACTCAATCGGCGGTCTCACAATAAAGAAAACGAGCGCCGTTCCACCAAGCCAATAAAATAATTGACGAGTTTTCTCGGCATCCGTCATTGTATCAACAGTAACAATATCGTCAATCACAATTTTAATTAGTAATGGTATAAATAAAGGAATGGCAAATTTCAGAACTCCAATGGCAACCGTGAGAACAATTTGCCACGTATATGGTTTAACAAACTTCATGTATCTTTTCGTACTACTCATCCGTACACTTTCCTTTCCAAATGAAAAACCTGTTGGGATTCAACAGGCATCATTTACTCACGTATTCTCAGTTGCTTGTGAAATAGGTAACGGTTTGTCCACACCTCGATAAAATCTGGTGCAAATGGTCCTTTGCGTTGTTTAATCCAGCTAATTAGTTTTTCCACATTACGATGTAATATCGTATCAATAACCTCAGGATAATTCATTTGTTGTTTATGATCTTCAAATTCATCTTCGTCCAAAATGGTATACGTCATATCTGGGAAGACTTTAACATCTAAATCGTAATCAATGTATTTTAAAGATTGGTTATCGTAAACGAATGGTGAACTGATATTACAGTAATAGTACACACCATCTTCACGCAACATACAAATGATATTGAACCAGTGTTCAGCATGGAAATAACAAATCGATGGTTCCCGAGTTAACCAAGTGCGACCGTCTGACTCGGTTACGAGCGTTCGTTCGTTCGCGCCAATGACAATATTCCTTGTCCCTTTCAGAACCATTGTTTCTTGCCAGACGCGGTGGATTTTGCCGTTATGCTTGTAGCTGTGGATCTGAATCGTTTCTCCTTCTGCTGGTATTGACATGGATAAGCCCACCTTTTCGTCAAAGCACAATATATATATAATCTTGCATTGTGTACTCATTATAACAACCAATTTACAAAAACTGTAGCAAAAAAAATCAGCGAAGGCATAAGCCCTCGCTGATTGGTGGTGAATAACATTATTTTGTTGAATTATTGTTGCGGTTTGCTTGTGGACCAGAAGCATTGTTTTTCTTCTGAGCAGATTGTTGATTGCGTTGGATCACTTCATTTACATCAGTTTCAGAAGCGAACTCTGTACGGTAGTTACCTTGTGTACCAGTTGTTTTTTGCGCAGATTGTTGATTGCGTTGGATCACTTCGTTTACATCAGTTTCAGAAGCGAACTCTGTACGGTAGTTACCTTGTGTACCTGTCGTTTTTTGTGCAGATTGTTGATTTTGACGACGTACCTCTGCAGCGTTTGTTGGTTGGTTGTTGTTTTTGTTTGGCATGAATTTTCACCTCCATGCTCATTAATGTGTGCAATTAGGGAAAACTTATGCCAACAAAAAAATTTTTTTACATGACGATTGATCGTCCGCCATCTACAATGATGGTTTGTCCGCGAATCATATCCGAACCATCCGAAATTAAGAACATGGCTGTCTTGACCATATCTTCGATTTCAACCATGCGTCCTGCAGGTGTGTTTTTCCTTGCGTCATCCAATAACTCTTCGCGATTAGGGAAATGTTTTAATGCATCCGTATCAAGCGCTCCACCGGAAACCGTGTTTACTGCAATTCCTTTAGCCGCAAGTTCAACTGCTAAATAACGTGTAATGGATTCAATCGCAGCTTTGGATACACCGACAGTCGTATAATTTTCCAAATAACGAATGGAGCCCAATGAGCTAATTCCTACGATTTTGCCGCCGCGATCCATCAGTTTTGCTGCTTCTTGAGCACCAAAAAGCATGGCTTTAGCATTAATATTCATCGTCCAGTCCCAATGAGATTCTTCCAATTCCATTACTGGTCGAAGCACACCAGAAGCGGCATTGCTTACAAATACGTCCAGACGACCAAATTCTTCACGAATTGTTTCAAACATTGCTTTTAATTTTTCAATATCACCTACGTTTGCACGTACTAGTAGTGCTCTCTGCCCTAGTGCTTCAATTTCTTTCACTGTTTCAAGTGCTGCTGTTTTACTGCGTGCATAGTTTACAACAATATCATATCCGTTTTTTGCAAGTTCAATCGCAAGTGCTTTTCCAAGTCCTCGGCTGCTTCCTGTAACGAGTGCCACTTTGTTTGCTGTCATTGTCATTTTCCCCTCTCCATATATGCCTGCCAGATTTTCAACATCGGGACTGGCATCGGAACTTCTTTGATTTCTTCTATTGTTAACCACTTACAAGTTTCCGACAGACTTGTTTCAACTCCATGTCCAGAGAAACTATTCATCTCCCATGTTAAATGAGAAAAGACATGTTTGAAAGAACCTAAATCCATTTCTTTTGTAAAATGTATTCCATATCGATTTTGCAATAGTGGAATAGTCTCTTCACCTTTAATGATTTGTTCAACCATTGGGAATTGCCACATGTTCGCCAACAGTCCCGTTTCAAGTCTTTTTTCCATAAGAAATTGTTTGCGATCATTTTGGGCAATATAAACATCATAATGTTGTGCTTTCGTTTTTTTGTTTTTCGTCTTTATTGGCAAGTCATTTTGTTCACCTGCATAAAAAGCAGCACAATTTTCCCGAACAGGACACAACAGACACTTTGGCGATGTTGGTGTACAAATAGTAGCCCCGAGTTCCATTAACCCTTGGTTAAACGATGATGGATCCTGAGGGTCAATGATTTCGGTAACTGCTTGTTCAAAAGTTTTTTTCGTTTTCGGTTTTGCTATATCTTCTTTAATTAAAAGGACCCGCGAAAGTACACGCATGACATTCCCATCAACGGCATGTTCAGGTCTCCCGTATGCAATACTCAATATTGCACCAGCAGTATACGGTCCAACACCTTTCAGTGTAGATATCTCATCTCTTGTTGATGGTACAACACTGTTATAAGTCTCAACCACTTCCCTTACGCCTGCTTGCAAATTTCGAACACGGGAATAATAGCCGAGACCTTCCCACTGCTTCAATAATTTTTCTTCTTCGGCATTCGCCAATTCTTCAATTGTAGGAAAAGCTTCAATAAAACGATTGTAGTATGGGATGACCGTTTCCACTCTTGTTTGTTGAAGCATGATTTCTGAAACCCATATTTTATAGGGATCTGATGTTTCTCTCCAAGGAAGATTTCTTTTTTCTTCTAAGTACCAGTCGATTAACGATTTACGAAATTCAAATTTGTTGAATTCATTCATACTTTTCACCTACATTCTCGTTGATTACATGCTCCCCAATTCGGGTATACCAAATTGTAGAATGCAAGGAATCTCGGAAGTCTAACCGTTGTTATTTTATCAAAAATATCTTATGATGAACAAAATTATTCGGGCAGTCTCCGTTCAAAGGAGTTGATACAGTTGGATACAGGTACTCATGTTGTCATGGGAATCGCGTTAGGTGGACTAGCCATGATTGACCCAGTGGTCGCTGAGCATTCTTTGACTGCGACAGCTGTAATTGCCGGGACAATTATCGGATCTCAAGCTCCTGACGTAGATACAGTTTTGAAATTAAGAAATAATGCGGTATACATTCGCCACCATCGCGGCATTACCCATTCAATTCCGGCTGTATTATTATGGCCACTCGCAATTTCGGGTGTCCTTCATTTAATCATGCCTGGCGCTGATTTTCTACATTTATGGTTATGGACATTCATTGCCGTCTTTTTGCACGTTTTCGTGGATATCTTCAATTCATATGGAACCCAAGCACTTCGCCCCTTCTCAAATAAATGGGTAGCACTTGGCGTAATCAATACGTTTGACCCCATTATTTTTGGTCTGCATGTGGTTGCCTTGATGTTCTGGGCATTCGGAGCTAATCCGGTTTACACAATGCTTATATTGTACGCAATCGTATTTGTTTATTATTTACTACGATTCGCAGTCCAGCACGCGGTCAGACATGCGGTCAAAAATACAATTCCGACAGCAGATGAAATTATCATCGCTCCAACCATCCGTTTTTTCCAATGGCGTATTGCAGCCATTTCTAAAACGCATCACTATGTAGGAAGAGCATATGGACGTTCCATTAATATTTACGATCGTTTTGACCGTAAAACAATTCCAGATTCTCCTCTTGTAAAAGCTGCTCTCAAAGACAAGAATTTACAAGCTTTCATATCATTTTCTCCTATTTATCGATGGGAAATCACTGATCATGATCACATTCACGAAGTACGTCTCATTGATTTGCGCTACCGTAGTAATGACTACTATCCATTTGTGGCAGTTGCCCATTTAAATGAAGAGTTGGAAATCGTCAATTCGTATACCGGTTGGATATTCAGTGAAGAAAAACTCCACAAAAAATTAGATTTCATTTCAGATTAAAAAATACACGACAAATTTTGTCGTGTACTTTTTTTATTGTAGATTATCATCGTCCACTTGTAATAAATGGGCATATTTCGGATTGTTCCCTGCGAACTCATGAATCCGTTCGCCGTAGCTTTCAATCCATTGACGGATTACTTTTTCGGTTACTTCAGACCCTTTGTAATCATAGCCCGCTTTTGCATAAGAGGACTCAAAATCTGACCATAATAACTCGATCCATACACGTGCTTTTGAAACAGACAGCGACTCATTCTTTGCCGCAAGTTCCTGTACTAATTGTTCGATTTGCTGTTGCATTTATTTTCCCTCCTTCAATGATTTCAACATGGATATCGGCAATGCTTCTGTAAATTTCTCCCCACCAAGTCGGTAACCCCAGGCAAAACGGCCTTTTAAATAATCTACTTGGAAAAATACGCCTGGATCTCCTTCAATACGGTACATTTCTCCAGGTACGATCGACGACGGATCTACTAAATATGCTTGAGCCATAATTGCTTTTCGCTCCAGAACAGCATATTCATTTACATGACCAAGCTGACTTGCCTTTCTTGCCTGCTCCAATAAATTGGCAATGGCTTGGCGTAACTCCTGCTCAGTCATTTGACTATATTTTTTTTCAGTTACCATCTTCTTCGAGCTCCTTTTTTTCAATAAACATTTCGATTTGTTCTGCAGGAAAACCTTTTACATACAAGGCTTGCTTTACTCTGCGCTTACGATCAAATCCGGTATATTTCGAAGAAAATATCCGCCATATTTTATCTCCCTGATCGGCAATCATTTCTTCCCATTCTTCAGGTTCTGTTTCAAATTCTATATCTTCAATTGCTTTGCTTATAATGGCATATGAATAGCCCTTGCGCAATAAGGTGTCTTGAATTTTTTGCTTCACTTGCCTTGGCGTTTTGGAAGAATGCTGATTGGCTATTTTTTCTGCTAATCCTTGCGCAATTTGAGCTTGGTCTTCTTCCGTATACGTTTCTAGCACTTCTTCTTGAAGGGATTTATCAATTCCTTTTTTCTTCAGTTCCTGTTGAATCGCTCGCGGACCTTTTTTGCCTGTTTTCTTTTGCGTTTCAAGTAATGCCTTTGAAAAAGATTCGTCGTTTAAAAAATCTAATTGATACAATTTTTGAATGGCTTCCAAAACAACGGCTTCTCCGTATTCAGCATCAAGCAACTTCTTTTTAACTTCATGTTCACTACGCATGCGGAAACTTAAAAAATGAAGGGCTTTGTTAAAGGCTTTCCGGACTTCGTCGTCATAAACGATTTCATCTCTTTCCCAATCTTCCAGCACTTTACCTTTAGACAATTGGTACTTGATCAGCAGAGATTCATCTACTGCAAAAGCGTATTTTTCTTCTAGATAAACATTATAACGTTCGGGATTATTTTTTTGACGCATTATCTTTGTAATTACTGACACTTAACTCACCTCATTGTTCAAGTATACACGTAATTAGAGGCACATTCATTTGCGTACACTTATGGAAGAAAGGGTATTATACATCTAATAGGTTATATAAAGGAGGAATCATAAATGAAAGTAGCGATTACTGGAGGAAGTGGATTTGTCGGGCAGGAAATTACAAAGCAACTAACTGACAAAGGTCATGAAGTGTATATTTTGACGCGTTCCGATAAAAAATCGGACGGCTCGGTACATATGATTAAGTGGCTTGCAGATGGGGCCAAACCGGAAGAACATTTGGATGGAATGGATGCATGGATCAATCTAGCTGGTGCTTCTATAAATGAAGGACGTTGGACGCCGGAACAAAAACAAAAAATTTATGATAGCAGAATGAAAGCAACGGATGAAGTTCTGCGTATTTTTAAAGCAGTGTCAACCAAACCTTCTGTCTTGGTGAATGCAAGCGCAATTGGCATTTACCCTCCATCTGAACAAGCAACGTATACCGAACACTCTTCGGCTCGCGGGTCGGATTTCCTCGCAAAAACCGTTGAGGACTGGGAAAGTAAAGCAACTGAAGCGGAACAATTAGGAACACGTGTGGCTGCTGGACGGTTCGGCATAGTCCTTGGAAAAGACCAGGGTGCTCTTCCTCTTATGGCATTGCCTTATAAAATGGGTGTTGGCGGAAAAGTTGGAACAGGAGAGCAATGGGTTTCTTGGGTTCATGTAGCTGACGTTGCCAAAGCAATTCTATATGTCATTGAGAATGAAGATTTTACAGGTCCATTCAATTTAACTGCACCCGATCCAAAGCAAATGAATGATTTTGGGGAGATTTTGGGGGAAGTATTGCATCGACCTCATTGGATTCCTGTACCTTCCATCGCATTGAAACTTGTACTTGGCGACAAGAGTCAACTTGTATTGGAGGGACAAAGAGTCATTCCTGATAAATTACTTACGCATGGATTCAAATTCACCTATCCTGATTTGTATCGGGCACTTGAAAATATTTATGCATAAGATTATTGAGACAACGCAACCTATCTGAAAAGAAAGGTTGCGTTTTTTATGATATGGAAACATACAGTAGGCATCATTGCCTCTTGTGCAATATTAATTTTGGGCATCTTGTTGAATCCATTTCAAGTAGATGCAGAATCTCTATTTTGGGGATTCCAAAAATCAAAACAAGAAAAACAAGCTCAAGCTGGAAGTGCATTTGACGAGCTCCTAAAAAAATATGGTGCTTATTACAAAGGTTCTCCCGACGAAAAAATCCTATACCTGACATTCGACAACGGCTTTGAAAATGGCTATACCGCTTCTATTCTCGATACTTTGAAAAAAGAAAAAGCACCTGCCACATTTTTTCTGACAGGTCATTATGTAGAAAGCGCTACGGACCTAGTAAAACGCATGGTGAAAGAAGGACATGAAATCGGAAACCATTCATATGGTCACCCGAATATGGCCAATTTATCTGAAGAACGAATGAAAGAAGAGTGGCAGAAATTCGATCGAATTCTCGAAGAAAAAACAGGCGTCAAGAAAACACGCTTTGCTCGCCCACCTGAAGGGGTTTTCAGTGAAAAATTACTTGCCTATGGAAATGAACTCGGCTATCGCCATATGTTCTGGTCAATCGCGTTTGTTGATTGGCACGCTGATCGACCACAAGGTAAGGAATATGCTTATAACCATTTGATGAGTCAACTTCATCCTGGGGCAATCATATTGATGCATACGGTTTCTCCAGATAATGCCGCGGCATTACCTGATTTTATTCGTGACGCAAAAGCAAAAGGCTATACATTCTCATCGTTAAACGCATTGGTCAATGAAGCAACTGAATTCCCGTTGTCTTTTCATTAACTCGTCTGTCCTATATACTGTAGAAACCAGTAGTAAAGGACGTGAAACCATTTGTCTCAACAAAACATTATCGAAGTCGGCCAAAAATTCCCGCTGACCATCAAACGCCTTGGCATTAATGGAGAAGGCATTGGCTATTATAAGCGCAATGTCGTCTTCGTTAAAGGGGCCCTTCCAGGAGAAGAAGTGACCGCTCAAGTACAGGTAGTCAAGCGCAATTTTGCTGAAGCGGTTATTCTTAAAATCCGCAAAGCCTCACCTCACCGTCAAGAACCACCCTGCCCCGTTTATGAAGCTTGTGGCGGGTGTCAATTACAACATATGACTTATGAACAACAACTGAAAGAAAAACGCGACATGATTGTTCAATCACTTGAACGTTACGTAAAAGACATAGCGAACGATATTGAAGTCCGACCGACAATCGGCATGGAAAATCCTTGGCATTACCGAAACAAGAGTCAATTCCAGGTACGTAAAGATGGCAAGCGAGTAAAAGCTGGTCTTTTTGCGGAAGGAACACATCAGTTACTCGATATCGATGAATGTATCGTACAACACCCACATACAACGCTTGTGACGAATGCAGTAAAACGAATTCTCGAAAAGCTTAAAATACCGATCTACGACAGCGAAACTGGTAATGGTCTGGTGCGTACCATTGTTGTGAGGACTGGTATTAAAACCGGTGAAATTCAGTTAGTACTTGTAACTACACTTGCTGAAATGCCGAAGCGCCAACTTCTCATCGATAAATTGGCAGAGATCGATCCTGCCATTGTCTCGATTGTCCAAAATGTCAATCCGAAACAAACATCTTTAATCTTTGGTGAACGTACGATAGTTCTTCATGGCAAGAAAACACTGCACGAAGAATTAGGCGAACTTTCATTTGATCTATCAGCCCGTGCATTCTTCCAATTGAACCCGGCTCAAACCGTTCGTTTATATAACGAGATTAAATCTGCCGCAGCACTTACAGGTCAGGAAACCGTTGTAGATGCCTACTGTGGTGTAGGAACCATTGGATTATGGTTAGCCGATCAAGCAAAAGAAGTACGAGGAATGGATATCATTGCGGATAGTATTTACGATGCTAAGAAAAACGCAGAGAAAGATGGATTTACACATGCAACCTACGAAACCGGAACTGCTGAAGAATGGCTTGCCACTTGGAGTCGTGAAGGATTTTCTCCTGATGTCCTAACAGTGGATCCACCTCGTACTGGCTTAGCTGACAGTTTGTTGCACACGATTTTAAACGTGCGACCAAAGAGATTTGTCTACACGTCATGTAACCCATCTACGTTAGCGAAAGATTTAAGCGAATTACGTAAGGTTTACAATATTGTTTACATCCAACCTGTCGATATGTTCCCTCAAACGGCTCAAATCGAGAGCGTTACGTTGTTGGAGAGAAAATAACTTGTAGGTTATTTGGAGTTGCAACGGTTTTATATGGGGTTGGATAGCATTTAATTGGTGTTGCAGTGAGGATATCTGGGGTTAGAAGCCATTTAATTGGGGTTGCGGTAAAGATGACTGGGACTGGATGTAATTAACTCTGACTTGCAGCGACTCCTCCTCAAAAACATCTTTTCAAGAAGCTTATTTATCCGCGAAGGATAGAAGATATTCTTAGACATATTAAAGCATGCTCAAATTGAGCGTGCTTTTTCTTTTTGTTTAAAATGAAGGATTATTATTTTTCATTCTAGGGAATAAAGACAATAAGTTACGAAAAAGAAAAAAGCTAAATTGGATAGATGGAGGAATTGCTATGAAGTGGAGAGGTCGAGGGCAAAGTGCGAATGTTGAAGATCGCAGAGGAATGGGTGCCGGTGGAATAGGAATTGCCGGCGGTGGAATTGGTCTTGTTATCGTTATTATTATGACGTTATTAGGTGGCGGTGGTCCTGGCGACATTCTGAATAATATCCAAGGAAACGATACGAACCAAACTGGAACTTACGAAGAAACCGAACAGGAAAAAGAACTGGCTGACTTTGTTTCCGTAGTTCTGGCAGATACCGAAACTGTCTGGAGCGAGCTTTTCAAAGAGGCTGGGACTGAATACCAGGAACCAGTCATGGTTCTTTACAATGGTCAAGTCCAATCCGCTTGTGGCGCTGCTGGCTCATCTGTTGGACCATTTTATTGTCTGGGAGATTATAAACTTTACATTGATTTAAGCTTCTATGAAGAATTGAATAAGAAATTCCAAGCCCCTGGTGACTTTGCAATGGCCTATGTTGTTGCCCATGAAGTAGGTCACCACGTTCAAACCCTTTTAGGTACAAACAAAGAAGTAATGGCACTGCGCAATAAAATGAGCGAAGAAGAGTTTAATCAATATTTAATTCGACTTGAGTTGCAAGCCGATTATTATGCTGGCGTTTTCGCCCATTACGCAGAAGGCGAAGGATATTTAGAAGTTGGAGATATCGAAGAAGCGATTACAGCAGCAAGTGCAGTAGGCGATGATAATATTCAAAAGAAAACGCAAGGTTATGTCGTGCCGGAAAGTTTTACACATGGTACTTCAGAGCAACGCATGAAATGGTTCAAAAAAGGATATGAAGCAGGAACAATTGAAGACGGTGACACGTTTAAAGCAAAAGATCTATAAAGGCCTACTAACTGAAAACAGCCTGTCCTTCGATATCAAATCGATTGGACAGGCTGTTTTTTCGTTTTTACTAAACTTAATATACTTAATGTTAACAAAAATATGGCAATGAGCCATAAAAAGCTGAAGCCTTCAAAGTATTCAAGAAACACTCCGCCCAAAAATGGTCCAGTTAAACTCCCGATACTGAAGAAAATGCCACATAGTAAATTTCCTGTCGGCAACAAGGCTTTAGGCGTCATATCAGCCATGTAAGAAATCCCAAGTGAAAATGTGGAGCCGACGAATAATCCTGCAAGTAAAAATGCACCGATCAGTGTCAATACATTATTCTCTAAAAGCGCTGCTAAACTAAAGGAAAATGCGCCGCCAAATAACGAAAGTAACACCACTTTCTTTCTACCGATTCGATCACTCAGAGCACCTAAAGGTAACTGTGATAGAATTCCTCCCGTTGAAAATGCAGCTAATATGATGGAAACCATGGATACGTTGACATCACTGCGAAGCGCATAAACAGGGAAAATCGCATGCAAACTGGATTCCAAAAAGCCGTAACTAAACGGAGGAATAAAAGCTACCCATGCAAAACCGATTGTTGCGCCAAAGCGTGCCCATGTTCCTCGCATGGTGGATGTTTCATGCATATGCCCAGGAAAATCATTATCGATGAACAAGACGAGTGACCATGCTAACATACATAAAATCCCTGATATGATAAACGGCAAGCCTTCGTAAATTGAGACAAGCGGTAAAAATAAAGGACCTGCTGCGAAACCAATCCCAAATGACAAACCGTACAAAGCGATATTACGTCCTAAGCGTTGTTGGGGTGAAAAGCTGGTTATCCATGTTTGAGTCGAAAAATGGAGTGCATGGTCCCCTATTCCAATAAATAATCGAAGTATAAACCAGAAAATTACACTTTTCCATAATGGAAATAATAGCAATGACATAAAAACCAATATTCCACCGACCATGATAACTGGCTTGTAACCAAATTTGCGAAGCGGCTGTTCCATAAACGGAGAAATTAAAAGCGTTCCGATATATAGACCGGTTGCATTCAAGCCGTTCAATGATGAAGAAAGTCCATCTTGTTCGAAAATGACAGATATGAGTGGTAACAACATTCCTTGGGAAAAGCCTGATATCGAAACAATGACCACCAATATCCAAAATCTTCTTTTTTCTAAAGCTGTAAACTGATTCATGAAGGACCTCCTGCGTACGGGTTGAAATCATGTTCATTCCAACCAAGTTTCGGTACAATTCTATCATATAGGAGGGATTAGCGTTGAAATATGTGATGACAGAACATGGTTTAGAGACAGAGTTGGAGTTTGGAAAATTAACAATCTCGGGTGATGAAACAAAAGGATTTAGACCATATCAATTATTGGTATCTTCCCTTGTAGGTTGTAGTGGAGGAGTCCTGCGAAAAGTGTGCGAGAAAATGCGCATGCCGATTGAGGATATGGAAATCGAAGTATTGGAAGTGTTACGCAACCCCGAGGAAGCAAGTCGGCTCGAAAAAGTGCATATTCATTTCAAATTGAGAGGCAATCAACTTGAAGAAGCAAAAGTGGAAAAAGCAATGATCTTGACGAAGAAAAATTGTTCAATGGTTCGTTCTGTTGACCAATCAATTGAAGTCGTGGAAACGTTTGAACTTATATAGACAATGTCAAAGGCTCAGTCGATGATCTGCGAACAGATGATTGGCTGAGCCTTCTAAATATCACTAATATCCAATTGAGTATTCATAAATCGATTCACGGCTATTGTGCCGGTGAAATGTTCGAACCCCCTCCTTCTAACCGATTGATTGGTTTCGACTATTCACTACGGCCTCCCCTCTCTTGTTGAAGTAAGTTAACTTTAACACGTTAATTAACTTTTGTAAATATTCAAAATACATTAAATATTAAAATATCTCTTAAGTCCTACTGACAGTTGAAAATTCATGGCATATGGGCTACGATGTAAGTGTAAAGCGAGGTGGCTCACATGGGCAAGTCAATTTCAAATAAAGACCAACAAGTCACATACTTAAAAGAACGCCTTCACATTTTCTTAGAAGTATTAGATTCAATTGAACCAGAAACGACTGAACTTGAAGATATTGATCGCTTGATTGCGATGATGGACGACTTAGAAGAAAAGATGGAACAATTTAAAAACCGTCCAGAATGATTTTACGGAGAGTGCCTAATTATAGGTACTCTCTTTTTTATGTCTATTTAGAAAAGCCGCTTTAGTTCTTGCGCGAACGTTTTTTGTCCAGTCAGAATCTGTTTCTGTCCAGTCAGTCCCATTTTCCGTCCAGTCAGAAGCGATTTTCGTCCAGTCGTGAACTCTTTTCGTCCATTCACATTTTTTTCAACTTCATTCGATCTCCAATACCTTCTTTAGCATTAATTCATCCAAGCCCCTCTTCCTTCTTTATGTGAGCTTCCCTATCTCTGTTGTCTATTCATACACAATTTCCTTCCATTCAATCTTACAAATCATTTTAATCCCCTCCTTTCCAAACGATACCCACTCCTTTTTTTAGCCAACCGAAAAGAGTATAATGAAAAATGGAATTATGACTAAGCAATGTATGAGAGGGGTCTACACACATGTATTTAGAAACATTGGAAAAAAGCATATATGATTTAATTACTGAAACGTCAACAAATTTACCGAAAGACGTTCGTCGTGCAGTCCGTAAAGCAAAAGAAGCAGAAAATGCAGGCACTCGCGCTGCGATGAGTTTAGATACAATTACCAACAATATTCAAATGGCGGACGATAACGTTTCCCCTATCTGTCAGGATACTGGGTTGCCTACTTTTAAAATCAAAACCCCAATTGGCGTTAACCAACTCGAAATAAAAGCGGCAATCAAACGTGCAATGGTAACCGCCACGAAAAATGGTAAACTACGTCCTAATGCAGTAGATTCTTTAACCGGTGAAAACAGTGGCGATAACTTGGGCGAAGGTGTACCAGTTGTGAAGTTTGAACAATGGGAAAAAGATTACATAGAAATGAAGCTGATCCTAAAAGGTGGCGGATGTGAAAATAAAAACATTCAGTACAGCCTTCCTGCTCAACTTGAAGGAATCGGCAAAGCTGGACGTGATCTGGATGGCATTCGCAAATGTATTCTTCACTCTGTTTATCAAGCACAAGGTCAAGGGTGTTCAGCAGGATTCATTGGTGTCGGAATCGGCGGCGACCGTTCTTCTGGATATGACTTAGCGAAAGAACAATTATTCCGTTCTGTAGAAGATGTGAATCCTAACGCTCAATTGGCTGAACTTGAGGAATACATTGTAGAAAAAGCCAATACACTTGGCATTGGCACAATGGGCTTTGGTGGAGAAGCTACTTTACTAGGTTGTAAGATTGGTGTCATGCACCGTATCCCGGCAAGTTTCTTTGTTTCCGTAGCTTACAACTGTTGGGCTTACCGTCGTCTGGCGATTAACATTAACCCTTCAACTGGTGAAATCAACGAATGGCAATACCAAGAAGGCGAAAAAGTTGAGTTCAAAGACCAAGGTGCAGACCAGTCTGCTGAAGAAGCAGCTTCTCGTATTGTGGAATTGCGTGCGCCTATCAGTGAAGAAGAAATTCGCCAGTTAAAAGTCGGCGATGTTGTAAAAATCAGCGGCATGATGTATACAGGCCGTGACGCAATCCATAAATATTTATCTGAAAATGATGCTCCACTGGACCTGAATGGCCAGATTATTTATCACTGTGGTCCGGTTGTTTTGAAAGACGACGAAGGAAAATGGCATATTAAAGCCGCTGGTCCGACTACTTCCATTCGAGAAGAGCCTTATCAAGGCGATATCATGAAGAAATTTGGTATCCGCGCTGTAATGGGTAAAGGCGGCATGGGTCCAAAAACGCTTGAAGCACTTAATGAACACGGTGGCGTATATTTAAATGCAATCGGTGGAGCTGCTCAATACTATGCGGATTGTATAAAAGGCGTAGAAGGCGTTGATTTAATGCAGTTCGGAATTCCTGAAGCAATGTGGCATTTACGCGTAGAAGACTTTACAGCAGTTGTAACAATGGATTCGCATGGCAACAGCTTACATGCTGATGTGGACAAATCATCACTTGAAAAATTAGCTCAATATAGCGATCCTGTATATAAATAATTCATTTGATTGCCCGTTTGCAAACCTCTATGTTATAATGATTATAAATTAATAAATATTCTAATAAATGCTGGTATTCCCTATGGGAGTGCCAGCTTTTCGTACATTTTAGGGACTGTGATATTGAATTTCATTATCAGGAGGAATGTAAATGGAAGCAATAGAACACAATATTTCAACGATATTGACCAGTCGGATTAAGCCACATGCCGAATTAATTGCAGCACTTCTATCTGGTTTACTGATTGTAATCGCTTGGTTTGTTGGTAAAGGTGAGGAAAGTTCCCTATCCATATCTTTGTATTTAATCGCTTTTTTGATTGGCGGGTATGCAAAGGCTAAGGAAGGCATTTTACACACCGTTCGCCAGAAAGAATTAAACGTTGAGCTCCTAATGATTTTTGCCGCAATTGGCTCATCGATTATAGGCTATTGGACCGAAGGCGCTGTCCTTATTTTCATTTTCGCATTAAGTGGCGCATTGGAAACGTACACGATGAATAAAAGCCAACGCGAATTAACTGCATTAATGAAGTTACAACCTGAAGAAGCATGGCTTCTGGATGCAAACGGTCAATCCAAGCGGGTTGCTGTTAAAGACTTGCAAATTGGAAACCGACTACTTGTTAAACCTGGTGAACGAATTCCCGTAGACAGCATAATTATTAATGGAAATTCTTCGGTTGATGAAGCCGCAATCAGTGGGGAATCCATTCCAGTATCAAAACATGCTGGCGACAATTTATTTGCCGGTACCGTTAATTTAGATGGTGTTCTGACTATCGAAATGAACAAATCAAGCAGTGAATCGCTCGTCCAAAAAATTATTGAACTTGTACAGTCGGCACAAAGCGAAAAATCACCAGCTCAGCAATTTATTGAGAAGTTTGAGGGAAGATACGTAAAAATCGTTCTAATATCTGTGGGAATTATGATGTTTCTTCCCCACTTTCTATTTGACTGGGATTGGACAACGACTATTTACCGGGCTATGGTATTGCTTGTCGTGGCCTCCCCTTGTGCACTAGTTGCTTCAATAATGCCAGCAACCCTTTCGGCCATTTCCAACGGTGCGAAAAATGGATTGTTATTTAAAGGCGGCGTGCATTTAGAAAATGTCGGTTCCATGAAAGCAATTGCACTTGATAAAACGGGGACACTTACGCAAGGAAAACCCGAAGTTACCGATTTTATTGTTCGTGATGGAATGGATGACATTTCAGTCCTTACGACTTGGGCAAGTATTGAATCACAATCAACACATCCACTTGCACAGGCATTTACTAAATTTGCTTTAGATCAGGGAATCGTTACATCCCCCATTTCAAATATGAAAGATGTGCCTGGTTGGGGTATAAAAGCTATGGTCGGCTCAATGGAATGGAAGATTGGAAAACCGAGTTTCGTCGGCACCGATGTAGCGAATGAATTTCATGATGGCATATCCTCCATCTTGGCCAACCAAGGAAAGACCGTCGTTTTTGCTGCTGATGACGATGGAATCATTGCCATTGCAGCATTAAGAGACCAAGTTCGGTTAGAAGCGAAGGAAGCCAACACTTTATTACGTGAATCAGGCGTTTATACCATCATGCTGACGGGCGACAATGAACGAACTGCCAAAGTGATTGCAGAGGACGCGGGAGTGGACCATTATATTGCGGAATGTTTGCCTGAAACAAAAGTAAGCCATATGAAAGAACTTCTCTCAAAATACGGGAATGTCGGAATGGTTGGCGACGGCATCAATGACGCCCCTGCTTTGGCAACTGCCACAACAGGAATTGCTATGGGTGAAGGAACGGACGTTGCACTGGAAACTGCCGATGTTGTTCTGATGAAAAATGAATTAGCTCGGATTAATTATGCGATCCAGTTGTCCCGTAAAATGAATCGAATTGTTAAGCAAAATGTCTTCTTCTCAATTACGGTTATTTTCATCTTAATTATCAGCAATTTCTTTCAAGTCATCAATTTACCTTTAGGTGTCATTGGGCACGAAGGCAGTACGATTCTCGTGATTCTGAATAGTTTGCGTCTACTCAATCGAAACATATAAAAAGCAGGAGCGTCTAAACGACAGCTCCTGCTTTTTTCATAGCTGATTTTTCTTTTCTTTGCTGCATTACCGCGTTAATTTGTCCCCCAACCATTAAAATAGTTCCGGAGAAATAGAGCCACATCATCAATACGATGATTCCACCGATACTTCCGTAAGTAGCAGAGTAATTTGCAAAACTACTAACATAGAAAGAGAAAGCCAGAGATACGAGAATCCATCCTAGCGTAGCAAAGATTGCACCAGGTATGACACTCTTTAAATACAATTTGCGGTTCGGTGCAATCCAGTATAACAACATGAATACAACAAATATCATGACAGGTGGAATGGTCCATCTAATATTATTCCAGACGGTCAAGAATCCTTGTTCATAGCCAAGATACGAGAATATAAAGGTGCCGATTTGTTCTCCAAAAATCGGTAAAACAAGTGCTACAACAAATAACATAATAAGTAATAAAGTGAATATGACGGATATCGCTCTTGCAACAATGAAAGGTCTCGTTTCTTCAAGATCATACGAACGATTCAACGACTTAATCAGTGCGTTCATCCCGTTTGAAGCTGACCAAATGGTTGCTAGAATCCCGATTGATAACAAGCCACCATTGCGGTCGCTAAGAACTTCATCTAAGGTACCATCAATCAGTTTGTATACATCGTCCGGGGCATATGTACGCAAAATATGAAAAAGCTGGTCCTCTTGTAAATTTAAATACGGCAGTAATGTCACCAGGAAAATCATTAAAGGAAATAACGCTAATAAAAAGAAGAAAGCCAATTGTGCGCCAAGAGCCGTTACATCGACATGCTGAATGCGTGCCATCAACTCTTGAAAGAATCCTTTTGATGTCGTGACATCAAAAGGATGTTTAGGTTCTTTGTTTTTCTTTTTAAATTGCATTAATTTCAATTTGCTTAAAAAACTCGATGAAGAACGTTTGTTTTGACTACCTCTAGGTTGAATTGGTCGATCTTCATTAGCCATGCCATCGTTCCTTCCTTAAGAGAATTTTTTCTCTTCGTATACATGCTCAGGTAATACTGGCATCGTAAATTCATCTTCTCCGTCTTTTACAATTGTTTTGTATTCTTCTTTAGAATGTTCAAAAGCTTCTTTCGTATCAACAACCAACGTTTTCACTTGTGGTGTCAACGTTTTCAGCTCTTCCACTTTACCTGATAAATATTGAGCATCTTGGGAAAACTGATTGTAAACCGTTTGTAGTTTATCGGCTGTTTCCTGTAATTTCATTCTAAGGTCTTCACGGTTCTTCGAGTAATATTTCACGTCGGAAGATACTGTTTTCAACTTATATTTAACCTCTTCACGTGTCGCACGATCAAGTAAACTCATTCCCGCTCCTGCCAATGCTCCAACAACCATGCCTTTAAATAATTTACTTTCATTCATTATAAAAACCTCCTAAGTAGTAATAATCATTGTGCTTTAATATACCCAACTCTCTCCTCATTAAAACAACATTTGTATTGGATTTGACAATCTTTCTGTCCCGTGAAATGATTAATCATATTGTTTGAAAGGCAGGAATCCCAAATGAACTTGACTCAACCATCACAAGAAAATGTGGAATACATGATTGAACAAATAAAAGAAAAACTTCGTATGGTTAACGTGGATGCTATGAAATCTGAGCATTTTGATGACTCACAATATGAAGATTTACACTATTTGTACACAATGGTCATGAAGCGTGATACATTCAGCCCAAGCGAAATGCAAGCCATCGCATCTGAATTGGGATCATTACGTAAATAATTGATACATGAAACCTCTAGTCTTGTGGACTAGAGGTTTTTTTGTATTGAACAGCATACCAGCTTCCTTCTCTGATCACAGTGTGTATGCCTAATGAAGTTAATTTTGCTTCAGTTCCCCACTCTTCCAACTGCTCTTTATGTGGTAAAGGATGCAAGTTTTCAAATGAATGGAAGAAACTATTGAATGCAGCGACAAATGGCGGACTTTCCTGGCCACCTGAAATCGGTGTAATAACGGATAACACACCATCGTCATTCAACCACTCAGTCAAACGGTTAAATAGCTCCTGTCGTTTCTCTGGTGGGATATAATGAATAATATTGTTCATTAAAATTAAGTCATACTTCTGAGTCGGTTCATATTCCCAAAGATCACCTTGTTCAATGGATACATTATCGAGTGAAGCCGTTAAATTTTGTGCTGTTTTAGCGACTGAATCACTCACTTCAATACCCTTGAAACTGGAATTCGGAAAACGTTCAGCTAAACGTTTTATGTAACCACCTTCTCCACATCCAATATCCAGCACGTCTTGTGTGTCATGATCTTTAAGAAGTTTCGCAATTTTCGGCAACGCAATGACTTCCAGTAACCGACTCGTTTGGGCAACTGTGTCTGCATGCTTTTCTTCATCAAAATGGTTTCGTGTCTTCTTGCGCATCATCTCTGGATACGTAAGCAAACTAGGTATATGTAATTCCATCATTTCTTTTAAGATAACACCTGAAGAAGATTCGTTTTTAGGTCGAGGAAGTTTCCACATCGGACCCGTTTTATATCGGTTTCGGCTTAATGGTTTTAAATGACCAATTGACACGCCAACATTAACCCATTGATTAAGCAATGGTTCATCCACTTGATAAGCATCTGCAACATCTGCAGCCGTCACGCCACGTTCGAATGCTTTAAATAAGTCTAGTTCATACCCTACATATGCATGCCAGGAATATAAAAATGGGACATTTCTTTTCATCCACATTCGTGCTGTAAACATCTTCATCACATCAATCATCGTATATACCTCCCCATTTTTATCTCTTTTATTTACATACACCTTCGTTTTTATCTATAAACCTTTCGATGTGCTACGACAGTCCTTTCCACTTCCACGGATAATCATCTTCCGCCGAAAAAAGCTTCATTTCTTTTTTGTCATTTGGCAGCTCTTTCTTTCTGGTCGGCATCACGCCTCCTTGAATAAAGCGGTCCCGAACAGACTCTTTCCACATCCCTAACCCAGAAACATTTAGCATTTGCTTGAAATGCAGGACAGGGTCTTCTTCCATTCGTTCGAAAGTTTTACTTCGAAGCCAACTGACTGGTTGAAAAGGAAATGAATAGGCCAAGGCGGATAAATGACTTAATTGAATCAGATATTCCGAGCGTTCCATTCGAACATTTTCGTAATGCTTCAGATTCGATGGATTCAATGAAGAAGTCTTGTACATATCCACCAACAGTTCTCCTAAAATATCAGCATCCTGAATAGCCATATTCATGCCTTCACCTGCCATAGGATGAACCGCATGTGCAGCATCACCGATAATCGCTTTATTGCCTTTCACATAAGAATCCACATGATACATGATGGGAATCATCAACTGTATTTTCGACCAGTCTTCAAGCTTTTGAACATAGCCATCTATGGAAGGCGCTAGTTCTGTATACAATTTATGAAAATGATCGATTGGCTTTTCTCTAATTTTCTTATAATCCCCCGCTGGTATTAAGTAGACGGACCGCACTTGATCGTCAGGTAAAGGAAATAGCCCTAAAAATCGATTGTAGCTTGAAAATATTTGCCCGCCGACAAAATTTGTAGGTCTTGGGAAAGTGACCGTAATAAAGTGATGATTATATTTGATTGGATCTACTTTTATTCCCATGGCCTGGCGTGTGACCGAAGCTCTTCCTTCTGCACCTATGAAAAATTCCGCTTCCACTTTAAATTGTTCTTTGCCTTTTTGAACCGTAGCGGTCGTGACATCCATTTCTTTACATGAGGCCCCATTAAAATAATGGAAATTTGGGTATTTCTCCGCTTCTTGCCGTATGATTTTCTTTAATATTTCATGGTGTATCATAAACGCTGCATTATATTTACCGGGGATGACGGTGTAATCCATAAACGACTGTTCTTTTACTTTCAATGATTTCGACAGTTCAACTAAATCGAGAACTTCAATAATCTGGGCATTCGATTCAACTTCGTCATACACTAGCAAGCCATCAAAAATTTGCATACTTTTTGGTTGCAGCAATTCCCCTTTATAAACAGGTTGTTTACCTGGTAATTTTTCAACCATTACAACATCAATGCCAGCTCGTACAAGCTTTAAAGCAAGTGTTAACCCGCCAATCCCTCCACCAGTAATAAAAACGTCCGTCTTCATGCGAATCCCCTCCTTCCTATTAAGTTCCTCTAATACTGATATGCAAAACTTTTGAGTATATAAAAAAACACCATTCTATATTGAACGGTGTTCTTAGACTTATTAAATATTAATAATAAGGAGTGCAGGAAAACTGTCTGACGATTGCTTCTGAAATCTCATCTGCCATATGGAGTGCCTGTAATTCAACGAGGTCGAATGTGTTAATGGAAGCTGTATGATTCTTTTGTAGCAAATAAGTCGTCTCCGTTTTCAACAATTCCAAATGCTTATACATCATTTCCTGCATATCCTGTTTTGAAATAAACGGATTGATCGCGCTTAAAAATTCAGCAATATCGTCCGCATTGGCGTACCATTTTTTATCAATGGCTTCAAAGCTTTTCGTATCCCCTGCCTTGGCTGCTTTCACCAAATCCGCTGCAAGGACCAAATGTTCTTTTATTAACTCACTATATCGGTCACCCGCTTCCTTCCCGTAAAAAGGAACGAGTGCATCTCCCATTTCTGGAGCGTTACGCAACAATCTTGCTAGCACCATATCGAGATCAGGTGAATCATTAATCAAAGCGATGACGGCTGCTCTTGTCCAATAAACATGCTGTGACCATAGTAAACGCATCGTATTACGCAATTCCAGTTCTGCACGGCTTAGACAAGGATCGACTTGGCCAACGTATGGATTGAAATTCTGATACATTACATTACCTCCCATTGTTTTCTTTGTAAGGTATTCGAGATAGGCGATTGAAGTTCCCGAATTTTGGTACAACAATTTAATCATTATATTTATTCGATTGGGTTTCTACCTTTTCGCAGCCGTTTTATTCCCCTTCGCCATCCCTTTTTTCCGTCTCAACTTCTCTTTATTCCCATTCACTATTTTCTTCAACCAAACTCAACAAAAAAAGCCCTCACATGGAAGGCTCTCTAGCAAACTATTCATTAATTAAATTTTGATAAGCCACTGCAATACCTGTACCAACAACGGCATTATTCTTCACTAAGGCAATGTTTGATTCCAAACTCTTCCCTTCCGTCAATTCTTTCACTTTTCCAAGTAAAAATGGAGTGACATCTTTACCGGAAATGCCGTTTTCATCTGCTTCCGCCAACGCTTTTTCGATAATACCGTTTATAAAAGAAGCTTCCATTGCATCTTCTTCACGTATTGGATTAGCAATGACTGCTCCACCATTTAAGTTTAATGTCCATTTAGCTTTTAACATGGCTGCTACTGTTTGTGCATCATCTGCACGGAAGTTCACAGCAAAAGGACTCGTACGCGTATAGAAAGCCGGTAATGAATCTGTTTGATAGCCGACCACCGGGACACCTTTCGTTTCTAAATACTCTAGAGTAAGGCCAATATCCAAAATCGATTTCGCACCTGCGCAAATGACTGCCACATTGGTTTGTGCCAACTCTTCAAGATCGGCTGAAATATCCATCGTTGTTTCAGCACCACGATGTACCCCGCCTATTCCTCCTGTCACAAATACACGAATGCCAGCTAAATCCGCACAGATCATGGTCGCCGCTACTGTAGTAGCCCCTTTTTGTTTGGTTGCCAATAAGTAAGGCAAATCGCGACGGGAAGCCTTTGCAACGTCCGGGCTATTTCCAAGCACTTCTAATTCTTCGTCAGATAAACCAATCTTGATTTGACCATCCAAAATGGCAATCGTAGCCGGAACAGCTCCATTATCCCGAATCAATTGTTCCACTTCTTTAGCTGTCGTGACATTCTGAGGATACGGCATCCCGTGTGAAATAATCGTCGACTCTAACGCAACAACCGCTTTACCAGTTTCCAATGCTTCTTTAACTTCAGGTGAATACGATATGTACTGTTTCATTTATAATTCCTCCATTTCCTGTGTTAAACGTGTTGCTGAAAGTTCAGTTCTTACTGTATATGGAGAGGCTAGGGTTCTAGCAGCATTCAGCAACCCGGTGTGAATCGCTTGATGAATAGACAAACCATCTAGCCATCCATGAAGAGTTGCCCCGACAAACGCGTCACCTGCTCCAGTGACATCTACTATGGATGATGCTTTTATCGCTGGCACATGAACAACACCTTCTCCAGCAGAACCGAAATAAACACCTTTGCTTCCTGCTGTTATGACGGCGTATTTTGCCCCTTTTGCAATAAGTGCCAAGACCGCTTCTTGATAAGCTTCACTCGACTCAATTTTCGTATCTAAATACGTTTCAGCCTCACCAACATTACAAACTATCCAAGTGACACCGTGCAGTTCGTCAGGTAATCTGTTCATTTTGGGTGACGAGACAGGTACGATTGCTAAAGGAATTTGTTTATCAGAAGCAAATTTTTGAAGAAATTGGACCGTTTCTTTTGGGCAGTTTAAGTCAACGACTATAAGTGTCGCCCCACTTAAGATAAGTTCGTGTTTATTCAGATATGCAGGTGACAAATCTTCATAAACATCCATATTGGCAATTGCCAATATCAACTCGCCAGAAGAATCCAGGATTGCTGAGTAGGATCCTGTTGTGTGATTTGGAAGCTGTTCAATGGATTGTAAATTCATAAAACTTTGGGAAGCGCTTTCAATTGCTAGCCAATCTGCATCTTTACCTGCAGTTGTGAAGAGACGCACTTTATGTCCAAGGCGCCCTAAATTTTCTGCGATATTCCGTGCAACGCCTCCAACACTTTCAATCGCATTCGCAGGATTGGATGTTCCTAGTTGCACTCGTTGTTGCAGTTGGAATTTACGGTCGACATTGGCTCCTCCAATACAAAGAATTTCTCGTTCTTCAGGCAAAATATAAGCTCTACCTGCAATTTTTCCTTGCCTAATTAATCCGGATATTAAATTGGCTAAAGCTGGTCTTGAAATGGTCAATGTATCCGCCATTTCTTTTTGGGATAAAAATGGATTTTGGCGAATCAGATCAATGATTGCCTGCTCTTTTTCATTCATCACATCACCCCTTTTAAACATTTGTTTATAATATAAACTTTTGTAATGGAGTTTGCAATCCGAAGTTTTAAAAAAATCGCAAAATTCTTTCGTCTCACGAATATTGCAATTGATTTACTGCTTCGAATATTGCTACTATAGAAACAGACTGTATCTCAAAGGAGAAATTAAAATGACATCATTTAATGAGAAATTAAAGAAGTATGCAGAGTTAGCTGTCAAAGTTGGCGTTAACATTCAACCTGGACAAAGCTTGTACATTGCAGCATCAATTGACAATCCGGAATTTGTACGTTTATTGACGAAAACAGCTTATGAAGTAGGCGCTAAGCAAGTATATGTAGACTGGTCAGATGACGTCATTACACGTACAAAATTTGAAATGGCTCCAAGTGCATCTTTTGAAGAATTCCCAGCATGGAAAGTTCAAGAACGTGAACAACTAGCAGATCAAGGCGCTGCATTTATGAACGTTATGTCTTCTAGTCCTGATTTACTAAAAGGTATTGAATCTTCACGCATTGCCGCATTCCAGAAAGCGGCTGGAACAGCGTTGACGAAATATCGTCAGTACGTTCAATCGGATAAAATCAGCTGGACTGTAGTTGCAGCACCTTCGAAAGCTTGGGCTGCAAAAGTGTTTCCTGAAGTTGCCGAAGAAGAGCAAGTTTCAGCTTTATGGGAAGCAATTTTCAAAGCCGTACGTGCAGATGTTGAATCTCCTATCGAAGCTTGGACAAAACATGATGAGACTCTTCATGAAAAAGTCGATTATTTAAATGAAAAAAAATATCACAAATTGCATTACACGGCGCCTGGAACTGACCTTACAATTGAACTTCCTAAAGGCCATTTGTGGTGTGGGGCTGGAAGCATTAACGAAAAAGGCGATGCATTTATGGCAAACATGCCAACTGAAGAAGTATTTACAGTGCCTTTGAAAACTGGTGTTGATGGCGTTGTTTCAAGCTCTAAACCTTTAAGTTACGGCGGAAATATCATCGACGATTTCAAAATCACGTTCGAAAAAGGCCGTATTGTGAAAGTGGAAGCAGCCGAAGGTCAGGAAGTATTACAACAATTGGTGGATACAGATGAAGGCGCGAAGTATTTAGGTGAAGTTGCTTTAGTACCTCACCACTCCCCTATCTCAGAATCAGGATTACTTTTCTACAACACTCTTTATGATGAAAATGCATCCAACCACCTTGCAATCGGAAGCGCTTATGCATTCTGTCTTGAAGGCGGCAAAAAGATGTCCCAGGAAGAACTAGCGGAGAACGGCTTAAACCAAAGCATTACCCATGTGGACTTCATGATTGGTTCTGACAAAATGGACATCGACGGAATTTTGGAAGATGGTACGCGAGAAGCTGTATTCCGTGCAGGTAACTGGGCGATTTAATGAACAATTTTTGACAATCGTCAAAATGCCTTCAAGTATGCTCTTTCCTCCTGTATACTGATAACTATTGAATAAATAGGTTAGTAGAAAGGAGAGTTCTCATGACTTTCGGTATATTAACTGTAGTTGGCTTTATGATTATCATGGCTATTACTGGTCAATTCGTTATGCATTTCTTGGGTAGAGCACTAGTTGCTCACGATGCAGAAGTAATCGATCCTAAACCAGATACAAAATATTAATCATATAAAAGCAATTGTCCTCGGACAATTGCTTTTTGTTATGATTTAACATTTTGTTTACATTTACACTACATCGATATAACAACAACGTGACAATGCGCAACTTAATGCTTATTTATAGTCCTCTCTCCCCTTCTTTTATCCCAGTAATCACTGCAACAAATGATAACTCCCATTAAGTACCACATGGCATCCACACTAAAATCCTCTATACTAAGGAAGCAAACCGTTTTAAGGAGGAATCTGCATGTTTTCAGGTATTGATTTAGGGATTGATTTAGGAACAGCTAATATCCTTGTATATACAAAAAATAAAGGCATAATTTTAAATGAACCATCGGTAGTAGCGGTGGATACAAAAACTAGACAAGTTGTTGCTTTTGGTGAAGAAGCTAAAAGTATGATAGGAAAAACTCCAGGTTCCATTACAGTTATTCGACCATTGAAAGATGGAGTTATTGCTGACTTTGATGTGACAACTGATATGTTACGTATGGTAATGAAAAAAGTAGGTAAAAAAATGGGAAGCTCTGTCCGCAAACCAAACGTTATGGTTTGTACACCTTCTGGCGCAACTTCAGTTGAACGTCGCGCCATTCATGATGCTGTGAAAAACAGTGGAGCGAAAGAAGTGCACTTGATCGAGGAACCTGTAGCAGCTGCTATTGGTGCGGACCTGCCTGTCAGTGAACCGATTGCAAGTGTCATTGTTGATATTGGTGGCGGTACGACAGAAGTGGGCATCATTTCATTTGGTGGCGTCGTATCCTCAAACACTGTCAAAGTTGCGGGAGATCGTATGGATGAAGACATTATTCATTTTGTCCGCAAACAATTCAATGTGTTAATTGGTGAACGTACAGCTGAAAGAATTAAAATGGAAGTCGGGTACGCATTAATTCCACATACAGTGGAAACTATGGAAGTACGTGGCCGTGATGTCATGACAGGTCTTCCAAAAACGATTACAATCAGTTCTGTAGAAGTTCAAGAGACTTTGAAAGAATCGTTACTTTCTATTCTGGAAGCAATTCGTGCAACGCTTGAAAGCTGTCCTCCAGAACTATCTGGTGATATTGTTGACCAAGGTGTTGTATTGACTGGTGGCGGTGCTCTATTAAAAGGAATGCAAGAATGGTTATCTAACGAGATTTCCGTACCTGTTCATATTGCCCCTCAACCACTTGAGTCTGTAGCAATCGGTACAGGTCGCTCATTGGTTATGATGGATAAAATACAAAAAGTTGCCCGCTAATCAAAAATGATAGGGGCAACCGTGTGAGCGAGATGATTCTGTCATCTCGCTCATTTTTTTATATAAAGACGATCGTTTTTGTTTAAAGAAATTCGGAGTCAATTCCTCGTTTACAATTCCTTGATGAAATATCGGAGTCAATGCCGGTGAAATCGGTGGAATAAGCCAAGTCCAATCCCCTTTTACTTCTCTTTGCTGCTTTTCTTCCTTATCACGAAACGTTTGAAACTGCTGTGCAGCTGTATAATGGTCGACAATCTGTACACCTGCTTGTTTAAACGATGCATACACTGCGAGTTGAAGCTCTACAAGCGCTTTGTCCCTCCAAAACGTTGTCGTACTTGATGTATCAAGCCCCAAATGTTCCGCAACGTCCCTCAATCGGTTATATCGGTAAGAATCGACAAAATTTCTTGCTGCGATCTCTGTCTCCATATACCAGCCGTTAAAAGGCGCTGGATAACGTAAACCGCCTATTTCAAGATAGCGATCAGAAATAATCGGCACCGCATACCATTGAAGATTTAACGGACCCCAGTTTTGATGAACAGGATGATCGATTTGTACTTCAAGAATTTCTTCTTTTGTAATTGGTACCATGATTGGTGCCTCATCATTCCACTGAAAAATAACAGGCAACAAATCGTATGAACCCTCTTCACCTTTCCAACCCATCATCTGAGCAATCTTTGTTAATTCGATACATGCAGGGTCACCAATGACCTCATTATTAGCTAATGTATATCCTGCATAGCGAATCAACTGAGGACTCCACAATTGCACTTTTTGTGGTTCATTTTGTTTAAGTGGCGGAAAAACGGTGATTGTAGAACGGATTTTCCCTGCATTTGTAGCGTGTTGAATATGTTGATGCAAATACTGTGCTACTTCATCAGGTGATTTAACATGCCTTGCATCAAACACATCGAGAGTTTCCCAAAATAGCCTTCCAATACATTTGGTACTATTTCGCCAAGCAAGTTTTGCACCAAAAGTTATTTCTTCTAATGTATGTGTATATGTGCCAGTCGATTTGATTTCCTCAGAGACACAACGTTGTCGATCAATTATCGTATCCTTGGAAAGCCCATTTTCTTCCCCATACTGAACAAGGAATTTAGTTGCTTCATCCAGCAATAATAGGTTCATATTTTTCATCCTTTATGTTTCTTTATACTTATAGTGTAGAGAATATTTATGACCTACTCAAAAGATAAACGGTACACATTTCCTTGTTTCTAAAGAATGTGTCGTAAAAGTGGCTAATCCATACTAAAATCATCTACAATAAGAAGGGAATAATTAAGGAGGAACTTACACATGACTTTATTGAACGAAATTCTTTCTTTTAACGAAAAGTTCGTTGCTGAAAAACAATACGAAGAATTCATTACTACAAAATTTCCTGACAAAAAAATAGTTATTTTAACGTGTATGGACGCTCGGTTATTTGAATTATTACCAAAGGCAATGAATTTTAAAAACGGAGACGTGAAAATTGTCAAAAGCGCTGGCGCAGTCATTAACCATCCATTTGGCGGCATCATGCGCAGTTTACTTGTAGCTGTGTATGAATTGAAAGCAGAAGAAATTTATATAATCGGCCATTATGATTGTGGGATGAGCGCAATTAAACCGGAAGTCATGCTGCAAAAAATGATTGATCGAGGAATACCTCGTGAGACCATCGATATGTTGAGCTATTCGGGAGTGGAATTGAACGAATGGCTGCGTGGATTTGAAGATGTGAGTGAAAGTGTCAAACATAGTGTGGATATGGTCCGTAATCACCCGTTAATGGTTAAAGATGTTCCTGTTCATGGCTTAGTCATTGATCCCGCAACAGGCAGACTTACACTTGTGGATTAAGAAACACAAAAAAGAGCCCTTGGGCTCTTTTTTTATGTTGCTGATTTCTTGCGACGATAATTCCATTGCTGGTATTGAAAGCGTATGAAACACCCTATACAAAATCCCATAATAGCTACCAATGCCGCTAATCCCACCATGACGGTCGCAATGTTAAACAAAACACTCCAATTCATGAAGAAACTAATTGTCGCCACCAATAAAAATCCGACAGCCAACCATTGGTTAAATTGTAGTTGGTCATAATCTTCCTGTTCATACTGATCAGGTGATTTTAATAAGAATTGTTTTACTAAAGCTAAAACAGGATTGAATCCTGTAAATAAACTTAAAAGGCAAGAAACTAAAGGAATGAGTAAAATCCACGCAGATTGAGTGATGAGGGAAATGACAACTGATAATACAATTGTCCATTGATTTGCCAACACAAGAGGCTTCGGAATTGTTTTCATTTTAAAACCTACTATTCTTATTGGATTTGTAATCATAGTATATGATGGAATTAAAAATATGTAAACATTTCAGCCTAATCTGTCCTATATTTCCCGGGAAATCGACATAAAAAAACTGGTTTCTCAATTGAGAAACCAGCCATTCATCATTTTACGCCATTTCCGCCAAGCGGCCTTACCTTTTCAATAATCATTTTCTAAAACCGCATAGATGTAGTGATCTTCCCACTCTCCATTTATAAATAATAGCTGGCGGAGCAATCCTTCTCTTTGCATGTTTGCTTTTTCTAAGACACGTATTGAACCTACGTTTCGCGGCGATACATACGCTTCAATGCGGTGGAGCCCCACTACTTCCATCCCATACTTCACCAGAAGCTGAACAGCCTCAGTTGCAACACCTTTCCCCACATTCAATTCATCTATTGAATAACCAATGAATGCACTTGAAAATGGAAGCCGTTTAATACTGTACATGGAAATATGACCGATTAGTTCTTTAGTCCACTTATCATAAATACCGAAACTGAATTCACGTTGATTCTTCATATGGTGCATTGATTCTAATATTTTTTCTCTTTGAACAGCTACTGTAAAATAAGACTCTTGATGTCTCGGTTCATAAATGGACCAATAATGTCGATTTTTGAAAACAAGATTTGTAAGTTCTGCTGCATCTCTTTCATCTAAAGTTCGTAAAAAACAAGTTTGGCCTTCCAGTAAAATCATTGAAAATCACCCTTTAGATGAAGTTAACGATAGAAACTCTTCCACATCTTTAATACAAAGTGCTATGCCTTTTTCCCAGAACGCATGTTGAGTGATATCTTCTCCTAAATGCTTCATTGCTAAATCTTCAACCGACATAATGGCTGTATCTTGAAGCAGGGCAATATACTTTTCTTCAAAACTGCTGCCTTCTTCAATAGCTTTCGCATAAATACTCAGGCTGAATAAATAACCGAATGTGTATGGGAAGTTATAGAACGGTACACGTGTGATATAGAAATGTAGTTTAGAAGCCCAGAAATGCGGATGCACTTCACCCAATCCATCTCCAAATGCTTCACGTTGCGCTTCTTCCATCAATGTATTTAAACGGGCTGCCGAAACAATTCCTTTTTTACGCTCATCATAAAAACGAGTTTCAAATAAGAAGCGTGCATGGATGTTCATGAAGAATGCAACACTGCGTTGAATCTTATCTTCAAGCAATGCCAATTTTTCATCTGCTGTAGTCGCTTCTTTAACTGCAGCATCGGCTACAATCATTTCAGCAAATGTAGAAGCCGTTTCAGCTACCCCCATTGCATATTGACGATTCATCCAATGGACAGGACGAAGTGCATATGAATGGAAAGCATGACCAAGTTCATGTGCTAATGTGGCAACATTGGACATTGTGCCACTATACGTCATGAAAATACGTGATTGTTGTGACATTGGCATTCCGGTACAGAATCCACCCGGTCGTTTATTCGGACGATCTTCTGCTTCAATCCATTCATCTTCAAATGCCTTGCGGGAAAACTTCTCAAGCTCCGGACCAAATTTACCGAAGTGTTTTAGAATAAATTCCGCACCTTGCTGATACGAAACCTTCTGAGTCGATTCTGTCACTGGTGCGTCTAAGTCGTACCAATGCATGGCATCTGCTCCGACAAGCTCGGCTTTACGCTTTAAATACTCAACAAAAGGAGCTTTATGTGCAGTGATTGCGCCCCACATTGCATCCAATGTTTGTTGTTTCATGCGATTCATTTGCAAAGGTTCTTTTAAGATCGAATCCCAGCCACGTTTTTTGTAAACTGCTAAGCGGAATCCAGCCATATGGTTCAATGTTTTAGCAAAGAACTCTTCTTTGTCTGTCCATGCTTGTTCAAGAGCTTCGAATGAATCTTTTCTGACTTGTGCATCCGGATGAGAGCTTAAGTTGCTCGCTTGTCCTACAGAGAACTCTTTTTCTTCTCCGTCCACTGTGACACGAACTTTCACGTCACCCACTAATAAATCGTAAAGCTGACCCCATCCATGATAGCCGTCTACTCCAAGAGCGGTAATCATGTCTTCTTCTTTTTCAGAAAGCAATTCCTTTGCTTCATCACGCCATTCATTTAACACGAAAGCAAATTCTTTCAATTGCTCATCTTTCATTAAAGAAGTCCAGACAGTCTCTTCAGTTTTTGATAAGAGTTGTTGAACCACGAGCATAGAGGACGAGAAGCGAGCACCTAAAGAGCCAATTTCTCCTTGCAATAAGTTCGCTTGTTTATCAGTTGTATCCTGAGCGAGATAACAGCCGACAACCGCACCAGCTTGTGATAAATTCTCAGCCACTTGTTTTGTTTCTTCAATAATAGAAGAAATCTTAGCAGCGTCTGAATCGCCCGTTGGCACTTCAAATGTCGATAATGTTTTTTCAAAGGCATCTAGTTTTTCAGTTAAAGCATTCAAATGTTCTCGAAGTTCCGGAGAGGAGCTTCCCCCTTTAAAAAATACGTCCAAGTCCCAAACTTCAGAGTACGTCTTTGTAGTCAATATCTTTTCCCCCATGTCTTTCAAAATTTTCCGAAAATACTACGCTATTATATCATGCTTCTTCGCCTTGCGAAACATCGTTATTGAGTTTTGCAACGGGTATGCCTTTTTCTTTGCACACTTGCATAATATGTTCCAGAATGCTTTTTAAAACAGTCATTCGTGCATATTTCTTATCATTCGCTTCTACAATAACCCAAGGAGCGTCTTCTGTATGTGTTCGCTTAAACATTTCTTCTGCTGCGTTTAAATAATCTGTCCATTTTTCACGATTGCGCCAATCTTCATCTGTCAATTTCCATTGCTTATAGGGATCGTTACGTCGTTCCTCAAAACGTTCCAATTGTTCGTCTTTCGTGATGTGTAACCAACATTTCACTACAATGTACGATTCATCTGTAAGAGTTCTTTCAAAGTCATTAATTTCTTTGAAAGCTCTTTCCCACTCTGGTTTCCTAGCAAATCCTTCGATACGTTCAACTAGTATCCGACCATACCACGAACGATCAAAAATTCCGATTTGTCCATGTTGGGGAAGTTTACGCCAAAACCGTTGGAGATAATGGTATCTAAGTTCATGGGGATGTGGGGCTGAAATTGCGTGAACCATTAAACCACGGGGATCTAATCTTTCTGTTAACCTTTTAATGGCTCCCCCTTTACCGGCTGCATCCATGCCTTCAAATACCAGAACCAGTCCCACTTTTTGGTTGAATAAATGTTGTTGAACGTTTAACATGTCGTATTGGAGCTTTTTTAATTCTTTCTTATACTCTTTTTTGTTCTCATATCGTTGGTCCATACGCAACTTGTTTAATTGAACATCCATCCAAAGCCCTCCAATCTGTTAAACTTCATTTTACAGAAAGTTTTGGTAAATTGACATTTGTTGTTACTTAGTTATGACGTTATACTAAAGAATAGGAGGTGTACGCTGTGGTTCGTTTCGCAATTATGGTCATCGCACTAATCGGTGTGATTGCTGTTAATGCACTGGCAAATATCCTACCCCTTAATAATCAAACGACAGGTGAGATTTCCAATCGTCTTCCGGTCTTATTTACACCAGCAGGCTATGTTTTTTCGATCTGGTCTGTCATATATGTATTGTTGATCATTTGGTTGGTAGGCATGTGGAAAAAGAGTAAAGACATTGACGCTACCTATATTAAGCAGTCAAATCTATTTATCATCAGCTGCATTCTGAATATAGCTTGGATTATTTTATGGCATTATGAATATTTCTTATTAACAGTCGTTGTGATGATTACCTTCCTGGTGACATTAATTTTACTATACAGTACGTATCCGGTTTCAGATAACCGCCTTGCTGGTCGACTGCCAATATCTATTTATCTAGGATGGATCAGTGTTGCAACGATCGCGAATATCAGTTATGTCTTAACTGTATATCAATGGAATGGCTGGGGTCTGAGTGACCCGCTATGGGCTGTTATCATGATGACTATCGGAACTGCATTGGCACTACATATTCGTTTCCACCATTTCGATATCGCATATGTATTGGTCTTCATTTGGGCCTTTATCGGAATTGCTGTACGAAATGGCTTCGAAGAATTACTAGTTTCAACAGCAGCACTATTTTTGAGTGCTTTCATGCTGGCTGGCATCCTGTTCATCAAAAAAAGACCAACTGCGCGTTCGTAGCAGTTGGTCTTTTTTAAGATTAATCGATTTTAGTAATGAGAATTGGCGTATCTTTTGTAACGATGACCGTATGTTCAATCTGTGCAACCAGTGATTTATCTGGCGTCAAGAAAGTCCAACCATCACCAGACTCCACGATATGTTCAGCTTTTTCCGAGATGAAGGGCTCCACGGCTAAAACCATACCTTCTTTTAATATAGTAGGTTCCCATGCATCAAAATAGTTCAAAATATGCTGAGGCGCTTCATGCAATGATTTACCGATACCATGACCCGTTAAGTTCATAATGACCGTAAATCCATTTTGCTTCGCTTCACGTTCTACGGCTTTACCGATTTGATTCAAACGAGCGCCAGCTTTCACTTTCAACATCGCACGGTTAAATGCGTTTTCTGCCACTTCACATAACTTCTCTTTCTTAGCGTGGCCATTACCCACTACAAAAGAAATCCCTGTGTCTGCAAAATAACCATTGAATGATCCGGAAACGTCTATGTTGACAAGATCTCCATCTTTAATGACACGTGAACCTGGAATACCGTGTGCGACTTCTTCATTTACGCTGATACATGTGTATCCTGGGAAATCGTATTCCCCTTTAGGTCCTGAAATAGCCCCTTTTTCTTTAAACATACGACCAGCGATTTCATCAAGTTCTTTTGTAGTCACACCAGGTTTTGTTGCAGCTCGCATTTTATCGCGAATCTCGGCCACGATGCGACCTATAATTTTAAACGATTCAAAGTCTTCAGTAGTTTTTGCAATCATATTCGTAAAACCCTTTCTTCCTCAAATTATCTACCACATACTATACCACAAGAAAAGATGCTTTCCCATTTGCCAAAATCATTCTGAACATTCGGAAAACCTCTTGTAAAGTATGCGCTGAAGATAATTTCAGCTAATCGATTGTTTAACTGACTACTCATGTAGGGTTTTAAATTTATGTCCACTTAGCCCGAGTTTTTGTCCATTCAGTGAGGATTTCCATCCATTCAAAGCTCTTTTCCGTCCAATCACAAACGGTTTATGTCCACTCAATTCTGTTTTTCCAACCTAAAACGATTCCACTCCATAAAGACACACTTACCTAAAATTAAACCTTCCGAGGTTGAAGCAAACGCGGTGCAGCTAAGAACAATAGTGTGCATACAACGGCTGTCAGTAAAAATACTGGAATCATATAGGTTGCATTATAAACACTGGAATAGATGAACAAGTTGGCCCCTTCTTCAGCGTACATCCCGAAGAAGAAAATTCCCGTAATGACGTGCGTAATATAACGCAATAGCGAACCGATTAAAACGGCTGAGACAATGATTGTCATCATTTTCCCTCGCTTTTCCTGATGCGCATAGTTTAGATATTTTGGACGCAGTAAACCTGCGAAACCTACTACTCCATATGCTATTAAATAATCCAAGATTACTTGCATGACAACAAAACTGAATGACAAAGGCGTAACAGATATTAATCCTGAAACAATTTGCAACAATCCTATTAATAAACCAGTGATTATACCAGCCAATACACCTCTACGAAAAGCCATTAAGATGATTGGAATCATGACTAAACTAACTGATCCACCTTGAGGCATTTTAAACGCAACAAAATCCAATACAAACCCCAGTGCTGCAAAGATGGCAATTTCCACTAACAATAAAACTTTTTGATTTCTCATCTTTCTTCCTCCTTTTTGCGATGTACTGCTAATCGCGTGTCAGGGTGAAAAAAACCATAAAAAAACGATATCAAGGACAGAGCCTGACATCGTTGAAGTCGGTTTCTATCCACATCCCTGCGCAAGCATTAACTTACAGGTTCAAAGGGTTAGAACGTTCCTCGCTCACTCTCAGCCATTACAGGCTCCCCTTGTGGTAAATACATCTAATTTTGATATTACGGGTTAATTGTAACTAAAGAGGGAAAGAGAAGCAAGAGGCTTTCGCTAGTTCTGTGACTTTTGGAACAGCGGTCTGTATACTGAAAATACAAAATTTATTAAGGAAGTGGAAATAATGATCGATTTGTTGAAAAATTTAGTAGCGATTAAAAGTGACACTGAGGAAGGCGCAAATGACGCACTTCGATTCTGTTCGAAATGGCTGGATAGTCATGAAATCCCACATGAAGTATTAGAGAATGAGGGAAGATTAATGATTCACGCTGAAATCGGTCAAGGTCCAACGACCATTGTATGGAATGGACATGTAGATGTGGTACCCGGAAAAATCGAACAATTTAATCCGGTTATAGAAGGTGACCGACTATATGGCCGAGGTTCCGCGGATATGAAAGCTGGAGTAGCTGCCATGATGGAAGCATTCCGTCGCATCTATTCAGCTAGAGAACAGCTAAAACAACGAATTGTTTTGCATATTGTTACCGATGAAGAAACGGGAGGCAGAAAAACATCTGGTCACCTTGTAGAAATCGGACGAACTGGTGATTTTGTTATTTGTGGAGAACCTACCCACCTGAAATTAAGTGTTCAATCGAAGGGGATCCTGCATGCGAATGTAACACTTTTCGGAAAAGCTGCTCACGGATCCCGCCCGTGGGAAGGTACGAATGCGATTGAAGCAGCCTACAAGTTCAATGAGCAGTTAAAAACCTTGCCTTTTACAAAAGTAAGCAATCCTTATTACGAATATCCGTCTATAAACTTGGCGAAAATTCAAGCAGGCGATCGATACAATATGGTGCCAGATCAATGTGATGTTGCTTACGATATCCGCTTTGTCCCAGGGCAAAAATGGGAAGAGATTATTGAGCAAATGACAGAACTTGCACAATCAATCAATCCTGCTAATATCGTCAAACCGGGCGGCAAAACACCGGCAATTACAACAACTGAAGATAATGCATTTGTGCAATCACTTGCCGGCGTTACTGCGGAAATCACACAAAAAGATGCTGTATTGTTTGGACAGCACGGTGCTGCGGATACGCGTTACTATGCGAAAACGGGTGCAGGAGCAATTGAGTTTGGTCCAAGCGGTGATGACTGGCACGGACCAGGTGAGTACGTGTTAATATCCTCCGTTGAACAATATGCAGATATTTTAACGAAACATGCATTGGTTTGAAACCAACATTAAGTTTGTAACGTATTAATGGCAAGAAGTTTTGAAGGAGGAGTAGTTATGGATAATCAGCGTATATTATCCGCATTATGTTATTTTAGTATTTTATTCGCTCCATTCTTATTGCCATTAATCGTTTATTTCATATCACCGACCGTAGAGGTTAAGTATCATGCTAAACGTTCTCTTCTATCCCATTTGATTCCGGTAGCGCTCGGAATTGTTGGTTTCGTTGTTTTGATGATTGGTTCCGTTGCAATGTTCAGCACCACCGTTAATGGTACTGTGGAACCAAGCACATCATTTAATTTCCTTACTGCTGGACTGCCATTCTTGTTCATGATTGTGTACGGTATTCTATCTCTTATTGTACTAATCTGGAATATCATCCAGGGAATTAAAGTGCTGCAATAGGTTTACCTTGGGCTCCATACGGGAATTAAAAGAGTATACAACACTGACAGGAGCGATATATATGAGAATCGGTAGCTTAATTAAGACAGCTGTAAAGTTTGCACCAATCATTATTCCAATCGTAAAAAAAGTAATGGATTCAAGAAAAAGCTCAACAACAACTACATTTCCACGCAAATAAAAAGTTGGAACTCGTTAATCTGAGTTCCAACTTTTTTTATATCATGGGTTTCATTTCTGTCACTGCTATAAATTCTTCATCCAGATTGGATGATGGCAAAGCGGCAGATTGATTTCCCACTTCTAATGCCCCTTGTCGATCTTGCATGATTTCTTCAAATGTCCGTGGATTTGCCGGCGGGATTTCACCCGCTGTCACCTGCATGCCACCTTTTGCGTAGACATTGAAAAAGCTATTAGCCATTGCTCTATATCCTTCTGCATTCGGATGTACATCTGACGGATTGGGTACTTTACCGATTGCATCATCACCAAAAGCTGCATCTACTGAGACAAAATTCACACCAGCTTCTTTTGCCTCTTTTGCCAAAATTTCATTCAATCGTGTAAGTTGTTTCGCTGTGCCGACTTTTTGTGAGTCACGAGCATGCGGGTAGGCAAAATAATAACCCATGACATATATTTCTGCTTTTGGTGCAGTTTTTTTCAGTTCAGTAAGTATGGTCTTCATATTCTTTCGAACACTGTTCAATGAATAATCGGCCGGAATTTGCTGAAATGACAGTGAACCGGATTTTGCATCTGATTTTATTAATCTCAAAAGATCATTTGCTCCTGCAGATATCGTGATGACATTCGCATTTTGCAACAAAGGCTTCGCTTCTTTCGATTGGACTCGCTTCAGCACATCAGCAGTCGTAAATCCAGGAAACGCTAAATCTTTGGTGTAGAAAGCCAAAGGTTGATTTCGCGCGATTTCGAGAGCAATTAAGTCACTGTAACCAGTATCAATTTCACGGGTCGGGGTTTGACCAGCCGCCAGTGAATCACCTAGAGCTACATATGAAACTGGACCAAATACTTGTGCACTTGTCTGTAAAGGCACTAAAAATAACACTAGACCGAACAACACAAAAGACCATTTTGTATTTTTCATGATCTCACCTTAAAATGCCCAGTTACCTTTACGGAATATAGGTTCGATTGTTCCATCTTCGCGTTCGCCATCAATGTCCATTTCTGCACTGCCAATCATGAAATCTTCATGTGTGATGGATGTATTCAACCCTAAGGCACGAAGTTGTGCTTCTTCTAGATCGCGTGCACCCTCGACACAGGTTGGATAGGCTTCACCGATTGCTAAATGGTTTGATGCATTTTCATCGAACAATGTGTTATAGAATAAAATTCCTGAAGATGAAATTGGCGATTCGTGTGGCACTAATGCCAGCTCCCCTAGATACGCTGAGCCTTCGTCATTTTGAATTAGTTGTTGCAATAAGTCGTTCCCTGCTTCTGCGTGCGCCTTGATGATTTTGCCGTCCTCAAACGTTATTGTAAAATCATCGATGATATTACCTTGATAAACGAGTGGTTTTGTATTTCGGACATAGCCGTTAACTCCGAATTTCAGTGGAGCTGTATACACTTCTTCAGTCGGCATATTGGCTATAAATGCCGTTCTATTAGGTGTTCTACTGGCACCAGTCATCCAAATATGTTTATCTGGCAATTCTATCGTTAAATCAGTGCCTGGAGCTTTATAGATGATTTTCTTGAAACGCTTATCGTTTAAGGCTGTAGCACGTGTTTCCAAATTACGGATATGCGTTTTCCACTGATCAACAGCAGTTCCATCGCCAATGCGTACCGTTTTAAATATAGTTTCCCATAATGTAGATAGCTGTTCTTCTTTTGGCAAATCGGGGAATACTTTTGCTGCCCACATCTCAGAAGGAATTGCTACGATTGACCAAGCAATTTTATCTGACATAACAGACGCACGATATTTTTCCAATGCACGGCCTGCCACTTTTTGTTGATCAGAAATACGTTTTGCAGGTACGCCAGCCAACAAATCAGGATCCTCAGCATCAATCCATAATAAAGAGCCTTGCTGATCAATCAATTCTTCCCGTTGCGTGACCATCCATGCAGGAAATTCGTGCATTTCAGATTCTGGTGCCAAGTCATAAAAAGCACGGTTTGTCGGTCCATCCGAAAAATTCACATGGACACGTTTAGCTCCCGCTTCATAAGCTTTCTTTACTACCAATCGCGTAAAATCAAGGGTATCAGTCGTTGTATTGATTAATACATATTGACCAGGTTGGACATTGATTCCTACGCGAATAGCCAAATCTGCATATTCGGCTAATTTCTCTTCAAATGTCATTTCTTTTTCCCCCTTTGCTGCACCGTTTTTGAGGACCCTTCAATCAATTGGCCTTGATCCCATATTTTTTGTACGGGTTTTGAGGGCAATTCTTTCGTCCATTTTTTAAAATTCTTTTCATCTTTGTAAGTTAATAAAGACATTACTTCCCCGTCAGCACCTGCACGGCCTGTTCTGCCCGAACGGTGCAAGTATGGTTCAATTGCATGCGGAACATCGACGTGAATGACATGAGTCAATCCTTCGATATCAAGACCACGTGCTGCAATGTCCGTAGCAATGAGAATACTTACTTCACCTTTACGGAATGATGCAAGTGCCTGCTTGCGTTCTTCTTTTTTCATATCTGAATGCAGAGCAACGATTTTTGCATCACGGAATTTCAGTTTCGTTTCTTTCATCAATAATTGATCTAAATTATTAATAAATGCTAGTCCGCGCATGCCTTCTACGTGTGCCAGGCGGCGCAATAAATCAGTTTTGTCGCGCTCTTCTACTTTGACAAAGGAGTGCACTACTTTTCCTTGCGCAGGCAGCTCTTCATGACTGACATGAATGCGAATCGGTTCTTTCATCATACGACTTGCAACAAGCTCGATTTCTTCAGTAATTGTTGCCGAAACGACTACGATTTGTCTGTCATGATTTGAACCATCAATTAGTGACTTTACGATTCCACGATGCTCACGGGCCAATAGCTGATCGCCTTCGTCTAATATAATATGTCGTATATCATGCAGTTTAAGTTTCTTCGATTTGACTAATTCATTTAAACGCCCAGGTGTTCCAACGACAATTGTGGGCTTTTTCTTTAATTTCTCTAATTGACGAGCCATATTAGCTCCTCCAATTAGTTGAGCTACAGTAATGTCGGTATCAGCAGTCCAATCACGCAAAACTTCCACAATTTGCATGGATAGTTCCTGAGAAGGGGCAACGATTAGCGCTTGTGTTTTTTGAATGGCACCATCTACTTGATTCAATATCGGCAATACATAGGCCAATGTTTTCCCTGAACCTGTTGGCGATTGTGCTACCACATCTTTTCCTTCAAGCATATTAGGGATTAATTGAGATTGGACAGGCATTTCATATTCAAATTTCCATTTATTTTGAAGTTCTGGTTTTAAGTTTTCGATAAATGTCATGGGTTATTCCACCTTTATAAATACATGCTCCTAGTGTACCACAAATCGCTATATTCAGCCTTTTACAGATATATTCAGTCGTTTTTTCCCATAAAAAAACACTGTCTCATTGCAGAGACAGAGTTTGGTTAATCATTCAATTCGTAGCCACATGAAAGTATGGCACTTTCCGCTAATACCATCAATGAATCAATATATGTGTCATCGAGATTCAGTTCTTTTTTAACAATTGATAACTCCGTACAGCCTAATATTAAATGATCGCAACCAAGTTCGTTCATTCGATTAATGATTTGCTGCCATTTTAGGAAATCAACAGGTTGTCCTGCTTTGACGTCATCGTAAATAACAGACATGACCAACTTCTGAGTTTCCTCATCAGGTACAACTGGTTGTATGCCAGCGTCTTTACAAGCCAATTGGTAAACGGATGCCGTCAATGTGCCCGTAGTTGCAAGAATCCCTACTTTTTTTGCACCAATTTGAGCCGCTCGTTTTGCGGTCTCATTAATCATGTGCAAAACAGGAATTCCCGCTCCTTGTTGAATCTCTTTATAAAAAGAGTGCGCAGTATTACACGGAATCGCCAACACTTCGGCACCAATCGATTTCAGTTTCGCTGCATCTGAAATCATTACAGGTACCGGGTTAGCTTTCGAACGATCTAAAATATAGGTCGTCCGGTCAGGTATAGCCGTGTTATTAGTGATTACCATGTTGACATGCTGTTGATCGGTTTTCGCTTTCGTGCGTTTAACAATCATTTCACCAAGCAACATCGTAGCCAGGGGACCCACCCCTCCAATGATGCCTAATATTTTCGTATTCATAACTTATGACAAACCTTTGTTGTTGAAGTATTTTTTATATTTGCGGTAGTAATTCAAATTATTCAGCGTCAATTTCGCCCAACGTTTCGGATTAAAATCTTCTTTGTAGAACAAGTGATTCGTTACTTTACCATCAGCAATTAACTCTTTAGCTTCTTGTTTCAATTGCTCGTTTTGAGCATATTTGAATAACACACCTTTAGGGATGATCATCCATAAATGCTTGTCCTTCGCATATGTTAAGGTTTGTGGAATATCAAGCATATGGTCATCTGCCACATATTTCATCAAATTGTGTCCACTTGCCGTTACATAGTAGCTGCTGCGTCCATTTCGCAAGTTGATTTCAAACAGTTTGTATTCACCGTCGCGTAAATCAAGCTTCATATCAAAATTCGCAAAGCCAATGTAGCCGATATCTTCGAGGAATACACGAACTCGATCGAGCAGTGCTTCATCAAATGTATTGATGATTGCCGCATAGCTTCCGATACCTTCCGGAGAATGTTCTTCCAGGATTGGATTCCCAAGTGACATGAGTTTTACTTTGCCATCTTTTCCAACGTATGCGTTCAACACGCGCATGTAGGAATCGTCACCTGGTATGAATTCCTGGATGGTTAAATTATCTTTGTAAGATGAACTGTAAATTGCTTCGATAATGGCATTCTTTTCTGCTTCATCGTGTGCGACAAACACTTTTTTCTTACCAGGGAATGAGCAATTCCAGTACGCTACAGAGTTCGATGCTTTGATGATGATCGGGTACATAAAGTCAATCGTAAACGTATCCTTTGTGTCATATGTGCAAAGTGACGTTTTAGGATAAGCAAATCCGTATTGCTCGCAAATGTTATAGAAGTTTTCTTTTAGTACGATGCGATCCATCAATTTTTCATCAATATAAGGAACTGCAAAATAAGGAAGTAACTGCTCTTTATTTTTAATAATTAATTTTGCGTAATCATCGCCACATGCAAGAAGCAATAACTTTTTATCTGCATGTTCACCCGCTACTTTAATAAGGGCAGGAACGAATACGTCCTGTTCGTTTAAACGTGGGATTACCTGAAAATCCAGGATTTTGCTGTCTTGTGTTGCTGATAAGTTCATGCGTCCAAGGACTAGCGGCTTCAAGCCATAAGCTTCGTGAAAAGCTCGTGCCATTCCATAAGCATTCATATCAGAACCAAGTAATATAGGTAAAAATGAATTTGTTGTCATTGTGATATCAACTCTCTTTTCCAAAAAAACATAGTTTGTTTTTATATTGTACCGTGAATTACGGTTTTCTCCGAGCATTTACTTTTTGTTCAAATGCATAAGCCATTGTAATGAGCATGGGCTCACTCCAAGCTCTGCCTGAAAAAGTGATTTCAAATGGTTCTCCTGCTTTGGAAAAACCTGCAGGAACAGTAATAGATGGAGTACCTGCGGCAGCTCCTATACTGCATCCATGGTCTTGCGGAAAGACTAAAGCATCAAGTTGCAAATCATCCAACGATTTACTCAATGCGGTTTCATCAGTCAAAAACCGATTGCGTTCCAAAAAATTATATCATTTTTCCATAATTAATTTAAATGTCACTTTATATCTGTTTTAAGAAAAAACATTCACTTCTTCGTATACAAAAAGAGCCAGAGTAACAGGATTGCTCCTGCGACTCTGACACATTATTACTCAGCTTTTTCCATATGTTCTTTTAATAATTCATATAGGGATAATTCATATAATTGTTTTCCTTCAACTTTAAATACTCCATTTTCAACTAAATAATCTATAACGGTCATTTTCTTACCGTCCATTTTTGTTTCTACTGGTGGGATCATACTATAAAACTCCTTAATTTCTAGACTCCTTCGTTATTTACCCAGAGTTTTTAGTCTTAAACCATTTCTTGAAATTTTTTGGGAGCTTTCTAAACAATAAATAGCCAAAGGCAGTCCCCAGTGTATTAAGCCATAAATCGTCTACGTCACTACTGCGCATTTGGGGTAGCTGTAAAATTTCAATGGCTAACGACAGAAGCAATCCTGACCCGATTACTTTCCAGGCCCGATTAAATTTTTTCCATAACAACGGAAGAAAAAAGCCAATTGGAAGAAACATAACAATATTACCCATAAAATTGATAAAAAACGGTTGCCACAAGTTCAGATATTTAATAGCATTATACGTTTCAATCAAAACACGGAATGGTTCCAGGTTAATCGCTTGATGATCTCCATTTACAAAGTGCATTTCCCCGCTGTGGTTGCTCATTGAAGGTAAAATTGTCTGGGACAACAACCCCGCCATGAACATGAAAAACAGAACAATTCCACATTCCCGTAAGAGTACAACTTGTATATGATTTCGCTTTATTTGAATGATACGGACCACTAGTATGACAGGTAATATCAATACCATATAAAAGCCCATGTCTTGTATATATCTTATAATCGATTCCATCATACACCCATTATCTTTCTCGTAATACTATTATTCTAATGCTTAACGTTACATTTTCATATTGTTTTTAAGAAACAGCTACTTATCACGTATTCATCCAGGGTCCGCTGGATATACTGTCAAATAACAAGTATTTTCCAGTTACGAGAATACAATTTGACGATAAGGGTGGAACAAAATTGGGCTACATTAAATTAATCCTCACATTACTTTTTGCAGCATATTTAACAAGTCCACTATGGGAAAAACCAGTCAGTGGCTTCTTAGATGTATCATTTTTGGATAAAATTGATGCACAAGTAATAAAAGGATACGACTATTTAAAAGAACAGCCCATTATCGACGATTTATCCAAAAAGGTTGCTACCATTCCAGAAAAGTTGACGATGGAAGCTGGAGAAACGAAGTATGCGCCTGTCAATGAAGTAGAAAAACCTGCTTTGGCGACTCCTTCCGAAGGTTTATTCTCCGTCCATAACCTACAAATTGGGGATAACATGAAAATTGTTAATGCTGAACTTGGCAAAGCAAAGCGTATAACTAAAAATGAATATGGCACAGAATGGCATACCTATCATACAGACTATCAAAACTTTTTAATGGTTTCGTTTGATGAGGGTCAACAAGTAAACGGCTTATTTACTAATAACGACTTGATAGCGTCCTCATACGGCTTCAAGTTGAACAGTCCAAAATCTGTCGTTCACCAAGCTTTAGGGAAACCAATTCAATACATTCAAAAAGGCAACGTCCGATACCTGTTGAATACTGACGGAGAGATGGATACCTATTTAATTGAAAATGTTTATGTCACTGTTTTTTACGACGTTCATGAAAAAAACACAGTCACAGCTATTCAAATTATTTCGGAAAATATGGAAAATCAAAAAGGAGCTTTATACGGTAACACAAGTGAGGAATTACAAAAAGGCTTTGAATTCCAATTATTTGATCTGACAAATGCTGCACGTGTCCATCACAGTGTACCACCTGTTAAATGGGAATCTAAGGTCAGAGTGACGGCTTATAAACACAGTCTCGATATGGCGGAACAAAATTATTTCAGTCATACCAATTTATCTGGACAATCTCCGTTTGACCGCATGACGATGGATAACATTAATTATTCTGTAGCTGGTGAAAATTTAGCTTATGGTCAGTCCAGTAGTATTTTTGCACATGAAGGATTGATGAATTCAATCGGCCATCGCAAAAATCTTTTAAAAAGCGATTTTCAATTGCTTGGGGTTGGCGTAGCGTTTAACGATGAAAATCAGCCCTACTACACTGAGAATTTTTATACACCTTAAATATCTCTCGATTCAACCAATATTTATATGAAAAATGGTCGTTCCCTTCAGCTGGGAACGACCATTTTAATTTTGTAATGTTGCCGACAGTGACTTATGAAATTCGATTACATTACGTATACAACTGAAAATTAAATGTAAATATTGTTCCTGCTCCTACTTTACTCTTAACTTGAATCGTTCCATTCATTGCCTTGACAATACTGTTTACAACCATTACACCTAGGCCTGTCCCTTTATCACCTTTCGTTGAATAATAAGGTTCACCTAAACGTTCTATTTGTTCTTTCGTCATTCCAACTCCTGTATCCTGAATCTTTATGGTCACATGAGTAGTATTTGATTGCGAGGAAACTGATAACGTGCCTCCATTTGGCATTGACTCAATTGCATTTTTCATTACATTAACAAAACATTGATGAAATTTTTGACAATCGCCTTGTATATAATTTAAAGAATTATAGTCACTCACCACTTTTACTGAGTTCCAATTTGCGGACGGTTGCAATAATTTCAGTATTTGATTAAGCTCTTCTTCCACTTGAAATACTTCTACGGATTCTATTGTCGGTTTAGAGAATGTTAAATAGTCCTGTATTACATTTTCGGCTGATTGTAACTCCTCTTTTAAAATGGCGAGATATTGATTTCTCTTATCCAAATCAAGTTGATGATCTTCCAAAAGTTGTACAAAACCCATGGCAGACGTCAGTGGATTACGAATCTCATGAGAAATGGCGGCACCCATCTGTTCAACCGCTTCCAATTTTTCTGCTTTTACCAAACTTTGACGAAGAACAATGTTTCTTCTAATACACTCGATGATATAAGAAATCATGGCAACTCCCAGGGGTGGTACAAAAAGATAAGCAAACCAAAAATCGAAAGTATGTATAGGTGGTGAAAGAATCTCAAGGCCAACTAAAATAAGCAAACTTATCAATAAAGTCAATCCTACAGAAAAAAGTATTCTGTATTTAGATGACAGTCTCAAAAACCAAGGAGAAATGTACCATATTAACCAGCTGAATAACCCATAAAATAAAAAGGCCAGATAGAATCCGATATCAATCCCATAAAATCCACGTATAATAATTAGCACTAGACCCAATATCGGACTTAGCCCCAAATAGAGCCCACCTATCAAAAAAGGGACAATTCGCAAATCTAATATCATATCTTCGGTTAAGCGGTATGAAAATACATAACATAACACCAAAGAAACGATAAAATACAACGTAGCTGTTTCCCGGTACATATTCTTTTCATATGATTTCTCAGCCCATAAAACACAAAAAAACAGGAAGACAATTAATAGAGATAGATTAAAAAGAAAATGTACGGTTAGGGATTCCACAGTTTCACCTCTTCCATTATGTTAATAAATAAATATTATCTGTACTAAAAATATTAAACAACCTTTTTATTGATTATTTAATACAATCTGAATAATTTAATTTTTATAAATTATTGAAGTTTAATCACTAATAATATGCATATAAAAACGCCTGAAAGGAATAATCTTACAAGCGTTTCAATTTAGCTATTTTTAATTATATGCAACCATGGAAGATACGATATCATCCTTTTTTGCAGATTCTACTTGGTTTCGACCATTCTCTTTTGCCGCATAAAGTGCAATATCAGCTTCTTCAAGCAATTTCTTCGCCTCTATTACTGGAGAAGTTGCAATTCCAACAGATAATGTAATATTAATGATTAAATCTTCTACTACAATGGGATGCGTTTCTGTAGTATAACGTATTCTCTCCATAATTTGCCGAGCATCTTCTTCATTGCAAAAAGGTAATATGACAACGAATTCTTCTCCCCCATACCTTGAGATAATATCGATACTTCTCAGATTATTTTTAATCATACTGCTTACTTTTTGAAGAACAACATCTCCAACAATGTGCCCGTATTTATCGTTCACATTTTTGAAATGATCAATATCAATAAATGCCACCGAAAGAGGAAATACATCCTTTTTCTTCGTTGTATATAATTCATAATAATGCATGAAAGCACGTCGGTTATAGATCTGAGTCAACGGATCTTTCCTAGCAGAATTTATTAGCTGAGTTTTATATACATACTCGTCACTCAAATCTTTCACGATCCATAAAATGAAAAAGCTCAGTAAAATATTGATTGGTAAAGAAGAAGGTAATATAACTTGTAAATATTCCGAAAGGGGTATTACGCCTAAATAACCGATTGAACCTGTATTTACAATATTTAACGAGAACACGACTAAAAACATTTTTGAATAAACGCTCCAAGATCGAGTCACCCAAGAAAGAATCATTCCAACTCCTGAAAGAATAATCAGTGTAATGAAGCCAGCTGTAGCAGCTTCCGTGATTCCGAAAGAAAACCTCGCTATTCCAATGCCCACTCCAATAAGCAAAATATAGAGAGGGTTACGAGCGTACATGGTTGCAATAAGGATGGGAATAAACCGCAAGTCAAAAATAACCGAATCATTTAAGTGAATACCAAAGAACATTGAACACCAGCCAGCTAAAATTGCAATCACAACGAGGCTGAACGCAATTAATTTTTGGCTGGAATTCACTAAAAACTGTTTATATAAAAAACCAGCTAAATAAATAATCGTGATTAAAACTGAAAAATTGACCAAGTATTCCTTAATATACAGCATGTCTATCCCCCCTATCTGCAAATCATTTACTGAACGTTAATGTAAAAACGAGTTGTTATTTATATGACTTATTTATCACAAATGTTATATTTTCAAACATTTTATAGTCATTATTATTCAAGTCGATAATCCTATGGGCAGTATATCATAACCATTCAATATATTACATTTATTACCAAATTTTTTATTACGAATGTTTTTCAATAAATACAACTTTTAAATAGTCGCCCTCTTTAAAGTGTTCGATGGTTTTAAAGTCTTTCGGAAGAGAAAACTCTTCGCGAATTTTATAATTTTCACCAGATTGTTTAAACGCTTTTTCAATAAATCCCTTAAACTTTGTCATGCCAAATGTACTGCAGTTTGTTGAGGCGACAATTATGCCGTTTTTCTCCGTGATGGCAATTGCCTGCATAAGCAACTCTGGATAGTCTTTCCCTGCGCTGAAGGTATGCTTTTTCGAACGGGCAAAGCTTGGAGGGTCTAAAATCACCAAATCAAATTTCAATTCTTTTCGAACCGCATATTTAAAATAGTGAAAAACGTCTTCTACAATAATGTCTTGGGCTTCAAAATCAATTCCATTCACACTGAACTGCTCTATGGTTTTGCTTTTACTACGATTTGCAAGATCGACGCTCGTCGTTTTCACGGCTCCACCAAGTGCAGCTGCCACTGAAAATGCACCAGTATAAGAAAAGGTATTCAAGACACTTTTCCCTTTTGAATAATTATCCCGAATTGTTTTACGTACGTCACGTTGATCCAAGAAGATTCCAACCATCGCGCCATCGTTTAAATACACGGCAAAATTTATGTCATTTTCTTTTACAAGCAGTGGTTCGGGAGCCTTTTCACCCGAAATAAAATCTTCATCTTCCATATAAGAACCTTGAGATGCAAAACGTTTCTTTTCGTATAGCCCTTTTACGTCGACCAAATTGGATAATGCCTGAATCACTTCATTCTTAAACTGGTAAACACCTTCGCTGTACCAACTGATGACATAATATCCATCATAATAATCAATCGTAAAACCACCAATACCGTCACCTTCGCCATTAAAAATACGAAATGCAGTCGTTCTCTCGTCCTGGAATAATGACGTTCGATGTTCGATGGCCATTTTTAATTTCTGTTCAAAAAATGACACATCGAATGTTTCATGTTGATTTCGGCTCAATACCCATCCGCGACCCTTATTTTGTTTGCCGTAATAGCCTTTGCCTAGAAATCGTTGCTGATCATCAAAAAGCTCAATGATTGCCCCTTCCTCTTTTAAATCCTTCATATTTATAATTGCGTCTTCCGTAATGAGTGGATAACCCGCTTTCATATTTTTAGCAAATGAAGATTTCACTTTTAGCTTTATAGTTTGTTTCATAAAATCACCCTATCAATAGTTTTCTTTAGTTTACATCTGTTTCTGGTGAAAATCATATATCAGTCTGTTTAACGATGAATTTGCTTATCTTTTCAGTACTTTCTTTATTAGTTGAACCATATATTAGAGGAATATTTGTGTATTGGAAGGAGCTGAGTAATATTGGCCATAAAACCTCCACAACTGAAAACGGGTGACACAATCGGCGTTGTAACATTAGGGAGCCCATTAAGTGCCCAGATAATTGATGAAGGTATTGCCACATTAAAGAATATGGGTTTCAACGTGATTGTCGGAGATCATGCATATGATTCTACTGGTTTCCTAGCAGGGACTGCCGAAGAACGTGCTGCGGATTTGATGAAGATGTTTGAAAATAAAGCCGTTAACTGCATCCTACCTACCAGAGGAGGAGTTGGAGTTGCTGGCATTCTCCCTTTCCTTAACTTTAATGTCATCAAGCAAAATCCGAAAATCATTTCTGGATATAGTGACATAACGATTTTACTGAACGCTCTTTATGAGTACTCAGATTTAATTACTTTTCAAAGCTTATTGTTACTTGATTTCAACTCCCGTACCCCACCTTATAATTTCAACCAATATTTTGCTGCCACTTCAGCCATAACAGCGCCGTGGGAAATTGTGAACCCCCCAGAAATTCCATTCGTCAACAAAGTGTCTGGAGATGTCACCGGTCCGATTGTAGGGGGCAACCTTACTTCTTTTGTTGACACCTTGGGCACTTCTTTTGAGATAAATACTGAAGGAAAGATTCTGTGTCTCGAAGATACACATGAACCGATTAATACTGTCTTCCGTTATTTAAACCACTTAAAAATAGCCGGAAAATTCGAAGACTGCGTCGGCATTATGATGGGCGAATGTACAAATTGCGAACCAGCCTACGGTGTCACATACAATCAACTTATCGATGATTTTCTAGTTCCTTTAGGGAAACCATTATTAAGCAATGTGGCCACTGCTCACGGACGTTTCAAGGCAGCTATCCCGCTTGGAGCAAGAGTAAGGATGAACACAATTGAACGTAAGCTAACCGTACTTGAAGCCGTTGTGAGTCCATAAATTGTAAAAAAAAACCGATTGCATATGATTGCAATCGGTTTGTTGTATTTATTTTTTTAACAGGGAAGCCCATTCAGTTTCAAGCCACTTGTCAAATTCTCCGCCTTTTTCACCTTCGTACGCATCAAATACATCAAGTCTCATTTTTTTCAATTTCTCTTTAAACTCTTCGTATGAATGATCAGCAGGCAAACTCTTTTTAATGCGCAACAAAATTTTAGAAGTTCCTTTAATGATATCGAATTTTGTTTGCTTCGGTTTTTCAACATCTTCACCGAAATTTTTAAGTTGTCTGTAAGCTGCCTCTTGTACTTTAAAAACAGGATCGTTGTTCATACGGTTTGTAAGAACATCAATCACTTTACTGTGCTTGTGCTGGCCCAATTCTTCAACTGCATCAAAACGCGCTCTCCAACTAGAGGTGCGGTTTGCTTCCTTTTTCAGTTCTTCGTAATTTTCTGGTAGTTCATTTTGTACTTTGTTAGTCATGTATATCTATCTCCTTTAATAAAAAAACTCAGCACTTCTCAGCTGATGTTTTCTCATTTATTTATTATCGAAAAATTCATATTTGCTTATCAGTGTATATGAAACCATAGTGGATAAAAAACATTCAAGCAGTCTAAAGAATTTCCTATACTTAGTATTGTACCATTTTCTGAAGACTCACATACGCTGTTTCACGAATAGAGATGAATTAAAGTTATATTGACCGTTCTTTCTAATCAATATTTTCGATAATCTTTGGCAATTCCGACCAGTCTACAATTCTTGGAATGGTCAAATGCTGGTTGTAGGATTGATTCATAACAAAAGCTCTGAGCTGATCTGAAGTAAGCGTATTTAAAACATCTGGCTTATCATCAAAATAATAATCAAGTTGCAAGGATTGAATGATTTCGACTTTCTCCTGATCCTTCATGCCACAAAAGAATCGGTCATCTTGTACAGGAAACCCTTGTTCAATCATCCATTTTTTCGTACGTTCTCCATGTTTTCTTGGTCTAGCAGTTATATAGTAAATTTCATGCCCCTGGTTAGTCAGTTCTACCAATGCTTCGACAGCACCGGGATATGGTGGACATGCAGTATAATAAATTTCTTCCAAGGAACGATTCCACATGTCAGAACCCTGTTGTGCATCCAATCCGAAAGGTTCATGTATTTCAACTCTATTTAGTTCATGAAAAACGTCGATTGGTATATTTTGTTTTAAATTTTTATTATAAATATGAAAAGCATGTTCTCTCAATTTAATGAGTGTATCATCTATATCAAAGCCAAATTTCATTATCGAATCCCTCAATCTTCAATTCAAATTTTATATACTGGATATCCGGTAAATTTAAAATCTTTCCCGATTTTCATAAAATCAGTATCAACTAATTCAACAGCATCAGCCATTTTTTCAATTCCTGGACCTTCCATGAATGTAGGAGCAAGATAACCCCCGATTAATTTCGGTGCCATATAAATAATGGCTTTATCGATTAGTTTGTTTTCTAAAAAAGCAGCATTGATTGTTCCGCCACCTTCAATCAATACGGATGAAACCCCTTTTTCTCCCATTACCTTCATAACTTCAAGTGGGTTTACTTGTTTTGAATCTGAAGTAGAAAATACCGAAATACCCAATTTCTCAAGGGCATTTTTCTTATCTGTATCATAATTCGCACTGGTAAAAATCCAGGTATCTGCAAGTTTGTCTGTTACAACCTTGCTCTCCAAAGGAATTTTCAATGTTGAATCCAATATAATTCGGATTGGATTTCGTCCGTTTGGTATTCTCGTTGTTAATTCTGGGTTGTCCGCTATGACCGTATTAACTCCAACTAAGATAGCCAAGTTTTCATTTCGTAGTTTATGAACATCATTTCTTGCTTCTTCAGACGTAATCCATTTGCTATCAGAAGAGTGTGTGGCAATTTTTCCATCTAACGTAATGCCTGCTTTTAAAGTGACGAAAGGTCGATTTTCGACGATAAACTTATTAAATACTTCATTCATTTTCTTTGATGCATCTTCTTGAATGCCAACTATTACTTCAATTCCTGCATCTTCAAGAATTTTCACACCACGTCCTGAGACCATCGGGTTAGGATCGAGCGTTGCGATAACCACTTTCTTTAAGCCTGCTTCCACAATCGCCACTGCACAAGGACCCGTACGCCCGTGGTGGGAGCAAGGTTCGAGTGTGACATAAATAGTTCCCCCCCTCGCTTTGTCCCCTGCCATGCGCAGTGCATGAATTTCTGCATGAGGTTCGCCAGTTTTCAAATGAGCTCCGACACCAACAATTCGATTGTCATTTACAATGACTGAACCAACCAGTGGATTCGGATCTGTTTGGCCCTTCATTGCTCTTGCGTTATTAATGGCCAAATCCATATAAAATTCATGATTAGTCATTCGGACAAGTCCCTTCATCCTCGATTTCTAAGTGTCCCGAGCGTTTGATCTTCGTTTGCAAGTAAGCTTCATTGAATTCGGAAACATCTCCCCATAAAGGTGTACGACCTGAAATTGGCATACCGGCATCAACCAATGCAGCTAGTTTTTTCGGATTATTTGTCAACAAAGTAACGGGTTTAGCACGTAATACTTTGAGTACTTGGATGGCATCATCATAATTGCGAGAATCATCCACAAAACCGAGGCTTTCGTTCGCTTCCACTGTATCGTAGCCATTTTCCTGAAGTATATATGCCATGGCTTTGCTGAATAAGCCGATTCCTCTGCCTTCATGATTTGCTAAGTAAAACAAAGCTCCTGAACCATGATCGACAATCATTTGCATGGATTGTTTCAATTGAAATCCGCAATCACATCTTTTACTACCAAAAATATCACCAGTGTGACAAATGGAGTGCATCCTGATTAGGGCATCTTCATCATTTTCAAAGTCCCCATACACTAGGACGCTTGATTGCTGATATTCTGCAAGATTGGCAGAAGATAAATTATCGATGATTTGTTGAAAATCTTCGTTTTCATGCTTACTATTCAACCAGCAGTACCATTGGAATATGACCGTTTCCCCATACAAATTGACAGGTAGGCGAATGGGGCCGACTAAATAAACGGCACCATCATCTTTTTTTATTAATTTTATTTTATCTTTTAATATTGGAAGAGCTTCTTTGGAAACCATTTGAATATCGTTCATTCTATTTTCCCCCTTTTTCTAACTATCTATATAAGTTACTTTATGTAAGTAATTATATTTTCGTAACTCTAAATTGTCAAGTAAGCAAAGTGTCTAGATCAGAAATAGTTGTGTTTCCAAAAGAGATGAGTTATGGAATGTACAGCAGGACATTCAAAGAAAGTATAACTTCATCATTGAATAAAAAAGAAGATACAATTCATGATTAGACAAGCATCAATAATGGTTGCTTTTACTTATGCAAAACTGGAAATCTTGACTAAAAAGATTACTATTCTTTCGCTTTTTGAAATTCCACAATAAAAAGTTGGTCCATTACTGGAACCAACTTTTTAAGGCAAATTCTTTTCTGTACCGCCACCTACAGCATCCTTCGAAAGTGGCATTCCACAAGTTTGACAATCTTTATAAGGCTTTATCTATAAATGCCCATACCTATTTGGAGTAATTACGTCTAAATCCATTCTTTTTCAGTCACATCAAAATTCTTTTCTGCCCAAACGATTGCCTCTTCAAGTGATTGCAGATGATGATCGTCCTGAACTGTCCAGTCGCTATCACACATGAACAAATAATACCCACGTTCTTCTTCGTACTTTGTAATGGCTAACGCCGTTATTTGTACTTCAATTGTCTTGCCATCTTTTTCTTCAAAATACATCGTACTTAATTTTTGTGTTCCATCATTTTTCGTTTGTTTAATTACTTTTGCTCCATCCAGTTCATTCACCTTCGTCATAAGCTCATCCTCATTTCATTTTTTAGTTTAGTTTGTCTTTTGCTCTTCACGTTCTATTTTGGGATTCATCAAAGGTAGATGAAAAATCATGAATCGTTCATTTTCATTTTGATCATATAGCTCTGGTACTCTGACTTCTTTTAGAAATTTGAAGGTTGTCCTTGTTTCGAGAAACAAAAGATACGATGAGGATGGATAGTAAAGAATTAGGTCGATTGATCTTTTATGCTTATCCACCGAATCAAGAATATTTCCAACAAACTTCATGAAAATTTGTTCAGAAAAAGGATTGAAGAAATAGAATACATCATCTCTGGAATCGATTTTGTAGTCCTCAGCAAGACATCGTTCGAATGTAATTAGTCCCTTCGTTTTCTTCCCATTTATATCGTAGCTCTGCAAATTTTCTAGTGCATCTTGATAAAGTTTGCCACTCATTTCAATCCCTAGAGTTGGTATTTGAAAATGATGATGAATATAAAAAGACAGTCGACCTTTGCCACACCCAACATCCACTATTCGATTGCCCTTTGTTAATTCATAATGGTTGAACAGTTCATCTAAAGCACTATAGGGTGTTGCTTCATATCGATTATAATGCACGGACTGATTCAGCACTTCGAGTGTTCCTGCCGTTTTAATACGAAGCGTTCTATCCATTTCCTTCTCACTCATGAAAAACCCTCTATTCCTGCATTATAAACAATGCATTTGTTCTTCTGCCTGCTCCCAAGAAACTGTGTAGCCTTTTCCTTTTACGCAGAAAATCGAGGATGAACTATATTCAGGGTCTGCATCTTTATTGTAAGCAATTCTCTGAATGACTTCTTCTTCGTTATGACATCGCCCATATCCACCGAACAACAAATTAAGTACACCTTTTCCTTGTGTAAAAGAAGCAAGTTCCGCTGCGTAGTTCATAAAGGTTGCCACTGGGACCTTTCCAGTCAAAATCACTTTCTGTCCTTCAGTTTTAGGTGAATCAAAGCTCCCATGCGCCATTTGAATATCAGAAAGTACTTTTCCCATTTGATCCAAGTCAACTTTTATCCTAAAGTCATAAAAGGGCTCCAGCAAAAGATTTGATGCTTTTTCCATTCCCTGCCTCAATGCCCTGTATGTGGCTTCCCGGAAATCTCCGCCAGACGTATGCATATTGTCGGCTCGTCCTGTTAGTAATGTTACCTTAATATCTGTCAACGGTGAACCGGTTAACAAACCGTTATGCGCCTTCTCCAATAAATGATGCTTGACCAAGTTTTGATTGCCCACCGACAAGTGATTCGCATGACAGACATTATCAAATGTGATACCACTGTTTCTCTCAGCAGGTACCATTTTCAAATGCACTTCGGCATAATGTTTCAATGGCTCAAAATGCCCGTACCCTATGGTAGTCGAGTCAATGGTTTCTTTATAAAGTATTTGCGGTTCTTCAAATTCAACTTCAAAATGAAATCTTTCTGCGACCAGCTGTTTCAAAATTTCCAATTGAATTGCACCCATCACATGAATATGAATTTCCTGGAGACGTTCCTCCCAAATCACATTCAACGATGGATCTTCCACATCCAGTAGTTGAAAACACTTCAATGCATCTTTTATATGAACAGACGGAGGAATGACAATTTTGGATTTTAATGTCGGTACCATTTCATATTCAGCTTTCCCGTATAAAGTTCCTAATCCATCTCCTGAAACTGCATTTGTCAATCCTGAAACTGCAAAAAGTTCACCGGCCTTGACATGTTCTACCGTTTTGAATTTATTCCCATTGTAGACCCGTATTTGTGTGATTTTTTCCGTTAATGCTTGCTCTATCGGACCATATGTTATTTCATCTCTAACGCTCAAAGTTCCGCTTAATAATTTTATGAAAGTGATTCTTGTACCTTTTTCATCATGCCTAACTTTATACACTCTCCCAGAGAATGCTTCATCACTTGAATATTGCGTCTTGGTCAATTGATGAAATTTATCCAGAAATTCAACTACACCGATATCCTGCAAGGCTGACCCACTGGCACACGGAAAAACTTTATTTTCCTTAATCAAGGCCTTCATTGCGTTTAGCCATAATTCTTTATCATAGCCATTATCCATATAGAGTTCTAAAAGATCTTCATTGCGTTCCGCTATAAATTCTATTAGGGTTTCTGTCATTTCTCCTTCATAAAAAGATTGAGTGATATCAATGACGTCCGTTGAAAAGTCTTCCTGAATTTCTTGCACCACGTTTTTCACATCTGCCCCTGTACGATCCGTCTTATTAATAAAGAAAAATGTAGGAACATCATGTTTTTGAAGCAACTGCCAGATTGTTGCCGTATGTCCTTCAATACCTTCGACGGCACTTAAAATAACAATGGCATAATCCATTACTTGAACAGAACGTTCCATCTCAGGAGAAAAATCCACGTGTCCTGGATTATCAATCAAATAATACGTTGAATCTTTATATGTAAATATAGCTTGATCTGCGAATACAGTAATTCCTCTTTGTCTCTCAATATCATGGCTATCGAGGAAAGCGTCTTTATGATCCACACGCCCTCTTTGCTTAATACTTTTCGTATGATATAGAATTTGCTCGGACAATGTTGTCTTCCCTGCATCGACATGTGCAAACACACCTATTGTTTTATTCATCACAGCCACCTCTTACGTCAATTCTATCTTACAATTTATAAAAGATAAAAGCAGATACCTAAAAGGCATCTGCTTCACATAAGATTTGAATTCCAGGTTGACAGTTTAGCCTTCCAAGTTGCACAAAATGAAAACAGCCATGATATTTCATTTGAAGATTGTCCAAGGAATAGAATTCCAGGTAGACAGTTTGGTCATCTAGGTAGACAGAATGGAATTCCAGGTAGACACTTTCGAATTCCAGGTTGACAGTTTAGCCTTCCAGGTTGCACAAAATGGAAACAGCCCACTTTACTTCTTCTTCTGTTGTTCTGGAAAGACTTGCTCACTGCCGAATTCAGCTTGTTCGCTTCCCACAGTTTTTGCAATCAATTGTTTCACTTGATTGAATGTTAAACCTGAATTTGCGTTATTCCTTTTGACCTCTTCAATATCGGTTCCCGATTGTGTAAATGCACCGGGCTTGTTTTGATTATTCGTCATAAAATGACACCTCCGTTTCGATTTCTTTTATGTTTTCTCAAAACGGAGATTTTACTCTAAATTTAAGTTAAGTATTTTTCAAGTGGTTTCCAATCCACCTTTAGCGATCGCTATTTCGTATGATTAAATGTAGCCATTGATTCGAGATTTACCTTCTTCAATAATTTCTTTTCTTAAACCATCTATGGCTTCTTCACGACGTTCGTTTTTTTCCTTGATGGCGGCAAGTTCTTTCCCTTCAGCAAACGCCATTGCTTCTTCTGCTGCTTCCATATTGTCAATCGTTTTGTTAAGTCTTTCTTTGTTATCAGCTGAATCATTTGGCAGTGGTCTAGGCATCACAAATCCTCCTTCAATTGAATATTAGTCAAGAGTTAGCGTTCCCACATTACTGAATATTATCCTTTAATTCAATTAGAAATGATAAAAAAACACCGCAAATTAACATGCGGTGTTTATGGGTATTTATATTTAATTGATTTTCTACATCACTTTACAAATATTCCTACTTATTCAACTTGGAATTTTTTTGTGAGTAAACAAAGTAGATGACGACACCAATTAGCAACCAAATAACGAAACGAATCATTGTTTCTTGTCCTAATTGGAGAATTAAAAACCCACAGAACAGAATAGCTAACCCTGGGATTACCGGAACAGCAGGACAACGGAAAGCGCGTGGTAAATCCGGTTGTTTTACTCGTAACACTATAACAGCGACTGAGATTAGAACGAACGCTGATAACGTTCCGATGTTGACTAATTTTGCAAGTTCATCTAAAGGTATTAATGCCCCGAATAGTGCAGCAACGAATCCAAAGAACCAAGTTGCTTTATAAGGTGTACGGTATTTTTCATGTATATTTGAAAAGAACGCTGGCATTAAACCATCTCTCGACATCGCAAACATGATACGTGTCTGGCCGTATAACATGACCAACATAACCGTTGTCATTCCCAAAATTGCACCTATATCAATAATTCCAGCAATCCAATCTTGACCTGAATATTGCAACACTAAAGAAATTGGGTGATCAATATTTCCTTCGAATTGTTGGAACGGCACAACACCAGTCATGATGGCGGTAACAATCACGTAAAGAACTGTACAAATAATTAATGATAAAAGAATGCCTCGTGGTAAATCACGATTTGGATTTTTAGTTTCTTCTGCAGCTGAAGCAATTGCATCAAATCCAATAAAAGCAAAAAACACAAGAGCAGCTGCAGAAAATACGCCATCAAAACCAAACGGCAAAAATGGTTGCCAATTTTCAGGCTTAACATAAGAAAACGCAGCAGCAATAAATATTAGTACAACTGCAACTTTAATGACTACCATGATATTATTGATTCGTTTTGATTGCTTGATTCCGATTGAAAGTAAAAATGTAATTAGCATTACAATTATAAATGCTGGAAGATTAAAAAATGTTTTAGTCCCTTCAAGCGCTCCAGGAGCTGCTGAAAGAACAGTCGGTAAATTAATACCAAATCCGCTTAAGAGTGATTGGAAATAGCCTGACCAGCCTACAGAAACGGCACTAACCGCCAGTAAATATTCAAGTATTAAATCCCACCCAATAATAAATGCAATGAATTCACCTAATGTCGTATAAGTGAATGTATAAACTGAGCCGGAAACTGGTACTGTCGAGGCAAATTCAGCATACGACAATGCTGCAAATAAGCATGCAAGTCCTGCAATAACGAAAGACAATGTTAGACCAGGTCCAGCGGTTAATGCTCCAGCTCCAGTTAAAACAAAAATTCCTGTTCCGATAATGGCACCAATGCCTAGCATCGTTAAATCAAATGTTCCTAGTTCTTTTTGTAATGTATTACCTTGTGAAGAAGCGTGCAATAAATCCTGAATGCTTTTCTTTCTAAATAACTTGTTAGCCATAATCTCATTCCTTTCCAGTGTCAAAGGTGCGTTAAACTTTTTCCTTGTTGATTCGACAAATTTCGCAAAATACTTACAACAATCTCCTAAACTGAAATTGTTTGAAGCTTAGAGTGTTTCATTCCTTAAATCAACTTTTACAGTTTTTGTAAAATCTTTGTAAAATTCAAACGATTCACTCTTTTCATTTTCGCAATCATAACATAAGAAAAATCAGTATGTATATACAAAAATTCAAATTTATCAGTCATTTGTACATGTAATTTTTCCCTTTACATTCAGCATTTTCAAACTTACATAAGGAAAACATTAAAACTCGATAACGGAATTTATAAAAAAATCCCGGCTCAACTGTAGAGCCGGAATTTTTTAAGCTTGCTTTAATTCCAGTCTGCGTGCAACTAAGGATAAAGCAAAGTTAATGATAAAGTACATCAAGGCAATAGTGACGAAAATAGGTGTGACACCCGATCCGTTCTGTGCGTATAAAATTTGAGCGTTATGCAATAGTTCCGGCAACGCGATGACGACAGCCAAAGATGTATCCTTAAGAAGGGAAATAAATTGACTGACAATCGGTGGAACCATTCTTCTTAGAGCTTGAGGCATGATGATATAACGTAATGTCTGTATGTAATTCAAGCCAGACGATCGTCCTGCTTCAATCTGTCCTTTTTCAATGGAATTCAATCCACTTCGGATGATTTCCGATAGCATCGCGGATTCAAAAATCGTTAACGCTACAATGGCAGCTGTCATTATTTCCATATCAATTCCGATTTCAGGCAACGCGAAATAGGTAAAGAAAATAATCAACAGTAAAGGAAGGTTACGAATTGTCTCCACAACCAATGCAACTACTTGTGAAAGAACAGGAATCTTCGCATATCTGATTGTCCCCATCAGACCACCAATAATAAAGCTAAGCACAATTGAAATGGCAGCTACCTTAAGTGTGACCCAAAAGCCTTCGAGTAAAAATTTTATATTTTCTGGAGTTAATACTTCAGTGAACGGTGCCAGGAAATCCATCTATGCACCTCCTTAATTACTTCTAGCCAGGCGTTTTTCCAAAAATCCTACGCCAAAACTTAAAGGTATAGTCAAAATCAAATAAAACAATGCTACGAAAATATAAGTATCAAAAGTGGAGAATGTCTTTGCAGATATTAAATCCCCTTGATACATCAAATCCCCACCCGCTACGACGGCTAATAGTGATGAATTTTTAACCAAATTGATGAATTGATTGCCAAGCGGCGGGATAACAATTTTTATTGCCTGTGGCAGGATGACAGTCCTCATTGCTTGTCCATAAGTCAATCCTGATGATCTTGCAGCTTCCATTTGACCCTTTGGAACTGACATAATCCCTGCACGAATTGCTTCAGCAATAAAAGCCGCTGTGTAAACAGTCAGTCCTATAATCCCTGCCGTCATTCCACCATAACTACCAGCCAAGTAAGTGAAAAACACAATGACCAGAACAGGGATGTTACGGACAAATTCCACATATGCCGTTCCAATCCAGTTTAGCGGTTTAAATGGTGCAATTCGCATAACTGCAATAAGAGTTCCTAGAATAAAACTACATACTAATGCTATTAAACTAGCAATAACGGTAATTTTAAATCCTTCCAAAAATAAATCCATATTATCTGTCAGTATCGAGAAATCCAGCAAACGATCTCCTCCTAATTAATCAGGATGAGCAGTCCGTAATTCTACTTACGGAATACTGCCCATCCTGACAAGAAACCTAATATAAATAATTATTTCTTAATCCATTTATCTTTGATTTCATCATATTTTCCTGAGTCCTTTAAGCTTTGTAATGCTTTGTTTAACTCATCGACAAGTTCTTTATTTCCTTTTTTAACAGCAATTCCATAAGGCTCTTCCGTGAAAGTTCCACCGACAAGTTCAAATGATGGATCTTCTTCAGCCATACCATAAAGGATAGCATCATCAGTAGTCAGGGCATCACCCTTACCAGATTTTAATGCTGTAAAAGCTTCAGCATAGTTTTCAAACTCAAGAACTGTCGTTTCGGGAGCTTTCTCACGAATATTTATTGCAGATGTAGAGCCTTTAACAGCAAGCACTTTAGTTCCTTTTGTTAAGTCTTCAATGCCCTTAATTTTACTTCCCTTTTCTACAAGCAATGATTGTCCTGCATCAAAATAAACATCCGTAAAATCAACTTCTTTTTTACGCTCTTCATTAATTGTCATCGTAGCGACAACCGCATCGATTTTACCATTATTTAAGAGCCCTACTCGCGTTTTAGAAGTAACTTCTTTGTACTCAGGTTTAACATCCGGACCGAACATTTCTTCTGCTAGTGCTTTGGAAAGATCGATATCAAAACCTTCAACTTCACCCGTTGAAGGATTTTTCAATCCAAAAAGACGAGTATCGTATTTTACACCAAACACAATTTTTTTGTCTTCTTTGATTTTGGCAAGTACATCTTTGTCCTCACTTGCCTTATCGTCCCCGCCGCAACCAGCAAGAACAATAGCGACCATTGTAGATACAAAAGCCATTTTTAATAGTTTTTTTGTTTGAAACATTCCATTTACCCCCTATTAATGATTTAAAATACGACCGAGGAACAGACGAGCCCGTTCTTCACGGGGATTCTCGTAGAATTCAGCCGGAACTGCTTCTTCTAAAATTCTTCCTTCATCCATAAATACAATTCGGTCCGCAACCTCTTTTGCGAACCCCATTTCATGAGTAACTACAGCCATCGTCATTCCCTCTTTTGCAAGGGTTTTCATAACATCCAGAACCTCACCAATCATCTCAGGATCAAGTGCCGAAGTCGGCTCATCAAAAAGCATGATTTCGGGTTTCATAACCAGACCACGAGCAATTGCCACACGTTGTTGCTGGCCACCAGATAGCTGGGAAGGGAAAGCATCTGCCTTTTCAGATATACCTACTTTATCCAAATAGTACATAGCCGTTTCCTTAGCTTCTTTTGCCGATTGCCCTAAAACTTTCATTGGTGCTAGCATGATGTTTTCAAGCACTGTTTTGTGTGGATATAGATAAAAATGCTGAAATACCATACCGATATTGCGTCTTAGTTTATTGATATCCGTTTTTTTATCTCCTACTGATACCTCATTTACAGTAAGGGTCCCTTCAGAAATTGTTTCTAACCGATTCATACAGCGCAGCAATGTACTTTTCCCTGAACCCGAAGGTCCAATGATGACAACTACTTCGCCCTTATTGATTGTGAGATTGATATCTTTCAAAACGTGAAAATCTCCAAAGTACTTATTTACGTCTTTAAATGCAATCATTCTTTACCTCCTGAATTTTAACTCTTATGTATATATACTCTATTCATTCTAACGAAAATTTTCAGAATTAATAAAATTATATTCACTACCTAATGCAATAGTCAAATACTATGTTATTTTTCCTGGTTTTTGTCTTTAAGTCCTCAATTCCTAAACATTATGTATATTAACTAAATATTCATATACCTCAAAATTGATTTATTAAACCAATATTAATAATAAAAAATTATTTAGAATATTAATTTTATTTGAAAATCGATATACTTTCGTTAAGAATCAAATCCATTTATACTAGGGATCATATTATTGTTTTTATAAGCTTCACGATTTATATAATATTACTTAATTAAAGGGAGCATGATTATGCAACGTGTAGAGCTAACAGAAGATTTATCATTTTCAAGAATCATTCATGGATTATGGCGTCTTTCCGAATGGAATATGACAAACGAAGAAGTTTTAGAGCTTATAGAGGAGTGTTTAAAAGCTGGTATAACAACGTTTGATCATGCCGATATTTATGGGAATTATACATGTGAAAAAATGTTTGGGGATGCCCTTGCTTTAAAGCCGGAACTTCGAAATCAAATGGAACTTGTCACGAATTGTGGCATTAAACTCGTTTCCGACAATCGTCCAGATCATCGAGTCAAATCTTACGATACAAGTAAGGAACATATTTTGGCTTCGGTCAATCAATCATTGACTAACTTTCAAACCGATTATATCGACGTCCTGCTTATCCATCGTCCCGATCCATATATGAACCCAGCAGAAGTGGCTGAAGCCTTTACTCAACTGAAAAATGAAGGCAAAGTCCGTCATTTCGGGGTTTCTAACTTTAAACGCTCACAGTATAAAATGCTTCAATCCTACCTAGATTTCCCGCTTGTCACCAATCAAATTGAACTATCCGCATACCAACTGGAGAATTTTGAGGATGGAACGCTTGATTTATGCCAGGAAGAACGTTTAGCACCTATGGCTTGGTCACCTTTAGCTGGAGGGGAAATCTTCAAGTCTCAAGATGAGAAGACGATAAAGTTGCGGAGTAAGCTTGAAGAAATCGCAATTGAAGTTGATGCTCAGGGCATTGACGAAGTTCTTTATGCATGGTTACTTAGCCACCCAGCACATATTATGCCAATAGTAGGCTCAGGCAAAATGCCACGGATTGAGTCAGCTATAAGAGCTCTCGATTTAACTTTAACAAGAGATCAGTGGTTTGATATTTTACAGGTCGCGATGGGAAGAGAAATTGCCTAGATTCTATTCATAATCTATCAACTATCGCAATATACTAGAGCAAGATACCCCGAGTAGTGATAGAACTGCTCGGGGTATCTTTGTGTTTGTATTTTGGAGATCTTATAGCAAGCTTTGCCCTTTTACATAGAACTTTTTCATGTCATCTTTCGGTACCAGTGCTCCCCCCGTCGCCCAAACAATATGTGTGGCTTGAGAAGTATCTAAATTTTTTTCTTTCACATAATCTGAAGCTAGTATTTGTCCTGGTCCAATTAAGCCAGAAGTGGCTGATGGTTCTAAGTGAATCCCTTCACTATCAGCTAACAAGGTTAATAATTTAAATAGCTCATCGTCTTCCATTGTATATATACCGCTGACAAGTTTTTCACTGATAGAAGATGCGAAGCATGAGGGTCTTCCTACAGCCAAGCCATCTCCTTCCGTCAAGTTGTCGATACCGAAATTTTGTACACACACTTTTTCTTTTTCGCCTGTCAACAGCCCCACTAATACGGCGGGAGAATGTGTAGGTTCTACAAAGAAACAATGTACATCATCACCAAATATTTGTTTAAGACCGAACGCTATTCCGCCTGGTGAACCTCCAACACCGCATGGTAAATACACAAATAGAGGATGTTCTGCATCTACCAGCACGTTTTGTTCTTGAAGTTGTTTTTCCAAACGGATGGCAGCAACACTATAGCCGAGAAATAAGTGCTTGGAATCTTCATCATCAACAAAATAGCCATTCGAATTATCTTTTGTTTGCTGTCTTCCTGCAAAGATTGCCTCACCAAAATCTCCTTTAAATTCATGGACTGTTGCCCCATTTGCACGCAATAAATCTTTCTTCCATTGTTTGGCGTCAGAAGACATATATACGGAAACATGAAAACCTAATTTTGCGCCAATAATACCTATACTTAATCCTAGATTTCCTGTAGATCCAACACCAATTGAGTATTGGCTAAAAAACTTTTTGAATTCATCACTGGCAAACACCGTGTAATCGTCATCTTTGTTGACCATTCCCGCTTCCAATGCCAACTTTTCAGCATAGTAAAGTACTTCGTATACTCCGCCACGTGCCTTTATGGAACCTGCAATCGGAAGTTCGTTGTCACATTTTAAAAATAGTTCCCCGTTTATTTTGGAAGCGTATTTCGCATTCAGTTCATTTTTCATTTTTGTGATTTTTCTTAAAGGAGACTCGATGATGCCATTTGTCTGCTTCGTTTCAGGAAAAACTTTTGCCAAATATGGAGCAAACCTTTCCCATAGTTCAGCTGCATCCTCCATGTCTGCTTTCGTAACTGGCAAGGAAGAGATTTCGTTCATTTTTCGCAAATTGGGATTTAACCAAACTACTGGTTCCAATTGAATAATGTTGTCCAAAAGTGGATAATTTTGAATCCATTTATCTAACTCCGATTGTTCAAAAATCATGCTCTTCACCCTTTCTTTTAGAGGTTGCCGTAACCATAAAATAAAACTGTTTCGAAACTTATCTCAATTATTCCCATCATACATGTCATATGACGATTATCTCCACTAATGATAAATAGTATGTGCAAAAAATGATTGTCTTTCCATTTTCACCTGAGGTTCTCTCTACAAGCATTCCATTTAAATGGTCGTTTTTTCTACTTATGATTTATTCGGAATGGGATATTCTAAGGAATGATTCACTAAGGAGGTTTATTTGGTGCGACAAACTTTTGTTTTTACACTATATGCGCTTACATTGTGCTTTCTCTTCTTCTCTGTCGTTGATGCTAAAGAACAGCCACAGAAGAAAGTGGATGTTTTGGATGAGCGGATGTCTTATTATTTACAATTTGAAAACACTTTTGTGCCCTGGTATTATCTAGCCGCCGTGGATCAGTTTGAACGCAACATACAACAAGTTCGCAAAGATATTCCGAAAAAAGAAGGCGCGATTGCCATACAATTCTCAGACGATTATTGGGTTGGCCCCCTCAATCCTGATAAGGAAGACACATCTTACGAATCAATTGCTTTTTTTGGAGGACATGGACTTGATGGAAATGCAGACGGCATGGCAAATCCAGAAGATAATGTGGATGTACTGCTTACGATGTCTTCCTATTTAGCCAGTTACGGACAAACCGAAGACGACTTTAAGTTAGCCATTTGGGAATACTACAAAAGTGAAAAAACCGTCAATCAAATAATGACGATTGCCACTCTATATAAACACTTCAATACACTCGATTTAGGTGAACATGTTTTCCCTATTCCACTTTCCCACAATTACAGTTATAAAGGGACCTGGGGAGCAAATCGGGGATGGGGTGGTCGGCGCATTCATGAGGGCACCGATTTATTTGCCGGTCATGGAGTTCCAGTAAAATCAACCTCATACGGCATTATCGAAGAACTTGGTTGGAATGAATTTGGCGGCTGGCGCGTAGGTATTCGTGATATTCAAAATACCTATCACTATTATGCTCATTTAGCTTATTTCAATGAAGGAATACAAAAAGGCGATATCGTGGAGCTTGGAACAGTCATTGGCTATGTAGGCAGTTCAGGATATGGGAAACAAGGAACTTCCGGTCGATTCCCACCACATCTACATTATGGGATGTATAAATATAATGGGCGGACCGAGTGGGCCTTTGATCCGTATCCTCACTTAAAAATATGGGAACGAGAAGCAAGGGAAGCCAAACGTAAAAAATAAACATGTGACTCCCTCAGTAAAGAACTCTTTTATTGGGGGTGTTGATTTTTATTACATGCTTCTATAAATGCACTAAAAATTTTCCTCGAAGATTCATCTCCACCAAAAAACATATTTTCAGGATGCCACTGGACACCTAGCACGAAAGAATGGACTTCACTTTCAATAGCTTCAATTACCCCGTCACTTGCACTTCCGCTGACTCTTAATGGAAATGGCACATTACGATTTGCTTGATGATGGCGACTATTGACCTTCAAACGTTTTACACCCGTGACTTGGTGCAACAAAGACCCAACTGTTACATCTACAAAATGAGATCCATGTGACTTAGGTGCTCGTTGCTGGTGTTGCAAATAATCTTCCTTTATTTGTGCACCAATATCTTGATACATATCTCCACCAATCGCGATATTTATCGTCTGGGACCCTCGGCAGACACCAAGAATCGGCTTGTTTAATGTTAAAAATTTTCGAATAAGGGCTAATTCAAACTTGTCTCTAGCAGGATCTATTACGCCTAGCTGCGGATGCGGCTCTTCTCCAAAAAGTGTTGGGTCAATATCATAACCTCCCGTAAGATAAAGACCATCTAAAAATTGCGCCATCTCATCTATATCTGACATTTTCTCTAAATGTGGCAGCATTATCGGCATTCCCCCGGCTTGTATTAGGGCATGGGCATTGGCCATGGATACAGAGTATTCGTCCCCATCGTATTCCACAGACGAACTAATTCCAATAATCGGTTTCATGATCTGTCACCTTATTTTCATTCGAAATTTAGTCCATGCTTTTTAAACGGACTATAGTTTTTCATATGCACAAAGAAGGCTTTAAAGACGTGTTATGAAAACAATTCGGCTTGTTTCATAAAAAAAGACATGGAATCGTTACCCATTTTCGGGGAAGATCTTGCAAGCACTCTTTAGATTAGCACTGGAAGAAGTTAAGACAGGAGTCGCTTTTAGTTGGACGAATTGAAGATTTAGTTGGAGTAATTGCAAGTTTCATTGGACAAAATTAAGATTTAGTTGGAGTATTCGCAGGTTTTATTGGAAAAGTGTAATTGGTTCGAAGTTCCCGCAAATACGCGATAAACAGCCTCAATTGATAACTAAGCTAAAATAGCAAAAACCCCAATCATATGATTAGGGTTTTTGCTGTTTACATTGATCGTATTAAAATATCGCGGACACTTTCCCTGTCCAACTCTTTGTATACGCCAACACCTGGTTTAATAAAGGTTTTATCAATAATGGAGTCAATGTCACGTTCGTCGATATCATAGTCGTTCAAGCGATTCGGAGCATCGAGAGAATCCCAGAATGCGCGAAGGGCTTTCGCTCCTTCTTTCGCGACTTCCACGTCTGTTTTTCCTTCGTCAGAAATTCCGAAAACATTCATTGCTAGCATTTTCACACGAGAAGGATCTTCTTCAAGAACATGTTCTAACCAATTAGGGAACAAGATGGCAAGTCCTCCACCGTGGGGAATATCGTACACAGCTGATATAGCATGTTCAATTCGATGAGTCGCCCAGTCACCACCATCTGTTCCATTCGATAATGTTTCATTAAATGCGGTTGTGCTGATATACATCATTGTTTCCCGATGATCATAAGAAGATAAATCTTCGAGCAGTTTAGGACCAGTCTGTATGGCTGTACGTAACAATGATTCGATAAATCCATCAATCATCGGCGTATTTTTCGTGCGATGGAAATAATGTTCAAGAGCATGAGACATACTGTCAACAATGGCATAAACAGTTTGTTTGCGGGACACCGAAAACGTATATGTCGGGTCCAAAATCGAAAATCTCGGGAATACCAGTGGTGATCCCCAACCGAGCTTATCTTTTGTCTCCCAGTTTGAAATAACCGATATTGGATTCATTTCAGAACCAGTTGCTGCTAATGTCAATACCGTACCAAGTGGCAGAGCCGAGTCAATCGGAGCTTTACGAGTGATTAAATCCCAAACGTCTCCGTCATACTTAGCGCCAATTGCAATTGCTTTTGTACAATCAATTACACTTCCGCCACCTACTGCTAAAAGAAAATCAATTCTCTCAGTTTTACATATTTCAACGCCTTTATGAACGGTAGTCAAACGTGGATTTTGTTCGACACCTGGTAGTTCAAATATGGTTGCTCCCGCTTTTTCAAGTTCTTTCATAACATCTTCATAAATACCGTTTTGTTTGATGCTTCCGCCACCGTAAACAACCAGCACTTTCTGCTGACCGACTTCACCAGATAACTGGCTGATTTGTCCTTTTCCGAAAAATAGTTTAGTCGGATTATGTTGTAAAAATATATTCATCTAATGCACCTCATTGTAATTGTTTTACCTTTGATTTAATCGGAACGCTTATATACTCTACCACTTTTCCAGCTTCAACGTTATATGTACATACATAGTCATACAATTAAAGCACATGATAAGAGTATTCTCTGCCTTTTATAAAGATTTGAAAGGATGAAAATCCATGAAGAAGAAAGTGTTTACCGAAGAAGATCGCGACTTGGCAAAAGGTCCTTATATGGACAGTCCTGATGCAGTGAAAACGGATAAAGTCAGCCTATTTGATATGCATGAGGATATGAAGTTGGTTGATGCACAAATTATTGATGAGTTAAACAAACAAGTCATTAATGACCCTGCACGCAAAATAACTTTGGACCCTTCAGCAAATGAAGAGATCCATCCAAATTAAACACATAACCAAACACCTCTATTCCATGCATTCTGTCATGGAATAGAGGTGTTTTAATGATTTGTTGGAGGGATATTTCACAAGGTCTAATTACGGAAGCAACCGTAAAAATGATTCCTGTAAACCAAAACACGGTTCTATAGATTGGCCATTGTTTCTGATATCGACGCTGGGTCAATATCACTGCATATACATATAGAAATACAGCGATAACAAATGGCAGTGCAGTGTAAAAAAGATTCGACCGATTAGTTCGAATTAAGAAATTGACTCATTAAAATTAAACAAATAAAGGTGTGGTGTATTTACCGTAGGACCCTATGTCTATTCTGATAGTGAGCGGCTATAATGAAAGAAAAATAGATAAGGAGATGACGACGTGGAACTAAAGCAAAAACTGCACAAATGGCAAGATGCAGGATTGATCGACGAATCAACGATCGAAAAGATTCTTGCTTTTGAGAGTAAGCAACCTAGACCATTAAAACTTCCACTACTTTTGATTATCGGGCTGATTTTCTTTTCACTTGCCGTGTTTAGTTTCATTGCAGCCAATTGGCAAGAGATGCCTGATGTTTTAAGAATTACACTTGTCCTGTCTGTGATGTGGCTGTTTTACATTATAGGGCATTTTTCTGAAACGAAAAAAATCGGGCATCCCATTTTATTCCGACTGATTGGGCTGGCCATGTTTGCAGCAAGTATCGTTGTAACAGTTCAAACCTTTCATTTTTCCCTTTTTAATTCATTTTTACCCTGGGCCATCTTCATTGCCGCACTCGGGCATTATTGGTACTGGCGTCAATTTCCTTACGCGATTGTCGCATTTATGTTTGGGATTCAAGTGTTATTTACTTCTGGTGAAACGTTGGGGTGGTTCGAATGGGGAGCATTCCTTGCTGTTTCATTAGCGTGGTTTTATTTAAGCAAAACGGGCATCTCGATTTCACTTAGTTGGATTCTACTTTTTGGCGCTGGTTTGTCACTTTGGTCAGTTGTTGAATATGAGAATGTTCTTTGGACTATTTGGACATTATTTGTGGTTGTCGCTATCGCTCTTTGTTTCCCTGAGAAAGAATGGATTGTACGTCCTTTCTATATAATCATCGGAGGACTGCAGCTTCTCGTTTATTTAGCCGTGTTGGGTGAAACCCAACTTTCATTCATCAAGATGAATGTAGTTGAATCAATTGCTCTAGCCATTGCTGGAATAGTCATTCTCGGGTTCTATTATATGCGCTTCAAGAAAATAGCCTGGATTTTTTCACTTGGACTGGTTGGAATTCTGCTTTATGACACATCGGCAATCGGCCTCGCCATTTTAGCCGAAGTCGTTGCACTTACCTACTTAGTGACTGAGCATCGTAAAGACAGATTACTTGCACCCGGCTTTGTATTTTTCATTCTCGTTCAGTTTGTCCTATATTTCATTTATGCTTGGGGGAGAATGGATGTATCTCTATTTTTCCTAATCGGAGCACTTTTACTTTTTGCATTGTCCGGTATCGCCTGGAGAATTAACAAAAAGAAAGCAGGTGTCTCGTCATGAAATCCTTTTTAATTCCAGCCATACAGACACTAATGATTTTCTTAATTGCTTTGAGTTTCTTCGCCACTTCATGGTTCGGAGACGAGTATGTTTTGCGAGCCGAACCATACGACCCGTATGATCCGTTTTACGGCGAGTATGTGCTGCTAAAATATCCTGATTTAAAACCTACCGATTCTGCCTCAGAAGGCGATATTTTTTTCTCTTTAAAAGAAGGCGATGATGGTTATGCCATGATTGATCGTATAGATAGCGAACCTTTTTGGGGAGCTATGAAAGGTACAAATTATGGAGGTCAGATTACGACACCACAGCTAGAACAGTATTATGTGGAACAAGGTACAGGGCCAGGTTTAGAGGAAGCGAAAGATTTGGCACTGACGCTTGATGTTTCTCCATGGGGTGCTATCCGTCCAACATTTTTAGAGAAAAGACAAGAACAGAAATAGAAAAAACGGCAAAAGCTCAATGCTTTTGCCGTTTTTTTACCTCCGATATTCAATTAGCCAACAATCCCGAAACTCACCTTCATGGAGTTCGTTTTTTTGCAAAACTCTAACCTTCTTGAATCCGCATTTTTCATAACAACGTATGGCTCGCTCATTCCATGTCTGTGGGTCCATCACGACGAGATCAGCATGTTTTTGCTCAACTAAGAACTTTACCATGGATTTCACAAGAGCCGTTCCTATTCCTCTATTCCAATATGCTGGGTCCCCTATAAATTGGTCCATTCCGTAAATCTTTGATGCAGCATCAATATATCCATAATGATTTCTCGTCTCTTCATCCAGTTCGTAATACTGAATGTAGCCAATTTCCACTAAATCGAATTCAACCATACATTTCATTTCATTTTCATCGCAGTTATAAAATTTTTCATTTACTTTTTCCAGGTCAAAGGGATTGTCCCTACCTTCATAATATTGAAGGACTTTCGGATCCGAAAGCCATTTTGCCAATATGTAATTATCCTCTTTCCTTAGTTCTCGAACTGTTATGGGTCCATCTTTATATATCAACATTGTTTCCTCCATTACTATCTATCTTCTAATAGAGGTATTCGTTTCTTTTCTTGAAATTCCTTCCAAGGTAATATTTCCAAAAAACTTTTCGACAAATTTCTCACTTTTTCGTTGTTGTGGATAACTTTATACACATTTTCCCGGGTGGTAAGTATACATTTTCATGCTTTATCAACAAGTTAATCACATTTAATCCACCGATAACTGTGGATAAGAGAACGCTTGTTCCGAACAAAACTATCTGATAGATTAATAATACATCAAAGATTTCTACCAATTTTTTAACAACTCTATTAAATTTGCAAATTGGAGGTGAATTCATTTATGAGTAAACTGTCTTCTGAATTATTAATTGAATCATACGTTAAGGCAAAAGAATTAAAGTTATGTCCTGAATTTATCAACTTGTTGGAAACTGAAATTCGCCGACGTTCCCTACACATCTGACACACGCTGTATGTAATCATATACATGTAAATATTCTTTTTTAAAAAGGGATTCACTAGCTAGTTATCTAGCTTTTGGATTCCTTTTCTCATTTTATTAAATCAATTATAGCGTTTGGGTTGAAAGCCTAAAAAGAATCTATTAATCAACATATGATGTGTTAGATGAAGGATGAGCAACCTTTATCTAACAATCTGGTTTGGAAACAATTAAAGATAAGGAGTAAAAGAAAGATGCTAGAAAAAACATTTATTAACAACAGCTTAGCGACATTGCAGATTACTCTCTTTTTACGTGAAGGAGATAATCCAAGTATCCTGGATGAAGCATCGTCATTCAGTTTGAACCCTGGAGAAACAAAAGGTATTACCTATGGGGACGGGGAGGATCAAGAAATCTTTTTGGGCGGTATTCTAGTTGCCGACATTGATGAAAGCGATTCCATCACTATTACTCAACATGTCACGCAGAGGAATAGTGAATTTGATCATGTTCTTAATACGAGTACTACATTGAGTATTAACAAAGTGCAGACTGGCTATGTCATTTCGGGAAACAACATCTTTTTGGACGCTGTAAACGACGCCCAAACATTGGTTGACATGCAGTTTGCAATTGAAGATCCAGGGTTCGGATTGAATCTAACAGCGTATCATGCACTTCCTGAAAATCTGAAGACTGAAGTAGATAATCGTTTATTAAGATCCCGTCCATTTGATGGGTATCCTAACGCCGAGAATTTTCAAAGTTCTCTTGATTTAGCAATTAGCGTATTGCCGGCAGCAACAACACCCGAAATAAAAAAGAAGCGCAAATCATTTTGGAATTTTTTCAAAAAAACGGTAAACAACTGCATCAAAACGTTCTTCCAAAGACAGCTTTAGCCTTCGTTTGGTACTAAACTGAAAATGATATGTGTAAAGAATTCCGGATGCTACATTAGGCCGGAATTTTTTGTTTGAAATGTATACTCCCCCAACATGGTGAATCCAAAATAAAGTCTACTCGCTTGATTTAACCTACGTAAACCGAAGGGATATTCCTATTGCTCAAGTAATCGTCGAACAAAAAAAATTCCAACATCTTTAAAAGATACTGGAATTCTAACAGCCATTATAATAAACGTCGTGAAACTTTTTTACCATCATAGATATAGACAATGGGTTTGTTTTCGACATATGTTTCTAGATAAACTGATCGTCCCCACAACTGATAAATGTATGGCAGGACATGCTCTAAATATGGAGGATCCAATTCTGTCCCTTCATAGCCATGTTTTAAATACAGTTCGCCATTTTTCGAGTAATCACCATCCTCCACCACGATATAAGGAAAGCTTCCATTGACCCTCATCGATATCAGTTGGTCACGCACATGTTCATATTCTTTGTCAGTAATTTGATAGTTTCCATTCTTCTTTTCGAACAAATACAGATCTTCCTGTTTCACCAACTCTTTCGTCAAATAATTCCGGATGAACGAAATGTCCGATTCAATTTCTCTTACTTCAAACATTTTTTCCCTGCCCGAATTTTCTTTGACGCCGAGTTTTTTCATTTTATCTGTGGGGTGATTGTATCGCTTTTCAATATCCTCAAAGATCTTTAATCCAAGATAATATGGATTGATACTTGTTTTAGAAGGCTGGACTACACCTGCATTCAATTTCGCAAATTCGATAGTTTCAGCTGACGTCAGATCCATTTCCCTTAAGATTCGCTGATGCCAATAGCTGGCCCATCCCTCATTCATGATTTTAGTTTCCATCTGCGGCCAGAAATACAGCATTTCTTCCCGCATCATGGTCAAGATATCCCGTTGCCATTCTTCCAACTCACGGCTGTATTCCTGGATAAATAATAGGAGATCTTTTTCAGGTGAAGGCGGGAATTTTTTTCTTTTTTGAATGTTTGCTTGATTATTTCCTGCATTTTTATCTAAGTTCCACAAGTCATCGTAAGGTGTCTTCCGGACGAATTCTTTTTCTTCCTCGGTTTCGTAGTCGAGTAATTTATGTCTGATGATGGAAGGATCCACATGCTCCTGAATGGCCATCGCAGCATCCAAAAAGCGTTCTACTTCAACTTTTCCATAAATCATTTCATAATTGGCTATCCGTTCGGCTGTTGCCGTCATGCTTTCGACCATATCACGCTTTGTATTTGAAAAGCGGACATTATTTTTAAAGAAGTCACAATGGGCAAGAACATGGGCAATAATCAATTTGTTTTGAATGAGACTATTTGTATTGAGCAGAAACGCATAACAAGGATTTGAATTTATGACCAACTCGTAGATCTGGCTTAACCCTAAGTCGTATTGTAGCTTCATTTTATGAAACTGTTTCCCAAAGCTCCAGTGGCTGAATCGAGTGGGCATTCCGTATGCACCAAACGTGTAAATAATATCGGCAGGACATATTTCATAACGCATCGGATACGTATCCAGGCCAAATCCAGCTGCAATTTCCGTAATTTCATCAATTGCTCGATGAAGAGCATCTGTTTCCATTTATCGAATCCCTCCGATGGTTTATTCAATGACAAGTGCCAGGCATGAACCATTTCAAACGGAAGTTATTTCTTTTTGGAAAAAGCTTTTTAGCGCTTTATAAACATCATGTTTTTCGCTCAATATATAATGGCGGAATTTCGGATTTGAAATTTTTTTATAAGTTGACATTAATGTAGAATATCGATTATTTGGATTTACTTCTCCATAGCCAAACATGCTCGAGACTGACATTAGTTCATTAACCAATTTCAAGCATCTTTCATTATCATTTGACATGTTTTCACCGTCTGAAAAATGGAACGGGTAAATATTGAATCGTGAAGGATGATATTTTTGTTCAATAAGTTCCAACGCTTTTTGATAAGCAGATGAACAAATGGTGCCTCCACTTTCACCTTTTGTAAAAAAGTTCTCTTCCGTAACAACTTTTGCTTCTGTATGATGGGCGATAAATTCGATCTCTACGGTTTCGTATTTGGTTCGGAGAAATTTGGTCATCCAGAAAAAAAAGCTACGTGCTACATATTTTTCAAATGGCCCCATGGATGCACTCGTATCCATCATCGCAAGCACAACTGCTTTAGATTCCGGTTTTATTTCTTCATTCCACGTTTTGAATCGTAAATCTTCATTATGAATTGGTGAAATTTCCGCTTTTCCATTCGCTGCGTTGCGTTTAATCGCTGTTAAAATCGTGCGTTTTTTATCGATATTGCCCATGAGCCCTTTTTTACGAATATCATTGAATTCTATTTTCTCTTTGGTAATTTGAGCTTGTTCTTTTTGCTTTAAATTCGGTAACTCAAGTTCATTGAAAAGAGCACTTTCCAGCTCTTCCATGGTAATTTCCACTTCATAGTAATCCTTACCGGCTTGATCCCCTGCTTGTTTCCCTTGCCCTGAAGCTGGTTTTCCTTCCCCAGAACCACGGGCGACGATATCTCCTACCTGGCTATCACCGTTGCCTTGCCCCACATGTTTCGACTTGTCGTAATTGTAGCGAATTTTGTACTCATCCAATGAGCGAATCGGAATTTTTATGACATCCCGCCCGTTCGACATGACGATGCTTTCCTCACTGATTAAGTCCGGCAAATTGTTTTTAATGGCTTCTTTGACTTTATCCATATGACGCTGTTGATCTTGATAGCCTTTTCGATGGAGCGACCAGTCTTCCTGTGAGATGACAAAACGACTATTTGGTTTTTCGTTCAATTCCACCCACACCCATCCAGTATTAAAAGTTTTTAATTTCAGTATCATATGCGTTGGCGAACAAGTTATTGACTTCAGAGGGTAAGAAAAAAACAAGACGAATTCTTCTCATTCGCCTTGTTTTTTCACTTATACATCTCCTTATCGATTCAGCAGGCTTCCCACGTAACGCAGTAATTCATTGGCTGAAATTGAGTTATAGCCATGTTCATCAATCAGTCTGGCAACTACTTCATTTATCTTTTTAAGCTGTGATTCATCAGGAGTTTTAGACGATGTTGTAATTTTCACTACATCTTTTAAATCCGCAAAAAGTTTCTTCTGAATCGCTTCACGTAATCTCTCATGTGAGTTGTATTCAAAGCGTTTACCTTTTCTTGCGTAGGCAGAAAGACGAATGAGAATTTCTTCCCTGAACGCTTTTTTCGCATTTTCGGAGATACCAATTTGTTCTTCAATAGAACGCATCAGTTTTTCATCTGGATTCATTTCTTCTCCGGTCAATGTATCTCTAATTTTATTTTTATTGCAGTAGGCTTCTACATTGTCCAAGTAATTATCCATTAATGTGATGGCTGACTCTTCATAGGAATACACAAAGGCTTTTTGAATTTCTTTCTTGGCGATCTCATCATATTCCCTTCTAGCAATGGAAATATAATTCAAGTATTTCTCACGATCTTCTTGTGTGATGGAAGCATGTTGGTCCAGACCATCTTTCAAAGCACGCAAAACATCCAGCGCGTTAACTGAAGGGACTTCTTTGCGGATAATGGCTGAAGATATGCGGTTAATCACGTAACGAGGATCAATCCCGTTCATGCCCTCATTCGGATATTCCTTCTGCAGTTCCTCCACATCGATTTGATTAAAGCCTTCTACATTTTCCCCGTCATAGAGACGCATTTTCTTCACAAGATCAATGCCTTGTTTTTTAGGTGGTTCCAACCTAGTGAGTACAGAAAAAATGGCGGCAGCGCGCAAAGCCTGAGGAGCAATGTGAATATGAGTCATGTCGCTTTCCCTGATCATTTTTTCATAAATCCGTTCTTCTTGACTCACTTTCAGGTTATACGGAATTGGCATGACAATAATTCGGGAATGCAGTGCTTCATTCTTCTTATTCGAAATAAACGAAGCATACTCGGTTTCATTTGTATGCGCGACGATGAGTTCATCCGCACTGATTAATGCAAACCTTCCTGCCTTGAAGTTTCCTTCCTGGGTTAAAGATAACAACAGCCAAAGGAATTTTTCATCGAGTTTCAACATCTCCTGGAATTCCATCATTCCGCGGTTCGCTTTATTCAGTTCCCCGTCAAATCGATAAGCGCGTGGATCTGATTCCGCCCCGAATTCGGCAATTGTTGAAAAATCAATACTTCCTGTTAAATCTGCAATATCCTGTGATTTTGGATCTGATGGTGTATAAGTCCCAATCCCTACTCGTTTGTCTTCAGAGAAGAAGATTCGCTCCACCATTACATTTTCCAGACGTCCTTTGTAATCTTTCTCCAAACGCATCGTATTCAGAGGAGATAAGCTGCCTTCAATACGGACACCATACTCTTCAAAAAATTCATCACGTAATTCGTGGGGAATGAGGTGAAGTGGATCTTCATGCATCGGACAACCTTTTATCGCGTAAACCGCACCTTCATCGGTTTTTGAATATTTTTCAAAGCCACGTTTCAACAATGTCACAATCGTAGATTTACCGCCACTTACAGGACCCATCAATAATAAAATACGCTTTCGAACATCCAATCTTTTTGCCGCAGGGTGAAAGTACTCTTCCACAAGTCGTTCTATGGATGTTTCAAGTCCGAATATTTCTTCACCAAAAAAATGGTACAGTTTATGTCCATTCTTTTCCGTCAACCCATGGCTATTGATCATATTATAAACACGTGAATGAGCCGATTGGGCAACTTCTGGTCTTTCTTTTACAATGGCCAAGTATTCAGCAAATGTGCCTTCCCACTTCAAGCTGTTTTCTTCTTCTCGGAAGCTCTTCACCTTATTCAGAATATCCATTTTTTCCCTCCAGTCAGGGTTTGATTTATTCATAGTATGAAATGAGACAACTTCTGATAACCGGGACTTTTCACAATTGACTCATTCCGCTTAAAGAACTTTCAAAAAAAAAAAACATTCATGAAGGTACCTTTACTCATCCTTTTCATATTGTGTAAAGCCTTGAAAACACACTCATGATCTTCCTCTCATACATTGGTTAAAAGAATAATTGATTGGAGATGAAAAATTGAAGAAAAATTATTTGCGATGGTCCGAAGTGCCTTACGCAGGTGAAAAGAGATTACCGGTAAATCCTGTTACACCATCTGCAGGATCTTGGTCCTTGAATTATTTAAAAAGAGATAAAGATAAGAACTTCCTAAATCCAAACGGCACCATCATGCATTTCCCAATTAAAAAACCCAGTGCGATTGATTTCGAAAAAGAATTAAAGATTGTTCAACGTACGCTCAGCCATCTGACACACAATCAAGAACAATTGGCCATTTTTTATGGAACTGGTGCCCCTACCAAACAATGGACTCCCATTATTGACCGTCTAGTAGATACCTATGGTGTCAGTCCTGTCTATGCCAGCAGAATAATAGCTGCGGTACAAATGGCTATAAATGACACCATGATTGTCGTCTGGGAATTGAAGTATAAATGGGATGTTGCTAGACCAAATCAATGTGACGAAGAGATGGAGACGATTCTTTGTACGCCGAGATTTCCATCCTATCCTTCTGGCCACGCCAGCATGTCTGGCTGTGCAGAAGTAGTGTTAAGCTATTTCTTCCCAATGGAAGCAAAAAAATTGCGCAAAATCGCTTTCGACGATGCGTACAGCCGTTTATATGCAGGAGTTCATTTTGAAGTCGATAACAGCGAGGGCTTGAATTTAGGGAGATATATTGGAAATATGATAGTGGATCACTTAAAGACACAGAAAAATGAAGATGGCAACTCCATTGATCATCCTTATCGAGAATACCGAAACGCCAATATTTCACCGGATGATTACAAGCAGGTCATTCACTTTGATTTTAAAGATGATTGTACGTCTCGATTAAAAGTCAAAAAATCGAAAGAATCTAAAGAATTAATGGAATCTATAGAATCCATAGATCCATGGATGGAATCATTGGAATCAATAGAAGATCAGAAATCTCATCAAAAACATATCCCTCGCAAGTCACCATGGCATTTTTAGTGAAACGACCATTAATTCATTTTAAATGACTTCTGAGAGCAGCCCTCTATTAAAGTTTGCTCTTGTAAAACAATTACGTTGATTTCCGTTTCAAGCGGACGCTTTCCGCGGGCGGTTCGTGAGCCTCCTCGTCGCTAGCTCCTGCGGGGTCTCACCTGAACACGCTATTCCCGCTGGAGTCGCCGCCTTCCACTACAATCATTTAATAGTAAACATCCGCTATTAGCTTTTGATAGAATTGTTAAGGCATAAAAGGTTAGAAAATCGACTCATTTTACTCTTTTTTTTATTTTAAGGAGACAGGCAATTTTGAGTGAATGGACAGAAATCATTGATGACTGGACAGAAAATGATTCTAACTGGACATAAGCTACAAAGTGTCGAGCTATAATCTTTTTAAAAAATTTCTTTCTACATGACATATTTTTTAAAATTTGAAGAATGAATCCGTCTTTTAAAACCATGTTAAGAAGGAACGATACTTTTGAGGAGGTTTTTTGATGGGAAGTGACAATCATAAAGGAGCAATTAACTTTACAAGTCCCTTGTCTCAAACACCAAAGAAGAAAGATTTTAATGCGACTTCACCAAAAGAAGAGATATCAATGGAGTTCGTGGAACAGGGATTCTTAAAACCAAAACATGAGCCAATGACATCGAATCATCGTAAAAGAAGTGAACGAGAAAAATCTTACAAATCTTAAGGTATCGTGAAATTGAATAGAAGAAAAGACACCTCCAATTGAATAGCTAATTGGAGGTGTCCTATTTTCCCAACTTAATTGCAGTGAACTTCCTAATACCCTTAAACTTTAACCACTGTATGCTTTCCAATGACTTCTTGAACAGATGAAATTTTAGTGATGGTGTGAAAATCTTCCCCAAAGCTAATGGCTTTTCTAGCAACTTCCGGCCGAATACCAGAAATATAACTTTCAATGCCCATCAAGTTCAACACTTGGACAAGTTGAGTTAACTGAAATGCGACAGCCTCTTCGATTTCGATTACACCAGAAAGATCGATGATTAGACTTTCTACCTGATTCTCACTGCACTTTAATGGAATATCATTCAATAAAGATAACCCACGTTCTGAGTTAATGATGCCGATTAACGGTAGTACGGAAACTTTATCACATATCTTGATGAGTGGAATTTCAAGTAACTTAATCAATGCCTGATGCTCGGATAATCGTTTTTCGTTAAATTCATGGTAATATGTCGTGAATTTTACAATCATCTCGTCAAATCCAGAATGAAGAATCTCACTCCATTCTGCCACATGTATTTTGTTAATATCCTCATTCGTATCATGGATAAATCGTTGAATATATCGCCAAAAGAGTACTCTCGTTTTTCCTAGAAATTCAACGACTACATGTATGGCTATCCTGTTTTCCACTCGCGACATTGCGACAGTTTGCGCCCAATCCTCTAGCTTTTCCTGAAATTCAATTTCATCCTCATTTAAGCTCGATATCAATAATTGAACGGTTTGTTTATGTTGCTTTCTCAAGAGTCTTTCAACATCCGGTGAAGTTTCACAAGAATAGAAAGAACCTGGTTCTTTCGCTCTGGCATTCAACCAATCTTCCGTAATTTGATCTGCCTGTTCTTTAAGATTGTTTAATAATGCGAATGTAGACATCTGGAGTGTACTCCTTTATGTGAAGTAGTTTTAAATTTATATTTGATTATTTCCAAATGTTAAATTATTACTTATGATATCGGATTTTTAGTGTTTCGTAAAATTTTAGCAGATGTATATTTTGATAGCTTTGAGTTCTACATATAAAACAAAAGAGACTAACTGCGAAGTTAGCCTCTTTTGTTTTATATCTTATCTGTTTCATTCTCTTCTACAGGAACTGAAACATATAATGTTTTTGTTTTCGCATGGTCATGTTTGAAATTTAAAATTAAAAATGATTACTTTGCATTAAGCCATGTTTTTTAGCTAACAAAGCCCGCATAACATTCCATTGGTCACACATAATACACATGTAATTTTCTCCGCTCCAAGGAGAATGTTTAATTCATGAGGAGGAATAGTGAATGGGTATTTTAAGTGGTAATCCTAAAAATGAACCTTTGCATGAAGGTGAAGTATTTGGAGTCTGGTCTTATATTGCATCCAACAATGGGTTAATCAGTTTGTACCAAGCGTTTATTAATCATGTTGGGGACAGAGACCTGGGAAGCATGCTTGAAGATGCGGTTAAAGCCATGAAGGACGAGAATCAAGAAGCATCAGAATTATTGAAAGCCAATGGTATTGCAATTCCCCCTGCCTTGCCTGATCGCCCAATCGCAACAGCGGACGAAATCCCTGTTGGAGCACGAATTACGGATCCAGAAATCAGTGCCATCCTATCTGTAAATGCAGCCCAAGGGCTAGTGGGATGCAGTATGATTATTGGCCAAGCCATCCGCGAAGATATTGGGATGATGTTTGGCAAGTTCCATTCAAACAAAGTACAATTTGGTGCGAAATTATTGAGAATGAACAAAGAGAAAGCATGGTTGATTCCTCCTCCACTAAATGTGTCACCAGCCGCAACACACTAACAACACACTAATAATTAAAGCCTTATACACTTCAGCCCTTGAATACTCAATGAGTTATTCAAGGGTTTTTAAATCATAATATTGACACTCAGAAGTTTCCGCATGTGAACTATTTAAAGCCTTATTGTATTTTGTGCAACCTGGAATGTGGAACTGTCTACCTGGAACTCGATTCTGTCTACCTGGAATGCTGAACTGTCTACCTGGAGCTCCATTCTGTCAACCTGGTTATATTGTGATCACTTTATGACCTGTAATGTCGAGATCTTACATATTGTCTGACTAATTCTTTTCAATACATACCCTATTAGGGTATACTACCTTTAACAAATTCAAAAATAAGAGGTGTAAGTACTAATGAAAAAGAAACTTCTCTATTTAAGTGCTGCGGCAATGGTGGTTTTAAGTGGATGTGGAAATGATACAAGCAGTGACAAGGAAGCTAATCATGAAGAAATGGATCATGGCGACTCTCATTCAAGTTCTGGTGAGGTTCCTGAAGGTTTAAAAGAAGCAACAAATCCTACTTTTGAAGTTGGTAGCAAAGCAACAATTACGAATGCTCATATGAAAGGCATGAAAGATGCCGAAGCAACAATCGTAGGAGCTTACGATACGACTGTTTACACAATTTCCTACACACCTACTACTGGTGGAGAAAAAGTGAAAGATCATAAATGGATTATTCATGAAGAAATAAAAGACGCTACTGCTGATCCATATAAAGCTGGTGATGAAGTTATCGTTGAGGCAGATCATATGGAAGGCATGAAAGGCGCAACGGCAAAAGTTGATTCAGCCGAACAAACAACTGTTTATATGGTAGATTACATCTCTACTGACAGTGGTGAAGAAGTGAAGAACCATATGTGGGTTACTGAAAGTGAACTTACTGCTGAATAATTGCCCCCAAAACTAAAAGAGAGAAACGGCGAGATCGTCATCGTTTCTCTCTTTTTTGGCTTTTATCGATTCGATGGTATTCGGAAAGTTGGACCACTCGGACATTTCGAGTATTCAGCTCATGATATATGCCTCTGCTATCGCGAAATGATATATATTGATCCCTTTCACTTTGTATCAACTCTTCCGCAATTTCCATGGATTCCACATGGATAAATCGTCGAATGTAATGCTCTTCGTCAAAAAAATAAGTAATTTTAAATTCTTTCATAACATATAGCTCCTGCTTTTTATTTGGATTGTCTAAGTATACCCATGCAAAAGCCTCCCTATTATTAGAATAATGGGAGGCATTAAAGTTTTAATTTATTAGATTTTCAATTCAATTTTAGCGTCAGCTTTTAACTCTTCAACATGTTTTGCCAATAGTTCTTGTTGCTGTTGTTGTTGAAGAATTCCTTTGATCTCTTCTTTAGCTTCTTCAAGTGGAGGAAGCTCTTGTCCTGCTGCTTTTGCTTGTGATGCAGATTGATCGTAATAATCTTTAATTTCTTTTTCTGTTACTTCTTTGGCAGGCACTACTTTATCCTGATATTTTTCAAATAGAATCGATTCAGCAATTTGGTCTTTTAACATCTTCGAGTCCATGCTTTGTGCTTCCAGTGCTTTATTCATCGCTTCTTCGCCACCGTATTGCTCTTCAAAAGTTTTATATCTTTCATCAATTTCTTTTTCAGTAGCTGTGATTTTCGCTTCTTTCGCTTTTTGTAAAATCAACGTTTGACCTACAAGAGAATCCAGTACTTGTTTTTTCACCTGCTCTGCAGCTTCTTTACTACTCGGATCTTGACCTGACTGTTGCATTTGACCTTGAATTGAAGCCAACGCCGCATTATATTGGTCACCTTTTAATTCTTCATCATTAACGACTGCTACTACTTTTTTCTCGTCAACTTCCTGCTCAGCCATTTTCTTCTGCATTTCTTTAGCAGCTGCTGCCTGATCTTTTTCAGTTGGTGCTTTCGCCGCTTCCTGCTTCGTTTCTTCTTGTGGCTTTTCTTCCTTTGTTGCTTTATCTTCGTCATTACAAGCAGATAAACTTAAAGCTAATGCACCTGCTGCTAGAGGTAATAATAATTTTTTCATATTCATTCTCATGTAAACCCCTTTCGATTCAAAACTACGCGTTTATGACCACGCATAGATTGCATCTTAACGGACATTCATGAAAAGTTAAACCAATACCCCTTCGTGTCATCGAATTGTTATCTCTTTGTCATATGTGGACCATAATTAGGTTTGGCATGAAGATTAATGATACTATTTTATTTTTTTCGCATACACACCTAACAATTTCGATTTCTTTCAATTAAATATTCATTCACATACCCTTTTTATAGAAGACTAGCGTAGTGTGTTCATTAATTCTTCGTTTTTCTCCTGTTAGGACATATCCCATTTTTTCATAGAGATGACAGTTACGCTTTTCCTCTAAGATTGTTGCTAGCTCCCAGCTCAATGCGTGAGGGAATCTTTCCTCGGCTAGAAGGATTGCTTTTTTCGCTACACCTTGGCCTTGATATTCAGGAAGGATAAACATAGGACTTATCCAAAAACGAACATCTTCTTTCCAAAAAATACAGATGGCTCCTACAAATTTAGTGTCCAACCAAATTTTATAAAACACACCATTAGGATTAGTTATTCGAGTAATAACGCGTTCGATTGTTTCGTTCGCTGGGTTAATAGTGTAATCCTTATACTTTTCCAAGAGTGGTGTAAATGCTCTAACTTGCATATCAAATAGAGCCTCGGCATCATTTATTGTTGCTCTTTCCAGACTCACTTCGTTTACCAAGGAAGTTCCATCATCTCGATCTCTTAATACTAAATCATTTAAATCGGGTTTCATCGACATTGAGCATTCACCCCGATACTTTTCTTCATTAGAACTAAATAATCTTCTTGGAGAATTCCATAGACGGCACAGTCTTTGTATTGATTTTTAGCATTGAGAATCATATGCCGGATCAATCCTTCTTGTTCCATTCCAGCTTTTTGCATGATTTTTCCGGATGCAGGATTATCAGTGTTATGAGCTGCAGATATCTTATGAATATTCATATGCTGGAAGCCAAATTCCAAAACAGCTTTCAACGCTTCAGTTCCATATCCTTGATTCCACCAGTCATAGCCAAGTGAAAATCCAACCTCACAATTTTCTGTGGTATCGTCAAAATTATAAAAATCGATTGATCCAATTAAATCTCCTGTTGCTGTTAATTCAATTCCCCAGTAGCAAAATTCTTGATCCTCATATTCATTAACAATATTCGTGACCCTCTCGACTGACTCCGAGATTGATTTGTGCGCTCCTTTGATGAGATTATCCGTAACCCGGTCATCAGACATCCAATTGTTGAAGAAGCTAGGTGCATCCTTCTCGACTATTTTTCTAAGGATCAATCGATTGGTTTTCAACGTTTGTGTTCCGTAAAAATTAATCATGTGCTCGCCTCCTTTAATTTAATTTTTCCGTTTCATCTTGAAGAACCCACGACATTAAAGCTACAAATTCCATCTGTACGAGAGGATACGGGAAGTCTTCTGGCACAAAGTCCAAGTCATTTGAAAAACCAATTGTAAAGTTTTTTAGTTGAACTGTATTCGAAGCGTTCCAATTTTCCTTGTTGCACAAATCTCCGTTTAACACCTTGCCGATGAAGTGATAACTCCCTATGTATTCATGCTTACCTTCCTCCATTGCCCGAAAATCCGAAAGATGTCCAGGTTTTAATGGATCAATTCCCAGATTTTCAAACACATCTGCTACCGAAGGTTCTACATTTTTGATAGACTCAAAAAAGTTTGTACAGTTTAGACATCCACATATCTCAAAATCTTTGCTATAAAATTCTCGTGTCTGTTCCACATCGACTTCTAGTACCCATTTTGCTAGTTTAATTTCCTGCATGTTTGCACCTACTTTTATCAATCTCTTAATCGCAATAATAAGAGTAACTTCTTCACCTATAAATAAAATCCCTCTATTGCCACTTCATTTGCAAAGCTTAAACAGAAAAAAGACACCTCCAAAATCAGTGGATGTGCCTTGATGTCATTATATTATTGGATTCTCTCATTACCTTCGTAAATTTTCACACTCAATGGTGCGGCTAAATATTGAGGAGCTTTACTTACAAATGTAGTGAAGTGATCACTCTTGTTATGAATTTCAACAGAATTCATATCCTGCCATACCTCGACCATCATGTATACGTGTTCTTTTTCTGTATCTCTCATTAAGTCATATGAAACATTCCCATTTTCATTTCGAGAAGCGGTAATCAGTGTGCGTATTTCTTCTAGAAATGATTGTTCTTTGTCTGCTTGTACCTGAAATCCAGCGTGAATAAGTATCATTGTATTCGTCCTTTTCTCTTCTAAATTTGGGTGATTTTTATTTCCATTCTGTGATGGCATCCACAGGGAGACGGACAGATTGATACCCTTTATCTACCGCTTTTCCAATTGAAATGAGCATAACGGGGTAGTAACGCTCTTTATCCAATCCGAAGGCTTCCGCAATTTGATCCTTTTCGTAGCCTCCGATTGGATTAGTGTCATAGCCGTGAGCTCTAGCTGCGAGCATTAGTTGCATCGATACTAAACCGGCATCAATCAAGTTCATTTCCTTCAATTGTTCCGGTGGCAATGTAGACACCAAACCTTTTATAGCTGGCAATTGTGCATCTCTGACTTCAGCCGGCATCAGACCTTGTTCTACAGCTTTCCCATAAATGTCGTCCGCATAGTCGATACTATTCATATCTGCAAACACGGCAATCATTGCTGCAGAAGTTGCCACTTGGTTCTGATTGAATTTGGCCAGTGGAGCCAATGTCGCTTTGCCTTCAAGGCTGTCGATGACTACAAAACGCCAAGGTTGGAGATTAACGGATGAAGGGGCAAGCGTGGCTGTTGTTAATATTTCAGTCATTTCTTCACGACTGATTTTAACTGCAGGATCATAATTACGAATCGAACGACGTCCTGTTACGATTTCATTAAAGTCATTAATAAGTGTTTTGTTCATTTAAATTCTCCTTTATTTTTACATTAGTTTGCTGCTTTACAACTAATCGTTTGGATCAATTTTTGAGACATTGTCCTGGATTCGAGTAAGCATATTTAAAAGCAAAGAACGTTCCTTTGCATTGAATCCAGTTAAAACTTTAGAAATGAATTGCTGTTTCTCGTCTTGGTATGCAACGATTCTTTCGCGACCTGCGTCTGTCAACCGAACAAATGTGAAACGATTATCTGCTGGATTTTTGCGTCGTGAGACCAATCCCTTTTCTTCGAGTTGCTTTAAGTGCCTGGTTACAGCAGCATGATCTATGTTCACTTCTTTTTGTAGCTCGGTCTGACTGATTTCATCTACTTCGAACAGTTTGGTCAACAAATCCAACCGGGATTGACTGATGCCTGTACATCGCTCAAACTTTGGGCTTGTTTGTTTATTTATCTCATACAGTCGATAGACGATTTTTCCCTCGTCGGAACATGAGTTGGACATTGTATCCACCACTTTCGATAATTGATAGGTCAATCATTGACCCGTCAATTAATATATTACATTTCTATTTAAATATCAACTAATTAAGTCTAGACATTACATTCCAATCAAAAAAAGAAATCTCCAATCTGACAACCTAAAGCTTTTTACATCTCAAATGTTCGACATTTCAATTAGAACGCCCAGGCATAATTGCTACAATTTCTTTTATATGTGACAATATAACTAAACAGAGTCAAACTTTCCACAATTTAAGGAGTCCCTCAATGAAAAAAAGCCACGATATTTACAGATTCATTCCTTTTATCTACTTAATAATAGGTCCTATTTGGGTTTTCGGATCAGATTATTTATTACAAGATTCTATCAACACAATCTCTGAAAATGTCCTGTTTTTCCAGACTTTTAAAAGTCTGTTATTCGTTTTCTTTACCTCCATGCTTTTGTTTGTTTTTGTTAATAATTTAAGAAATACAAAACTGATTGAAGAAGAAAAAGAGAAGCTCACATTGTTAATAGATACCATGCCAGATGCTGTTTCATTTAAAGACGGTGAAGGGAAATGGCTTCAAATTAATAAATTCGGCGCTCAATTATTCGAACTTGAAGGCGTTGATTACAGGGGAAAGACCGATAAAGAAATGGCCACTTACACTGACTTTTATCATGATGCATTGATTTATTGTATCGATACTGACGAGGAAGCATGGAGAGCCGGGAAAGTCACTCGCTGTGAAGAAACCATTCCATTAAGAGATGGCTCAAGCAAAACATTCGATGCATTTAAAATTCCCATTTTCAATCCGGACGGTTCGAGAAAAGGACTGGTTGTCATCGGGCGGGATATTACCGCTTTAAAGGAAACGGAAAGTATGTTGAGACAGACAGAAAAAATGTCTGTGATTGGGGAATTGGCTGCAGGCATTGCTCACGAAATTCGAAATCCATTGACCACCATTAAAGGATTTCTACAGATGGGGAAAGATCAAACACTTAATCTTGAACCACATACCGACATGCTGATTGATGAAATAGATCGAATTAATACCATCGTTAACGAGCTATTGATTGTCTCCAGACCATCGGATGTTATTTTCACTAACAAGAACATAAATACGATTGTGAAAGAAGTCATTCAATTGTTGTCGACAGAAGCATCTCTTCAAAATATTCAACTTAACTTAGTTGAGATAGAAAACTTCGAAACATATTGTAATGATAGTAAATTAAAACAGGTATTTATCAATATTCTAAAAAATGCAATGGATGCAATCGCTACACAGGGTGAAGTCAATATCACTATAGCTGATAAAGATGAAAACTATTTTACGGTTACGTTTGAAGACAATGGCTGCGGCATTGATGAAAACCGTTTGAAGTACATTGGCGAGCCGTACTATAGCGTAAAAGAAAAAGGCATTGGATTAGGAATGACGGTTAGTTTTAGCATTATTGAGAGCCATAAAGGAACGATTACTTTTTCAAGCGAAGTGAACCAAGGAACTAGCGTGGAAGTTTTGTTACCTAAATCAAAATTGCAAGCAGTTTTATAATTTTGCTAAGTTTCTTATGAAAAGATTGTACGCATCTCCTACGGCTTTACTTATGTCTCAGCAACATAAGTAAAACCGTAGGAGGACGGCGTGCATTTTTTATTCTATAAAAAAAGAAACCTTCTATTATACAATCGAAGGTTCCCAACATTAGAATTAAATTTTGAAAGTAAATTATATTATAGCCGGTTCGTCATCTGAAAAGTTTTCTGTCCAGCGTTAGGTGTCCAAGTCTTCAAGAATTTCTCTGTGCTAATGCGCCCTCTCTCGATCAACGCTTCTTTCATTTCATCATCCAAGTCAAACTGCGTTGCACTCACATCGTCCACGGGAATGAAAATAATATCTTTTTCGTGTTTTCGGGAAATGTATTTTTCATCATGTGCATTTTGCATCGTGGAAAAGAGCGCTTCAAACAATTGAAGACCATTGTTAATTTTATGACCTTGCGAACCATCATGCCCCCGTGCTATTTTCAAGCCGAGTAATGGACGTTTTCTACTCTGGTCTCGATTCTCGAATAACCACATCGGAAAATTGCTCAGCACTCCCCCATCCACAATGATCGTATCTCCATATCCTACTTTCAATTTCACAGGTTCAAAGAAGAACGGAATACCGCAACTCATTCGTAAAGCACGTGCAAGTGGAAATGTTTCTGGAGATATCCCATAGTTAGGTAAGTCATCTGGCAGTACCATGATTTTGCCATTCGTTAAATCTGAAGCAATTACTTTTAAAGATTCAGGTGGTAAATCACCAAATGTATACACACCTTTTGCTGCAAGCTTCTTAAAAAACCAATCTTCTAATGCCTTGCCTTGGTAGAGTCCCATCTTAAAATAAAGAGAGAACCATTTCATGATGGGCAACGGAATAATGGTCCTTCTTGGATCCAGTAGGGCCTTAAAATCCTGCTCATCCAGCATGGTTTCAATTTCCTTGGCTGAATACCCTGCTGCTATGAAACAAGCAAGAATAGCCCCTGCGCTTGTTCCCGCAACTCGCTCAAAACGATACCCTTTCTCCTCCAACACCTGATACGCCCCAACCATTGCGAAATCCTTCAAACCACCACCTGAAAAGACCCCGTCAATTATCATTGTCAACGCTCTCCCTCATTTTGTCGTTGATTCAATGTAATAAGAAAGATGTCGATTTAGAACTTAATTCGACAATGATTTTATTGGGCAAAAGCATATTAAAAGAAGTGAAAAGCCTTCCTCGCTAGGTTTGGAAGGCTTCACTCATGTTTTCGTTTGATGTATTGGGGCAACTTTTCGAGATATTGGGGCAACTATTGGTGTTATAGGGGCAACTTTCCCCGTGATTGGGGCAACTAACCAATTATCTCCTAATTCCTTCCGAGAAAAATATTCAAATTCAAGACACCTCCCATCAGGAATAATGCAGTTAGGAGGTGTTTTCATCATCATCTATAATTTTTTTCTGAACGAAAAACACCATTTATCATAATCCATTCGATCTTCATAGAACCTATGAGCATCGGCTCTTTGGATTCCCGATTCCAGCGCTACAAATTCTGCACCATTTTCTTTTGCCCACTCGTGAACAAAATTTAATAATGACTCCCCATACCCATGTGAGCGTTTTGAGACGTCCGTCACTAAATCATATATATAAACGTGGCGGCCGCTGTAAAAATTTGTTCTCAAGCTTACGCCTGCCAAAGCTACGATTTGATTTTGAGCAAATAGGGCAAAAAGTCGATATCCGTCTTTTGTCATTTGTCCGAGTAATTCTTGAAAAGACTCCATCGTCAAATCCAATCTTAACTGTTTCATTAGTGGAAATGCAGTTTCGAATTGATCTGTTCTGGTTAGTTCTAAGATTTTATGGGTTGAATCATCCATCTTCATTCCTCCGTCAAAATTAGTTTCCGTCACAAGTCCCCATGTAACACAAAAGTCTTCATCTATTTAACAGCTTCTACTGTTCTTAGTTTTTCCTTTATAATTTGAACAATCGTATGTACAGGAACGTTCTCCGTATTGATGTACTCCCCAAAATCATGTTCTTTAAAAGCATTTAGGCATTTCGATGTTTGTTGAAAGCACCAGTTTCCTTCTTCCTCTCCTCGTTCCTTAAGTCTATTGAATATAGTTCCCTCTGTTGCTGTTAAACAATAATGATAAGTTTGTTCATCAATCTGCTTTAACCCTTCAATAATGTAATTGAAATATTCGACTTTCCGAATGGTCATTGGAACAATCAAGTCCATTTTATACTGTGCGATTAGATGCCCAGCTACGGTAACGGTAAATTTTCTCCATAACTCCAAATCTTGAAAATCTCCTGTTTTCGCTTCAAGAGCAATAATATCTACTGGGAGAATCTTGCCTAACATAGTACCGATTTCTTCCGGATCGAAAATCATACTATTTTCGACTACTTTCTGAAGTTCATTGGAAACGGTTGTTTTCCCCACTCCAAACGCTCCATTTATCATGATAATCATACTTTCGCCCATCCTTTTCAAGTTGCTTCATCCTTCTACAAGCATCAAATATTTTTTAAGTTGCTGATTGTACTCAACAAGGAGGAATCCGCCATCTTCTTTTACAGAAAATATTTTTGTCCCGACTGGCAATTTATTGGCTGTCCCATTTATAAAATCATCGGGATTAGTTGAGTTTTTTGTAATCTCACCAATTTGTTCATCCTTTGTTAATTCAAGTTTTTCTACCCATTCAACATTTGTTGTGTATATAATATCGCCCCATTGAAAGATATCCGCTTCAGAATTTAAACCAAGTATTTCGTTGGCATCAGGATTTCCCGGTGTAACAGTTACTGATTCCGCTCGAGAATTTCCACTTGAGCTTCCTTGTGAACAGCCTGCTAAAACGAAAATAACAACAGTAAATATTACTGGAACAGACAACACTCTTTTCAACTGACAACACCTCTTTTCAGATTAGTCGTAATGCAAATGTTATTGTTACATTTTACCATTATTTCATTTTTGATTCCGTGAAATTAAAACATAAAAAAACACCGCATAATACGGTGCAGTGAAATTTTCATTATGACCCAGAAAATCATGAGTTGTCATATTCAATTGGTTTTAGAGCTTTGGTTTCTTCTAGATAAATGAATGCGTCATAACGGCTTCCCATTTTGGAAGGTACATAATTTCCGTAAGCTTCAAACTCAGGATTGTAGACCACGCCAATTGCTCGATGACCTATCCATTCATCAAACAAGTAGCGATTTTCATCATTGAATATCAACAACTTATTGAAATCGCCGGCTACATGCATAGCGTGTTCCCATGATTTTTTTATGGCAGCTGGCACTTCCATTATTTTAAATGGCTCTGCCCACTGATCCGCTGCGATCACTGTTCCTTTATATGTTCCAAACCCTACTGAGTAGACATTTTCTTTTCTGTTCTGCAGACGGAGAATCTGCCCTACGTTCACCATTCCAGCCGCTTCCATATACATTGCTGAAGCATCCCCGATATGTGTGTTGTGTTCCCAAATGATGATTTTTGCATCGGGTCCATGATAGTCCATGACTTCATTAATCACTTCCACCATATGTTCATCACGTACATTCCAGGAAATTTCATCACTCCGTACCATAGCTCGGTAATATTCTTCGGCGTTTTGCGCTACCATTGCATTGATTTTCAAGTTCAAATCGGCTTCCTGAACATGATGATAGTTCTTTTCATGAGCTCTGATTGATTTTAGGAGCTTCGACACTTCATCCACACAAGCTTCGGAAATGTTGATGGACGACATAGCGTACGTTTCGGGATGGCGGTTGAATGGTTCAAAACAAGCAAATGCTTTTTTGGCCAGTTCCAGATCCTCACTTTCAGGATTTGTGTTGCTTAAATAAGTGATGACTTCGTCCAGTGATTCCCACAAACTATAGATATCTATTCCGTAAAAACCTACCCGGTGACTTCCTTCACTTTTTACATTGTGTTTCTTAAGCCATGATATAAATTCTGCCATTTCCTCATTTGCCCACATCCAGGTTGGCCAACGTTTGAATGCTTTTAACACATCTCTCACATCTTCTTTTCCTTCTGAGTAGCCTTTAATATATTGATTAACTTGCTGGCTGGATGGCCAATCACCTTCAACAGCAATTATGTTGAATCCTTTTTCCTCAATCAACCTTTTTGACAGTTCAGCACGAACCGAATAAAACTCGGAAGTACCATGACTTGCTTCTCCCAACAGAATGATTTTTGCATCCCCAATTGCCTCTATAATCGTCGTTAAATCATGTTGTGTTTCAAAAGGAATGGCAAATTTTTTTATGGACTCTTCAAGGGAACTCATCGAAACACTCCTTTTTCAGTTGAGTTTGCGTTTTTTCTCATATCTGTTAATGTTCCTTAACTTCCTATATTTATCATTCTAAATTCCCCTTTTTACCAACCTTTATTCTTATAAAATTATCTCTTTAAAAATTGGATACAAATGGCATGCAACAAATTCATGAAACGGGAAAAGATAAAAAATTGAATGAAGAATTTTTTTAAGGGGCGGGTATCGCATGTCGATGGAATGGTTTAACCGAGTAACTGCTGAGCTTCAGGATCAGCTGAATTCGCTTTGTGATGAATTCGATAAAGTCGGTCAAATGACGATTGATCATAGTGCCAAACATCCGAGAATTGAGTTTTTCGTCGAGACCGAAGATAACGACCGGGAGTTTTTCTGCACCATTCTATTTGATCCTTATAACGAAGAATTTTATATGGAAACATTCGATTTCGAATATGAAATGCAGGCAAGAATCATTCTCCCTGATATTGAATATGTTATTGACGCCATTCACGAAAGCTTCCATTCTTTTATGAACGGAGATAGTGAAGCGTTTTATGTAGATGAATTTGATGATGAAGATGATTATGTCTTAGAAGAAACGTATGTATCAGAAGACGATGAAGATGGAGATGGCGATGAGTATTATGTCGGTGAGATTTTACAGGATGACTATGATTCTGAAGAACTTGGCGTTGAATGGGAATCTCCTGAAGTCACAGCTTTCCACATAGAGGATGAAGTAGAAATCACCTATCAATTCGGGTTGGTTGGCGATACTGGCCACGGCGTTCTTAAGAGAGTCAACCGATATTGGATTGATGATGAACTTCATAAAGACGAAAGCATCTTTACATTTTCTAAAGAAGAGGCTAGTACAATGATTGCCATGATTGCGAGCCATATGGACTCGATGACAGAATATAAAGAGCTTTAATTTCATGAACAGGTATCAGGGAAATTCCTTCTGATACCTGTTTTTTATTTGTAACAAATCCTCTTAATAGCCCGTGTTGTCTTGAATGTACTACAATAGAAGAATGAAAGTAACGCTTAGTGAAAGGTTGTTAAATATATGAAACCTGTTAACAATATAACCGATTTGATTGGGGATACCCCTGTCGTCAAGTTAAATAGAATCGTTCCGGACGGAGCAGCAGACGTTTACGTGAAGTTAGAAATGTTCAATCCAACTAAAAGTGTAAAAGACCGTGCGGCTAACAATATGATCAAACTTGCTGAAGAACAAGGGTTAATTCACGCAGGCGCGACGATTATTGAACCAACTAGCGGCAATACCGGAATCGGCCTTGCGATGGTGGCTGCGGCTAAAGGCTACAAGGCTATTTTAGTGCTTCCGGATAATGCTACTCAGGAACGCATCAACCTTTTAAAAGCGTTCGGTGCCGAGGTTGTATTGACGCCAAACGAAGAAAAAATGCCTGGTGCCATTAAAAAAGCACTGGAATTAAAAAATGAGATTCCGAACAGTTTTATTCCACAACAGTTCGAAAATACAGCAAATCCGGATATCCACAGGACAACTACTGCATTAGAAATCCTGGAGCAAATGAATGGTGAACTGGATGCTTTCGTGGCAACTGCAGGTACAGGTGGAACCATCACAGGTACAGGTGAAACGTTAAAAGAAAATTTACCCGGTTTGTATGTCATTGTTGTTGAACCAAAAGGATCTCCTGTATTGTCTGGTGGTCAACCAGGTAAGCACAAGCTGGTCGGGACAAGCCCAGGCTTTATACCCGATATTTTGAATACAGAAGTTTACGACGAAATTATGCAAATCGAAGATGACGAAGCAATTGACATGTTCAAAAAACTGGCACGCGAAGAAGGCGTTTTTGTTGGACCTTCTGCAGGTGCTGCCGTTTATGCAGCTATCGACATCGCTAAACGTTTAGGCAAAGGCAAAAAAGTGCTGTGCATTGCTCCGGACACTGGAGAACGTTACTTGAGCATGAATTTGTTTGATTAAAAATGTTTTACTGAAATTATAAAAAGCTCGGTCCATTTGGGACTGAGCTTTTTTTGGCAATAGTTAATGGTAACGGGTTCTCTTTTGGAGTACAAAAAGTTAAAAAACACAGAGAATCCCATATAAATTAGCAAACGAAAAGGCACAAATCGCAGTGCTTTTAGCATTTTTATTGATTGCAATTGGACAGATCTTCATTCTTTGTAATCGCACCCTTTTACTTCAATTACATTTTTTTAAATAAATCTTTTTAAATATTCGCCAAATATTTTGTTCATAACTTTGGGGGTGTTTTCTAAATAAACATTAATTTGTTCAATGTTCGATTCGAATTTATCAGAGTTTCTTTCATCTGTTGGAAAATCAGATATCCCTTTAATAATAATGCATTCAACATCATTCTTCTTACAGATATAAGCAATTGAACCCGCTTCTGTATCGGCTATTGTTATTCCGTTTTCTATAAGTTCTAAATAGTCCTTCCACATAACTACTGCTTTATCAGCGGTGCCAATTGTTCCAGTATAAAAATCATTTCCATATTTGGATAAATCAATATCTACTATGAAGGATTGTTTAATAAGAGGCTCGATTTCTTTTACTGTGCAATCATATTGAACGGCTTTATCGGGTACAAAAATATCTAAATTACTGAAATTATCATCTATTCCTGCACAAGTTCCAGCAACGATTACTTTAGTTAAATTAAATTTAGAAATCATATACTGATTACCACCGACACCATTTACTTTTCTTACACCTGTACTATAAAAAACAAGTTCGGTATCATCAATTGTTCTTATGAAATACTCGCCATAAGGATAATCGAAACGGTCATTATCTTTTATGCCGAAATATTCCAATGAAGCTTCATATTCCCACTTCGTTGCTATACTTATTCCTATCATCGATTTATCACCCTACGAATTATTGAATGCACACGGTCTGAATTTCATTTTTATCCTATCTTTCTTTACTCTGTTCATCAACAATTGGTTGTACTCCAAAAGAGAACCCGTTAAGTTAATGGCAGTATCTTTTATGAATGTGAAAAAATCGGAAATTCGCAATTAGTGCATTATAGTATCTTGCAAATAAAGAATTGTTTGAGGAAAACTAGGACTCGTCAGTTGAACAAATAGTTCACAGTATCCTTAGTTTTCTTTATTTAGAGTGGACAATAACGGTTCGTTTCTGACTTCCAATATATATTCACTATAAACATGATCTCTACCACCATTTTTCTCGTACCAGTCTTTAATTCGTTTTACGTGAGCAGCGTCACCTTTTACATTATTCTCTATTTCTATGTAATCCTCATAACTGTCATATTCCCAAATGGCAAAAATTTCTACGGTATTATCTTTGTTATCCTTCATCCATCGCCCTACCAAACGTGCTCCGTACTTTAGTTGATTAGGTAAATTAGTTTTGTTGAAATGTTCATTAAATTTCTCTACAAAATCGATTTTAACTGTGTAAAATTTTCTCCTATAAAACATAAATGTACCTCCAATAATGTTTTTATTTAAAGATCTTCCTTAACAAAGCGATTTAAAGGAATATCTAAATACTTTATATACTTATTTGTTTCAATCTCTTGATAAACTCTTACAAATCTAACATCGAAAGTAGGAAAAGGGCTAAGTTCTTTCTCTGCTAATTCTTTCATATCTATAAGTTCCAGCTTTGATAAACCATAAGTTGTTTTTCCTAGCGTCAGATGTGGCACAAAATCTTCGAGTTCAAAATACTTTTTAATTAAGTCCTTGGAAGGAGAAACTTCTTGGACAATACTTCTATGTAATTCAAATAATTCTTCTGAATTTGCACTTAAATAAAGAATGTCGTCTCCGAATAACATTGGTTGATCCAGTGTTATTTGAAAGGGTTGAAAGTTATGACATACTTCTCTAACTTTACCTAACCACTCTTCATCTGGGGATAATCCACCTTGCGCCTTCAGCGTGATATGTGGTTCGACAACATCTGTAATCCGGTTATTTTTCCATTTCTGCTGAAATTCTATTAGTTTTATTTTGTATTCATCTGAAGGTACAATCCCAATAAAATATTGCAATAAATATCACTCCCTGAAAAAATTAGTTTGTGCTGTTGTTGAAGATGGACTGGACTTTTATAGCAACTTCTTTAGGCTTAACGTCAAGGTTTGATAGGTTTTCAATATCGATCCGTATTGGCAAATATGTACCTCTATCACTATTTACACGGGTGTATTCTTCACCCTGTCCTGTGCCAAAAGTTCCGTCAACAATTTCAGCTAAGAAAAAGTATTGTGTACCGTTAAACTCAACCTTTGAAAAGCACTCACTCACATTTACATTTACACCTAATTCCTCAAAGGCTTCTCTCTTTGCCGCTGTTTCAGGATCTTCCCCCTCCTCAATACCTCCACCAGGGAAAACATAATAAACCGAATTGTTCCTAATTCTTTTAATCAGCGCAACCTGATTTTTTTCTATGATAATAACTCCTGCTCTGTCTCTCAAATTACCCACCGTACTTTCACACACTACTTAAAGTTAATTTCGTGTTTTCGTTTGTATTTGTTTTACACAATCTTTAATCGCTTCAATGACGACTGATGGTTCTGTTAATTGGGGGAAGTGTCCACTTTTTTCCGCGATAATATGTCTACTATTTTTAGAGATTGTCAGTAGTTCCAATTGATTCGCAAGTCGTTTTTTCCGAATATCCTTTGGCATCATTCGATTTTCTTTTCCACCCGTAATGACAATTACAGGTATTTCGGGGAAAGCATCTAATTGTTGAATTTGATTCACAGTTTCTTTCACAAAATGAACTTCAATGAATTGTTTATGTGGGGACAAGGAATCAAACAGTGTAAACATTTTATTGATTGCTCGTACGGACTTACCTTGATATTGATTTAGACTTAAATCTTTCGGGTGGCTGGATTCTAAAAAGACTATTCCCGTTACCTCTTCTGGATAAAGTCGAGCATACAAATTTGCATATAATCCACCTAAGGAATGTCCAACTAATAAGAATGGAGGTTCAAATCCCACGATTGTTAAAGCTTCGCGAAGAGTATTAATAATGGTGAATCCATCTTGTGATTCTTGTGGTTTATCACTACCACTAACTCCAAAACGATTGTAAGCAAATACAGATGATGACTCCGAAATTTCCGGTAGTACTTTCATCCAACCTTCTAATGGCCCTGAACCACCATTAATCAATACAATATTTGGTTTGCCGTTTTCACAAATATTATATTGTAGCTTTCCTTTAGACGTTTCCATTGTATATTTCGTTAGTTTCAATAGGTCCACCTCACTTTGTTAATGTTTCTTTCCTGATGATAGGAAAAAAGAGCTGTTCTAGCAGCTCGTTGATTTTGACTCATGCACCGATTTAATTTAGGAATATCATATCTGCTTGTTTCTTAGGAGATTCAGTCTCCAAATAATAATCTTCTGCTTTCCAGTATCTATTTCTAAATTTCTCAATATTTAGCTGTGTTGTTTCACTTTCACGATTAAATCTTTTCTCTCTCGGACAATCCAAGTAAATCAAATAATCATAAAAACTTCGCCACTCTTTTCGTTGTAGAAATACCCCTTCGATGATAATAAGACAAGTCTCAGGGAAACTGACGACTTGTGATTTTCGTGTATCGGATGAAGCATCGTATGTTAGTAAATGTAGTTCCTCGGACGATTTAAGTTTCTTGAACAAATGATCTTTTAACCACTCCGTATCCCATTGCAAATGGTAATACTCATACCACTCTTCACGACCAGTGTTATAACGGTTATTTCTCTCAACTATGTAGTCATCAATATGAAAAATGAACAAAGGGATATCTTTTTCTTGGAAATGCTGTTCAACGTTTTTTACAAAAGTTGTTTTTCCAGAACGACTTAATCCATCTATTCCTAGAACTAACCTTTGACCTTGTTTAACTTTTGGAATTTCTTTCAAACTCGAAAGTATGCAATCTTGCATTCAGTCCCAACCCCTAAAATTAACCTTTTACATGCATACACATCGCGGGTATATCACTACTAAATTGAAAAATAATAAAAATGATTTGACTCTCTTACAAAACCAATTCTTTCGTAAAGTCGTTGTGCTGGGAAGTTTTCCTTACCTGTCTCAAGTGAAACTCCTTTTGCACCTGTTTCTTCAGCAAATTGAATGGCCATATTAATCAGTTTCTCTGCAGCCCCTTTTTTACGAGCATTTTCTTTTACATATAAATCATTTAAAACCCATGAACGTTGCATACTTACTGAAGAGAATATAGGAAATAGCTGAACGAAACCAACAGAATTATTTTCATCAAATGCTATAAATACTACTGACTCTTCGTGAATCATCCTTTTTCTTAAAAATTCTCTTGCTCCTTCAAGATCAGATTTTTGTTTATAGAATAACCTGTATAAATCAAATAGTTCTGTTAGTGAATCAAGCTCGTTTAATGTTGCTTTTTGAATTCTCATTTATTTAACCCACCCATTTTTTGCTCAATGTAAAACATCGGTTACAAAACTAAATCTCTTTTTTTACTGGCATAAATAAAGAAGGATTTAGTTCAATACTTTCAATAACAATAGCCGTTAATCCTTCAATTGTTTTCGTTTCGTGCCACTCATCCTTCTCCCAAAATACAGCTTCTCCAGCCTGGACTTTAACGTCTTCTTCTTGATCATTACGTACAATACCTTCTCCTGTTAAGATCAGCAAAAGTTGTGGTACGACGGCTTGGTGGTAGCCTACAATTCCATTCTTTTCTAAATGCATACATCCAATGTTAGTTGCCTTATCAGTTTGGATAATACGAGACATAATAAAATCCGAATTGAATTTTGAAATCTGCTTACCACTTTCTTTGTTAAATGAATAAAACTCCATGAGGTACCTCGCTTTAGATTTATTTCAATCACAAAAGAATGACATCGTTATAAACAAACCTATAACTCCGGCAAACAAATAAGCGTAGCCAATTATAAAACTATTTCTATTTTTATTTTTCTTAAAAAATGCAAAATGTAGCCCAAACCCAAAAATAATTATTGTTAATATGAGGCTTATAAGATTAAATAGCATCATTACAAAACACATCCCACTTTTAGATTAATTATGTAACTTTGCGTGTAACTGTAGGTGAAAGTGAAATACCTTTTGTAACCGCTTTTTCAGAAAGTTCATTAGCTTTAACTTCATGTTTTCTTGAGAAAGTTCCCCTAGCTCGCAAAGTTGTTTCTTTATTTACATTAATAATGATGGAAGTTATATCTGCCAAATCAGTTACTATGTAATCCGGATTCACTTGATTCCATTGAGAATCTCTTTTCCACATACTTTTCATTCCAGCATTTTTGGCTGCTTTCACATCATTTTCTGGATGATCTCCGACAAATACACTTTGAACTGGGGTCACATTAAGTTGATCCAATGCTCTCATAAATATTTGAGGGTCAGGTTTTTTAATTCCTTCCCATTCAGAGACTAAGATGATTTCAAAATACGCTTCAATACCTAAAGCCTTAATATTATCCATTTGGAACTGACCATATCCATTAGTGATGATTCCTAAAACAAGATTATTGCTTCTTAATTCTCCCAACATAAGGTGGAGATTAGGAAATGGGAAACAATGATTCTTGAATTCACTTTTATAGTCTTCAAGTAAATACGCCCAATCGACACCAGTAATCTGAAATTCAGTGACTAACTGTTGATATACTTTATCTTTCCAGACATAGCCACGGCGATCTAACTCAATAAATCTAGACATATATACGTTTTTGGGAATATGACCTACCCGTTTATTCAATCGCTCATATTGGTAGCCAATAAAGTCTTTTACTGATCGGTCCCGGTCTAATAATGTACCATCTAGGTCAAATAAGACCACTTTAATCATTGGTCCTCACCTTCCTAAAAAAACGCCAACTTTATATATTTAAATCCTTTTTCAAATAATAATGCTTGAATTCCCTGCCCACATTATCAATACTTCCGAATACTTGATAGCCATTTTTTTCATAGAAATCTAACGCTTGAAAACTTAAGGTATCTACCTTTATAAAATCGCATTTTTTCTCTAATGCAATTTGCTCGATTTCTGACAAAAGTTTTGAACCATATCCAAATTTCCGAATATCTTCATCTACCATTAATGTGTGAATCTCTAACCAATTCCAACACACTTCGCCTAATAACCCACCTCGAACACGACCATTTTCATCTTTAAGATATAAACTTATTTGTTCATATCGGCCTCTTAAATCCTCAGGGAAATGAGCCAAGTTATAATAAAACAGCTGATTATTCACATGTTCTTTGTCTTCATGATTGTTTTCTCTTGTGATGTGATAACTCATTTTTTTCTCCTCTTAGCCTGTTAATTAGCACTTACATATCATTAAATGATTTCCATCTGGGTCTAGTAAATTAAAATAGTGATCATGTTCGATTTCTGTTATTAATTCAACCTGTTTTTCCTTCAAGTACTGATATGCTTCTTCGATATTTGTTGTATTGAGATGGAACAAAGGTGTTTTAATGATCTTATCTTCTGAGAAGATTTTGCTATCCAAAACAATCCCTGTGCCACTCATAGGTATGACATAAATATGACCGAACTGGATATCCTCATCTGCTGGGATACCTAAAAGGTCACAATACCAATCCCGCGATTTTTCTATGTTACTTACAGGTATAAAAACCGTGCCGATTTGATTTAAAATAGGACTTTTCAAAAGAAAACCTCCATTTTTTATGTATCGTTTAATTAAGTAAGCAATAGACCTTTTTAGCAGCCAATTCTCCACGATTTTTTCTTTTCATTCACTGCACGAAACTAGTTCATTACCAGAAAAAACCGTAGCCGTAAGCGAGAAATACAATTAGGGCAATTGCAAATAGGGTCAAGCTTCTTTTTATACTTATTGACCACATGACAAAACCCGAAGAGATACTAGAAACAATAAATAAGAAGACAGCAATATGCTGAAACATCACAGTGGAAGTAATTATTCCAGTGACATATAGAGCCATCCACACGGTACTTCCTGCATGGGATAGTAGAACAGATGGACGTTTCAGTTCCTGCTTTATTTCTATTTTCTCTTCTTGAGTCAATTTCCTATATTCTTTCCTAAGTAGAAAAAGGGGAATTCCCCATAATAAAAATAGAAATATAGAATCAATTACGATCATTTGGAACAACCCCTTTTTAATTCCAAATTAACAATTACTTATGGTATAGATTCTTATGTTTTTTAATAAATAATATTGTTGGTTTTCTTTAGTAAGATTGTTCTTCTATAACTCTTACAACCTCAAAGCAATTTTGATTGGCGCTTGGAAATTAGATGTATCTGAATAAAAGACACGATTTTCAAGTGCTCCTGTCTTTTTTATGTTGTTTCAAGTGTTTTCTTCTTGGTAGACGAAAACTTGCTTAATCCTAATAACAAAAACAACATACTGATTGCCCATAAAACTCCTGTAATTCCGAGTCGAAGAGAAATTTCTTCAGAGGCCATCGGATGGTTTATATCAAATCGGAGTGTCTGTAAAGCTTGAACTATCGCCCAACTAAAGAACACGAAGAACCCAAGTACCCATGCATATGCAACTTTAAAAGGCTTACGTTCTTTGGAAAGCATGAGCCACAGTACGACAATAAACGAGATACCCATTACAATTGAAAACCCACCGATTAACATTCCCATTGTTTCCTCTTCCATTGGCATACTTCTTCACTCCTAGAAGACTAAATTTTCATTTAATTAATTTTAACATAAATTTACAATAGCTTTCAGAGAATATTTCAATAAACAAAAGGAGGTCAATTCACATTTGAATTGACCTCCTTTTTATCTTATTTGGCTATTTTACGTGACCAGATTACAACAGGTATGAGCAACAATGACAGGAAGCCCCCTCCTAGTGAAAGTGTGGCGTAACTCGTCTGTGCGAATAACATGCCAGAAAATCCGCCTCCTGTTGCGCCAGCTAAAGCTACTAACACATCTACCTTCCCTTGCGTCTTCGCGCGAGTGGTTTGATCTGTGGAATCAACGATAAGTGCAGTTCCACTAATTAATCCAAAATTCCAGCCTAGTCCAAGCAGAATCAGTGCTAGGATGATTCCAGATAAGGAATCTACAGGTGCGAATGCTGCCACAATTCCTGCAGCCATCAACGTAACTCCAGCTGCGATGGTGATTCCCATACGCCCTACTTTATCTACTAGAACTCCAGTCACCAAAGACGGCAAATACATAGCAGCGATATGAAAGCCGATGACCATGCCGACATCACCCGCTCCATGTCCATGATGCTTCATATGTACAGTTGACATGGTCATAATAGCAACCATGACCATCTGGGTGATTACCATTACGGTTGCCCCCAAGACAATGCCTCGATTATTAAGTACGGGTGCAGGTGGAGTGTGATCCGGAGATTCGCTCATTTTCTGATCTTCTGCAATGGCTTTCGCCACGATAAGCGGATCTGGTCGTAAGAATAATAGCAAGACTAAACCGGCAACGATAAAAGCTGCGGCTGCTAAAATGAAAGGCCCTGCAAGAGCCGGTACCCCAATGGAAGTCGCAAAACTGCCCATGACATCCACTAAGTTCGGACCTGCAACAGCACCGAATGTGGTAGAAACCATGGCAATACTAATTGCCTTGCCACGTTGTTTGGCACTTGCCAAATCCGTTCCTGCATAACGTGCCTGCAGGTTGGTCGCAGTCCCGAAACCATAGATGAGTAATGATATAAATAACAGGAAGATACTGTTTGTTAACGCTGCCGTCACGACGCCGACCGCGCCGATTCCACCAGTTATGAAACCTGTGGCCAATCCAAAACGTCGACCAAATCGTTGAGAAATTCTTCCTACTGCAAGCGCTGCACCAGCTGAACCAAGTGTAAACAAGGCGACCGGAACTCCTGCAAAACGATCCGTTCCGAGCATATCCTGTGCAAGAAGTGCTCCGACCGTTATTCCTGCTGCTAGACCTGCTCCGCCAAATATTTGTGAGATTACTACAACCCATAATGTCCTACGATACAGCTGTTGTTGCTTTTCAGGAGAATCAATATAACTTTTTATCCACTCTGGTTGACTGTTATTTACGCCTGATTCATCAGGGATTTGTGACATTGCAAAGTCCTCATTTCTTAAGATGCATCTCTAGTAAGTTTATGAATCTTGTATTTGTTTATCAGAATAATTATATGCTTTCCCATTTAAAATAGAAATTCATTAATCGAACAGTTTTCGTTTATAATTAACTAATTGTACACAGTAACTACCTCTTGCTAAGGAGCTAACTTTAATGGAATTAAGACGTGCCACACTATCTGATGAACTTCTAATTGCCGATTGGTTACAAAATGATACTGATTGTTTCTATGCGACCGGAGAAGATGTTTACTCTGCTGAAATGTATCGTAGCTGGTATGAAGCTTCTGACCAATTTGGCTACATCTTATTGAAGGAAGACCAACCGGTAGCCTATGGGGAGATTTGGGAAGATGTTGAAGAGAGGGACTTGGAACTGGCTCACTTGATAGTCCACCCTTCCTATCGCAACAAAGGAATTGGAAAACAACTTGTGCGAATGCTACAAAAAGAATGTCTGGCATTTCCTTATCCATGGATTTATTTAAGAATTGAGCCTGAAAATAGCCGTGCTCAAAAATGCTACGCAGGAGCAGGATTTATCGAAGATGTGAGTCTACGTACATCATGTAACTCACAATGGATTTGGATGAAAGCAAGAAATGGTGAAGCATAAGCAAAAGCAGTTAGGAAATGCATCTCCTAACTGCTTTTTGTGTTTGATTTATAAGTGCCACGGATTATTTTCGTAGCCAGGTAGACGGATTGTCATTCCAAGTAGACAGAAATACTCTCCAGGTTGAAGATTTGGTATTCCAGGTAGACAGAATCACTTTCCAGGTTGCACAAAAACAAGTCCCCAGTCCTTAAACAGCTAAATATCGTTCAAGACAACCAACGTTTCCAACACATGATCAAGAAATTCAGGGATTTCACTAATATGGTCCTCATTGATTTTGTGGTTAAATACCACTTCAATCATGTTCATATAACTAGAAGCTTCATGACCATACACGAAGCTCAGCGTTTGAGTAATATAGACGTCTTCCTCCCAAATACCGTTTAGTGCTAACTCAATGTTCTTGCACTGTTCCGTTACATTTTGAACCTGCTTGTAAAATCTTAATATCAAGAAACAACCAGGATTCCCGTCAGGCTTCTCCAAAATCTCTGCTGCCAGATCTTCCAAAGATGCTTTCAACACAATTTCCGCAGTCACGTTATTTTGATCGACAAGCGTAAATTCAATGGCAAAATCCCTAGCCATCACGGAAAAATCCATCCGATCGTCCCGGTTCGTGATATCGATAATGCGCTCCAGATTATCCAGGTCGTACACCTGATTTTCAATTGCCACTTTTAAGTTCTCGAAAATGGTTGGATCGTACATATAGACACCTCCGAATTTTATTCACTTATGCTATGAAATGAAAGACTCTGATATCACTTTTGCAAAACAAATGATTGTTGCCACATTGCTAACTGCAGGCTGCAGCTTAAACTGAAATTATTTTCTTCCTTCGTATCCGTTCTATAAATTTTGTTTAGTCATTCTCCTCGTATTTCCTGTTATCCCTACAAACATTTTTGATCGAAGTGATCTAACGCCACATTGACTGAATAAATGTCGTGGATGTTATGTTCAAGACAATATTGGATGACCAGATCGAAGACGTTGCTGTCCGATAACGAGTAGCCCGCAGCACTTAAAAGCTCTTCCGTGTCATCGATATCGAGTTGCAACGCCAAAGCAAGCGCAATGGTCGTGTTTTTACTTGGACGATAGTCAGGATTGGAGCGTATCTTTGAAAACAGCTTCCGATCGATTCCTGCTTTTTTATAAATGTCGACATCGCTTTCACCTGAATCGTCAATCAAACGAAATAACACTTGGTTTAATGTAGGCTTCCGGTGATTGTTTATATAGTCTTCCAAATCAATGGTAAGACTTTCGGATTGTTGGATGTATTCCATATCCATATTCATTGGAGATTCCAAAATGATGTTCAATGTCTCGTTATGTAAGTGATTCTGAATATACGCGTCTATGTCTTTCAAAATTTGTGGATTGAGCAAAACATCCGCCTCCTAAAATGTCGCTTTGCAGGCGACCAAATCGTTTTGATTACTGGTTATGATTATCTTACCAACAAATGAAAGAGGATGATGACTTTGATTAACAATCGTACAGAAATTATTTTTCTGCTTGACCGAAGTGGCTCGATGTCAGGACTAGAAAAAGATACAATTGGTGGATTTAACGCGTTTATTGAAAAGCAATGTGAACTTGACGGCGAAGTATCACTAACAACTGTGCTGTTTGATCACGAATATGAAATTTTGTGGAACGGCATCAATGCAAAAGGTGCAAAGCTAACACAGGAAGATTATTATGTACGAGGTTCAACTGCTTTGTTGGATGCAGTCGGAAAGACTATTTTAGATGTCGACCGCAGATTGGCAAAGACAGCAGATGAGCTTAAACCGGGCAAAGTCATTTTCGTCATCACGACAGACGGAATGGAAAATGCTAGCCGAGAATTTACGCATGAAAAAGTAAAAAAACTAATTTCGCTTCAGGAAGAGAAACAGCAATGGGAGTTCATTTTCATCGGAGCCAACATGGATGCAGCAAAAGAAGCAAGCAGCTTAGGTATCCAGGCAGAAAATGCCTTTGATTTTGTCGCATCTGAAATGGGTGTAGAAGCCATGTATGAAATGGTGAACGAGAATGTTTCGATGAGAAGAAAACGTTAAAAAGTTCTTAATTCATAAATGGAGCGATGACAACCGTCATCGCTCCATTCTCTATTAAAAGACGATTCTAATATTTATAGCCCAGTCGAACAAAATAAAACAATTCGCCAGCCATCTGGATCTTCAATGGTAATACTATCTTCTTCCCAATAAGGATTTTCCGCTTCAACCTCCGGGTATCCCATCTTCGCTAATCTGTTCGCAACATCGGTAATGACCGCCCAATTCGGTAAATAAAGAACGAGGAGATTGTCTTTAGTTGGTGCTGGGCATGGTGACCCTGATACATGACGCGTAAACTCCAAGTGATAATTCTTGTCGGGCAGCCCGTACATCACCCCGTCATATTCATTATGGCCCCAAAACTCCCCGACCCGCTGTAGCCCTAAACCTACTTCATAAAAATCAATCACCCTATCTAGTTGATCTGTCGGTCTTGCGATTCTCATTTGCACAACAGGTAGTGCACTGGACCAAGGCTTTTACAACTTAACAGTAATCGGCAATACCGGATGTTTCAACTCTTGATATTGATCCCCTTCAACTTCGACTACGATTGGATGAATCGTAGCCGGTCGATTTGTCGGATACCAATGACGGCCTTCTTTCACTAATACAAGACTCCCAAGATTATCACCATAAAAACTAAAGGTATCTGACTCAGTTTGATACACATTTTTTATCGGCGATAAGAAATTGCTAAATTCAGTAACACTTGCAGAAGGTATTCCGACTTCACAAACATCAACCCAACCCGATTGATCATTAGAAATTTCCCGCTCCAAGATCTCCACAATATTCCCATCCGGATCAGTAAAGTACACTTGCTTTCCTTCCCAATACCCACTTAATTCCCCGTTAGAATTCGGCAAAATATTCACTTTTAAATCACTCAGTTTCTCAAACATATAATCATAAAAAGAAAGACTCGTTTTTAATGCAAAGTGGTAAAGGGGAGCTTCAGCACTGTCAGTTTGCTGAAAGGTAACAAGTGTTTTTCCCGCTCTTACGGTAAAGAAGCTTTGCTTTTCCTTTACAATGGGCATCTCCAAAGTTTCCGTATAAAATTTTTTCATCTCTTGAATATTCACGGTTTCAAAAACAACTTTTAAAATCTTCATTCTCAACACCTCAATGTATTGTACAAAATCACTTACCCCAAACCATATGTACATAAGGATGAAAGAATGCTACGGCTTTTGATTGATGACTTTTTTTCGCAAACAAAATCACCCTTTAAATCATTTGTTTGGATATCCATTCATATTGAATATCAGGTAAATTTTCTTCATTTTCTTGTCCTCTAGCTATGATTTCAAATCCATGTTTTTCATAAAATCGTTGTGCATTTTCATTTACTACAAATGTGTATAACGTTAATTTCCCACTTGATTGCGCTTTTACTTTATCTAATAATTTATGACCTATACCGATGCCTTGATATTCTGTATGTATATAAAGTTGGCTTATTTCCCGTTCATTGTAGGCAATCATTCCAACTACTTTTTCATCAATTAACGCAATATCTATTTGAAACTGTTCAGGTAATATTTGATTTAAAAAATAAACGTGATTTTCAAAGCTGTGAATTTCTTTCTGACCAATAGCCTGTTCCTTACTACCTCGCCACATTTCAACTGTTTGTTCAGCGTATTCGGGGCTATACTGTGTAATTATCATTTTGTGTTGTTTCACTACACTACCTCCTCAAGTTTCGTTATAGATTAATTAACAACAAAAAATGACCATCAAATTAGTTTTCAAATTGATGATCAATTTAATGTTTGCGATATAACGGAACGCGTTAATGGAACCCATTCCTTCTTTAATCTCCAATTCAGTTATATTCAGTTTGATTCATTTCCACACCCCATAGTAGATAATCTAATATTCCTCTTCTATTTTCCAGCTGTTTTGTAACTTCCTAATATAAATGATTTGACCAATGTGATAGGCATTATGAGTTGAGACATTACCGAGTACTTCCCACCACTCCACATGTTCAGGAAAACCATTTACTTCACTTTCAACTTTCTCTTCAGTTAATAATCCTTGCCATTGTAATAGCACTTCTAACAGTTGTTTTTTTAAGTCAGTAAATGTTTGACGTTCAAGAATGATAAAGCTATTATCATTATTTCCTATAGAAGGCACGGCATTGACGTGAGATTTTTGGTACCTTGTTTGCCATGTTTGATTCCAATATAAGAGATGCTGGACTATTTCAGCTATGCTATTACTATTTTCATTTGGTTTCCAAAATGCTTCTTCCTCAGACAAACTTTTCACTGATTCTGAAAATGGAGCGTACCAGCTAGGGTCATTCGCATTTGCTAACAACTGATCCGCTAAAACATCTTTTGCATGAAACATACTCTCACACTCCCTATCTTTTAGAGTTATTAGTAAATTCTACAAAGTACATGAATTGTCCTGTTATTATTGTTTATCACCTGTTCGCTTATTCTGGAATCAAAAATGGTCAATGTATCGATGGACTTTTTCAAAGGGATGCTTGATGGAAGAATGAAAGAATCGACACCAGCTTCCACAAAAAACAAGTAGCCGAAGATGCTATTTCGGCTACCCACAGACTTGCTATTAAAATGAACGGTCATCCACCTGATCGACCCAGCTTTTGACCTTTTCAAGAAGCCGCTCCATGCTTCCTTCTTCAAAAGGTGACTCCAGTTCGGCACTCTTTAATAGCTCTGGATACGGGAGTCTTCCCCCTTGCTTGCACATGTTCAGGAAGCTTTCCCAAGCCGATTTCGGATCCTCCTGCTGTTTGATCCACAACTGGACTGCCGCAAAATGGGCCAGGTCATAGTCCATGTAATAGAACGGCGTCGTGAACAGATGCCCGATTTCATAATATCCCGTTCCTTGCTCTAAAAATTCATCGTCATCATAGTCGCGCTCTGGCAAGTATTCCTGCTCCAGCTCTCTCCACTTTTGCTTACGCTCTTGCGCGGAGGCTGTCGGGAGATCGTACAGGAAATGTTCAAATTCATCGACGACAGAAACAAAAGGCATATATATGAATGCTTCCGTCAGATTCGAAAACTGGTATTTCTGTGTGTCCTCCCAAAAAAAACGATCCAGCCATGTCCAGACAAAACGTTCCATCGTAAATGAAAACACTTCACAGGAATCATACGGAATAATGTACTCATGCATGTTCGAGTGCCGGCTCATATAAAACTGGAAGGCATGACCAGCTTCATGTGCAAAAACCCGGACATCATTGGACGTGCCATTGAAATTAGCGAAAATAAATGAAGAACTTTCGGGACTCTGATACAAAGCGAATGCCCCGCCTACTTTGTTTGCACGCGATTCTACGTCCACATTCTTTTTTTCCATCAGCTCATCAATAAATGCGCCAGTTTCAGGTGACAGTTCATGGAATATGGAACGATAGACCTCCAGTATTTCCTCAGGTGTTCCTTTTGGCGCCGGTGCACCACTTGGGAAAGAAAAGGGCTCATCATAATACTTCATTTTGGATACGCCGATTCGGTTCCGCTGTTTCTCTTTAAGCGCCGAAATGAATGGCACTCCATGTACTTTTACTTGCTTGCGATATTGTACCAAATCTTCTGGAGTATGCCCGGTTCGATGCATACGGTCATAGCCAAGACCAACAAAAGAAGAATAGCCTAACGTTTTCCCGATCTTGTTACGTGTCTTTACCAGCTCATCAAGAATCCTGTCAAATTCAGCTGAATGTTTTTTGAAATATCGCGATTTCGCTTCAAACGCTTCTTTTCGCACCAAGCGATCAGTTGAGGCCAGATATGGGGCCATGGAGCTTAATCCCAATTCCTTCCCATCGAAAGGAATGACCGCTTTCCCTAACAGTTGCTGATACTCGGATACCAATTGATTTTCCTTTTGGATATCCACTCCCACTTCATCTGAGTAGGTTCTCTGCCTAATCTCCGCAATTTTAAAAATCTGTTTTCCCCACTGACCTTCCAGCTGTTCCCGAAACGTCGCGCTTAAGATAGCTCGGTAATAGGCACCGGTCATCCCCAGCCAAAGCGGTTCAAGCTGTTGGAATATTTCATACTTTTTTTTGTACTCTTCATTTGCCGTATCTCCAAAGTAAAGAATCCTCGCTTCATTTTCTGACGCTTGATAAATAAGACGATGACGGTTCAGTCTTTCGAACTGGATATTTTGCTCCTCAAAAGAAGCTGCATTTATAAAGCCTTTCAACATTCCCTCAAAGTCTTTTCCATATTGGTCAATATCCAAGATGGCATTCTTTTGTTTGATCGTATTCATCTTTCTCCCCCTACCCTTGTTACCTTAAAGAGTAATTTATTTTACTTTAAAACACAACAAAAAATACTCTGAAATAAAAAATAATTACGGCAAAGCGCAATTAATTCCCAGTCAGAATTAGGTAAAATTTAAGAGTGGGAAAAACACTTGCCCTTTCAGCAATCTGACATTGCTGAAGCGATTAGCATCGTAATAAGGGAGTAATTGGAAACGTATACATGAACAATACAACCAAGCCATTCAATTTCTTAACAAGCACGCATTGAGGATAAATTTAATAATAAAAGGGGGTTTGAAATGAAGTATGTAAAACTTGGTGTTCTCACGATATTCCTGTTAAGCGCTTGTTCGGGGGAATCTAAAAATGGAGATGCCGAAATTAAGCGTTCCGAATTGACCCAATTTGAAGAGAATCTGCTTTAACTTTCCAGTCAACATTCCCTGGTCTATGATTTGGAATTGAAGAAGGAAGCGGCAAAAGAAATCGTTGTGACAATCGACTATTATGAAAAAGGGAAGTTTGTCCGTCAAATTACCGAAATGACAGATCGGATTGTAGAAGATCAAGACAGTTTAAGACTTGCTGTTCTCCAACAAGTCAATAAGGACGAAGATAATTGGATTACTTCCATCATGAATGAGTCCGGTATGTCTTCAATTGCTTTTCCGCAACATACTGATGAACGGGAAAGAATGAATTTTGCAGCTACATCTGGCGGAATCGAATTAGGGGCCTTGGTGATTGGGGAAAGAAAAATAATACATACTATTGTTTACTCTAATTCAGACGATATGTCCATTTTACATGACATTGAAACAAAAGAAGATTTGAAGAAAGCCACTGACTATGAGCAAGTGTATATTGTTTCTGTAGAATTACGATAAAAACGAGAGGTGACTAAGTCATCGCTCGTTTTCAGTTATAGATGATGGTTGCTCAGTCAAAAGTGCCTACCCTCGAATCTCCGTAATGCTTTTCCCACGTAAATATGCGTGTCCTGTTATCCGTTTCTCCACTGACTGAAATCCATACTTTTGATATACTTTTTCTATTTTTTCATCGATTGGAAACACCCAAAGATTTTCAATTTCTTGTTTGACCGCTTCTTTTTGAATATGTCGAATAAGTTCTCCTATCAAACCTCTTCCTCTATATCCTTCTAATGTCGCGACGCTTTCCAATCTTGCTTGCTTCTCATTAATGAATAGACAGGCAGTGGCACAAGCTACCCCCTTGTAGCGGAGTAAATAGTGAACAAAGCTTGGATGATTAAATTCTTCTTCAAATGCTTTTTCCCTTACTTCTTTGCCACCAAATTCTTTAATGCTGCAATCAATAAACAAGGTATCCTCATAATTCTCTTCGGTGACAATTTCTATTGTGACATCATCATTGTGCTCTAATTCTATTATCTTTTTGTCCCAAAGCTGAACAGGGCTAATTAATTCTTCATAGCCAAAATGATTTTCTTTTAATGAAGCAATTAGATTTTGTAGCGAGTCCAGATTATACAGATAGAATCTAGGAACTAGTTGACGTGACTCATAAAAGGCAATCACTTCATCAATGATCGCTTGCGGATTATCACATGTCTCGCTGACTTGGGCATGGTTGGCATCATAATAAGATGGTTGATGTTCATTACAAAATAACGTCCCCCAAGTGGTATCGGTACGTTTTGAAAAAGTTTCTAAATAGGCAAAATCCAATTGAAAAATATCTTGTACAATCATGTTCTTACTCTCCTAATAAAAATCAATTCTATTTTCTACTTTCAATAAATTGCATTAAAATACCTGCATTCCACGACAGTAAAAACCTAATAATTTATACATAAAAAGTAGCCGATGATACAACCTCGGCTACTTTTGTATTTCCTATTTATTTTCGAAGTTACTGGTTTTAAGGATTGTTAATCGTACCGCCCGCCAGTGAATAACGTGCATTGAACTCCTGCAAGAATTGATTCGTAATTGCTTGATCATGAATGATAAGTAAATTCTCATCATTGATGTCTTCGCCGTTGGTACTCCAATTTGTAGAACCCACAATGACCGTTGGATCGCTATTCGTATCGGCATCAACAATCATCGTTTTGCTGTGCAGTTTGCGAGATTCAGCATCTTTGTAAACCGGTGCCGGATTTGCCCAACGTGTATTTGGATTGTTGACACTTCCCGTCACGGTTTGGCCAGTCATTTCAATACTTGCTGACCACCATTGCGTCCAGAAGCTACTGTCAAACACACCTTTTACATCGAACCCGGTAAGCGTTCCTTGTTGGTCTTCATAAGACCCTTCCCACTTATTCTTCAACTCATCTACAAGTTCCTGACTACTCCAAGCAAATATGGTGAAATAGGTTTTATAATCAGCTTCTGTTTTAATCAGATCGACCATTCTAGCAACTGCATTATCACCAGGTGAGAAATACACTTCGATTTTTTTACCGCCAACTGTAACTTGATGGGCAGTATTATCACTTTTACGTGAGCTGAAGTTAGAGATTTGAAGATTTGGAATCAATGTGCTTGACCCCCACATTTCATTAAACTCTGTTTCATAAATACGAGCCATTTCAGGTGAATTAACTTCTACAACATGATTCTGGTTGCCATCAAGAACACCCTTGGCCATGTTCTCATCAGACCCGTAAAGACCTGTAACGGTGAAATTCCAACTTCCAGTAAATACCCATTTATCATCAATAATAGCAAATTTATTGTGCATTTGTGTTGAGGGTGAGTAATAGCTACCATCCGTATCCTGTTCCGCCTCTACAAATAAATACCCTGTCATTTCAGTATTTCCCACCATAATGGTCTTTTGAGGAAAGTCGTTTGGTGACGAAGGTAATCCATGACTGCCGCGTTTTGTTGAATCTTCAACAGCTAACATAGCTGAGTCTGAAAGAACGGTTATATCATCTGTTGTTCCGATTACCATGTCTTTTCCTCTGACCATTTCTTCTATATAAAGTCTCATTTCTTCAAAACGTTCAATATAACTTGGGTCTGTCGCATCTTTTGAATCTGCAATTACTCGAACATCAACGCCTTGAGACGCTTTCAATAGTAGTGCATCCACTACTTTCGGAAGATTGATTTCATACGTGGCAAAATCAATACTCGTTTGCGCTCCGTTAATTCGCTCAATCAATCGGTTTTCAAGATTCACATTGTAATTGGCTTCATTATTAGTTGAATCATATTGATTAAGTGCACATTTATTAAAGTAAACATTAATGGCATCAGCAGCATTAGAAACCTGGTTTAAATGTTCAGCTGTATCAGTGCAGGCTCCATTTTGAATTTCTTTGGAATTAACTTTTCCAGGAGTCCCTATTCCTTCTACGTATGTGTCTGTTGATGTACGCCAATTGGTACCATCTGTACCTGCCGCCAATGGATCAATTCTTTCCATCGTCGCTTTTGCTGTATTGTCACCACTATGCCAAGCGTTAACTTGATCAATAACAGCTCCGCTAGCATCTTTTAATATAAAATTCTCACCAGCATTACCCATGCCCCCACTATAAATCTGGTTAGCAGAGACTTCAGAAATCGTTGCATCATCTGTTCTTTCAAGAATAAAGTAGCCGTTTGCAGGAATGGTTCCTGTTAAAGCAATATTCGGAGTTCCATCGGCAGTAGTCAATGTCCATCCATTTAAAGATATGGAAGCACTTGAATTATTGTAAAGCTCGATCCATTCATCATTATAATCTACGGTTGTTCCCATCCATGCGATTTCATTAATGACAATTTCCCCGGTCGCAGCAGCCTGAGCAACCTTTACCGGTGATACCGTTGGGATTAGTAAAGCTAACATTAAACCTACAGATGCGATGATTCTAACGATTTTTTTCATCAGTTCTCCCTTTTAAAAAATATTTGTTTTTTCAAACAAGTTAATCTTACCTGCAAGGAATGATTATTCACATGATTCTTTGTTTTTAATTTTTTGTTAATTTAACCCTTCAAAATCTTATATTTTAAAAACATGTTAATAACTTAGTAGGAGATGGGAGTGTCTTATTCCCTGCTCTGCGCATCAAATTGGGTGGCACCTTTTCCCCTTTCGGTACCTGTGCGTTTTGGGCATTAAAGTGCCACCCATATCTACATTCAGTACCACCTTTGAAGGTGCCTAATAATACAACAGGAAGCAAAAAAGCCAAGTTGGGCATCATCCAACTTGGCACTTTCTATTCATGTAGTGTTATCTCATTTTCTTTCGCATATTCTTCCGTCCACGTACAGAGACCATTGATTAATGGAATCAGACTGGTGCCGAAGTCAGTCATTGAATATTCTACTTTCGGGGGAACCGTGGCGTAGACTTTTCTCGAGATAATCGCTCGTTCTTCAAGCTCCCTTAACTGCTCAGTGAGCATTTTTTGCGTGATGCTCGGGATTGATTTTTTCAATTCGCCAAAACGCTTCGCCCCACTGATTAAATACCACAGAATAATGAGCTTCCATTTGCCCCCGATTAAATCGATTGTCAGTACCAACGCGCAATCGTACTCCTTTTTGACTTTGCTCATGTCGTCCTCCCTTTATTCATTCGTATGGTTTTCGTGCCTAACGCACAAAATAGTGCCGTATTGTGAAATTAATAAGCACTTCGTATACTAGCATCGTAAAGAAAACAATTATATTAACTGATAGGAGAGAATTAAAAATGACTTATCCACGCGCATTTTCACACATTGGATTATCTGTACCCAATTTGGAAGCAGCCGTTACATTTTATCACGAGGTCATGGGTTGGTATATCGTTATGGAACCATCGGAGGTTGTGGAAGAAAGAGAAACAGCAATCGGCCAAATGTGCATCGACGTATTCGGAGAAGGCTGGAAAACATTCAAGATTGCTCACATGGTCACATCTGACGGTATCGGCATCGAATTATTTGAGTTTGCCAATAGTGAAAAACCTGAAAATAACTTTGAATACTGGAAGAGTGGCGTCTTCCACTTCAGTATCCAGGATCCAGATATCGAAGGCATGGTGAACAAAATTGTGGAAGCCGGTGGCAAACAGCGAATGCCAATCCGCGAATATTACCCGAACGAAAAACCGTATAGAATGTGTTACGTCGAAGATCCTTTCGGCATCATCTTTGAAGTGTATAGCCATAGCTATGAAGTTACTTATTCCAAGGGAGCTTACTAAGCTACCTCCTACTCAGCAGGAAAGAAACGAGCGATGAATTGATCATCGCTCGTTTACTTCCTATTCTTCTACCTAATCGTTTCAATAAAGTGTTTCAAAATCCGCGCAGTCAAACCCCAAATCGTGTATTGCTCGTAATCATAAAACCATTCCTCCATCATCCGTGATCTCCATTGGTACTGATTACCGTTGGCTATTTTGTCGTATGGGAAATCGTTTTGTGGCATTGGTTGAACGGGAACCATATGCACGTATGGCTTGTGCTCCAACAGCCATTTGACTGGGATTGTGAAGATTTCTTCCACTTCATCTTTATTAAGGGCATGTATATGATGATTATCAATCGTCGCAACGAATGGGTAGACCACTAGTGAAGACGAAGGAATAAACACGCTCATCTGACCCAGCACGTGGATTGCTGAAGGTTCAATGCCCAACTCTTCATGGGTTTCACGAACTGCCGCATCCATTGGTGATGCATCAGTCGGATCGATTCGGCCACCTGGAAAACTGATATCCCCTGGTTGCTTTCTCATCGTCAGTGAACGCACTTCAAAAAGAACATGCCATTCTCCATCCACTTCAACTAGTGGAATGAGAACTGCCGATCGCATCGCTGTCTCTTCTCCAATAAATAGAGGTTGATTATGATTCAACCCATTTTTAATCTTTTCTAGAAACATTGAATCTTCCCCCACTTCATCGTTTTATCTCCCCCTATCGTATCATGAAAATGGTTTAATAAAAGAAATGAAGTGCTTGCTAATAACGGACTTGGAATCAGTTTCTATTGATTATGTCTCATATATACTATGGTCTGTTTCAAGCCTTCTTCATATGAAGTATTCGAGACTTTTCCAATCAGCTTTTCAACTTTTTCACCATTTAGTACAACTGGTTCTTCATTTAAATAGAACATTTCAACCACTTCACGCATCTGGCGATTAAACATCCCCAAAAAGCGAATCATATTCTTTGATATCGTGGACACACTCTTTTGATAGCCCGTGATTTCTCTGATCGTCTTGACCATTTCTTCACCAGAAATGACACTATGCCCCGGAATGTTCCAATTTTGACCATATGTCTCATTAAGTAGGGATAGACTGACGATGGCCTTTGCACCGTCTGGCGTGTAAATAAATTCCCTGGCAATCCGTTGATCTCCGACATAGCTCGATTTTTTATCTTTCACCACATTGACCAATGTGTAATGTAATATCGTATTTTCCGCATTGGGACCGTAGAAGTCAGGAAAATGGGCAATGAATGCCGAAACACTAGATTCCTTGACTAGTGTTTCAACTTGCAATCGTATGTTTCCTTTTTTCGTATGTGGATTTTTGATCGTCGTTTCACTTACTAGCGCACCACCACTACGTCCATAAGCATAAACATTATCCACTACGGCCAGCTTTGCAGCATGTTTTTCTGCAGTTTGAAGGATATTGGACATCAACAGAGGAAGCCGTTCTTTCCATTCGATATATGGAATATTGGCGGATTGATAAATAATGTCCACGCCCTGAGCCGCCTTATCCAAATCATCTAAACGAAATACATCTCCAACAAAGATCGTGACATTTTCATCGTTCCCAAAAAGCTTTTCTAACTTTTCCCGATTGCGTGCAAATGCGGTCACCATAATCCCTCTACTTAGCAATTCTTTTACAATTGAATAACCCATTCCACCGGAAGCGCCCAATACTAACACTTTCATCATCCCGATCCCCCTCGTTAATTAACCACCGGTAAATTAATATCAAAAAAAAATTAGGCAATGGCTTTCATCAAAAATTTTACGTGAACAATTGCCATTTCCCTAACATCCTCAAATGTATGAACATGCCTGCAATAATGCGTGACAAAACCATGTAAAGACAAGAAGATACTGTATATCTCCTGGAGTGATACTTTATCGCCACATAATGAGGATACGTTTTGTGCAAACAATTCGTAGCTCTTGGAAGGTCCTTGATTGATAAAATTTCGGACTTGCTCATCTTTAATTAAAAACATGATTTCATAATGACTTTGATGTGTAAGACCAAACTCAATAAACCCCAAAAGAATTTCCTTTAGTTTATCTTCGTTGCCGATCTCTTTTTTCATTACATCCATTTGTATTTGATCCAACATGAAGAAATGTTCTTGCACTAATGCGTAAAACAACTCGGCTTTATTTTCAAAATGATAATAAAGTGCCCCATGACTATACCCTAATTCTTTTGCTATTTGTCTCATGGATACATGCTGATACCCCTTCTTCACAAAAAGGTTTCTCGCAGCTTCCATAATCATTTCTCTTGTTAATTCCTGAAGCACAGATTTTCTTGGTGACATAATTTCCTCCTAATTAACCACTGTTCAATTAAATTATATTTGATAAATTTTCCATTGTCAATTTCAAAAAGAATCCAGCCACTAACTTAGTTGCTGGATTCTTGTGTACGTAAAAAAGGTTATTTAGGATAGTAGGAAAACCCCGGATATTTGACGACCGGCGAATCCACTTTGCGCAACGCATTCAATAATTCTGGTCCAACATGCAAATTGCTACTAACCAGTTGTTGAGGGGTAAGGGCCATCCATTGGTTTAACGACACATCAACAAATCGATCGCTCTTAAATATCTCCAAAAACCACAATGTTTCCGTACCGGTATTTTGAATATAGTGCCCTGTGGCAAAAGGGACATAACCTACATCACCAGCTCGATAATCAAAAGTACGAGCTGTCCCATTTCCAGCAAACACCGTCATGCGTCCCTGTCCGGTTAGGTAATACTGCCACTCATCGTTGTTCGGGTGCCAATGTAGTTCTCTCATCGCACCTGGTTTAATCTCAACAAGCGCAGCTGCAATTTTTTTAGATATAGGGAAATTTGATGAGTCGACGATTCGAACGCTACCACCAGGGGTAATAATTGGTGTTTGTGCTAGCAACTGATGCTTGAAGCTTTGAGGAATGGTTCCATAAGGAGACTGGACCTTCTCGCTTTCCAACGGACCGGGGACCTTGTCTTGATATATATAGACCTGCCCCGAAGGAATGTGGTCAAATGTACTGATTGGCACACCAAAATTGGCAGACAACACATCGTTCGGCGTGTGTGCAAACCAATCGGAGATGGATAACGTGTTAAGGTCTGAAAAGTTGCCGTCATCGAAGACAAGTAGAAATTCACAGTGTTCTAACCCTTGAATTGAATGCGGAAGACCAGGGGGGAAGTACCAAAGGTCGCCGGGACCTACGTCGGCAATGAAATTTCGCCCCTCTGAGTCGATTGCTGTAATTCGTGCCCTACCTAATATCATATAAGACCATTCCGCTTGTTGATGCCAATGCAATTCCCGAACACCACCGGCTGTTAAGCTCATATCTACCCCTGCCAGCGTGGTCGCAATGGGCAATTCCCTGACGGTTATTTCCCTTGACCAACCCCCGTGATTTAATGTCATTGAAGTATCTGAGAACGAAAATTTCATGTTAGGAAGCAAACCAGCGTCCGTTATAGGTGGCACTAACAAGTCAGGGTTTTCAAGATCCCGCATAATATCCCGGGGACCTGTATCATACCCTCCCGCACCGTCATTTCGGATCGGTTGTGGCACATTTACGCACATACCTTGATTCTGTTCCGGACTTTCCATCTCATAGACCCCTCTCATTGATTCGCATTCTGCGTGTACTCACTAAATGATATATGATGCAGAATCCGTATAAATGATGCCTCTCAAGTGTGATTAATAAAAATCGACGCTTTCTAATTAGGAAGAAACGGCAAAAGAATAAAGGAACATTTAAAATGATAGGGAATATAGTAAATTAAATTTAATAAAAGGCACAAGTCTAATTTTGAACTGAAAGGGAGGATAATCATGATACCACCCAAAAAATCGTTTCAATGGATTGGAATTTTTATTCTTTATACAGTAATTATATTTATCAGTTTGCTTGCAACCAGAGTACTGTTTGGAAGTGAACTTTCGAATCCTTCGATAATTAGTTTGCTGATCATTTCCAAAGTCTCTGCTTTAATACCGAGTATTGGTGGGTTTTTGGGTAAGCGGATTTTCTTTATCATCTATACAGTGTCTACGATAGTAGGTATGCTTTATATGTTTTATGTAGTGTTAGGGAATACTGCACCTGGATGGGGAGATTTAACCAGCATTATAGGTTACCTATTTATCGTTGGAGTTGGAGCTGTTTTAGCTTTAGTAACGGAAGTTGTTAGTTACTTTGTAAAAAAAAACACTAAATAAATAAAAACCCCCTGTCAAGTTTGCAGGAGGCTCAAATATCAAGATTTAATATTAATGTCAATCGTTGAAGCGACCGAATTCAATTTCGGCCGCTTTTTTATTTTGACCAGTCCTCATATTGCTGACAAAGAGCCATAAAGTTTCTTATTTTTCTCAACCCATTAATATTTCGCGGATATCTTCTTCCGTCATAGCCTTTACTGGCTCTTCACCTGCCTGAATGACTTCGTCAATCAGGTTTTGCTTTTTCATTTGAAGTTCGGTGATTTTCTCTTCAATGGTTCCTTTCGCGACTAAGCGGATGACCTGAACTTCGTTTTTCTGCCCCATGCGGTATGCCCGGTCGGCAGCTTGCTGCTCGACCGCAGGATTCCACCAAAGATCATACAGAATCACCGTATCGGCACCTGTCAGATTCAATCCAGTACCGCCTGCTTTTAATGAAATAAGAAATAAATCTCCTTCGCCTTCATTGAAGCGGTTGCATAAATCTACACGTTCCCTAGGAGGTGTTTTGCCGTCTAAATAAAAATAATGGTGTCCACTTTTACTCAGTCGCTGCGCGATGATACCGAGCATTTGCGTAAACTGGGAAAAGACCAATACTCTTCTTCCTGAGACTCGGCATTCTTCCAAAATTTCCATCAATTGATCAAATTTCGCTGACCCACCATCATATCCTTCAACAAATAAAGCAGGATGGCAACATAGTTGCCGAAGCCTGGTCAATCCAGCTAAAATTTTAATGCGATTTTTTCTAAAGCTGTCTTTGTTCAAATGCTTTAACGCATCTTGTTTCAATTCCGCCAAATAAGCGGCATACAACTTCTTCTGCTCTTTATGCAACTCGGACAACTGAATGATTTCGACTTTATCAGGCAGTTCTTTCAAGACCTCTTTTTTCAATCTACGTAAAATGAACGGGCGTACTCGTTTTGCTATATCTGCCCGTCTCATTTCACTATAGAGTCTTCGATTCGGCAGCAGTTCCGGAAAGACGACAGAGAAAATCGACCATAATTCATCCAACGAATTTTCAATTGGCGTCCCAGTAAGAGCAAAACGATATTCTGCCTGAATCACTTTGACTGCTTTCGCCGTTTGTGTGACCGGATTTTTAAATGCCTGTGCTTCGTCTAAAAACAAAGTATGAAAGTTTTTATCACGGTACAGCGCTCGATCCATACGCAACACCGGGTAAGAGGTAATGATGACATCAAGTCCCGTACTTTTTTTTGATAAAGACGCTCTTTTGGCTTTATTGCCATCTATAATTCCTGCTTGTATATCAGGAGCAAATTTTTTCAATTCATTCAACCAGTTATAGACCAAAGATGAAGGCGCGACAATCAAGACCGGCAACTTCCGCGCACGAATATCCGGAAGCACAGATAAGATGAACGCAATGCTTTGCAGTGTTTTGCCAAGCCCCATATCGTCAGCCAGAATGCCTCCAAATTTATATTTGGCCAGCAACTTGAACCAGCTAAATCCGACTTTCTGGTAGTCACGGAGCACGTTCTCTAAACTCTCCGGCACTTCACTAATCAAGTCATTGGGACGATGTAAATTCTTCATTAACTTTGCAAATGTTTTCCCTTGATCCACAAGCTGCCCTTCTTCAAGAGACTCAACCAGATGCATTCCTTGAATCAAAGGGACACGAATAACTTCCTCATCGAAATTATCTGCCGTTATTCCTAAGTCCCGCAGGAAATCATTCAATGCCAAGAATTCCTTTGTCTCGAGAGACATTAACGTACCGTTAGGAATTCGGTAGTATTTTCGCTTTTCTTCAAGAGACTTCAAGATTTTCTTGATTTCTGATTCTGGAATTCCTTGAAGGTCAAAACGGAAAGCCAACCAATCCGTTCTTTCCCCAATTTCCACTTTGATTTTTGGACCGGCATACGCTTTTTGCACCCGTAATTTCACCGCAGTCGTGGCATAAATCTGAACGAGTTTTTCTATTTCGGGAACGACATGAAACAGAAAATGATATTCCGATTCTTCGTCGTGCATGTAAAAACCACCATCAGTTTGATTAAAAGAACTGTCTTGGATTAATTTCATGATTTCTAATTCTTTATTACGCTGCCGACGGACTCCAGGATAGTGACGGAACTCATCTTCCGTTTCTTCACAAGGATTAATGACTAAATGTCCATAATGGAACTCCAGCCCAGCTACCAGGCGATGTTTGATTCGGTCCAAATACAATCTTGCGCTAAGTGGCGTTTCCACCCAGCGTTCTGTAATCGAATCTGCAATCTGTACTTTCCCTATTCGTTCTAAACCAGGAATGACCGTTTCCATAAAGTGATTCATTTGAGCAGAAGAAATGTGGAGCCGCTTTTGTGACCCTTCCATTAGTTCTTTTAGTTCGGATAGACGGTTATTATCTTCTGTGGACATTTGGATGAATGCCCCACCAGATAATGCTGTTTCGTATGCTTTTAACACGAGAATCTCATCTAATCCATTAACATTCAGTTGATAACCACCTGAACGAGCTTCGTCAAATCGAAAAGACAAAGGCAATTCTTTCTTTAAATGAACACCTTCCACCTTCCTACCAGCATGCGCCACCTTCACTAAAGGAGCTTTCAGCAATAAAGGCAGTAGCTGCTCCCAATCGGAGGCAGAGATGACCAATGTATCTTCTGCAGAATCCAAACCTTCTGCAATACGCTGGCTTTTCATTAAGAAGAGAATGACGTCCTCTGTTTCTTTGTCAAAACTATAGATTTCCGGACTATACAAAAAAGCTGGAGCACATTCATATGAATCTCCTTGCTCCACTTTCTTCAAGAATTCTCTCACGTTTACGATACTAGCCATACTTTCAGTACCAGCTTTTATTTGTATCCCCAATACATAGCCTGCTTTCCCAAGAAACACAGGGCTACAGTGAAACTCTACTTGGAGAACCTGCCGCTTATCAAAATGAAGCCGCTTGCCTCTTGGTCTTGGCGTTTGTGGAGTAAATAAACCAAGCATTTTAGCCGTCATGGGATTTTCCCGCTGTTGGTTTTCATCAATCGCCAAAAGAACACCCGCAATATGATGGCAGTATGTCGTTACGAATCCTACAGGCGGACAACTGCAGGAAGCTAGAACTTTCCCATCTTGCGTTTGTGTCACGTTTACCTCAAACATGTCTCGGCCTTCGACAATTGCCTTAAAGGATAAATCATCCTCTGAACCGGGCTTGATAAAGATTTTCCCTGCTTGGTTTAAGGCTCTGCCTTTTTTATAAGCGACCATTCCGCACAGATTTTTTATTTTTGAGTCATTTATTGAAAAATTCATAGGGTGATCCTTCCTGAAGCTCCAGGTTGAATGGAGAAATCTGTCTAGGTGTTTTCCCTATTATCTCGGACTGAGGTTTTCGTTACAAGCATCCAGCCACACAATGCCATATTCCACTGCTCACGATTATGTTTTTTGTCCTTACGTTTCTGAGATTAGTACATACTTGGAGAGTTTAGAGAACGCTATCTAAATGTAAGAAGGGTATAATTAATTGGAAGAAGGTAACATTAAATGAGATGTTTTTATATAGGAAGTAAATCAAAAAATATAGTATGTGAATGAAAAAATACAAAAAGACAGTAGAAGAAAAGGTGATTCGATGACAGAGGAAAAACCAATGTTAGAAACAGGATGGAACTTAGACAACAGTTATGCTCGACTCCCTAAATCATTTTTCACGAAAATCACTCCAAATGCTGTTCCTTCACCGGAATTCGTAATCTTTAATGATACTTTGGCAACAAATCTGGGTTTGAATATCGAGGAGTTAAAAAGTAAAGACGGAGTAGCGGTGCTTGCTGGCAATAGCATTCCCCAAGGTTCAATCCCGCTAGCTCAAGCGTATGCTGGGCATCAATTCGGGAATTTCAATATGTTAGGCGATGGTCGGGCATTGTTGGTTGGCGAACAAAGCACGCCTTCAGGTGAACGGTTTGATATCCAGCTCAAAGGTTCTGGTCCAACTCCTTATTCACGCAATGGCGACGGCCGAGCGGCACTTGGTCCGATGCTGCGTGAATACATTATCAGCGAGGCTATGCATGCCCTTGGTATTCCTACTACCCGTAGTCTTGCAGTAGTGACTACCGGTGAGTCCATCATCCGTGAAACCGAACTGCCTGGTGCTATTCTTACTCGTGTCGCTGCCAGTCATATACGTGTTGGTACTTTTCAATACGCTGCAAACTTTGGGTCCCTTGAAGACGTCCGGACACTGGCTGACTATACAATTGAGCGCCATTATCCACATATTGCAGATGATGAAAATCGATATTTATCACTACTCCAGGAAGTCATTAACCGTCAGGCTGATTTGATTGCCAAATGGCAACTAGTTGGCTTTATCCACGGGGTCATGAACACCGACAACATGACCATCAGCGGTGAAACCATCGACTATGGTCCTTGCGCTTTCATGGATACCTATGATCCAGCAACAGTATTCAGTTCAATTGACCGTCAAGGCCGCTATGCTTATGGGAATCAACCCTATATTGGTGGGTGGAATCTCGCACGATTTGCAGAAACACTATTGCCGCTTCTGGATGATGATCAGAATGAGGCGATTAAAATGGCCACAGTAGCAATCGGGGAATATAATAAGTTCTATCACGAGAACTGGTATGCTGGAATGAGAGCAAAACTTGGTATTTTCAACGAAGAAGAAGCGGATGAAAAACTAATTGAGGATCTCCTAAATATGATGCAGAATTATAGTGCGGATTATACAAATACGTTCCGTGCACTCACTTTAGATAAGTTGGAAGAGACGGCTCTATTTAACAGTGAAGAATTTAAGCTGTGGAATGAGCTGTGGCAAGCAAGACTAAAAAGACAGCAGGAATCAAAAGACGACTCTCAGCGGTTAATGCGAAACAGCAATCCTGCAATAATTCCTCGTAATCATCGAGTGGAAGAAGCACTTGAAGCTGCAGTTGAACGTGGAGATTATAGTGTGATGAAGAAGCTGTTAGAGGTTCTTTTTAGTCCTTTTGAACATACTAGCGAAAAGGGTAATTATTGTATGGTTCCTGGGGAATCGACAGGTTTTTATCGGACTTTTTGTGGTACATAATCAAAATCAATTACTAATATACACAAGAAAATGCCTGTCATCGAGTGAAGTGTGAAACTACTTCATTCGATGACAGGCAAATTGATCAACACATCTGGCTGTCTAGCTGCCTCCAATATTGAATATGAAACCAAAATGGATGACCATCTATACGGTAATGGCATGATCCCGTATAATTGTCCGAGAGTTCCACGATTTCCTCGAACTGAACACCTGAATTATAGTAATCGATACCTTGATCTTATTCTCCAACATTAAGATTAGAATATAGTTCGTTTTTCATATTTAAACGCTGCGTATTTAAGTTGTATTTAGAAAACTTGTACCTCATATACCTTGAGATATCTTCTTCATGTGTAGATAAAAATATCTGTTTCTCTCTAAACTCATTTCGTAAAAGCTCAACAAATGATGCCATATTTATTTCATCCATAGTTTGTACTGGGTCATCTATCAAAAGCATATTTATAGAATCATTTCCATACACCTTATTCAAAGCTAATGTAAACGCAATAACAAGACCTGATAGTTGCCCTGATGATAGATAATTTATTGCATCGTGATTTGACTCAATACTTGCAACAAATCTGATACTCTTTTGGCCAAAACTATCACTTTCATGAATGAACATACCACATCCTCTTTGATAATCTTGTATAATCTTCCCACTATAAATATAGAAAGGAATCTCTATATCACGAATGATTTTTGTCCAATGAGAGATAATCTTTTCTTCATATATTTGGACAATAGCTCTAATCTTTTGCAGAGCCCTTTCTAATTTATCTAATTTTATATTAATTTCTTGAATTTCTCTTTTTAAATTAATGATGCTTTCTGAACTTTTATGATAATATTGATAATCAATATAACGTACCTTTTCTTCAATTTTTTGTAATTCAATACTCCTAACTCTTTTTGAATCATTATCAAATATTCGAGAATACAATGATTTTTTTTCATCATGTTTAGAATATTCAGCACTACTTTGATATTTTTTTTGTAATAAAAGTGTGATAAGACCTTCTTTTTTTATTTCTATATCTAATACTTCTTTTTTGTCTTTATTCAAAAAATCATCAATGATTACATTATTATTTTGACACCATTTATTAAAAGCCAAGATATCTTCTTTAATTTTATCACTTTCTTTTAATTGATATAAAAATTTTCTATCAATAATATTCTCATTATTTGTTAGATAACTATCAATCCAATTAATTATGGGAACCAAATAATCCCTATGTAATTGATTAATTTCTATATCAAAATTTCTTGTTGATGTATCGTATGAACCTTTAAACTTTTTACTTTTTGTTTGAATAGCACTAATTAAACCTTCATACGATTTCCAATCCGCACCACATAATGGGCAATCACTATTATTTTCGGAATTTTTAATTTTATCAAAGTGCTCAATTAAAATATCCCTTGTAACATTCATCTCTTGTATTACTTCAGAAAGTTCTCCCATTCTTTGCTTATAACTTTTTAAAACATCAACTTTTTGACTAATCGTATTAATATCAGACTCTATATCAACCAAACTTTCTATTTCAGCAAAAGGAAAAACTTTTAAATTTTCTTTTAAATTTTCTATGCTTAGCTTTTCCTTAAGTTTTCTGATGCGATCTTCCTTTACCACTAATTCTCTAAATGAACTATATTCATTTAAAAATTCATAACCGATAATAGTACTAGATAATAATTGATGATTTTCTACATATTTTTGTATCTCTAAATTAGATTCCACTTTAATAAATTCATTAAAATCCCTAGAAAACCTATAAATTTCTCTAAGCTCTTGTAAATATCTATCTCTTGTTTCTTTTTGAACAATAATATCTTCTTTATCCCAATCCTTTTTAATTTTATCCTCTGGAAATAATGAAAAGTATTCTACATTTTTTAATTGTTCTTTTTGAACTTGACTAATACCTATTGTTAGAGATTTTAGAAGTCTTTGCTTTTCATTTAGCTGACCCTTCGGATTATTAAGGGTTCTAAATTCTTTTTCTAATTTTATTTTTATTTTTTTAAATTTATAAAGTTCTTGCTCCTCAGTTTTTGTGTCAAATAACTGCGATATTACATCCATTCTTTCTTTTGCAGGCTGCTTTAAAAAATATGTATTCTCTTCTTGCTGAACATAATAAAATAAACTAAAATACCGATTTAAATTTTTAAAACCTAACTTCTTATTTATCTCTACTAAATCTATTATTGTTTCTCCTGAACAAGGTGAATAAAATTCTTGTAATAAGTGAGTTTCAAATAGTCCCCAATTATCCGGTTTCCTGTCTAATGCATTTAAAGGAATTTGAGAATTAAATCGTTTTGCTACGGTAAAAGTTTCTTCTTCATTACAAAACTCTATCTTAATTATAGTGTCTCTTTTTTTATTATTCGAAAATAGTAAATCATTATAGCCAAATCTCCCATCAGCTGTATTGGATACTCTAGATATTACTCCGCTCAACACTAATTCAATGGCATCAAATATTGTAGTTTTACCAAAACCATTTGGTCCATCTAATACAATAAAATCTTTATTCAAAAAATCCATTTCTAATTTTTGTATATGTTTAAAATTTTCAATATAAATTCTTTTAATTTTATAGTTTCCCATCTTCACCACCTACCATTTCTAAAATTCGATTTACACATTCATCACTTTCTTCGTCCAGTGTTAATACATATTTAGATAAATGATGAAGTTTTTCAGATTCCAGTTTTGTTTTTAAGTTCAATGCTAAATCGTCCAACTGTTTATCATTTCTTTGAAATCTAATAAAAGGTACTTTTATCAACAACTTAGAAGAAATGTCATATAGTTCTGCTTCTGAACCTTCATTTGAATTTTTAAATTTAGAAAATAAACTTGAATTATTCACAATGTCATTAAGTATCATATTGGAAGATTTTTCTTCTTCATTAAATAAACTACTTAAATTTTCTAATTCTTTTTGTGAATAAGAAATAACATATTTTTTGAAATAGTAGGGATCTTCTTCTATTTCAAATATCAAATCCATTATTTTATCTTTAGATCGGTCACTCTGTTTTAAACACACTAACATTGAAAGGTTTTTATCTATTCGTTCATCATACCCTTCATCCAAACTTTTAATTTTATTATAATAATCTGGCACTTTATTGATTAAAAAATCCTCGCTGATTTCTGTCAAAAACACAACTAAATAAAAGTTTACTGAATCATTTTGATAATTCGATGCGAAAAAAGCTTCTTCTTCAATTAAGTCCGCAAAGTTTTGGACTATAAAATTATTATCTAAAAAAATGCTTCTTAATATATTTTTCATTAGTTTAATTCTCCTTCCGCATTATTCATATCAATTAATCTAATACTCTTTATTTTTGATATTCTTTGGTAATAATTTTCTTCTTGTTCTATTACGGAATCTTTTAATATATTTGGATCAGGAATATTTTTGTGAATTTTATCATCATCTAATTTGTCTAAATTTATTGATTTAGTAATTATGATATCTATTTCATTTAATAATTCAGGATTTGCGTTACTTACAATTCTTTTTGCTAATTTTTTATTTCTAATTGGATGATTATCATCAATAATTGCAGAAGGTAAGTATGTAAGATTAGTTTTTTGTTCATCTTGTTTTTTTATATATACAACTTTCCCAAAATCTAACTCTATCTTGATTTTTTTTATAATTTCAAAGAATCCATCCGACATACTTGTTTTATAAAGACACGCGGAGAGCATTTTAATTATATGGTCAGGATGATCTCGATTAATTTCATTATCAGGAGTGATTTTTAAACAAAATTCTATAAACTGGTTTTCATCTAATAAATTCAAGCTATCCATAAATGCTTTTATTTTTTTTATATCATCATTAGTTATTAATCCTTCTTGCTCTTCCATACACAACTCATCTAAATAATCTCTAGTAATATAATTAAAATGGTTCTTCAAATAATAAGATGCGTACTCTTTACTAAATATTTCATAATTTGTAGTTGCTATTATATAAATATTTTCAAAATTAATAGTTACCTTTTCCTCATTTTCACCTCTTTGAATTGAATTGTGTCTTTCTCTAATATTCCTATCAACCAATCCCAACAATTGGTAATATGCTCTATCCAAATGTATTAGTGTTGCAGTATCTCCCAAAATCGTTTCCAATTCATTTTTTATCATTGCTTCAATTTCATCCATTGTACAATGTTGGGAATTTTCTCCATAATTATATAATTTAAATTTATTAAAAACCTCATCATATTTGCCAGATTTTTTCACATAATCATGACATTCCTTAGGTGTGAAATATTTCCTTTTTTTACCTAGAGTAACTTCGGAATCATCAGAACCATCAGGATCTTTTTTATTTTCTATTGGCGCTGTATACGTTAATAGATTCTCTTTAAGATTTTCTAATCTACTCAAAGCTTTAGTCACATGAAGATAAGCGTAATTCACTTCTTCAATGTCTAAAGTTTTGGCTAACAATGACCATATAGCATCTTTATAATTTGCAGGCCCTGATTCATTGTAGGTCTTTACTTGATGAATAAATTTGTACTTTCCATCTACTTTAATAGAAAAATCCTCTAACCATTCGAGTTCTAGTTCATATTTCTTAGAACTTTCTTTATCTAGTTGCAACTCATTTATCATCTTGAGTACAACATATATTCCAACCTTACCTTGGTGATTATAACCATTCCAACTAGGGCTAGCATCAGTTGTATAACCTGATGTGCTACTCTTCATTACTTTTAAATCCACTATTTCCAACTCGCTTCCAACTCCTATTACTTAAAATTAAATAGATATTTTTTCATTGAAAATTTTCCGAGCATTTGCATTAAATTTTTATTACTATGTCTTACTTTTCCACCTTGATTCATGAACAAATGCAATGTTTGTAGCCATTGTTCTAGACAGCTCAAGCTCCGTAACGATGACATAATCAATTTCTTGGCACTCTCAATAAACGCGTACTATTTCAAACTTTTCTGGTGACGGTTCGTAGCTAAATCTTTCTCTGGGTTGCTGAAATTGCTTAAAGCTTGTTGCTACATGTTTCTCTTGAACTTACTTCCCCTTCATAACCCCAATAAGCTTCCCATTAATCAGCACATCTTCTTTCTTCATCTGAATAGGCTCGTATTTTGGGTTCTCAGAAAGAAGCAGGATAGAATCTCCCATCGGCATGAATTTTTTCATGGTTGCTTCTTCATCAATGATGGCAATAACGATATCCCCATTGGATGCAGATTGCTGACGGTTGACGATGACGACATCGCCTTTATCAATTCCGGCATCCTTCATGCTATCGCCCGTTACAATCAGTGCGAATGAGTTTGATTCTGAAATTAGCCAATCCTCAGGTAGTGTTAATGAAGAATCGTATTCGATATTAACGGTGATTGGTACACCTGCTGCTACGTTGCCGATAAGTGGTATTTGGCATTTGGTTTCGTAATCGACAAATAATCCTGATTCTTCGTCAGTAATTTCCACTACTTCTTCATTGTCTAATTCTGTTGCGACACTATATTTTTTATTGTTTTTAAAGTTTGTGTACGTTCTTCTGTTTTTTGTTTCAGGCAAGAATTGCGGTTGACATTTTGGTAGGTCATTGAGAATTTCTCCTGATCGATTCATACAAATGACATCAAGTCCATCCGTGACAATGCCATACAGTACACGAGGATTTGCTTCCATGTACGTCTTTAATTGTTCGGTGGCATCTTTAATGCCACTTCCGAATTGCTTTACTTCGGCAAAAATGTAAGGGAAGACTTCCCCGTTTTTATAAATTTGTACTGCAATATCTACATAGCCTTTTTGGGAAAATTGTTGGACCGGAAACTCCAATTCCAAAAGTTCTAGTGGGTATCCATATGTTTGTTTAAGTTCACGGATCAACCATTGCCGAACCACTTCTTCTTTTGAATTGGGATCTTGGATTTGGTTTTTCAATTGATAATCCTGAATGCCTATGGATCGGAATGGACGTAAGTGGCAGTCTCTCTGAATCCTCAAGTATTCCAAGTTCATTTCTTTAATAAACTTGGATGGTTTAGCAACAGATGACATATACAACAACTCATTTGCACGTGTCATCCCTACGTACAATAATTTTCGTTCTTCCGAGTCCATCGTTTCCTCGTCATCTAAATCAACCAATCGCGTATTTGGCAGAACTCCGGCATTTAAATCAATTAAGAAAATAACTTTAAATTCTAATCCTTTAATCGAGTGCATGGTGATTAATTTCACTTTATCTGAATCAAAGTTTGCTTCGGCAGACTGAAGAATTTCACATGGTATCCCTCCATTCTCTAGGCCTAAGCTCGCGCTTTCAATGAGACGTTTTTCTTTTGCCACGATACAGATTTCGGAATACTCATAGTCATTCTTCAGCGTCTGTATTTCTTTTAATAGGAAGTTGATTTGGTCTTGGCTAGTCTTAAAGAATCGATAAATCGGTGGATGTCCGTGACGATCGATTAAGGAAGGCCTTACAAAGTCTACATTCGTATTGATGGTCGGATCATTTTCAATGAGCTGAAAAGCTGCTTTAGAGATTTCAGTCGTCGTTCGATAATTTTTGCTCAGTATTCTTGATTTTCCGCTCATGTCATAGCCAATTGTGGTGTACGGTCTGCCTTTTCCAAGCCATGATTGCGAATAAATACTCTGGGTGTTGTCTGCAACAAAGAGAATCGAAGAATACGATTTCTCCTGGTAAATACACTTTATAAACTCAAGCTGTACTTTGGTCAGGTCTTGGCTTTCATCAATGATGACATGCGTGTACTTCCTATGTTTCATTTGTTGGGCTTCTAGCAAAGCCATTGCGTTCATTTGCTTGTAGGTCACATATCCCTCTTTTGCAAGCATGTCATTGAAAGTTTCCATTAATTCATAGATTGCTGCTCGAAGGTCAGAGTTTTTCAATAGTTTTTGAGGTGTACCACTCCCCCCTGCTGCACGGCCGATTCGGTCAATTTGTTGGTACGTTTCTAAATCTTCAATTTGACAAGCATTAATCCAAGTCACTTCATCCAATAAAAACATACTGTTTTTTGGTGATAGGATTTTGCTTTTCGGATATTTCTGTTGCACTTGATGAATTGCCCTGATGATCACCTTATGCTCCAAACCATAATTGGATGGTTCCAAGGCTAATTTCATACGCTTCGTATATTGTTTAAAATATTTATACATGAGGCTATCAATTGTGACGATTTCAACTTCACTTTCTTTTGAAAATAACTGCTCATATTGTTCCTGTTCTTCATCGGCAAGTTTATGAAATTGATACTTTATGTATTGAAGTAATGTTTTGTTGTAAGTAACGAGTAGAATCGTGTCATCTTCTTCGTGACTATAATGATTTTGCAAAAAAGAAATGCGTCGGATTGCCACGGTCGTCTTCCCTGACCCTGCCACACCCTTCACCATCATATGACCATTTGGTTCAAGCTCCACAATCCGTCTTTGCTCCATGTTCAGTTTCATTTTGCCACCTCCATTCTATAATTTTCCAATATTATCTTCTTCTCTCTATTTTAGGTATTGAATAGGTATATAGCAACTTCATTTTCTGAAATATCAACAATTTCTCGGTAGTTTCTCACTTTCTCAACAACTCAAAAAGCCCCGGAAAACAAGTTTTCCAGAACTCCACCTTAAGAGGTTTTGTTGTTTATTAATATCCGAGTGAAAACACCCCTCCCGGAATGGAATCAAATGAAGAATGTGACTATGTTAGCCTCAAACAGAATGCATTTCCACTTCTAATTTTTCATATATAAAAATGATAAAATATAGCAAATTATAAAAATTTAAAAATGTCTGTAACGAAACGATGATTTTTTAGATATATAAGTTGAAAGGAGGTTGAACATTGGGTGAGCTTACGGAGATTTATGAAGAATATGCGGATCAAGTATTAAAATATTTAATGGTACTTTGTCGTAATGTAGACATTGCAGAAGAGCTGACGCAAGAGACTTTTTATCAAGCTGTTCGTTCAATTGATACTTATAATGGCGAATGTAAAATGTCGGTTTGGCTTTGTCAAATTGCAAAATATACATATTATAAATACGTTGATAACCAGGTCAAACAACCGCAATTACCACATTTACTGAACGAATACCCTTCAGTAGAAAACAACGTTATTGAAAATGAAAATAAAATTGCACTTTATCAGATGATTCATTTGTTAGAGGAGCCGTATAAAGAAATTGTGTTACTTCGTATTCTTGGCGGATTAACCTTTAAAGAAATTGGAGAAATACACCTAAAAAACGAGAATTGGGCAAGGGTTACCTTTTACCGAGCCAAATTAAAATTAAGAGAGCGAGGGAGTTTGAATGAAGAATGAATGTTATATTGTGCGAGATTTATTACCGTCTTATATAGATCAACTATGTAGTGAAGAAAGTTCAAGATTTGTAGAGCAACACATCAACACATGCGAACAATGTGCTCAGCATCTGCAACAAATGCGTGTTGAATTTAATACGAAAGAGCAAACAGAGATTCCAGCTCGTTTAGAACAAAAGAAACCTTTTTACAAGATCTCTCATTTTTTCAAAGCACAAAAGATTTTTACAAATTTTTTAAGTATTTCCTTCTGGGTTGCTCTCATCGTAACAGTTGTACTTTTTATATACTCTTTTAACATGTTATCCGATCTTAACGATGAGCGTGAAGAGGCACAAGCAATTGAACAACAAAAGCAGGATATTATGGAAAAGTCGTTTGATGTTTTATCGACACAGACAACTATTGATGAAGCAGCACTACAATCCATTTATCAAGAATACAATGGACAATTAGAGCATTTAGCTGTGTTTTCCACTAAAAATATGGAAGATGATTTAACATATTTACAAAAAGGTCCAACTAATACATTTCCAATTGATTATTCACAAGCAGCACTTGTTATTGGAGACGGTGGAAAGATCACAGAGCCGATCATTCCTAGTGATTATGATATTGGAACTGTGGCGATGGCAAATGATCAATGGATTGTGCAATATGAATTTCAAGAATCTTATCTACAAACAATTGAAAATGCATTTCAGATTAAACATTATGCTCCATCAAATTGGACTGTCTTTCAGTTACCAATTGTGTTTATCATCATTACTATGTTCATTTTAGGGAGCTGGCTGTTTCAAAAACGTATTACAAAACCTGTAAAAAATATGTTAGTTTAAATCATCTTTGGATTGAGTAAATATACAAAATAAAATGCCTGTCATCAGTGAAGTGATAAACTACTTCATTCGATGACAGGCATTAATAATTACTCGAATCGCTACTCGGCTGTTTCAATCTCTAACTTATCCAGTAACCTAATATGCTCAATATGTTCATCCCCACCAGTAAAGCCACTTCCATTCAACGCATTTACAGTGGGTAGCACTTTGCCGGAACGATCATAGGCCATCCAGCCAAGATACATATAATGTTCTATAAAGAAATTACTGAATATATCTGGCTGTTTAGCTGTCTCCAACTCTGTATAGGAAGCCAAAATGGATGACCAACTATCTGGCAATGGCATGGTACCGTATGATGTGTCCGAGAGTTCAACCATTTTCTCGAGCTGAACACCTGGATCATAGTAATCGATGTCATCCGTAATGTGGAATGACCGATCTTTTATCAGATAGAATTTCAACTTTTCAATGGGTATTTCAGGTGAGATGTTCCACACCAAGTGAGTAGTGGAGAAATCTCCATCCTCAATGCGCCATGAATGTGGTTCTCCTCCTGTATTGACTCTCGCTAGCTTCCATTTTCTTTGTTGCCAAACCCAATGACTGACTCCATAATTGTTCTCTTCCGATATAAACGGAACAAATACATGTTTTTCATCAAGCACGATGGTATCCTGAATCTCTTTTACATTTGCTAGGGGGAAAATGTGATTGATTTCCTCAATCAATTCGTCCTTGTCCGGAAAGGAACTCGGATTAATAGAAGTAATCCAATAAATCAAACTTAAGATCAGCAATATGGCCATGACACTTAATATGATAAGTAGTTTTTTCTTTGACACCTTAATTTCCCCCCTCAATCAGAGAGTGTTTAAAGCGAAAATAATGTTGTTCTTTTGGAGTGGATATCAAAAGTCCTTTTCCATCTTCTTCAATATAAGCTACAGAGATCAGTCCACTGCCCCATTTTGGGATAGCTCCAATTAGTTGGTAAGGAAACTTTTCTTGTGTGTTGGTCGAATCCGCCCCCAAATCCGCTTTGTGGTACCAGACTTCGCTATGAATCGGTTCTTCACTGAAATCAAGGATGGTTGCCAAAGCATTTTCTTTATCCATTTTCTCATGCTTTACCCCAGCGTGAATTGGGATAATGGTAGCATTATCAATGTTCGAAAGAAATATTGAAGGTTCACTTGGATAAATGAACTGAAAAATGGGAACCGCAAGCAACGCAAAAGCGAGAAAGATAAAGTTGGCTGCAAAACCAAGCCAGGCAAAAGGCCGGTACGTCTGCCACTCCTCATTCTTTTTCCTGAAATAAGCATATAAAATCCATACACCTATCGGTAAAATCGATATTCTCATCAACGTACCGAAAATCTCAGTATTAATTGAAAACGAAAATAATCCGACTAGCATGACCACTAGCACTTTCCAGATTCTCGATTTATTTAATTGTCTGTTATATAGTCGATATGCAATCCATGCTACGACACACCATGCTAATATTGTCACACTCACTTCCACCACATTGTTATTCTCCAAGAAAATCATTCCCCTTATTGCAATGATTGTACCGTTTCAAGCTCATAATTCTAGTGAGCATCTTTTTAACTTCGACAAACAAGTCTAAAAACCTTCCAAAATTTTCTTTTTATAGGTCTATTTCCTAATCTCTTTAGATTAACAAGATGAGACCGATTAATATATTAAAAATGAATGGTAACAGCAATATCTTTTATTTCTACATAAAATTCTTATAAGCGGGGATCTTAAGGAGAGTTCTAATAACGATCATTAATTGGATGGTGTTCGCTATCAAAAAAATTAAAAGAAACCAGGATTCTTTAGAAATATTTGTAAAGATATCTGCTATTTCAGGATTTACTGTTTTAATGTTAACTGACGACATAGGAGTTGCAGTCCTTACGAGCATCCTTACATTTTTATTTGCAAAAGCTTGGGAAACTTATCGTATTTATTCAATTAAATCCATGTTACAAAAATCTAATATATCGGATATTGATATGATGAATGGCGTTGAGTTTGAGAATTTTTTAGCACAATTATTTGCATCTAGAGGATACAAAGTTGAATTAACTGCAACGTCAGGAGACAACGGTGCAGATTTGATATTAAACAGAGGAAAAAAACGAATTGTAGTTCAAGTGAAACGTTATAGCAAACCTGTAGGTGTAAAAGCAATTCAAGAAGTTAATTCATCAATTAAAGTGTATAAAGCTAATGAAGCTTGGGTGGTTACGAATAATGAATATACAAGAGCTGCAATTGCATTAGCTAAAGTAAATGATGTACATTTGATTGGAAGAAACCAACTTATTAAATTGATAGCTCAAGCCAATTCAATTCATAAACCAAAAATATTTGCAAACTTTTGGAAGTTTAACTTTCAAGATAAGATAAGGAAAATTTGAATTAAACTATATTTTCAAATTACAGAAGTAAATTCCTCGCAATATTATTTGTTTCCTACTCAGTAGTATGCGGATGATCTTGCTCTCCTTAAAACCTTCAAGCATTAAGCTTTACTGTTATTCTTTATAAGAGATACGACACTTTATCTATAAAAGCGAAGCAGCCGAAGATTCAATTTCGGCTGCTAAAAACTTATGGACATCTCCCTCATCATACGGCCTATCTCAAAAATCGCTGCAAATTCAGCATTTGTTACTTTAGAAAGGACGGATCCATCTTCGCTTCGGTAATAGTTGAAGCCATCACAATACACATAATCGTACACATCACTAATGTCATAAACAGACCTAGGAATTACTTCTCCTTTGCCTTGTATAATACCAGTTGATATTGAATGATTTCCTCCATGGACAAATGCTACCCCCATTGGTAACCATAATTCTACATAGTGATTATTGAAATCTTGACACCACTGTCCCATTTTTCTACCTTCCCCAATCAGAGCGATAGAAGTGACCAACCTAGATTTTTTCCAAGACCATGGTAATACTAAATCCCGATTTAAAGAAATGGCTCTATCTATTTTTACTTCTCTCATTACATCTGTAAACTTTGTACCATCATTAGATATCCTGGTTATTGGATCAAATAACACTTCTTTTGGAAACAAATTTGGTAAATCAGATTCATCTATTTCATATAAAAGGTTCGATAAATAGAGAGATTGCAGTTGCTTTCCAATTAATCTAACAACATCGATTAATGGATGTTCATTCTTTACATGTATTCCATTTTCAATTTCCTTAAAATCCTTTGATTCTTTCAAAACTGATTGAGTAAATTCCATAATCATATCAAAGTTGTTTTTAGCTTCTAAATTGATTGATGATGTATGGAATTCTTCATTGTGATGCATGAAGCCTTTTGAATGCTTTTTTCTATATTCGAACATTTCAAAGCCTCCTTCATAGGTAAATTAAACATATGAAGATTTTAGACTATTAATTCTTCTTAATCTGTCTCTTTAACCTTGAATAATATATCCCTTAGCCTTGTTCCCCAGTGTCAAATATGATCATATTTGACACTGGCATGTCTGTTCTGATACCACAAAAAGCCCCAGAATCAGATTACGATTCCAGGGCAATGATTAACTCTATTTTAATACCAGCACTACTATATTTTCACATCTAATACGTTCGTCTTAAGATAATGATAAACCCCATCCTCATCACAACTATATTCTGTTACATCATCCACCACCGTTTTAATGTGATCCGGTGCATTTTTCATCGCCACTGAGTGAGTGACAAACTCGAACATTTTCAGGTCGTTGTCACTGTCGCCGATGGCTAACGTTTCACAGCCTGTTAAGTTAAATCGCTCCAGCATTTGTTTGATTCCTGATGCTTTGCTGATGTTTGCGACCATGACTTCTGCATTGTGAGGAGAGGAAGGTGTCATCGTGAATGGCATTTCTTTCTGTAATTGTTCCAGTTCCATTTTCCAGTTATTTATTGCTTCTTTGGTTCTTGCGAAGAAGTAAAACTTCGAAAAATGCGTTCCTGTGATCTCTTCTGTCCACTCAATTTCTTCTTTAATCGCTTTTTGGCGTGAAATCCACTCATTGATTTCAACTGATTCAGGCTTCGGTTCTCTTATTTCATCTAACACATATTCTTTATCCTGCTGTAAAACCTTTCGAGAATGGCCGTATGGGAAAAGCTCGTAATACACTTTGTTTTCCCGTGCTTTGTCGATGATCGTTTCGACTAGTTCACGTGATAGTGAATGCTCGAATACTACTTCTTCTCCGATATAGCCAGCCATGCCGTTAGCGGTGATCATCGCGTCTACTTCAAATCCTTCAGGCAGCATCTCTTTTATTTCCGCTGCGTTTCTCCCAGTCGCAATAAAAACGAAAATCCCTTCTTTTCGCAGGTCATCTATGATTTCTTTCGTGTGAATGCTTACCTTGTTGTGATGATTTAAGATGGTTCCGTCCATGTCTAAAAATATCGCTTTCGGTTTTACGTTCATTGTGCTTCCTCCTAAATATGTAAATCGAATTCATTCAGCTAGTATACGCTTCGAGTTTTCCAAACTCAATGAATATACCTCTACTCTTTTAGGTGTTCCTGTATAATAGAAGGAACATCTATTTTTCCACAACTTCCAAGTATGATTCATGTTCTTTCTTGAATATAATGAAGGTTAAACAAGTGTACATAACTGAACGACGATAGAAAAATTGTCTGTTTGTACAAGTCCATCTGGCAGAAGAAAAGACCAGACGGCGGATGGAGGCTGCTATGAAACAGATACTGACGATAGAAAAAGTGCTGAATAATAATGTTGTCATTGCCCATCATGATACGTTCAAAGAAGTTGTATTGATTGGAAAAGGCATTGGATTTGATCGAAAAAAAGGAGATGACATCTCTTTTGATAAGGCGGATAAAACGTTTTTGCTGAAAGATGAGAAGGAAAAGGAGCAATACGTGAATCTGCTCCCTCATATTGAAGAAAACCTCATTACCTTTATCCAGGAACTGCTTCTCTATATCGAAGAACAAATGGACAAAGAGTTGAATGAGCATATTCATGTAGCGCTAACCGACCATCTTGCTTTTGCGATTAGGCGTGCTAAAAAAGATATGCAGTTCTCCAATCCATTCCTTTATGAAATCGAGGCCTTGTATCCAAAAGAGCACCAAGTCGCTAAAGGCGTCGTAAAAAAAGTGGAAGATCACCTGGAACTGGTGTTTCCAGAAGGAGAAATCGGTTTTATCGCGCTTCATATTCATAGTGCGGTAACGGACAAATCGTTGCGTGACATCAACCGATATAATCTTCTTATTACAAAACTGGTTGAAATCATTGAGGAAAACCTATCCATTCATCTGGAAAAGAACGATGTCGATTATCATAGGCTAATCCAGCATTTGCACCGGGCCATTGACCGGGCACATAAAGGAAATCCGATTGAAAAAGAGAGCAAGCTGGAGGAATTGTTGAAAAAAGAATATCCTGTGTGCTATACTCTTGCGTGGAAGCTAATAAAAGTGATGCAAAATCAATTAAATAAACCAGTAGATGAAGCTGAAGTCTTATATTTGACGATTCATCTGCAACGCTTAATAAATAAATCCTAAGTCAACCATACGTGTTACTGATTCGATCAGGCATGAGTATGAAAAGATTTACAGGTTATTTCTGTGGGGAACTTCTCCCCCCTTTTTAACCTTGTCTTTTCTACTCATGCCTTTTTATTTTGTGGTTATTGATTATTTGTGTCCTTTCATTAGCAGAATTTACATTATTGCATCTCTCATTTGATTAAAAAGGAGGAATTTTCGATGTCTACTAAATCTGCTCGATCCACTAATTTATTTGGCGTTATGCAAAAGGTCGGTAAAGCGTTGATGCTTCCGGTAGCCCTTTTGCCAGCAGCAGGTATTCTGCTTGCATTTGGTACAAGTTTTGCACAAGATTCATTTATTGAAGCAGTGCCATTTATGGGTGCTGACTGGATTCAAAAGTTATTGTTCATCATGGCCCAGGCCGGTGGGGTTGTATTTGATAATCTGCCTTTACTGTTTGCTGTTGGAGTGGCAATTGGTCTAGCCGGTGGTGACGGTGTAGCTGGTCTCGCCGCGATTATCGGGTACTTGATTATGAATGTGACCATGAAAGCCATTGGCAATATAACGCCAGAGATGGTTACCGAATCTCCTGCCTATGCCACCGTCTTAGGTACCCCTACGCTACAAACGGGTGTATTCGGTGGTATTATCGTCGGTGTATTAGCTGCATTTTTGTACAATAAGTTCTTTAACATTCAATTGCCGCAGTTTCTTGGCTTCTTTGCAGGGAAACGTTTTGTCCCAATTGTTACCGCTTTCTCTGCGGTTCTACTTGGTATCGTGATGTTTATGGTTTGGCCATTTGCTCAAAGTGGCTTGAACGGTTTATCACATTTCATGTTGGAAACAAACCGCACACTTGCGGCTTTCGTATTCGGTTTAGTTGAACGTTCATTAATTCCATTTGGGTTGCACCATATTTTCTATTCACCATTTTGGTTTGAATTTGGAACATATACAAATGCAGCTGGAGAAATTTTCCGTGGCGACCAACGAATTTTCTTTGCACAGTTAGAAGATGGCACAGAGTTCACAGCTGGTACCTTTATGACAGGTAAATTCCCGTTCATGATGTTCGGTCTTCCGGCAGCGGCACTGGCGATTTATCACACGGCTCGTCCTGAGAAGAAAAAACTTGTCGGTGGGATTATGGCTTCAGGTGCTCTTACTTCATTCTTAACAGGAATTACAGAACCACTTGAATTCTCTTTCTTGTTCGTAGCACCAGTATTATTCGGTATCCATGCAGTTTTCGCAGGACTATCGTTTATGACGATGCACTTGCTAGACGTTAAAATCGGAATGACCTTCTCCGGTGGTTTGATTGACTTCCTACTATTCGGCGTTATGCCAGGTAGAACTGAATGGTTCTGGGTAATTGTTGTAGGACTAGTCTTCGCTGTCATTTACTACTTCGGTTTCCGTTTTGCGATTAAGAAGTTCAACTTGATGACACCAGGTCGTGAAGAAGACGATGCTGACGATAAAGACGGCGAAGTTGTCGGTGATCTTCCTTATGAGATTCTTGCAGCAATGGGTGGAAAAGAAAATATTAACCACCTGGATGCATGTATCACACGTCTGCGTGTCAGTGTAAATGATAAAGGCAATGTAGATAAAAACAGATTGAAAAAACTCGGCGCTTCCGGAGTTATGGAAGTCGGCAACAACATCCAAGCTATTTTCGGACCAGTTTCAGACAGTCTGCGCGGGCAAATGCAAGATATTATGAATGGCAAAGCTCCACGCAAACAAGAAGAAACGCCGAAAAATGTTGAAGTGAACGATACAGAAGTTGCAACTGATCACTCGAGTACACTTGCGTTCAGTAGTCCCCTTACAGGAGAAATCTTGCCGATTACAGACGTTCCTGACCAAGTATTCTCAGGAAAAATGGTAGGCGACGGATTTGCCATTAAACCTTCCAATGGTCAAGTCGTTTCACCTGTAAACGGTAAAGTGGTAACTGTCTTCCCTACCAAACATGCAATTGGCCTCGTAGCTGATAACGGCACAGAAATCCTGATTCACTTCGGAATTGATACCGTTAAGCTGAAAGGTGAAGGATTTACCTCGAAGATTGAACAAGGTGAACTTGTAAAACAAGGCCAAGTCTTGATGGAAGTAGATTTGGATTACGTTGAAAAGAACGCTCCATCTATTATCACGCCAATCGTCTTTACGAATTTGGCAGCAGGACAAACAGTGAACATCAAGAAATCTGGCAATGTGAATGCCAATGATCAAGACATTGTTGAGATTAGTGATGGGAACAACTGAAATATGTAAGTAACTTTTAAACCCCAGGTACCAGCGAATTATCGCAGGTGCCTGGGGTTTTTATCTCTAAATGGTTCAATAATAAAATTCTATAAAAGCACATCAAACTTTCATATCACTAACAAACCAGAAACTACTATTTTTGCAGCTCTAATAATCTCTTTCTTAACTTTGGATCACTCGCATAAATGTATAAACCATGGATGCCTCTTTTCATTAATACATTGATTGAATTAAGTATTATTTGTTCCTTGGCCTTTTCCACATCATGTATCCCATCTTTACCTCTATAAGCTTCTGTATCGCTATAGTTTCTTGTAACAATCCTCAAGTTATCTTTATTTTCATCGTAGGATACAGATGGACCTAAAATTACACCAACAAAATTTAAATCAAATCCTTGAATTGTATAAATTGAACCTGCTTCATTAACAGTAGATGCATTTTCAGCCCATGTTAATTTACTACTAGTAGAATTCCATGGTATTTTCAATCCATCTTCTTCAATAAAGTAGTGATTTCCATCTTTCTTATGCTCGTAGTCAAATGTAGCGACAACTCTTGATAAACTATGTTCTTTATTTTCCTTAGCTATTACATCATGCATTTCCTTTGCTGATTCAAAAATACGGAAGTCATATTTATCATTAGAAGGCATCTTAGTAATTTTTTTCTCAACGAATTCATCAATCCATTTAACCATTTCATCACTAGCTTGCATTCGAAACTGATCTTTTAAAATATATGGATCTTCTGTACCACAGTTAGTTAGAATCGCTTTTAATTTGGACTCATCCCAGTAGCTCTTTAACTTTAATACTTGCTTTTCATCGTAGACAACAATTACGATACGACTCCTCTTGATAATTTCTTCTAATTGATTTTGTCCATTAAACCCATTAAAACTATCAGCTCGACTTAGTAATAGATGTGCTTCGTCTACTAAAACGATATCTGCTTTTTTCTCATCTGAATTATGCTTGTTAATAAAGCTTGTTGGTTTCTCAAAATTATTTTTCTTAAGAGCTTTCACATTTTCTGCAATGCTTTTGTATGTCTTAAGCATTTCTGTATGATTTACAAGTAAAAAATTCTTTGTATCAAGTAATTTAGAATTCTTGTCCGCTGCAAGTTCCTGTATGCTATTAAATACAGAACTAAGCACCACACTTTTTCCGACACCCGCTTCGCCTTTTATTATAAAGACATAAGGTTGATCATCATTAATATGTTCTTCACATACTTCGATTATTTTGTTTTTCAGCTCTAATTGCGTAATAGATAATTCTTTAAAAGGTGACAACTTAAATACATCTCTATTTTCAATTACCTGTTTAGCATTATCCACGATTTTTTCACTTAATAGTTTTTTCCAGATTTCCTCAAATATCTGTTTATCAAAAAGATCCTTATCATAATAATTATGTACAACGTTTTGGATAGTTTGACTTTTATTCTGAAGCTTGTAACGACCATCACCTAAAAAATAATTAATCAATTTCGTTTCTATATTATATGTAGCTGAACGGTGAAATTTCTCATGGGTTATTAACGTCATTTTACTTAATTTTTTTCTTTCAGGATTTTTCAAATGCGCTTTCATACGGTTTTTGAAGGCGACAGTCTCACCAATATATACAGTTGTATGGTTATTAAGAAAATACACTACAGGGTAATCCAAAAAAAATTCATTTTCAATCGTATTCAAAGCAGTTTTATCAAATGGCCATTTCCTAATTTCCACACTACTCATTTTCACGCACCCTCTCTCTATATCGGATAACTCATCCAAAAGCCTTAAAGCGTTTTTGTAAATTATACCATTTTAATTTCAAGTATATTGTTCGAAATTTACTGATTTTAAAAAGCAGAATACCAACTCCAACTATCACGCCAATCGTATTTTCGAATTTGGCAGCAGGACAAACTGTGAACATCAAGAAATCTGGCAATGTGAATGCGAATGAGCAAGACATTGTTGATATTATTGATGGAGACAACTGAAATATGTAATTAACTTTTAAACCCCAGGTACCAGCGAATCGCAGGTGCCTGGGGTTTTTATCATTCTCGACTAGTGGCCTTAAAATTGCCTTGATTCCATATAGAACATGAGAAATAAATCTAGAATAAGTTAATGTTCCATAAACTTACTTTTCTCTTTTAAAAATTTTATCGATTTTCTCGCTGTCGAATTTTTCTGTAAATCACTGATTTTGTTTAATTTGAATTGGTTAGGGAATACTAAATTTGGTCATTTAGAATCCTTAAATAGAAATAGGGTCTATAAAAATATTAGAAATAATTAAATGCGTAATTATTGGAGGGTGAGCTTTCTGTGAAATTGTATCAAGTTAGAAAAGGGCAAATAGTATATTTTCAGAATGAATTACACAAGGTTTATTCGGTAAAACCTATGTATAGAAAATCTGTCCATCTTATGAAATTGAGGGATTTATCACAGCATTTAAGCAGTGCGGCGGAAATCGATAAGTACCAGCCAAAGGAGCTGGATAGCTTTATTTTCAATAAAAACATCTATACTCTCAGCAAGGATCGAAAAGCTGAAGAAGGAGACTATATTTTAATTACTAATCCGAATCCTGATTACTTGGATCATTATTCTCTTAATGAAATCGAGGTCGTGGCATCCGTTGAATCCAAAGGTGTTGTTACGAGCAAGTCTAATGGGGTTAGGCATAATGAGTATCTTTTGATGGTTCCAGGCCGCCATGAACACAGCAACCCGATTGAATATAGAGACATTCAAAATATAGAGGACAACAGCTTGAATGACCTTTCGAACTTCAATGCTGATATGCTGCCATCTATAGGGGATGTGTATAGAAGCAATGATAAAGACGAATCAATCGAAGCGATGGTGATCGCTATGCAAGGCAATACTGTATTTCTCGGTGGCAATTTAGAGTTGGCACTTGAAGAGTTGATGAACACTGAAAAATGGGAATTTCTCTATAACCTACTTGATCAATAATTTCTTGATTTCATCTTCACAATCGGACTTATCTGCCTTTTAATTTCACATTTTATTTCTGTTGGAGGTTTACATGAACGTTAATAAGCTAAAAGAAAATAGTGTATTTATCATTTCACTTATATTGACCCTTATCTTCATTGCATGGGGGGTCTTTTTCACAGATTTACTTACCAAAGTAACCGATACCATTTATAATGCATCCATTGATTATCTTGGATGGGTTTATATTGGCGCTACCCTTTTCTTTGTGATTTTTTCCATCTATTTGCTGTTTTCAAAGTATGGCCATATTCGGTTAGGCAAGCAGACAGACCGTCCTGATTTCAATACCGCATCCTGGCTAGCCATGTTGTTTGGAGCAGGAATGGGTATTGGGATTGTTTACTGGAGTGTCGCTGAGCCAATCACTCACTATACGACCCCTCCATATGGAGAAGGCTATACAATTGATGCTGCCAATACGGCCATGAAATATACCTTTTTCCATTGGGGTCTTCATCCTTGGGCGATTTACACGGTTATTGGACTAGCTCTTGCTCTATGCCAATATAACAAAAAACTGCCTGCAGCCATTAGTTCTGTTTTCTATCCGTTGCTAAAAGAAAGAATTTATGGACCCATTGGTAAAACAATTGATATTCTGTCTGTATTTGCAACTGTCTTTGGCATTGCCACATCTCTTGGCCTTGGAGCCTTACAAGTTACTGCAGGGATGCATTCCATATTCGGTGCTCCCAATACGTTACTTGTTCAGTTGATTGTTATTGCCGTAGCTACAGTTATTTTCCTGATTTCAATCAACACTGGTTTGGAGAAGGGAATTCAATACTTATCAAACGCGGCCATGATTATATCGTTTGCTATTTTGTTATTAATATTAATTGTCGGTCCAACCCTGACCATCATTAAAGTATTCTTTAATACGTCTGGTCTCTATATCAATGATTTTGTCCAAATGAGTTTAAGGATGAGACCATTTGGTGAAGGAGAATGGATTGCATCCTGGACATTATTTTATTGGGCTTGGTGGATTGCATGGGCACCGTTTGTCGGCATGTTCATCGCTCGAATTTCTAGGGGAAGAACGGTAAAAGAGTTTGTCATCGGCGTGTTAATCGTTCCGACACTAGGTACGTGTATTTGGATGTCTATCTTTGGCGGTTCCGCTCTTGACATGGTTGTCAACTCAGAAAACCATGAACTGGCCACCTACATTAAGGACAATGTATCTCTGGCAATTTTCACATTCTTTGATCATCTTCCGTTAAGTTCCGTATTAAGCCTTATGGGATTTGCTCTTGTTGCTATTTACTACGTAACCGTTGCAGATACGTCTACCTTTGTATTAGGCATGTTGAGTGAAGGTGGTACATTGAATCCTTCCAATAAAATCAAAATGACATGGGGCATTATTCAATCAGCAGTAGCAGCAGTCCTGCTAATATCGGGTGGATTAGAAGTATTGCAAACAGCTTCTATTGCAGCAGCATTTCCATTCGCTATCATAATGATCTTCATGTGCTACTCCTTGCTGAAAGGGCTGCAAAGTGAATTGGAAATACAACCAAGAAGTAAAAGTCATAGAACAGTGGTAAGAAAAACGACACCATCTTCGTTTAAAAATATTTGAATCGAAAAAAATGGAGCCTTTTGTGGCTCCATTTTTTTGTGTATATGAAGTTATTTCGTCCAAAGTTCAAGCTTATAAATGTCCCCGTAAATTAGCCCGTTAGAAATTTATGAAAATTCTTATTTAGCCCAGCGTTCAAGTTTAGGGATATTTCTTGTAAAGAAGCCCGTTAGGAATTTTGGGATTTTGAACTCGATTAGCTTTTGCTTTACTAGTTCCTTCATTTGTTCTGCGGTTAAATCCGGATGGGTAAAGACACCGTTTTCATAGCAATGGCTACAGTATTTTTTGCTTTTTTCTCCGTTTGCTTCCGTCCCGCCGCCCTTTTCATCACGGGCAAGTGGCATTCCACAGCTTTGACAATTTTTATATTGTTTTTCCATTTCTACTCTCCTGCTATAGGTGTTATCATGAATTTTATTTTGCGTTTACATCGGGTTGATGAATGCCAAAAATATTGCCTTCGGTATCAATATAATACCCTTGCCAAGCCATTCCAGGCAAAGCATATTTGGCCATTGCAACCTTGCCGCCATTTTCAATAATTTTAGCTTCTGTTAAATCGTAGTTTTCCACGCCCATTGTACAAGCAAATCCATTTAAAGCTTGGCCGGATTCCGGCGGTGCACTTTGACGCTGCATTAGAGCCCCATTGATTCCAGGTTCATTTTCATCACCAGTCACAGCTCCAAAGTAAGGCATCCCTGCATATTCACTATAATCTTGAAATGACCATCCAAATACCTCGCCATAAAATTTCTTTGCCTGTTCCATATCATTCACATGAATTTCAAAGTGTACTAATCTTCCCATAATGACCTCCTGAATTTTGATTACATCTTTGTCAAAAGAAGTTTCTATCATGTAAGTATTCTCTGTCTGTTGACCAGGTTCCTTTTTAACTAGATTAAAATTTTTTCAGTGTTTCGGACACAGGGGAATATCTTATAGTTGATTCCTTTCGAATGACCGTTTTAATTTATTTCATTTTCAAAATATGTTCATGTCGAAGCATTGCCAAAACCTCAGGATTTTTCAAGAAAATAAAACCCCCTTATATCGGTTCACTCTTAATAATTACAAGAGCATTTCCGGCATAGGGGGTTCGCACGAGTAAAGCTAAATTCTTTTGCTTTCCAACTACTTATTAAATACTATTTTCCCTTCCTTACGACGCTTCTTATATTCAGCTGTTGCTGTAAAAAGAACGTCTGTTGATGAATTAAGGGCTGTTTCAAATGAATCTTGTAAAACACCAATAATGAAGCCTACACCAACTACCTGCATAGCAACATCAGCAGGGATTCCAAACAAGCTACACGCTAAAGGAATCAGCAATAGTGAACCACCAGCAACACCAGAGGCACCACAAGCACAAACAGCTGACAATACGCTTAGAATAATGGCTGTAGGAATGTCCACTTGAATTCCAAGTGTATGCACTGCAGCAAGTGTTAAAACAGAAATCGTAACTGCAGCACCAGCCATATTGACTGTAGCACCTAATGGAATGGATACAGAATAAGTGTCTTTATCCAAACCTAGCTTTTCACATAATGTCATATTTACAGGAATGTTTGCAGCAGAGCTGCGTGTAAAGAATGCTGTAATACCGCTTTCCTTTAAGCACTTCAATACAAGTGGATATGGGTTCTGGCGTATGTTTACATATACGATGAGTGGGTTGACCACAAGAGCCACAAAGAACATACATCCAATCAAAACGGCAAGCAATTTACCATAGCTTAGCAACGACGCAATTCCATTTGTAGTTATCGACTCGATCACTAGACCCATAATACCAAATGGCGCGAACTTAATGACCCATCCAACCATTTTGGTTACAGCATCGGAGAAATTTGCTATTAACGTTTTTGTTGTATCAGAGGCAGTTCTTAACGCCAATCCAAGGACAATAGCCCAAGCTAAAATACCAATATAGTTAGCATTGTAAAGCGCACTGACAGGATTATCGACAATGTTTAACACTAATGTTTTAAGAACCTCAACTACACCGCCAGGAGCCGCCAAATCCTCAGCACCCTTTGTAAGTGTTATACTTACAGGGAAAATAAAACTAACAATTACAGCTATTAATCCAGCTAAAAACGTCCCCAATAGGTACAGGAAGATGATTGATTTCATATTTGTTTGCTGGCCACTTCTGTGCTGGGCGATCGACGCCATCACCAAGAACAGCACCAAGACAGGAGCGATTGCTTTTAGTGCACCTACAAATAAAGAACCTAATATGGTCACAGATTTCGCTGTTTCCGGAATCAAAACCGCCAGGATTATCCCAAGAATCAAGCCAATAGATATTTGCTTTACCAGACTTATCTGATTCCACATTTTCAATAGTTTCATAAATATTCCCCCTACTAGTTTCAAATCAAGTAGCACTATAACCAATTACGCTTTATTCATCTCCCATAGCATCAGAAGGATTGAAGGAGAAAATTGAATTCCAACCTATGTGATTGGCAAGGAATCACATGACTGTTTCATCCCACATTTTAAACACAACTATCATTCCAACTATCTGCATTGTAATGAATATTTCGATATTTTACAATACTATCATTACTATTGCAATGCATACAATTAATTGAATGTTCTTATAATTTAATCAGGTTTCGTCTATACTAAACCCTATATATTTAATGTGTATTACTATTCTACAAAGATTTATTCCACTAAAAACCATAATTATTTTCCTGCATTCTTCAAAACAAACTCAACATAAAAACGCCCCTACTTTTGGCAAGTAGAGACGTTATGCGTGTATGAATGGAATAGCTTAAACTTTGTGCCCCTGTGTCAAAACCAATCATGTTGATTTAAACTATCCTGAATGTTTGTATTTTCATGATTGTTTCGGACACAGTGGCATGTCTGATCAATATTCTTCCCCAAAGTTATCGAGCAATGTACGCACTTCATCTGTTGACTTTGTGCTCATCAATTGATTTCTTAATTCAGCAGCTCCACGGAATCCTTTGACATAAATTTTGAAAAAGCGATGAAGCCCTGTAATCGAACGTGGAAGTGCATCCGCATATTGATCTTGAAGATCAAGCTGCAGTCTTAAAAGATCAAGATATTCTTTACTGCTATGCTCTTTTGGCTCTTTTTCAAAAGCAAAAGGATTTTGAAAAATACCTCGCCCGATCATAACACCATCAATACCATATTGTTCAGCGAGCTTCAAGCCAGTTTGCCGGTCAGGAATATCCCCATTGATCGTCAAAAGTGTATCTGGTGCTATCGCGTCACGAAGTTTCTTGATTTCAGGAATCAGCTCCCAATGAGCATCTACTTGGCTCATTTCCTTCCTGGTACGCAGATGGATTGAAAGATTTGCAATGTCTTGTTCTAGTATGTGGGCGAGCCAATCCTGCCACTCCTCTACTTCCGTGTAACCAAGCCTTGTCTTCACACTTACAGGTAATCCTCCCGCTTTTGCGGCTTGAATGATATCTGCAGCGACTTCTGGACGGAGAATTAGACCGCTCCCCTTGCCTCTGGTAGCAACATTAGGGACGGGACAACCCATGTTGATGTCCACTCCCTTAAATCCAAGTTCCGCCATTCCAATACTCATTTGCCGAAAATATTCGGGCTTGTCCCCCCAGATATGGGCAACCATAGGCTGTTCATCTTCTGTAAAAAGCAAACGTCCACGCACACTCTGATTACCTTCTGGGTGACAATAACTCTCCGTGTTTGCAAACTCTGTAAAAAACACATCTGGTTTACCTGCTGCACTCACTACATGGCGAAAAACAACATCCGTCACATCTTCCATTGGTGCAAGTACAAAAAATGGTCGTGGTAAATCACGCCAAAAATTTTCTATCATTTCAAACTCAATTCCTCTCATGATGAATACAACTTTAAACTCTAGTCCAAACATATAAATCCAAATATTTCAATTCTTTTTCACTTATAACATGCTTAATAACTTTTCATCAAAAACAAGTGCACATGGATATCTATTGAAAAGATTAGAAATGTTTATTTTAACAAAAATCAGTCCTGAATGGGACATGTTGAGAAGTGCCTATAAATACGGGAACTTTTAGAATCAGTATACTAAGATTTATCATTAACGCAAAGGAAGTCCTCGAATCCATTATAAGATTCTGGACTTCCTTTTGAATTATTTCTTCAATTCCAACTAAGCAAACGCTATGTTCTGTTTGTCCAAAAAAATATCTCCCCTGTAAGGAATGATACAAGATAAAAAAGACCAATAACTAGAAAAGTAAAGTTAGCATTTAACTTCACTAAATCTAATTATCCTGTCTCTTTAAGACAATTATTAAGTACTCATTTACTCAAGCATAACAAAAAACATTTCAGGATCTAAAACCCAGGATTTATTATGCCCCGTATATTTCCAGTATAATACGATATATCCAAGCTGGTCAGCATGTGATGTTCCAGCTATATCATACTGTCCCTCCAGCTTATATGGCACAGTTCCGTCTATTTTTACAGGGTTTAGATGGGGAAAATCAATTACAAATCCTTCACGCGGTTCGATGAGCTTGCCGTCTTTGTCATAAACTGTTCCCTCATAAACTTCTTTTCTGGCGCTTACATCCAATGTATAGGATTGATTAAGTTTTTCACTTTTAACAAGCACTTTATAATTATCCATATATATAACTTTAAATCCCAAGGTTTCTGAAAGGCCCATAAATTGCTCTGGGTCAAGAATATATTCTGCATTGTTATTGAAAAATGATATGACATAGTAATATGTTAGTGCCCCGCTTCCTCCTACAGGGAGATTTACCATAATCTCCTTCGTATTTGAGTTAGTAAAGTTGACAAGAGTCAGCCATGGAGTATAAGCCATACTGTATTTTGAATACAAAGGAATAACATACCACTGCATCGTCCTGCCGTCCTGTACGATCACTTTTATTTTTTCATAAAAGGGATTCTCTGTCTTTTCACCTACTAGATAAACCGTATCCGGTATTTCGTCGCCATTTACATCTCCTATTTGTTTATCAAGTATATAAGCTCTATGAGGACTATCGTAATCATTGAAATAGTTGTTCAACGTGTCGACCTCCTAAAAATTATTATTCCGTCACTAAGATGTATGCAATTTGTTAAATTAAAATGAATTATTAATCATTCACAGATTTATTGGTTTTTCATACCATTGATTTATGCGCTTAGATTGTAGTGGAAAACGTCCGCATGTAACGGAAATCTACAGTGTCATTTTCAAATGAAAAGAGGGTTGCCCTTAAAAGTCATTTTTTATGACTTTTAGGACAACCCCATGAATAAACTCTTTACTTTTTAAGCTCCAACCATGCCACCGCTTCACAATGCGTAGTCTGCGGGAACATATCGACTGGCTGCACTTCTTGCGTCACATACCCACCATCTTCTAATATGCGCAAATCTCTTGCCAAGGTACCTGGATTACATGATACATAAACCACTCGCTTCGGCTTTTGTTCCAAGATTGTCTGCAATAATGCTTCGTCGCATCCTTTACGAGGAGGATCGACTACTAGTACATCTGCCGTTTTTCCTTCTTTGTACCAGTTCGGAATGACGACTTCTGCAGGACCTGCTTCGAAGTACGTGTTCGTAAAGCCATTGATCTCGGCATTACGTTTAGCGTCTTCGATGGCTTGTGGCACGATTTCCACACCTAGCACTTGTTTCGCTTGTTTAGCAAGGAACAATGAGATCGTGCCGATTCCGCAGTAGGCATCGATGACGGTTTCTCCACCTGTCAGCTGAGCATAATCCAGTGCTTGTTGGTATAGGACTTCCGTTTGCTCTGGATTCACTTGATAGAACGAACGCGCTGAGATTTCAAATCGTACGTCCCCGATCAAATCTTCAATCGCATCTTTGCCCCAAAGTGTAATCGTCTTGTCTCCAAAGATCACGTTTGTTTTTTCTTCGTTTACGTTTTGAACGATGGAAGTGACTTGTGGCAGAATGCGTTTAATCGCTGCCAATGCTTCGTCTTTTTCCTTGAATTTCTTTTTCTTTGTGATGAGAACGACCATGATTTCACCAGTTGCACGACCTTTACGTACTACAACATGTCGCAGCATGCCTTGGTGAGATTTTTCGTCATATGGCATAATCCCAAGGTTGCCGAATTCTTTCTTCAATTCACGCAGGATGTCGTCTGCTTCTTCTGTCTGGATGATGCAGATATCCGTGTCGACGATTTCATGTGAACGCGTCTGATAGAATCCACCGACCACTCGTCCGTCTTGCAATCCGAATGGAATTTGGGATTTGTTCCGGTAACGCCAAGGGTTGTCCATTCCTTTTACCGGTAAGACTGGTACATCAGGCAGTTTGCCAATTCTCGTCATCGCATTTTTAACCATTTGCTGTTTCCACAGAAGCTGTCCTTCGTAGGATAAGTGCTGAACTTGGCAGCCGCCACATTGGTCAAATACATGACAAGGTGGTGCAACACGATGTTCAGATGGTTTGATGACTTCAATTAATTTGGCAAAGCCATATGATTTCAAGGTTTTCAGGACATGGACTTCCGCCATTTCTCCTGGCAATGCGCCAACGATAAATAACGGGTAGCCATTTACTTTAGCGACTCCCGCTCCGTCGTGTGTCAAATCTTCTATATGAACCGTGATTCGGTCGTTTTTTTGTACTGGTAAAGACATTCAACTTCCTCCATTTCAATTGCTTTTATTGTAGCATGAAGGCATGAAAAAAGCAGAATGGCTTAACCCCTTTTTCTATTCACTTTACAGGTTTTATACGACGACCTCTCCTAATACAGAGGCTGTTGACAAGGTGGAAATGGATTGATGTCTTGAATCGTATGATATTCATAATGCTTAATCGCAAACTGCGTATGATACAAATACTCCATAATATAAAGTTCTTCGCCATCAGCATTACATAATATACCGGAAGTTCCTTGACCATTTGTAAATGAAACCCCGATCGGATGTCCAATTAAGTGCATAATTTTATGTTGCCAGTTCATACAAAATCACTCCTTTTGATTACCTTATGAAGTTTGCCAAATGAATGTGTAGTCACTCTGGAGAACACAAATCAGCCGTCCATTTACAAAGAAGTAATGAAATGTTGGAAAGACGGGTATGTATTCAAATAAACATTTATGGATTCCCAATAGTTAAATGGGGTAAAGACACGTTTAATCGGGGTAAACAAGTAGTTAATTGGGGTTGCCATGCGGTTAATTGGGGTTACCAGCCGTTTGACTGGGGTTATATCATTTTTAATTGTGGAGGAATCAATGATGCCAATAAAACACTATCATTTCGAAACTAACTGGCAGTTTGAAGCAGACATCGAACAGATTTGGGGACTCATCAATGAGTTCAACTATGGGGACTGGTGGAAGGGGTTGGACTCAAAAAGAATAGAGGAAGGTTCGGCTAAGATTGGTGTTGGGGATCGTTTTAAGCTGTTTTTCCAGACCAAGTTACCATATCAACTTTCGTTCGAATCCGAAGTCGTGAAAATTAACAACCCTACTTACCTTGAAATTAAGGCGTACGGTGAGTTAGAAGGCAGCGGTATTTGGAAGCTGTCTCAGAAAGGTTCCATCACTCATGTGCAATGTATATGGAACGTGAAATCCAATAAAAAATGGATGAATACATTGGCTCCCCTACTACGACCTGCCTTCATATGGAATCATAACCAAGTGATGAATGAAGGCGCAAAAGGGATTTCCAATTCACTTGGGGTACGGTTGGTTTCATTGTAAACTGATAGTAGAGTCGAAAAAGGAGTGTTGACATGGGACAGGCAAAACAAAAAATCCATTCATTTTTAATGTTTGAGGGGAATGCAGAAGAAGCAATCAATACGTATACGTCACTATTTTCTGAGTCTGAAATCATTAACATCACTCGTTATGGAGCGAACGAAAGTGGCAAAGAAGGTTCGGTCATGCATGCCACATTCTCTATTAAAGGGCAAGAGTTCATGGCGATTGATAGTTATGTTCAGCATGCTTTTACATTCACACCTTCGATTTCATTGTTCGTGACATGTGACACAGCGGAAGAAGTGGAGCAAGCTTTCGAGAAATTATCACAGGATGGCAAAGTGTTAATGCCCCTTGGAGCCTATCCGTTCAGCGCAAAATTCGGGTGGATTAACGACCGGTTCGGTGTTTCGTGGCAATTGAGTCTTCCCATTAATGAATAATGCAAGGGGGCTTCCATTATAAGAAGTCCCCTTCGTCTTTAATCTTATTTATTCTTTACCTCTTTAATAAGTCTGCTTCGCAAGATGATCTTTTTTAATAATCCTACTATAAAAATTGAGAATGAAATGATTCCAATTATGCTTAAAGCTATGATAAAAACAGTAAAAATGACATTCATTTTTTAACCCCCAAGAAATTTCTATTCTAAGGCTCTCTTAACGGCTTCCAAAGCATGTATCACCGTCGTATCAAACAATGGAACTTCCGCGTCTTCCGGTCTTATTAACAATCCAATTTCTGTACACCCCAAGATTATGCCTTCAGCTCCATCATCGACCAATTTCTGAATCACATTCTGATAGGACCTCCTTGACGATTGCTGAATATTCCCGAGGCACAACTCTTCAAAAATCACCCTATTTATTACTTCTCGATCTTCACTAGTTGGCACCAAAACCTTGATTCCATTAGATTCAATACGCGATTTATAAAAGTCTTGTTCCATCGTATATTTGGTTCCGAGTAACCCAATGGTTCGTACATCAGACTTTAGAATTTGATTTGCTGTGGCGTCCGCAATATGTAAAACAGGAATGCTGATTTTTTCTTCGATGTATGTAATGACTTTGTGCATCGTATTGGTACAGATGATAATAAAATCTGCTCCCGCTTTTTCCAGAGACAGTGCCGCATCACCTAATAAACGACCAGCTTTTTCCCATTCACCTGTTGCTTGAAAACGTTGCGTCTCGGCAAAGTCTACGCTATACAGAATGCACTTTGCTGAATGTAATCCGCCTAATTGACTCTTTACTTCCTGGTTGATTAGTTGATAATACTTAGCTGTCGATTCCCAGCTCATGCCACCTATTAGACCAATCGTTTTCATATACATTCCCCCATCACGGCTGAATCGCAATTAGAACACGATTGCTGCTCTCAGATTCGTGCTGCCATTTTCCAAATATCCTTTTAAGCAGGTCAGCATATACACCCAACCCTCTTTGTTCCCTAATAAGTTATTTATTAATTCCGGATCATTTTCATTCCAACCTGTTTCGTTTACTTCAATGATTGTGGACGCTTCATCCAGTTCGTTCAGCGTAATTGTCACCGTGTGTTCTTCCTCTGCCGGCCCCCACTTAAAGACGATTTTCTGATCTTCATGAATTTCCACTACGGTTAATTCAACTTCTGCATTGTATTCTTCATATCTCCAAGTAATGGTCTTGCCCTCTTCCATTTTTTCAGACGCCGAAGAAAACCAAAAATTAGCCATGAGCTCTGGTTCAATGAAGGCATTAAACACTTCATGTGCTGGTTTCATTATTTTAAATTTCGTATGTACTTGAATAGCCATATACTTCCGTGTCCCCTTTAACATTTCGTCATTCTTATATATTCAATATCGGTTGTCCAACACCTTTTAAAAAACAACAAGTTCTTCCTACAATTCGAAAACTTTTATATTATTCATCCACCACTTCGATATGCAATGCATTCGCTTGAGGTGGATCAGATTCCATTAATGAACCATCTGTCCAAACAAAAACTTCTTGGCCAACTTTATAATTACTTATCGAATCCTCTTCCGGTACGTTCACCCAAACTACTTCGGAATCTTCCTCTTCCACTAAAATACTGCCCGATCTTATATCTGTGACAGTTCCGATGATTTGAGCTCCCCCTTCACCTTTCTCATCATTGCACCCCATCAACATGGCGCATAGTATTCCGATCAAAATCAACAATCTTTTCAAATTGAAACACCCCTGACTTCGTTTCAGAATTAGACGGTTGACCTGGTTAAATGTTCCAGTAACTCTTATTTTAGGTTTTTAGTAAAAGGAGTTAGAATGAAAGGAAGGCGAAGCATCTCGCTTACATAATGGAGGTTTTACAATGAAAGCACTTATATATAACACATTTGGTGGACCGGAAGTATTGGAATACGGTGACATGTCGGACCCGGTAATCGGTTCGAATGAAGTCTTGATCCGCATGAAAGCAATCGGCTTGAACTTTGCCGACGTTTATAGAAGAAAAGGAAACTATCATTTAGAGGGAAAACCGCCTTATATTCTGGGCTATGAAGGGGCAGGAATTGTGGAACAAGTCGGAGCAGATATTCAAGACATTCAAATTGGCGACCGTCTGGCATTTGCAGATGTTCCATTTGCTAACGCTGAGCTGGTGGCCGTTCCTTACGATAAAGCCATTCCCCTACCGGAAGCCATTTCATTTGAAGAAGCTTCATCAGTATTGTTGCAAGGATTAACCGCCCATTACTTGACGAAGGACAGTTATGCAGTAAAACAGAACGATATTGTGCTAGTGCATGCGGCTGCAGGTGGAGTCGGACAGTTACTTATTCAGATTGCCAAGTTACTTGGTGGAAAAGTGATTGGATTGACATCATCAGAAGAGAAAGCCGTGGCAGCTCAAGAAGCTGGTGCGGATGTTGTTTTTCTTTATAAGGATGACTGGAAGTCTGCAGTTCTTAATGAAACCAACGGCAAAGGTGTCGATGTTGTGTATGAATCAGTAGGTTCTACGTTAATGGACAGTTTTGCATCGACTCGAATCGGTGGAACCGTTGTCTTCTATGGCATGGCTGGTGGGGATCCGGTTTCGGTAGACCCACGCATGTTGATGGATACATCGAAAACACTGACAGGCGGAGACTTATGGAATGTCCTTACGTCTCGAGAAGAACGTGTCGCTCGCTCAAGCGAGTTATTCCGTTGGATGGAAGTAGGCAAAGTCAAGGTAGCGAAGCCGACGACTTTTGCCTTGCATCAAGGACAGGAAGCCCATCGCTACTTGGAAAGCCGTCAAAGCACTGGGAAGATTTTATTGATTCCTGCGAACGGAGAGGCAGAATGATTCTCTTTCAAAAAGGCGGATTGACCGTTTTTCAAAGTGCATTATGGAAGACGACGAGCTCTGTTGTAGAGACAGACGACTTGGTTTTGGTTGTCGATCCCACTTGGCTCCCTCTTGAAATTCTGGAGATTCAGGAATTTGTGGCAAGCATACGCAATGACAAAGAGTTGTATTTGCTTTTCACACATGGAGATTTTGATCACATTATCGGCTATCAAGCCTTCCTTGATGCCAAGGTAATCGGCAGCAAAGGGATGCAGGAACATCCGAGAAAACAATATAAGCTCGATTTAATCCAGCATTTTGACAATGAATACTATATTGAAAGACCTTACCCAATTGAATTCCCTACACTTGATTTGGTTATCGAAAAGGATGGTCAGCAACTCATTCTTGGCAATACAATCCTGACCTTTTATTTATCCCCAGGACACACGCATGATGGATTATTTACGGTCATCGAGCCTTTGGGCATTTGGATAACAGGGGACTATCTTTCGGATTTTGAGCTTCCCTATTTATTTGATAGTGCTAAAGCATACTTGGAGACACTTCAAAAAGCTCATTTGGTTTTGGACTCGCATAATATTAACGTTCTGGTTCCCGGGCATGGACAACCTACTGGTCAAGAAGACGAGATGAAACGGAGAATTGATTTGGCTCAAGATTATCTAGAAAGGTTGATTGGGGCAGTGAAAAGCGAAGATACGGAAGCAATTTTGGCATTGGAAAAAGAGATCCCATTCCCGTCGAACTTCACGAAAGAATGTCATCTCAAGAACGTAGAAATTATTAGATCAGAGCAAATGTAAACCCATTAGAAAACCGCTTGGATTTTATACATATCCAAGCGGTTTCTTCATTTCGAATAATAGATCAGTTCTTGTTATCGTCTTGTTGTTTCATGGATTGGATGGTTTCTAATACAATTCCCATTACTTGGCCTTTAAGTGCATCCGGTACAGATTCATTTATCTGATTCCGATAGATGCAATGATTCATTTCCACATCGTATGTAAACCCAATCTGTGATAATTGTTTCTTCAAAGAATCTGGCAGTTGATTAGAACCTGTAGTTTCTTCGAAATACTCTGTCAGGGAGACATATAGCTCTACATCATCTAGACTAGAAGAGACGATGAATAGCTTCTTGTCAGCTGGTAGAATCCATTGTCCTTTCGAACGAATGGAAATTCCCGAATGCTCCAAACCAGAAATCCCATCAAGATTCACTCCAAAAATCTGGTTGATTAATACTCTCGTCTCAGCTCCTGAAAGAGAACCATCTTGAATTTCAATGTACCGATCCATTACTTCATTTTTTGGCATCGCCATAATTTGAGCATCCACTTCATTAGAGTCTGAACGTACATTTAAGGAGCGACGCAGACTTTCCATTACTGCCGTTTGATACTGCGACAAGTGATTGCCGTAGTTTTTTTCTGAAATGAAATTCAGATCTATTCCAAAAACAGCTTGTACTACTTCACGCACTTCTTTCCCCTTCACTGCAGCACCAAATGATTTTATGTAAAGGTCCATTACTTCTGTTTTTGGCATTTTATTAATATGATTAATATCTTCCACATAGCTTGTAATAGCATTCATTACCGTTGCTGTATATTTGTTTTCCATAACATATCCACCTTTTCATTTAACTAGTTTACTTTCAACCATCATACTAAAAATGTAACTTCATTTCTTTTAAGGCACCCCACTTTCCCTGTAAATAGTGAATATGGTACAAAGGATATGAATCAATTAACTTATATTGTATGGAATGATAAATGTCTTTACACCTAAAAAACGTTCTAAAATCTATGTATAATAAAGGAGTTTTACGATGATTAAAAAACCTCTACCAGACGAATATCTCCCTTATTACGAAACCTATATCGGCTTGGTGCCTGATGGATTACAGACAGATATTCTGTACACACAGATTGAGGACTTACTTGCACTACTTTCAAATCTCAATGAAGCTCAGGCAAATTTTCGCTATGCTGAAAACAAATGGACGTTGAAAGAAGTCATTGGTCACATCACCGACACGGAACGAGTGATGAGTTATCGGTTATTGCGAATAGCTAGAGGCGACAGAACGCCATTAGCTAATTACGATGACGAACACTATGTACGGGAAGCTTCTTTCCATTCCCGTTCTCTCCAGAATCTACTCGAAGAATTGAAAGCTGTACGCTGTGCAACCATTCATTTAATTAATGGCTTGAATGAAGACGCATTTCTAAGAAAAGGTGTCGCAAGTAACAATGAAATCTCCGCCCGTGCACTGGCTTATATAATTGCAGGTCATGAACGTCATCATGTGAACATTTTGAAAGAAAAATATTTAACACATTAACTCATCTTTCGCTGCATGAAAATACTTCCCAAAGGAACTTTGGATAGCTTTGATGTGAACAAAATACCCTTGCGAAAGTGACACTGTCATTTCGCAAGGGTTTAGTGAACAGTATTAAAGTTAATCGGGGGTAAGAGAAGAAACCATAATTGCATATAAAACATCGTTTTTTCAATATTTGGTTGCAACTTTCTGGATTTGGTTGCAACTTTTTCAGTTTTAGTTGCAACTTTCCTAATTTGGTTGCAACTTTTAAGGTTTTAGTTGCAACTTTCGAGATTTCGTTGCAACTATCCAATACCCTCCTTATTTCTAAAAGTTGCCCCACTCGGAGCAGCTTTTTACATTATAGAGGAAGATTCTCTTCTTCAGGTTCTTCTACCTTCTTTTCTTTCGTCAAGAACCAGCCTGCCGCTGCAATTCCAATCAACACAGAGTAGAAGATTAACTTCCATTGTGTGGAATGGGCAAACTCATATGAAATGACGCCTACGTCTGGATGCCCCAAAGTCAGGACCGCAAGTTTCACACCAACCCAGCCAACAATGGCAAACGCTGCGATTTCTAGACCCGGTTTTGATTGAAGCAACTTGACGAAGAAGTTGGCTGCGAAACGCATGATGATCAAACCAATGAGTCCTCCAGCGAAAATGACCAAGAACTTACCGCCGTCCATGCCGCCAATCTCTGGTAGATTGGTGTTTGGAAGTGTCATTGCTAAAGCAACTGCTGCCAAAATGGAGTCAACTGCGAATGCAATATCGGCCAATTCCACTTTGAATACTGTTCCCCAGAAACCTGCTTTTTTCTTTTCCTTTTTATCTTTATCGTCGCCTTTTTTACTAAAGTACAGCTTCCGAGCGATATGATTAATAGCGATAAATAACAGGTAAAGTGCTCCGATTGCCTGTACTTGCCACACATCGACTAAAAACGAAATGATGAATAATGAAGCGAAACGGAACACGAATGCGCCTGCAAGTCCGTAAAATAAAGCCTTTCTTCTTTCAGCTTCAGGTAAATGCTTAACCATTATCGCAAGAACAAGTGCGTTATCCGCAGCAAGCAATCCTTCGAGTCCAATCAATAGTAATAATACCCATCCATATTCCATCAAGATAGAAAAATCCATTTCGATTTCCTCCTTTGAGTTAAAGTTTTTATCTAGTACAGTTTCTTCAAGTCAATAAGTTACACAGATTCGGCAAGTATTTGTATGACATCGTGATCCAGGCTTTCGACTCCTTGTTTGAACGAGAGTCGCGACTTAAATCGATAAGATGCACCAAATGCTGGCTGCATGGATTTTGGAAGCCTGAATGTGAAAGGGATCTGGTTAGTAGCATTTGATTCAATCAACTTTGACGTGAAAATGATGATGGAATCAATTACTTTTTCATCTTTCACTTCATCATTGTCCGTGGTCACCACCAAATCACACTCGATTCGTTTCAGTTGTTGTTCGATTGTGCCACCTTTGACTAAGAAATATCCTTTTACCAGTTCACCAGGTGAGTAGGTATCTTTCTCTAAAATCAAGTCAATCTTTGCCGAACCTATTCCAATTAGCGCCATGTATTTCCTCAGTATCATGTAGATCCTCCTGTATTTTTTTAGTTAGTTGAGAGGCTCCATCTCAATAGGTCCGTTTCCAAAAAGAAAATAAAAAAACCTTTACCGGAAACGGCAAAGGTTTTTGAAAAAATAAAAGACCTTTACCAAGTTTGGTAAAGGTCTTGCTAACAACGAAGTCGTTGCCAACAAAGCCGGGAGATTTTGAAACCTCCGAAATGACGACCTTGCTGTAAAAGCTACTCCCCTTTAGGAGTTACGATTCAACTAATTACTAATAATATATTCTATTTATAGGTAGATTGTCAACTTCTCTTCTATCCTGCTCAACGTTTTTACAATCAGTTTTTCAGGTCGCATCTCATCAAATTGTCCAATTAACGGAACAACAACGATTCCGTCCAACACAGGAATGATTGGTGATGATAAAGTATCGACCAGCTTTTGCAGTTCCTTTTTCTTTTCATCAAAGTAAAAGATGTTACCGAGAATAAGTTCTTTGAAGTAATATAACAAGGCAAAAAAAGAGGGGCTGTCTTCAAAAGTCATTTTTCATGACCTTTTGAACAGCCCCATTTTCATTATTTATTTTTTCGAACGGGTCCGTCTTTAGGAGCGAACCAAAATGCAGCAATGATGGCACCGATGAGAACAATAAAAGGTGCATAAAAAATCATGAAATCCGTCATGTGATTGGCCTCCTTTAGGCGTGATTATCTTTATTCCCACGTACATAGTCTTTATTAAACAAGAACAATCTTAGCAATAAATATAACGAAGGAAGCAATAATCCAAGTCCCGCAATGAAAGCCACAATTAAGGCGATGGCCATTGCTTCGTTCGTGAAGCTATCGTAAATCGTCAAGTATGGATACAGCAGGTACGGATAATGGGATACCCCGTAGCCGAAGAATGCCAAAGCAAACTGTGCGGCTAGTAATCCGAAAGCCAAGCCGTATTTTTTACGTTTCCAAATCAGCCAAACCGTTCCGACAAACATCAGGAATGAAATGCCAAACACCCACCATAAATCAAGGATGCGCGCATAATGTTCTGGGTTATGCCCGCGAAGCTCGAAAATAATGCCTGAAGCCGTAATCATTGTTGGGATCGCCCAAATCAGTGCATATTTTCGGAGCAATTCTGTTGCTGAGTGATCTCCGGCTTTGTTTGCATACCATGTCAGGAATACAGCGGAAATATAAAGAACCGCTACCAAACTTAACACGACGATGCTCCAGGTCAATGGACTGGAGAACAATTCCCAGTAATCCAGCACAGGATTCCCTTTGACCATGGAAATAAAGCCTCCTTCGGATATGGTCAACACGGTTGAAAGAGATGCCGGAATGAATAGACCGGTAATGCCGTACATAAACGTATACCCTTTGTGTCCGTTCGTCCCATATGTTGCGAATGCATAGTAGGAACCGCGTAACGCCAGCAATATAATGGCGATACTAGCAGGCACTAATAACGTCGTCCCATAATAGAAGGCTGTTTTCGGGAAGAACCCGATCACGCCAACGAAGAAGAAGACGAGAAACACATTGGTCACTTCCCATACAGGCGATAAATAACGTTGAATGATGTTCGTTAAAATGTGTTCCCTGCGCGTCAGTGTGTTGTAAGCATTGAAAAATCCTGCTCCAAAATCGATGGATGCGACGATGACATAACCGAATAGGAACATCCAAAGAACGGAAATCCCGATGATTTCAAGTGTCAGTGTCATGAGAAATCACCTTCCTGTTCTTTGCGTCGATCTTCGATTTCCTGTTCTACTGGATTTTTTCTGAACATACGGCGAAGTACGACCACGCTACCAACTCCAAGAATCAGGTAAAGACCGGCAAACAGCACAAGCATGATGTCTACTTGACCGCTCGTTGTCGCAGCATCTTCCGTACGCATAATGCCTCTCAGAATCCAAGGTTGACGGCCGACTTCTGCCATCCACCAACCTGCTTCAATGGCAAGCATGGCCAGTGGACCTCCCGCCACAAGTAACCAGCGGAACCATTTCGTCTGTACAAATGACCATTTCCGCCAAGTGGCAAACAAATACAGCGCGGATAAGAACGTTAACCCCATACCAATGCTCACCATTAAATCGAACAAGTAATGAATATATAATGGTGGAATTTCGTCTTCAGAGAATTGATCCAAGCCGATAACTTCTGCAAATGGATCACCATGTGCCAACACACTAAGTGCATATGGAATTTCAATGGCATACTTCACTTCTCCATCTTCCAAAATTCCGTACATAATTAAAGATGCATTTTCTTCTGTTTCAAAATGCCATTCAGCCGCAGCTAGTTTTTCAGGCTGATACTCCGCTAAATATTTACCAGAGAAATCGCCGATGATTGCTGCTGCAATGGAGAAAATCAACCCCAGTTTCAACGTAAGGAATAGTGCTTTTTTGTGATAAACATGATTCGATCCCTTTAATAAACGGAATGCAGCAATGGAAGCCAACACGAATGCAGATGTCATGTAAGCCGTCACGACTACGTGCGCGACTTTTGTTGGCATCGCCGGGTTGAACATCGCCAGTATCGGATTGATGTTGATTAGCTCCCCGTTTACGAGATCAAACCCTTGAGGAGCATTCATGAAAGCATTAACGATAGTAATGAATACCGCCGAGAATGATGCTCCGATCGCTACGGGAATCAGTAATAATAAATGTTTCTTTTGATTTTCAAATCGGTCCCACGTATATAAGTAAATTCCTAAGAAGATAGCTTCAAAGAAAAATGCGAAGGTTTCCATGAATAATGGCAAGGCTATAACATTACCTGCCAGTTCCATAAAGTTAGGCCACAATAGTGATAGTTGGAGTCCAATGGCTGTTCCTGTCACAACACCTACAGCAACTGTTATGACGAAGCCACGTGCCCAACGTCTTGCAAGTAAAATGTAATGTTCATCGTTTTTCCTGATTCCTACCCACTGGGCAATCATAATCATGAGCGGAATGCCGACCCCAATGGTGGCATAAATAATATGAAACGATAGCGTAAGTTCAGTTAGTACGCGACTAAAGAATACTGCTTCTTCATTCCCCATTTGAATTCCCTCCTATTAACTTCCGAAAATCCGACCTAGTATTGACAACAGCATGATGGCTGCCACAATGAACGCAAGCCAAATCAATTTTTTCTCTTGGTTTTTATACATGTCGTCACCTTCCCTACTTCTTATCATACCCCATTAGAACCTATTCAAAATCACTGGATGTATCCATTTTGTCACGTCCATGTGAAAGAAATGTGAATACTATTACATAATTATATTGCGAAAGTTCCGAGTATTTTGTATTCTAAGTAAATCATACTTAATTTCAGAGGTGAATGCGATGAAAACGAAGCGTAAAGTGTTGGCCTACATTACAAAGGGGCAGGAACCAAATTTAGAGTTACTCGTTTTCGAGCAAAAAGACCACCCGGAAGCAGGTTTGCAAGTTCCAGGAGGCACAATCGAAGAAGACGAAATGTTAATTGACGCGTTATACCGGGAAATTAATGAAGAAACCGGCATCACGCGTGATAATCTTTCATTCCTCGGAAAAATCCATAAGTACAACTACTATCCAAATGGAAAGGACACAGCGTATGAACGGAACTTCTTCCATCTTGAATATGAAGGAGACCAACAAAATTGGGATCACCTTGTGGTCAGCGATGGTCTCGACAATGGCATGACCTTCCAATTCCGATGGGAACCCCTCGGGACATTGCCAAAACTGGCAGGAGAACAGGATGAAGCTTTAGAATTGTTGTAGAACGGAATGGGCAAAATCGATGTTTCCTACGTGAACCCTGATTTTTCCTACGTGAACTCGTTTTTTTCCTACGTCGGTTACGTTTTTTCCTACGTGAACCCCGATATTTACAACTGAGCGATGATTCAGTGATACTATGCAATGAAAAGCTCCCTAAGATGCTAAAAAGAGCATTTCCGGAAGTTCCGGAAATGCTCTTTCTGTATGTTATGGACGATCTTGTTCACGAATGTCATTCATTGGAACGAACACTTCGATATGTCGGTGCAAGTTTTCAAATACAGCGGGTACGTTCCCTCCGTATTCTCCATCCAGGTTCAACTGGACATGGTCTTCTGCAGTCACATTGATATGACTCGCTTTTTTATAAATCACGAGTGGATCTTCCAAGTGATTCCCACCAATTGCAAGTGTCGCCAATCGAATGAACTCAGCAATGTTACATTTTTTCAAAATCAATAATGTGAATTTCCCATCATTAATGCTTGAGTTCGGTGCGAGTTTTTCGAAACCGCCGACTGAATTTGTCAGTCCGACCAGGAACATCATGGCTTCATCTTCAAATACTTCCCCATCGTATTCAATACGGACACGCGAAGCACGAATCGAAGGCAACATCTCAATGCCTTTTAGGTAGTAAGCCAATTGACCAAGGACTGTCTTCAATTTACTTGGTACATCATAGGTCAACTCAGTCATTTTCCCGCCACCAGCGATATTGATGAAATAACGATCGTTGACTACCCCAACATCCACAGGGATCGATTCATCAGCCAAAATGATATTGACGGCTTTATCGATATCACGTGGAATGCGCAATGCTCGCGCAAAGTCGTTGGTCGTTCCCATTGGGATCAAGCCGACTTTAGGGCGCTTTTCGAACTCACTGATTCCGGCTACTACTTCATTTAGCGTGCCGTCTCCACCCGCTGCGATAACAAGGTCAAATCCTCGTTCAACTGCATATTTAGCTGCTTCAACTGCGTCACCTTCACACGTCGTTGCATGGCACGATGTTTCGTACCCCGCCTTCTCTAATTTTTCTAAAACCTCAGGCAAGTGTTTTCTGAATAACTCACGGCCAGATGTCGGATTGTAAATAATACGTGCACGTTTCATACACATTTCCTTCTTCCTGCTTTACATTTTCGTCACTAGTTAGGACATATCCGCGACATAAAAAGTTCCCGCCACGAAAAGAAGCCGGACATATGCCTCGGCTTGATTTCTCTATTATATACGAATGCCTGCATTAGAACAATTATGACTGTTTTTGCAAGGCTGCCGTAAATTCTTTTCGAATGTCTTCGTATACCCACAACCAGTATTCAGGAGTGGAGATATATTCAGCTGTGATTTTATCAATAAATTCTCTCTGCTTGTCCTTAAAAGTTGGATCATCAGATGCCGGCATTTCTTTACGAAGCTCCATCACATACTCCTGCAATTTCGGTGCTCGCGGACCCCATTTTGTGATGACTTTTCCATCCTGATCCAATAATAAGTAAACAGGAATCGATCGGCCACCGTTTGTTAAGTAACGGTCCATTAAATCCAAAGTCTGGTCCCGATAAACTACTCGCACATCGATATTTGACGCTTCCGCAACACGACGTAAAATCGGATTATTCAGCATCGCATCTCCGCACCAATCTTCCGTAATGCCTAGAATGTGTGGTGATTTATCTTTTAACAAAGCAATAAATTCATCGTCTTGAGGGACATGGAATTGTTCATAAATATGAAAGCTGTTGTCTTTATGAGACTCCATTTTCTCCATATAGTCATTCAAAGAAATGGCTTCCTCAAAGTATTGTTGTTCAGTTTTCATGGATATATCTCCTCCTCTCCCATCAGTGTACTGAGTTTAATGTAATCAATCAAATTTTTGTTGACAGTCCAAATAAAGAAGAATAGAGTTAGTTATTATTTTCAGAATTCCCAAATAGGAAGTGTCAATATGCGTCCAAGGAAAAAGAAAAAATTTCTACTGCCACCTCCCCTGCTGATTGCAGGAAGTTTCTTATTTTTAATACTGTTGGGAACGCTATGTTTGAAGCTTCCTTTTGCTACGAACACACCTATTTCGTGGACGGATGCTTTGTTTGTTGCGACATCAGCGACAACTGTTACGGGACTCAGTGTTTTTGATCCTGCCTCCACCTTAACTTGGTTTGGTGAAGGTGTGCTCATGTTCCTGATTCAATGCGGAGGAATTGGTTTAATGACATTTGCCGTCGCCCTTCTCATCATACTTGGGAAGAGAATCGGACTTCAAAATCGGATTTATTTACAAGAGTCATTCAATCAAAACTCCGTTGGGGGCATCGTCAAACTGGTGAAGTTGATTTTGACATTTGTTTTAACGGTTCAAGTAATCGCGACTATCATTATGACACTTCATTGGATTCCGAAATTCGGGTTTTCAGAAGCTCTTTACTTAAGTGTCTTCCATGTCATTTCCGCTTTCAATAATGCGGGGTTTGCTCTATTCCCGGATAACTTGATTGGATTCTCGGGAGATCCTATCGTCAATTTAGTGTTATCCGCCTTATTTATTTTAGGTGGACTAGGTTTTACAGTCATTATTGATATTCATCAAAAAAAATCATTTAGAGAATGGTCACTTCATACGAAAATGATGATTGTCGGTACAGTCATTATTAATGTGGTCGCCACTCTTACCTTTTTCTTGTTGGAATACGGTAATCCTGCTTCATTAGGGCCAATGCCTTTATATGAAAAAATTATGACATCTTATTTCCAAGGCGTGACGCCGCGAACGGCTGGATTCAATACGGTAGATTTTGGCACGTTGGAAGATCCGACCATTCTGTTTACCATGATTCTCATGTTTATTGGTGCAGGGAGTGCATCAACGGCTTCGGGCATTAAACTAACCACTTTTATGGTTGTTATTCTTGCCACAGTTGCGTTCTTTCGTCAACGAGGTGAACCGGAATTGTTCGGTCGCTCCATTCGCCTCGATACAGTAATTCGCTCATTGGCAATTACCACAATCAGTATGTTATTCGTGATGGTCTTTATCTTCATGCTAACCATCACGGAAAACATCCCATTCCTCCCTCTCGCTTTCGAAGTCATTTCAGCTTTTGGAACGGTGGGATTATCGATGGGAATTACTGCGCAACTGAGCGACTTAGGCGAAGTATTATTATGTTTGGTCATGTTTGTTGGTCGAATCGGCTCACTCACATTATTCTTCTTATTAATGAAGCCGAAAAAAGTAAATTATCGTTATCCATATGATCAAGTATTTACAGGATGACCACTTAAAGCCTTCCGCGAAAAATCGGAAGGCTTTTAATTTTCTTTAATGGGTAAGCTAAATCCAACAGCTGAAAATGAGGTGTACTTATGTTTTTAATCGCGTTACTGAAACCATTAAAAAATTATGAAGACTATGTTTATAGAGCCTATGCCTACCTCCATATATTCCAGAAACAAAAAGCAATTGCCACGATGGAACAAGCGGTCATTCAGCCCCATTTTTCTATTGAAGAAAGATCCAGCGGTTACATCTATTTAGGAATTCTTCATTCAAAAATGAAGAACTACCAAATAGCATCCGATTATTATCACTTAGGATTTAGATTAGTGATGGACAAGCCTTTTTCCTATCGCAGTCCCTTTAAGCAGGCCATTGAAACTTTCATCAAAAGTGGCGATGAGGAACGAGCTAAGTATTGGCTAAGCAATCTTCTTGAACGACAAAGTTATGATAAGAATTTTAGGAAGCTGTCTGTGCTTCAGAAGATATTGTATTGAATGGGTTTTGAGAGGATGGCTCATCTAACTTGCTTGCAGTTGAGGCCGTGATTGTAAGTCAATTGTATCGTGCCCATTATTAATCAAACAATTTTCAAAAGCAATTTACTGTTGAGATGGTACAAACTAAAAAAGCGGCACCGGCTATCGGCGTCGCTTCATAATTTATAAGTAAGTATTTAAAACAGTGTAATTCTATTTGGAATTGCACTGTTTTTCAATACTTCAAACTTACTTGTTACCGGCATTATTTTTTGAACCACCGTTACCTGGATTTGAAGGATCTTCACCTTTAATATCAGTGCTTGTTCCATCGGCAGGTTCTGAACCATTTCCTAAACCGTTGTTATTTTTTTCTTTTTTCTCTTTTGAATTACTAACCTGTGTTTTTCCATTAGTAGTAGTTGTTGATCTTACTTCTGTTTTGCTTGATGTGTTTGCATTTTTTTGTCCGTTTCCTGGATTTGAAGGGTCAATTCCTTTAACGTCGCTACTTGTTCCATCGGCCGCTTCTGAACCATTACCTAATCCGTTGTTATTTTTGGTCTTTTTAGTTTTTGTTGCCTCTTCATTTAAGATAATGCTGCTTGTTCCAGATACAGATTCTGATTGTTCAACGATTGTCTCAGTCTCTTTTTGAGTGTCTGTCGTAGTTGCTAAGTTACCAGAAAGGAAACTATTAATTATTTTTTCATAAGAACTAACCGTCGTGTTGCTCTCGTCTGATGGGCTGCCAGTGGAAACGCCTTTTACAGCAGATTGTTCTGTTGTTTGCGTGTAATCTTTTTGCACTTTATTAATGATCGTTACAAGTTCTTCTTGCGTAAGCGTATTGTCACTATCGTTTGAAATTGCTTCGATCAATCCAGTCGTCAATGCCATATCACTACCAGTAGGTACCATCATCACTTTGACTTCAGTTGGCCCACAGCCACAATTACAATTTTCTTCAGTTTTTGAATTCTCCGCATCAGCCATAACGTCTGGGAAAAGTGATCCCCCTGTAAAACCTAAACCAATCAGAATCGTAAACAGCAAGATATTTTTCATTAATTTTTCCCTCCAAGATAGTAGTACTAGTCTATTTACTATTTTGAAGTGACATAAACCATTTTTTCTATAATTTTCCATAGGTCTAAAGGATATAGTTTTCATGAGAATCAAATGAAACTTTTTCTCCAGTTTATAAATGGTGAATTACGGGTTTTATATTAGGTTATGCCTTAAACGGATTGTTTTCAGACGTCATGGCTAATTTTTCAGACGTCACTTGCTATTTCTCAGACGTCACAGCCAAAAATTCAGACTGAGCATCCGCTCACCCATTAATCCACACAAAAAAAAACGACTCCGTTTCCACGGAGTCGCTTTCATATTATCGTTTTGAAATTTCTTCTTGTAGGATTTTGTTAACCATCGGTGGGTTCGCTTGTCCTTTTGTTGCTTTCATGATTTGACCAACTAGGAAGCCGATTGCACGGTCTTTCCCGTTTTTGAAGTCTTCGATTGATTGCGCATTTGCATCCAGGATTTGAGTAACGATGTCACGAAGTGCACCTTCGTCGGAAATTTGAACTAACCCTTTTTCTTTCACGACTTGTTCAGCAGTTCCACCATTATCCGCAAGCTCTTTGAATACTTTTTTCGCGATTTTTGAAGAAATTGTACCATCGCTGATCAGTTTGATCATGCCAGCCAAACCTTCTGGCGTAAGCTTTGTATCGTGTAATTCTTTTTGATCGACGTTCAAGTATGCTGATACTTCACCCATCATCCAGTTCGATGCAAGTTTCGTATCTGCACCAAGAGCAATCGTTGCTTCAAAGAAATCGGACATTTCTTTCGTTAACGTCAAGACCATTGCATCGTATGATGGTAAGCCTAACTCTTCAACATAACGTTGTTTACGAGCATCTGGAAGTTCAGGGATTTCCGCACGTACACGGTCCATCCATTCTTGGTCAATCACTAAATCGACTAAGTCCGGTTCCGGGAAGTAACGGTAATCGTCTGATCCTTCTTTGACACGCATTAACAATGTCTTACCTGTAGATTCATCGAAACGACGAGTTTCTTGCAGGATTTCTCCACCTGAAAGCAATACTTCTGCTTGGCGAACTTGTTCATGCTCTAAGCCACGACGCACATAGTTGAATGAGTTCAAGTTTTTCAATTCCGCTTTTGTCCCGAATTGTTCTTGACCGTAAGGACGAAGTGAAATGTTGGCATCACATCGTAGTGAGCCTTCTTCCATCTTACAATCCGAAACGCCTGTGTACTGGATAATTGATTTCACTTTTTCCAAGTATGCATACGCTTCAGCTGGTGTGCGGATATCTGGTTCTGAAACGATTTCGATTAATGGTGTACCTTGACGGTTGTAATCAACCAGTGAGTACCCTTTATCTGTATGTGACAGTTTCCCAGCATCTTCTTCTAAGTGCAAACGTGTAATCCCGATGCGTTTTTTGTAGCCATCCACTTCAATTTCAACCCAACCATGTTCACCGATTGGTTGGTCAAATTGAGAGATTTGATACGCTTTCGGATTATCCGGATAGAAGTAGTTCTTGCGGTCAAATTTTGTATGTGTCGAGATTTCACAGTTCAGTGCCATCGCAGCTTTCATCCCGAAATCGATTGCGCGTTTATTGACAACAGGTAAAACACCTGGATATCCAAGGTCGATTACATGTGTATTTGTATTCGGCTCTGCACCAAAGTGGGCAGGTGAAGGTGAAAACATTTTTGAATCTGTTTTCAATTCAACGTGAATTTCTAAACCAATGACTGTTTCAAAGTTCATGATTTTGCTCCCTCCCATAGTTGAGGAGTTTCTTTATGGAAGCTTGTTGCTTGCTCGTAAGCATGAGCTACACGATAAATCGTTGCTTCATCAAAGTGTTTCCCGATAATTTGTAAGCCAAGTGGCAATCCTTCAGAGAATCCGCATGGTACCGAGATTCCTGGTACGCCTGCCAAGTTTACAGGGATGGTTAAAATATCATTTGCATACATCGTCAATGGATCATCATTTTTCTCGCCAACTTTAAATGCTGGTGTTGGTGTTGTTGGTCCGATGATGACATCGTAGTTCTCAAATACTTGATCGAAATCTTGTTTGATTAATGTACGTACTTGTTGTGCTTTTTTGTAGTATGCATCGTAAGAACCTGCGCTCAATGCGAATGTTCCAAGCATGATGCGACGTTTTACTTCGTCTCCGAAACCTTGCGCACGTGTTTCTTTGTATAAATCCATTAATGATTCCACGTTTTCTGCACGGAAACCATAACGGATGCCGTCAAAACGCGCCAAGTTTGAAGATGCTTCTGAAGAAGCCAGTAAGTAGTAAGTTGCTAAGCCATATTTAGAGTGAGGTAGTGATACTTCTTCCCAAGTCGCGCCAAGAGATTCCAACACTTTCAATGCATCCAGCACTGATTGTTTGGCAGCTTCGCCAACACCGTCTCCTAAATATTCTTTAGGAACACCGATGCGAAGACCTTTAACATCACCAGTTAAGGATTCAACAAAGCTTGGTACTTCTACGTTTGCAGAAGTTGTATCGTTTTCGTCCACACCTGAGATCGCTTCTAGCAATAGCGCATTGTCTTTTACATTGCGTGTAATCGGCCCGATTTGATCTAATGATGATGCGAAAGCGACCAATCCGAAACGAGATACTCGTCCGTAAGTTGGTTTCATCCCAACAACACCACAGAATGATGCCGGTTGACGGATTGAACCACCTGTATCAGAACCTAAAGAAAACGGCACTTCACCAGCAGCAACTGATGCTGCAGAACCGCCTGAAGATCCTCCAGGTACTCGGTCAAGATCCCACGGGTTGCGTGTGATTTTATAAGCTGAGTTTTCTGTTGAAGAACCCATTGCGAATTCGTCCATATTCAGTTTACCGATTGTAATCATGCCCGCCTCACGAAGTTTACGAACAACTGTCGCATCGTAAATCGGGTTGAAGCCTTGAAGGATTTTTGAAGAACATGTTGTTTCAATGCCTTCTGTTACGATGTTGTCTTTTACACCGATTGGCATTCCGAATAACGGTCCACGTTCAGATGCAGGCACTTCGTCCATTTCTTTTGCTTGCGTCATTGCTTGTTCTTTATTTAGAGCTAAAAACGCTTTTACGTCTTCGTCTAAAGCTTCGATACGTGTATATGCTTCAGCTGTCAAATCTGCAATTGAAAGTTCTTTATTATGTATCATTTCTTGCAGTTCGCTTGCTGAGTAGTTGAATAATGTCATGGATAGTCCCTCCTTACGTCAAAATCAGTCTAAGATTGATGGTACTTTTACTTGGCCCGCTTCTTGCTCACGAACGTTTTTCATCATTTTCTCACGGTCAAGTCCAGGGACTGCCTTGTCTTCACGCAATACGTTTACTAATGGTAAGACGTGTGTAGTAGGTACAACATTTGTTGTATCCAGTTCATTTAACTGCTCAGCAAAATTGGTAATTGCCGCAAGTTGGCCTGCAAACATTTCAGCTTCTTCATCTGTAATGGCAAGACGTGCTAAATGTGCTACGTGCTTAACTTCTTCTTTTGATATATTCGCCATTTGGTACACCTCCGAATTCACAATCATACCGAGTATCATATCATTTTTCACTCTAAAAGAATAGAGACAGCATGAAGCTGTCCCTAGGTTTTACAATGGTTTTGCTTAAGAGGTATTACAAAATACCTGATGTTGAATTGCTAGCGTCAGCGTCGATCTAAAGTGGCGCTTTTCTAGATGTCCAGCTCCAAGCGCCAGCTCGCACCTCCGGTTAGGGCCACAGGATGTGGGTCATGAAGGCGTCCGACACGATGTCGGGCATTTAGCCTTCCTTCCCTAATCATTCGAAAACGTGTTTTCGATTCGGTCTTTCCACCGTCAGCGTCGAGCTAGAACGGCGCTTTCCGCATTTCTAGTCATAAATATGGACGTACGGCTCTTTTTCGTCCGCTTCTTTAATCACCAATGCTTCAGGGCCATTAATTGACGTGACACTGACCTCCACATGCATGGACGCCGGGAAATGTTCCATAACAAGTCCGGTCATGTATTGTGTAAAGCCAATGATTTCAGCCGTCCCGTAAAACTGAATTGGGATATCGATGGTTAATTTTTTGATGCGGTCTTCCTGATAGAAACCTGTACCAACAATACTTGTGAAATTCGAGAAATACTCTTCCACATCTTGTTTGAAGTTATTGAACGATTGTCCCACTTCACGGTACTTTTCTTCGGATACGGGTTGCGGGAACAGCACATATTCTTCATTAACGCCTGTCCAATCAGCAACTGAAGCCTTTCCTTCACCAACTACACCAGTGGCAAAGTATGTGCCTGGTACGATGGAATTGCGGCTTTCTTGTCTGAATAAGCCAACCGTGATAGGAACAGTCTCTAAACCTTCAATGCCACGCATACGTTTAACGATTTCATTGGCCATTTTTTTCCCTTGTTCTTCAATGACTGCTTGTGGAATAGGTTCTTCATACGTGGCACCAAAGTCTTCCTTTTGGTAGTAGTACGTAGAATTCATCGCAAGTCCAATGGAAACGCCGCCTAGTTTCACTTCATTTTCACCGGATTTAACTAAATAGTTTTGTTCGACTATATGTGCTAAGTAAATTGGTGCTTTTTTGGCTAACTCAGCTGTCATGTTTACTTTTTCGGGACGACTAGGATTTAGCCCTTCCTTCGATTGGGAACTTCTAGCTAACCAATTGCTAAGCTTTTCTCCTTCAAGCATTTGGCCTTCTTGGAAAAAGTAGTCGTCTGGTGAAAATGTCCGTTGTGACAAACGCAGAAGTCCGCTCTCTACTTCTTTCACATCGTACTTGGAGTAGATATTTGAGACGACCAATCCTCGACTCACGCTTTCTTGATATGGCAAGAGCGTACGATAATATTGTTCCGAAATTTGCATGCTCGGAATGATCGTTGCCGCTTCTTCACTTTTTTCGGTTTCTGTGATGACTTTTGTATCCTTACTCGGGATACATCCTGTAAGTAAGGCTAAAGAAATTACTGCTGGAATCCAGCGTTTTAGTTTCATTATCGGAAGGACTCCTTCACTCTTTTAATTCTTCAATCAGACGGTTTTCATCCCATACCGGAATACCCAAAGTACGGGCTTTGTCGAGTTTAGACCCAGCATCTTCACCTGCGATGACGATGTCTGTTTTTTTACTGACACTTCCGGAGACGGTTCCGCCTACCTGTTCTATTTTCTCTTTTGCTTCTTGTCGTGTCAATTGTTCCAATTTCCCAGTTAATACGACGGTTTTCCCTGTGAGTACATGATCCAAGTTGGAAAAATCTACTTTTTTCCCTGTATAGGATAAGTTCACACCGAGTTGTTCAAGTCTTGATATTAATTCCTGCACTTCTTCATTATCAAAATAACTGACTACTGAGTCCGCCATTTTATCGCCAATTTCATGTACCGCCGTCAGTTGCTCTGGTGTTGCTTCAGAAAGTGACTTCATATCTCCAAACTCTTCCGACAGAATTCTGGCAGCTTTTTCGCCAACATGGCGAATTCCCAAACCAAATAATACGCGCTCCATGGAATTCTGCTTGGAAGCTTCAATGGCCGCAACCAAATTTGTTGCAGATTTCTCACCCATTCGATCCAGTTGAATCAACTGATCTTTTGTTAGCGTAAACAAATCCGATACGTCATGGATCAGTCCTTCACGGAACAATTGCTCCACGACTTTTTCACCAAGTCCATCAATGTTCATCGCATTTCGTGATACAAAATGAATGAGTCCTTCTGTAATTTGAGCAGGGCATTGCGGATTGACACAACGCAGTGCAACTTCCCCTTCAATACGAACGAGCTCACTTTCACAAACCGGGCAATGTGTTGGCATGTTAAATGCAGGCAACTCATCTTTTCTAGCTTCAAGAACCACGGCCACCACTTCAGGAATGATGTCGCCAGCTTTACGGATAATGACGGTGTCGCCAATACGAATATCTTTTTCACGAATTAAATCTTCGTTATGTAAAGACGCACGCCCTACTGTCGTTCCCGCTACTTGTACCGGCTCGAGTATCGCAGTGGGTGTTAAGGCACCTGTCCTTCCGACGGTCAATTCAATGTCGAGCAAAGTTGTTACAACTTCTTCTGCCGGGAACTTGTACGCAGTTGCCCAGCGAGGACTTTTAGCCGTGAAGCCTAAATCCTGTTGGTGAACATAACGATTTATTTTGATGACAATCCCATCAATTTCATATGGTAGGTTTGGCCGGTCGGCGGTCCATTTTTCGATATATGCTTGTACTTCATCAATCGATTGGCAAGTCTGTCTTTCTTTGTTCGTTTGAAAACCTAGTTCATCCAGATAATCTAGCGCCTGGGCGTGACTATCCAGCTGATAAGCCTCCCCGTCCCCACCGATGCCATAAACGAAAATGGCCAGATTACGACTTGCGGCGATCTTTGGATCAAGCTGACGCAATGAACCCGCAGCGGCATTTCGTGGATTCGCAAACTTTTCTTCTTCGTTTGCCACACGTGTTTCATTCAATGCGGTAAAGGATTTTTTAGGCATATAAGCTTCGCCACGAACTTCAATCGTCAGTGGTTTTTTCAAACGTAACGGAATGGAACGGATCGTTTTTAGATTCTCCGTAATGTCTTCCCCTACGCGCCCATCGCCACGAGTTGCCCCTCGGACAAAGACGCCATTTTCATAGCTGAGTGAAATGGCCAAGCCATCTATTTTCAATTCACATACGTAAGAAAACTCGTCACCTATACTTGCACGGATGCGACGGTCGAAGTCGTCCAGATCCTCACGGCCAAAAGCATTTGATAGACTAAGCATCGGATACGTATGTGATACTTTCTTGAATCCTTCAAGAATCGTTCCACCAACACGTTGAGTCGGTGAATCAGGGTAGATCAGGTCTGGAAATTCACTTTCAATGGCAATGAGTTCCTGCAAATATTGGTCAAAAACCGCATCAGGCACGAGCGGCTGATCCAGCACATAATAGGCATAGCCCGTATCATGCAAAAGCTGATTGAGTTCTTTCACACGTTCTTCCAATTGTACTTTATCCATTGACTCGTTCCTCCGCTCGATCTAAATGTTTCGTCATGAACTTTCTATACTTTTTCAACTGGTGCAAACTTCGCCAGCAATCGTTTAATTCCGGTTGGGCTTGGGAATGCAATATCGATTTCCGTATTTTCACCTTCACCACGTACGCTGACAACTGTTCCTTCGCCCCACTTTTTATGAACGGCTTTGTCGCCCGTATTCCACCCAAGCTTGTCCCCGCCAGAAGCTTTGTATGCAGGACGCTCAACTGCTAGACGCGTCGTGTTTGCAACGGCACGTCGGGTTGTGTGACTTCTACCAGTACCTGCCGATTGTTTCAATGTCACATGTTCCAAAATGTCCTCTGAAATCTCAGCTATAAATCGTGATGGATTGTTGTAGCCACTGCGCCCAAACAATGTCCGTGATTGTGCGCATGTTAAATACAAACGCTGTTCAGCTCGCGTAATACCGACGTATGCTAAGCGACGTTCTTCTTCCATTTCGTCATTGTCACCGATCGAACGCGAATGAGGGAAGACGTTTTCTTCCATCCCAATGATGAATACGACAGGGAACTCCAGTCCTTTAGCTGCGTGCATCGTCATCAGAACTACTTTTCCTTTTGATACATCTTCATCGTTATCCAGCTTATCCAAATCAGAAATCAATGCTAAATCCGTTAGGAAGGACACAAGGGTTTTATCTTCACTGCGTTCTTCAAACGCTTTCGTTACAGATAAAAACTCTTCAATATTCTCAAGACGGCTTTCCGATTCAATGGTCTTTTCGTTTCGTAGCATATTACGGTAGCCGGTTTTATCCAGCACTTGCTCGACAAGCTCAGTGACAGACAGGAATTCCTGCATTTGACTGAATCCATCCATCATCTGGTGGAATTTTGCCGCTTCATTTGCTGCGCGTGCAGGCAATCCCATAAAGTCCACTTCGCGAAGTGCATCAAAAATGGAACGGTCCTGTTCAATCGCAAACCTAGCCATGCGTTCGAAAGAGGTAGCACCAATGTTACGTTTCGGTTCATTAATGATTCGTGCCAAAGCTAAATCATCTTCATTGTTGGCAATCAAACGTAAATACGACAGCAAGTCTTTAATTTCTTTGCGGTCATAGAACTTCGTGCCTCCAACGATTGTGTACGTAATATTGGATTTGACCAACACTTCCTCCATCACACGGGACTGCGCATTTGTGCGATACAGAATGGCAAAATCATCTAGTCGGCGATTGTCTTTTTCCATTAATTCCTGAATCGTTTTGACGACAAACTGCGCCTCCTGCTGTTCGTCATAAGCTTTGTAGACATTGATTGCTTCTCCAGAACCATTGTCCGTGCGAAGCTCTTTCGGATAACGCCCTGTATTGTTTTGAATGACGTCATTTGCTGCTTTCAGGATTCGTTTCGTCGAACGATAGTTTTGCTCAAGCATGATGACCTTTGCATTCGGATAATCTTTTTCAAACGACATGATGTTTTGAATATCCGCTCCACGCCATCTATAAATTGACTGATCCGAGTCCCCTACTACGCACAAGTTATTGAATTTCTTCGCCAACATTTGTACGAGTTCGTATTGGGCTTTGTTCGTATCTTGATACTCATCGACATGAATGTAATGGAATTTGTTTTGATAAAACTCCAACACATCCGGCACACGTTTGAAGAGAGTTAAAGTTGTCATAATCAGATCATCAAAATCGAGGGATTGATTTTTACGAAGACGCTTGTCATACGCTGTGTAGACTTCCGATGCTGTCTTCTCAAACGGGTTGAATTGATTCATTTGGCTTGCAAATGTTTCGGCATCAATGCATTCGTTTTTTGCTGAGCTGATCGCATTCAACATGGAACGGGGATCATATTTTTTAGGGTCGATGTTCTGGTCTTTCAAAATACGTTTAATGACCGTCAATTGCTCGGTCGTATCCAAAATGGAGAAGCTTTTCGAATAACCGATTCGATCGATATCGCGACGTAATATACGTACACACATCGAGTGGAAGGTCGAAACCCACATACGCTCTCCTGTACCATTTCCAAGTAGACCATCGATACGCTCGCGCATTTCTCTTGCTGCTTTATTTGTAAACGTAATCGCCAAAATTTTTGATGGATAGACTTCTTTCTCCACGACTAAATAAGCGATTCTGTGAGTTAGCACTCGCGTTTTTCCTGAGCCTGCTCCTGCCATAATTAGCAAAGGACCTTCAGTTGCTTTTACTGCTCTTTCTTGTTCGGGATTCATCCCGTTTAATAAATTCTTTACGATTAATTCCATTGTGCACCGTCCTTCACGAACATTTGTTCTTCAATTATAAACCGCTTATGGTAATTGTCAAAGTGTCACTGCGTGAACAGCTTTCACAGTTTCGAGTGCTTCATTCAAATTGATATAGAGATGGTTGCCTACTACGATTGTGTCCGCAATCAAAGCCATTTCAGTCGCCTGTTTTGCCGATGTAATACCGCCACCATAAAAAAGACGCGTGTTCGTCAAAACGTTTTTCGCTGCTTGTACCATTTTCGGGTCTCCATAAACTCCGCTATATTCTACGTAGAATATCGGCAATTTGAAAAAGTGTTCTGCCAGCCTCGCATGGGCAATTACTTCTTCCCTCGATAACGATGTCTGTGCATCAGTTGCACGCGCCGCCTTGCAATCTGCATTTAAAATGCAATAACCTTCCGGAACTAGTTCATTCCAGTCCATATAATCACCGAATTCCTTGATGGCTTCGATATGCAAATCCTTGACCCATGCTGTATTTGTACTGTTCAACACGGAAGGAATGAAATAAAAATCAAATCCTGGTGTAACGGATTCTATATTGGAAATCTCCAGTGCAACCGGAATTTTATATTGTCTGACTCGTATGAGTAAATCCAAAACCAGTTCGAGGGTTACGCCATCTGTTCCGCCGATCAATATCGCGTCCGTTCCAGATTCACACACCTGCTTAAGAGCATCTTCAGCAATTTCCTTTGCAGGATCTAATTTAAAAACGTGACGCCATGCCTGATACATCATCGGCTCCCACCTATCTGTTCATTTTCATCTATCTAGTATAACAAAAAACCCTTCTATTCGAAGAGTGTGAGCAGGCAAATGTTTGAATGTCTTGCGTTTAATCGGCATGGATTACCTTTTTATCGGCATCGAGTCGCTTTTAATCGGCATGAAACTCTTTTTAATCGGCATCAACCCCGTTTTAATCGGTTTCACCCATTTTTCCCCAACAAAAAAGGACTACTCTCCGATGTGAGTGGTCCCTTTGGAAGTTTATTCGTTTGAATTCCCGTACTTTGGAAATTGGAAAGGTTTTTCGTCAGGATATAACCTGCCGAGCATTTCATCATATGTATCGTTTCCATAATCGAAACAACGACGCACACGAGAAATAGTTGCCGTGCTGGCACCCGTTTCATTCTTAATCGTTTCATATGTTTTCTTCAGTCGTAATAAATGGGCCACTTCAAATCGTTGAGATAACGATTGGATTTCGCTTATGGTACATAAATCATCAAAAAATCGATAGCATTCTTCCATGTCTTTCAATTCTAAAACGGCTTTAAATAACTGATCCGTTTGATGACCGCGTATTTTATCTACTTGCATAATTGTTACCTCCTTTTTGAAGCCTTTTTAAATACTATAAAAATACTTCCTATATTCAAATTCTGCTATGTCACTTACGGAGTAAACGTAACCATTTGGTCGATACCAGGGTTTGTTTTGACAAAATGAATCCAGCTTTTTCCTGGAACTAGTTTAGCAGGTTCCCCATTTTCCATTGGGACGAGGACGCCATCTATTTGTTGCCATTCGATTTCTTTCATCATACCTGCTTGGAATAAGTAGCCTTTGCCACCCGATGTTAAATCAAGTTGTTGTCTTCCTGCGACATCAATTGTCTGATGGTCCATTTCAAAAAACAATACATTGGCTAAACGAATCTCTTCGTCAGTCTCTCGATCAATCGTTACAACCCCTCCAGAAGAACGAGAGTATTGTTGAGTAAGTGTATCATATGAATACACATGGTGGAAGTCCTCACTCCCGCCGTAGCGAACATCAATCGTTGATGCAAGGGCACTCAGAGGTACTTCTTCTACTAAATCATAGAATGCCAGGCTCGGAATTTTTTCGATCTCCTGTCGAGCTTCTACTTTGTTCATTCCTTCCAAGACATGTTCTCCTGAAATATATGAATTATGGGGTGCAACTCGATCTCTGGAACGGAAAAATAAGGTGCCGTCATATTGCATACCATTAATATTGTCCACGTAACCCGTTGTTAATAGGAGGCGTGCTTCCGGGCTATAGCCATGAGCAACATAAAAGGCGTCAAGACCTGATGCAATTTCAATGAAGTAATCACGTGCACTTCGGACCGGTCCAATTCTATCCGGCAATTCGCTTTGATACAAAGCAAGCAGACGTGTGACGCTTCCTTCCGCTACCATTTCATACACAATATCCGCACTCGCTAGCCCCGACTGTGGTCTTGCTTTCGGGTGATTATTAATTGTTACCAACACAGGACGTTTCGTGAATTCTTCTTCGGAACGTTCACCTGTAAATGGTGCTGCATAAGGCAAGGTTACAACTTCATCTTCGTCTTCCGATGGATTCGTTTCATCAACAATTGGGTCTTCTGTGTCGACTGTTTCTTCTTTGTCTTTTGAACAGCCAGTAATCATCAGCAGTAACGCCATCATGAACAGCAAATTCTTCATTTCCCTGAACCTCCTAAGATCTCATGAATGAAGGGAATAACACAGACTTTTTCATGACATCATAGATGCCGCGTTGTGTAATTCGGACATATGGTAAATGCGTCGATTGCAAAAATAGCAACGTATAAATCGCATCCCCATGTGTATACCCTCTATCGCTTAATGCTTTCTTCAGTGTCAATTCCCGCTCAATTAAATCTTCCACTTTTTCATTCGATAATCCTCCACCGATTGCTAGTGGTATATGTGCAATGACTTCACCTTGCTCAGCGAGCACGATGCCGCCTTTCATCTTTTTCATTTCGTTGAAAGCTACTAGCATATCCTGATGGTTCTTACCGATTAGGATAATATCTCCTGTATTTGAATATGACGATGCAAAGCCCTGCACGGAATTCGCGAAACCTTTAATCATCGTATTGACTCGCCACTTACCATGTCGGTCAACTAACATTAGATAACTCTCGTCATGATTGGAACTCAAGCTACTATCACCCGCGTAAACCGAGACGCTATATGGTTTTGTGATGACATCGTTAACCATTTCTATTCCAAATGGCATCGAGAATTGAAAATCTCCATCATCTAAATCGAACGTTAACTCCAGTTCACCTAAAACAGACCAATTAATTTCCGGCAACTCCTGGACTTTCTTGCCATCCTTCTTCAGCCATTCGCCTTTTGACAGCACGCTGACCGGTACAGGATTGCGTTCGTTTTCAAGGAAGTTTAATGAAGCTAATCTACCTGTGGCAATAAAGCCATGCAGACTGGTCATATTGTAATAACGCGCGACATTATAGGAAGCCATCTGATAGGCATCAATTGGTTTTACACCTGCATCAAGTGCAACTTGAATGCATTTATCCATTACTCCATCGATATGGAAGGACGGTGTTGAACCGTCAGTTGTCATCATTAAATGATCAAAAACATCCAAACCTTTTTCCACAATATCTTTTAATAAATGAGGTAGGTCAGGTCGAATGGACGAATGTCTTAAGGTGACGGCATAACCGTGCAACAAACGTCTTTCCACTTCTTCTATCGTCATGGCCTCGTGGTCACCGTCGCAACCAAGCAATCGCATCCGCGCCAATGTTTTATCAGATGCACCAGGTAAATGGGCTTCCATTTTTTTGCCTTTAGATTTTGCCGTTTGCAACCAATACAGCATTTGGTCATCTCCTGCGAGCAATCTTGGCCATGCTGTCAATTCGCCGCCCATAAGGACTTCTGGACGATCCAACCATTCACCAATCGATTTTGTTGTGAAGAGTTCATCTTCATTTTCAAGCTCTGTTTGTGAATCAAATCGAGCCCACCAGTAAAATGAAAACGGGAGTTTATTCAATTGATCCAATATTGTAAACGCTTTCTCATTTTCTAATAAAAGAAAGAGTATGAGATTGTCTGATAGAAATGTAGTCGTGCCTAATTGTGCTGCATAATCAGCAAAGGTTTGGGGATGATAAAGTTGAAATGGATGAACATGAGGTTCGATATATCCAGGCACAATCACCTGTCCACTTGCATCAATTATTTCTGCATCAGTCGTCTGTGCGGGCATGTCAGGACCTGCATATACAATGCGGTCTTTGGCAATCCAAATGTTGCCTTCAACCCATTTCTTCAGCACGCTATGTAAGTAAGTCGCATTCACAATGATCTTATCGGGACTAGTTTTCCCATCAATCATGCTCAATTGGTGGCGGATTTCTCCAATTTTCCACAGCGGGTGTTGCATAGTATCCACTCTCCTTCCACGTACGGGGTATCATTTTTTTATACTAGCATACCAACTTTGGAAAATATAGACGGCAGGGACACTTTTTCGAAAATTCAGATAGGAGGAAACACGGAAATGTCACAAACACAAAACTTAAGCACACGGAACGCACTGGCAAGGCTTTCACTAGGACTTAGTATGCTCGCTTATGGGACAGCTAAACTCGCTCGCAACCCTCACTGTAACAAAGGACGCATGATGGTTGCCTTTGGTGCCATGAAAGCTGCCGAAGGAACAGTGAAATTCTGTCCATTGAAAGCCATGATGCAACAACAAGGCATGATGGGCCAAACCGGTACTGCGCCAGAAATCGGAAAATTAATGAAGGATTTCGCTGGTGCAGGTATGACTGGACAAGCGACATCAGGTACCGGTTCTGGAGTAGGTAATATGATGAAGGATCTTACTGGACAAGGCATGTCAGTTACGACCTGATTGTGTTGTGTGGGGTAAGGTCTTGGATAAATGGGGTATCACCTGTTTTAAATGGGGTAACTTCTTAGTTAAACGGGGTAACACTTGTGTTAAATGGGGTAACTAACTATTTATCTGGGGTTGAACAATAAATTAAGCAAAAGACTGTCCCAAAATGTTTTGGGACAGTCTTTTTTTCGTGAATGAATCCTCTAATTAAAGTTGCAAGTATTTCCAATATGTTCTTATGATTCCAGAATGTCTTCGTCACCTTTGTATTCTAAAATATCTCCAGGCTGACAGTCTAAAGCCTTACAAATAGCTTCTAAAGTCGATAATCGAATCGCTTTTGCCTTCCCATTTTTCAGTATAGAAAGGTTTGCCATTGTGATTCCAACCCTCTCCGAAAGCTCGGTTACACTCATTTTCCTTTTAGCCAACATCACATCAATATTGATTATAATTGCCATTGTTTTCACCTCAGACTGTTAAATCATTTTCTGATTTTATATCGATAGCATTTTTTAATAGCTTTTGAAGAACCGCTGCGAAGACTGCAATCACAATTGCTCCAAACGTTATGATCAATCCGATCGCTGCGAGACCTGGGGCGTCATCTACCTCAGCCATATAAAACAAGATCGGCATACATAACACATACAAGCTGCTGATTGTGATTCCACAATATTTTATATTCTTTAAAGCCTTTACCGATAATTCCGAGAAAGCGATGTTCTTGTCAATATAATTTAAAAGCCTTAAAGCCTGATACAATGCAACAAAATACGTGACAGCTGTCGCAAACATGACGATTAAAAAGGGATATTGCAAATAAGCGAACCTTGGCATTATCTCTGTTACAAAACTTGACAGCTCAGGCAAAACAAAAATACACACAGCCAAAACCGGAATTACCATCAAAAAAATAACTACCTTTAAAAAGAGTGTTTCCCGTTTCATAAAAAGCTCCTCACTTATTATTTTTTAAATTGATTTTATCACATTTTTTATCGTTTCGCGATAAAAAAATGTCGTTTTTAATTGTATGTTTGTTGTAATTTAAAGATGCTTTTAATTTTCGACAAAGAAAAAAACATTTCTCATAACAAAGAAATGCTTTATAGCTTCAATTAGATAATGGGAATACTCGTACTTATAAACAAAAGAAGATTAAAGTAAATAATTACGTTTGAAAAGTTTTTAGATAAATAGCTTATTCCACTTTCTTGGCAATATACATAATATGTTCTGCTAAACTTAGCATGTCTTCGCGTTCACATACTTGCTCTGCCAAGTCTAGCCACGCAGATACCACTTCAGGTGGTCGGCTAAGGAGTTCTGCCTCCCGTAGATATAAAAAACTCTCGCAATTAAGCAAATGTAGTTTTTCAAGACTAAACTGTTCGAAGAATGGATGTACATCTTTAGGCCGGATAAAGAAATTATCAGTAAACCCGTGGCCCTTAAAATTAACATCATCTAGCATAATATTTAGCTGTGATTTTCGCTCTTCAGCAAGGATTAAATCAGGATTTCGTAATAAGTAATCCCAAACAAATGAATAAGATGAAACGAATGCCACGAAAATAGTTCCGTTAGATTTTAATTTTTTTATACATTCATTTATAGTTTTCACCCTATCATTCTCATCTTTTAGATGATACATCGGTCCCATACATAACACATGATCGTATTGTCCATCGTCTATAGCGGATAAATCACGACTATCTACGCATATACCACTAAGTGGAACACCAAGTTCCTTTGCCTTAGTTAATCCGAATTCTACATTTTTCTGTGAAAGGTCTGCCAAAGTTACATCGCATCCAAGTTTAGCAAAATCAAGAGAATATCTTCCAGGACCGCCACCGAGGTCTAATATTTTATCTCCAGGCTTAATATAACGGTTTAAGTACCGTTTGGTCAGTTCATATTCGACTTTGTGTCGATTAAGCCGTTCCCATTCATAGTTCACGGTTTCATCATAAAATTTTCTTACGGTTTCTATGCTATTCATCTTTATATTCCTCCTAAAAAATCATTCCAAAACTAGAAAATAAAAAAACTCTCACCCCTAAGAACTGAATCTTAAGGACGAAAGTTATTATTTCGTGGTACCACCTTAGTTTGTTGACATATCACTACATCAACCTCTTCGGGTACATCAATACCCTATCCGTATATCGGCAGAATCCCGTCTTACGATCCCTAATCAACAGATTAGCTTGGTAAGAAGCTCTGAGACTTTATTCATTAAGTGATTATTACTCCTTTTCCAGCAAAATGGGAGCTCTCTGTAAACAATCTGTTCTTAACTACTCTTCTCTTCGACGCTTTATGTTTAATTTATCTGATTTTAACAATTTTTCATTCTACTGTAAATAGGATTCCTGTTTAGTTGGGTTTGTTGCTATGACTATCCTCCAGGTGAGTTCAATGAAGTTAGAAAAAATATATCATCCTGTTATTCCTTTAATAATTTGTGCTGGTCACAAACTTTGGGAATGACTACCCATTTAGTGATTATATAGACCATGAGAAATAAAGAACTACTTAATGCAGTAGTATCGCTTTTAACTAGATTGGATTGGATAAATTGAATTGCAACTAATATGTTTAAAATATACGAAATGAGAAATCCAAATAGTGATCCACACGCTACATAATAAACAAATAATGACATTTTATAATTAAATATCACTGAATTATTTACATTATGGATCATCAAAATGTGTTGAACTTGTCTTACTAAACTGTATGCTACACCTATTATGATAAATGCGACCATAAGGTAACTAATGGAATCATTCATTTTTCACAACCTTTTTTATCAATTTTTTATTAAAAGCTTCTTCTTTAGTTTAATAAGAAAAAATGCTTTACCTCTTATTGAAGAACAAGAAATAATTATTATTGGTTAACGCTAATACTTACACTCCATATTCGTTGAACGTTCAGTAATTCTTGTTCATTGAATTCCATTCTATAAATATCAGGTTTTGATGTGCTATGTAAGAAATTCAAGTCATAGGTGCTATCGAAATATTCCATCATCAAGGTCATAATTGCCCCGTGAGTTCCTATCACTATTTTTTTATTTCTCAAAGTATCTAATAGTTCATTTAAAACTTTTATAGCTCTTTTTTGACAATCATCATTTGATTCTCCTCCCTCGAAGGAAAAAGTTGAATCAAAAAACGACTTTTGCAAAATCTGATTCAACTCCTTATCAGCTAATCTTTTGTTTTCAGAAGAAAAAATCCTCTCTTTTAAATCCTCAAAGACTAAAACTTCTTGCCCAATTTGTTCAGCTAACTTTTCAACAGTCAATATTGAACGTATGTACGGGCTTGAAACAACTGCATCAATTTTTTCATCTTTCAATATATCAGTAACTCGTTGAGCATCTAAATAACCTTTTTCGGTTAATCCTCTTGTTCTTTCATTTCCTTCTTTTGGCGACTCACCGTGTCTCACCATATAAACAACTGTACTCAATAAATTCCCCCCAATAAGTTTCTCTTATTTTTCCTTCTTCAACTCCACTGCCTCGTTAGTTGGCGTATATTTCTTCACAATCCATACTAATAAAGTTATTAGTTACTAATATTTTCTTTAAAGAATTCCTTGGCTTTATTTATGTCAGTTGTTTGAAAAATATTTTCTTCAGAATCTAAAAAGATATAGTACGGAGTATTATTTATATTGAATTGAGCGTCATATAATTGGTTGAAATCTTGTAGTTCAACGGGTATCAGTGTTGACATTTTATGAGGTGGTTCTGATTTTAGAAATGTAGGAAGCATATCATCGGTTATTTCTTTATTGATCGTTCCAGATAAATCATCTATATAGAAGACAGTATATTTCCCCTCATCTGGAACATCCAGTTTTTCAGGAAAGTTAATAGAAGTAGTTTTCGAACATCCACACAACAATAGTGCAGTAAGTATTAAAGGGAGAAGTTTGTAATTCAAAATAATAAATCCTCCTTGATTTTAACCTAATTTCACAAATCCCTAATTAACTAACCCCGTTTGATCAATAAGGGTTGGATAGAAAAATCCATTATGACGAAGAATTCTGCTCTTTTTTTCTAAATAAATATTTTAATAAAGACACTGCAAACCTAATTAGTAAAATGTAAATAAAACTTTGGCAAATACTTAAAGCTAAGACAAATACATATCTTCCAAAATCTTCGGCTTCGTTTACACCATAATATTGCAATTGCCAATCAAAAAAAATATTAGAATAGCTTACCCCTAAGAATATAGGAATTAATACCACCCAATAAACTTTAGGAAAACTGACAGTATAACCTTTAACTAACATTGAATCCCCCATTTCAATTTTTTCTATATTAAATATCTTCTTCGACACTCATCCAAAAAATTCCTACTTCTTCAACTAGCCTGCATGTACTTTGAAAAAGGTTTACCTGGTAATGTAATATTCTTTATTCCGTTCACTTTCATTATTTGAAGTGCAATGAGGCAACCCCAAATGCACTGGGGCTGCCTCATTATAGAAGATTTAGAGTTCTTGAATTGATGGACGAATAATCATCTCATTAATCGCTACATCTGAAGGTTGTTAAATTGCATAGGCGACCGCACGAGCAATACTTTGCAGACTTAACGTGATTGAACCTCGCTAATTTTATTCCTCAATCTTAAACCATGGACCTGAAGCTTGCATTACGCCCCAAAGTTTTTCCGGAAGTACAAGCTCACTAACCTTTGAAATCTTAATATCTGTCTCAATTTCAGCTGTTTTTCCATTTTGAACCTTCTCAACCCATTCTGGATTCATGACTAACCCGTGACCAACTGCTGCCAGGGATAGACCCTTATCCAATGCTGATGCAACATCATCCGGAGTACCCATTGAACCAGCAGCCATTACAGGAACTCTGCCGTTTACATGTTCAACAATTAATTCAAGATATGTTTTGTCATCTTGACTATCGACAGGCTTTGAGGAAAGTGCATCAGCCAACGAAGCATGTACATAATCAACATCTGCTTCAATAAGACAATTAATTAACTCATAGGTATCCTTCATTCTCAAACCGCCATCTTCATGTTCATCAGGAGAAATCCGGTAGCCAAGAATAAACGGTTTTGTTATATGTTTTTTAATCACGTTTTTCATTTCCTGAACGACTGCCAATGGGAAACGCAAACGGTTTTCTAGAGATCCGCCCCATTGATCTTCGCGTCTGTTAAAGAAGGGAGATAAGAAGTTTTGAAGTAAAAATCCATGCGCGCCATGAATTTCTACTCCATCAAACCCTGCTTCAATGGCCCGTCTTGTTGTTTCTCCAAACGCATGAATGACTTCCAATATTTCTTCGTGTGAAAGTTCTCTAGGCAAAACTGAAGGGGCAAATTCAGTAGCTTCTGTTTCTACAGCACTTGAACTAACCACCTCTCCATCTGGTGTTAAAACTGGTAGAGCTTTGTTGCCTGCATGGAAAATCTGAAGTAACGCAGGAGCTCCTCCACTTTTCGCAGCATCAGCTAATTTTCGTAGACTCGGAATAAACTTATCGTCATAAGCAGCGAATTCATTGGTAAAACCAATGCCGTTTGGCTGTACATGCGTACATCCTGTAATAACTAGGCCTACGCCATTTACTCTTTTTTTGTAATAGGTCACTTCTTCATCGGAAATGGTGTAATCGTCATTACTGGACCAAGTGGTCATAGGGGCCATAACGACCCGATTTCTAAGGGTGATTCCACTTTTGAGTGTGTAGGATTCAAGTAAATTGCTATATTTTTGGTTCATTTTTATACCTCTTTCTGATTACATTTCTTTGAACGTATTGTACAAAGGCTCATTAAATTCTCATTTATTTTGATGGTGCAAGAATAGATTAATCCCTAGAGTGAACTCTATAGCAAGTGTTTTATTATATTAATTCGATAAAAACACGTTTTCGAAAGCTGTTTGCACAAGATTCAACAAAAAGACACAACAAAAAAATATAACTGGCTGCTTAATTTCCTGAGAAACAGTTTCCTAATTCATTTTCATAAAGATTAATTTTATTATCCAAATGCTCTAAACTTTGACGAAGCTTCTCCAAATCTTCCACTACTTTTTTACGATGATTTTTAAGTAGAGCTAACCTTTCTTCCATGGTTTCATCCCCGATATGTCCCCACAAGGCAAATTGTTTCACGTCTTTTAGTGACATCCCTGTATTTTTTAGATGAAGCAAAGATTCAATCCATAATTTGTTTTCATCAGAATAGATTCGGATATTATTATCGTTTCTGTTTACTTTTATTAATCCTTCTTTTTCATAAAACCTCAGTGTATGATCACTTAAACCAACGATTTTAGAAAATTCTCCGATAGAATATGTCAATATAACCGCCTCCTATAAATCTGATATGTCTATTTCTTTTTTCTTTATTAATTTGTGATACAAAGAAAGAGTAATACTTAGAGTTTACTCTAAGTCAAGAATTTATTTCCCCCTGCATAACGAACTAACAATATTTAGCTTCTTTTTTGGCAAAAAAAAACTCGCCTAAGTATTAGCGAGGTAAGTCTTTATAGTTATGCTGTTCCTTATTCAAATAATCTGCACCGTTAGCTAAAAACGTGTTTTATCAATCCTTCTCTAAATCAAAACAACAAAAGATTTTTCCTTTTAACATTATCTAGTCATGATCCTCAATTTGAGCATTATAAATTTTGGAGAAAAATAACCATATCCCGCATATGGCTAGTCCTACTATAGAAATCCATAAGGCCGTTCGGAATCCCAATTTATCGGCGATAAAGCCGCCTAATGGCGCACCAATTACAATCATACTACGATTGATTGATCGCATAGTGGCATTCATTCGACCTTGCATACTAGCTGGAGTTACGGACTGACGGTAGCTCATTTCGAGTGGGCCTTCTACTCCCATCCCAAAACCGTAAAGAAATTGACCGAAAATAACCATAACTAGTGACGCTGTCTGCATATTTCCGTCAATAGCTGCTGGTGCTAGGACGATCAGGATCACTGCCGGCCCATACAAGATTCGTGAAAATGTCATAACATGTCCAATACCAAAACGCTTACCAGCTCGAATGGACAGAGAGGTCCCAAGTACAGCACCAATACCTGCTGCAGATAAGACAACTCCAACATTAGAAGCTTTGAATCCAAGTTCAATTATTGCGAACGTTACGAACACGGTACTCAACATGCTATGGAAAAGAAACCAAACGTGTGTATTTAAAGCCAATGTACGAAGGTATTCGTGTCGGTAAACCCATTGCAAACCTCCTTTTATTTGCACGCTCAAATGACCGCTCGTTGCAATATCTGTGTTCTGATATTTTATAAAAGACATTATAATTCCTGAGAGAATATACGTCCCTGCATTCATTAGGATAGCGAACGGAGCACCAATCCAGGCGACTATTCCTCCGGCGAGTGCTGGGCCACTGGTTTCTGCGACTGCTGAGCTTTGCCCTAATCGTGCATTTGCCTCTGTTAACATGTTCCGAGGTACGATCATTGGCACTAGAGACTGTGACGCAACGTCATGAAATAGTGACATAACCCCAAAAAACATCATGATGACAATAAGCCATCCGATATTAATAAGACCGAACATTGCCGTTAGACAAATTAATATAAGTAAAATTCCTCTACTTATATCTGTCACTACTAATATGTATTTACGGTTGACGCGATCAATAATAACGCCGGCTACCAGTCCTAGGAGCATATATGGGAACCACCTAGATGCAGAAATCCATCCAACATCAGTTGCACTTCCACTTAGGTTAACTATCACTAAAACTTGTAGAGCAAGCGTAGTGATATATGCGCCAAAGTCTGATATTGTTGAGGCAATCCAAAAACGCGAAAAATCTTTATGCTTCATAAGCTTCATCCACTCAAGCCTCTCTAAGTACATAAATTTCACCAGATACGTTCTTAAACTAACTGCCCCGTTCATCTTTAATCAAATAATTTCTACGAATTTCACTTTCTCTCATCGTCTTCTAATTCCTTTTCAATATCTTCATCACTTATCGTTACTATCTCTTTTTTAACTCTATACTTTTTTATTAATATTTTACCTACCTCTGACTTATCAATGGCATCCTTTACTGCAGCAAAAATAACTACATACAAAATAATTAAACCCACAATCCAACTTAATAAAGTTTCTAAAATCATTATTCTTCCCCCATTTACATATTTCTTCAAAACTTCAATTTGAACTAACCAGGCGAGATGGTTCAAATTGAAGGAAGTACAATCACTCCGTTTTGATTTGAAGAACGACCTTCCCCTTTGTACGCCCACTTTCAACATGCCGGTGGGCATCAACAATCTGATTTAAAGGATATATTTTTTCAATTACGGGTCTTACTCTATCTTCCTCCACAAGACCTCGTAAGAAATCCAAATCACTGGAATTAGGTTTTGCAAGATGTATCTTTGCTTTCTTTCGGCCAATCAAAGAACTTACCATTAGTTGAACAGGGTGGTACTTGGGGTAAAGAGCGTGTTCTGTAATATAAACACCCGTCTCGGTTAGTGAGCCTAAACAACTGAAAAAGGTCCGCTTACCAACCGCATCGAGAATGATGTCATACTTTTTAATGTCATCTGCAAAATCTTTTTTGGTATAATCCAGCACGTAATCTGCTCCAAGTTCTTTAACCCACTGTAGATTCGTGGTACTGCAAACAGCTGTTACCTCAGTATCGAAGTATCTGGCGAGCTGAACAGCAAAATGCCCAACACCGCCAGATGCACCATAGATTAAGACCCGTTGCCCTTGCTTTATTTTTGCTACATCTCGCAATGCTTGCAGCGCCGTCTGAGCAGCACACGGTATTGCCGCTGCCTCCTCAAAGGTGACGTTCTTCGGCATAAGACTCAAGACATTCTCACGAGGGGCGACGTATTCTGCATGGGATCCGAAGCAACTGCCGAAAACATGATCGCCAACTTTAAACTTGTGTACGTTTTTGCCGACTGCTTCTATCGCACCCGCAACGTCTATACCCAGGATGTGATTTTTAGGTTTTGTAAGACCATTCTCCAACCTTGTAGGCAAATAGCCCTTTCGGAACAGAAAGTCTACTGTATTGACCGAAGCGTTATGTACTTTTATCAACACTCTATCGTCATCCATGATGGTTGGCCGTTCGACATCCTTTATCTCCAGTACTTCAGGGGGACCATATGAACTGTAAATAGCTGCTCTCATCTTTCTAACCTCCTTGATTCTTTATGGATTGGTAATTAGATTTGGTTAATCTTGAGCGAACCTTTGCACCTTTCAATAAAATAATTGGAACTTCATTCATTCTGTAGTACAGAAAGGGATATGACGATTTAGGTTGGGTTGGTACACAATGAGAAATTCCTTGTATCTATATATTTAAAATTACTTTTTTAGACCTCAAAAATTAGCATCTATTTATGATAAGGTTCTCCGGGATTTGTTTTACAACCCTTTCCATTATAAATTCCACTAAATAGTTGTTAATCCTTCTTCAATTAACCTGCACTGATAGTTCACTAAAAAAATGCTTTACTCCATCTTGAAGTAAAGTATCCATTAGTTGAAGTAGGAATATTAACTTCTCAATTGTTTTTGCAGTAAGGATTACTTTATTACTGGAAAGGTCACCTGGTTTATCCAAATTTTACAACAGATCTTTATTAATGGGTTTCATAAAGACCTGCCGGAAGAAACTACTTACTCGGTTCCAGATTGGTGATGCGGGGTGCTTCCACTGCTAGGTAATGGTTCCGAGATATTCTCTTGACGTGAAGACCATAGTGAATATCCCAGCCATGCCAAACCGAACCCAAAAGGCACCGCCGCTATTCGGTCGAACGGGTGTGGGAACAGCGAAACTACGATGGCCGACACAGCTCCCCCAGAGGTAAACAAGCCTGCAGCAATGCGCGGCAGGATACCGGCGCGGAGCGTCGCGATGCCAAACAACAGTCCGCCGAGCATATATAACACTCCTACTAGCGTATAAACCGTTGCGAGGGCTCCGAGGTTCATCTCCCCAGTTGACCCAGCGGCAAGTGCCAAGAAACTCTCCACAACCTTCGGTGCCTCAGTCGGCAACAGCGGCGAGATAAAAGCTTCGATGAATTGAAAGCACATGGTGAATGCATAAAAGAGACTAAGCATTAGATAGCCGACTAGACCAAGCCATCCTGCCTTATCCACTTGCTTAGCATAGATTCCTGTAATGCCCAGTAAGCCGAGTAGGCACATGACGATGCTCAAGTAGTGGACGAATGCCCATCGACCGGTTGTGACTGACGAAAGAATATCAGCTGGATGGATCGTCTGAATAACTATGAAAAGGACCCCAGCCAGCATCGCTGCTAAACCTGCCAAACGGATTAGTTTCGAGGCTGTAATCTTCATTTTTTTCTCCTTTGCATTTAGGTATTTGCCGAACACGGTCTTGCGATTGGTATTTTTGTGTTGTTATTACACCGTGTTCCAACACCAGAAAAGTTCCGGTTTATTAAAATAGTCATCGTTTTAAAAATCTAGTACAAAATTTTAAAAAACAAAATAAGAACCCAAATTTTGATTGAACTCTTTTATTGCTTTTATAAAAAAACATCTTCCTTACCACTATCAAAATACCTTCATATTGAAATAACGGGGGCTTCGTTAGTTCAATATGAAAAAATGCTTTACTCCATCTTGAAGTAAAGCACTCGTTCGTTGAATAACATGTATGTCTCTCAGATAGTTGTATGTTTGAAATTTGGTCCTCTTTTCTTTTTTTGATTATTAAGTTCTCATCCAATACATTACATATGGTGAAATAGCCATCATTCAAGTGAAGCCCAATACCAGCCCTGTGTTAGACAAATGATAATAACGTTTGTAAAAGCTACCACAATGGGCATCGTCTTTTATCCTCCTGTTTTGACTGCTTATTGTTTTAAAACTTTTTTTATCTCTGGAGGTGCTTTTAGTACCCCAAATACTTTTAAAGATTTTATTGCTTTAGACGCTAATTCTTCGTCTATGTCATCTGCAATAACAACCATTCCGACTACTTTTATATCTAAGATTTTGTTTTGTTCTAGTGTTTTCTCAAGCCTTTCCCTACTGTAAAGACTTACTCCAATTAAATACGATTTATCTGTAATGATATGATCAACAACATTTGCATGAACTGATAATTGATTACGGATAGATGTTTTAATAAAGTCTGTACGATTTGAATAAAAACCCTGTTCAACTAATAAATCAACTTTTCCCAAATCCACAACATTCATGTTTATTGTTATCTTTTCAGTTTCAGCCATCTTATTACCATCCTCTCACCATCTTATTGTATATATATGGTATTATACAACTAAAAATAACCATCTGTAAAACATCTTTATGGATGGTATACAGATGGTTATTAATTTTCTATAATACCTTATTGGACTAATGGTGAGTTAGTTCAATAAGAAAAGGAGTCGCTAAAACAACTCCTTAATTAAATTAAAACGAGCACTCATTTGCTTATTTTAAGGAAGCCAATCATGACAATTATTAGCTAATTGCTGCAACTCCTCTATAAATGTACTAGCGTGATATCCATCACAAACAGCATGATGCACTTGTAATGAAATAGGCAACAACGTTTTATCTTTCTTATTTAAATATTTCCCCCCTGTAATGATGGGTAATAAAAAGTTGCTATCATTATTTATATTTAGGTTAAAGCCAGTAAAACTAACCCAAGGAATACTAGATATAGGAAAAGTATTTTTGGGCTCATTATCTTTTGCAAAGAGACCTTTAACGTCAGCGTATTGCTTTACATCACTTTGATAATTTTTATAAAAGACATTAAACTCATTAGAAAACTCAGTCCATAGGCTTGAAAATAATTTATTATCACTATGGAAGATTGTATAACTTGGTATCATTTTATCCCAATACCCTAGAACACCATCATCATTAAAGCAGGTTCTAAATTCTTCATAAGAATTTACTGTCTTGCTGACCATGTAAATAAAGGTAGGGTATAGCTTAATTCCTTTGTTACTAAGCTGTTCCAATAACGTTGTGATGTCTATATTTGCTGTTATGCTATAAGTACACTTTAGATTTAAAAAATGCTCAAAATACGGGTTTCTATCCCATTTTTCTCTATCTATTAAATTAAACTTCATTTGATTAGCCTCCTAAAATTGTGTTCTTTATTTTCAGGAGGCTAATCGTCTGTTTTCACCAAACCACTCACCTCTTAACAATTCTTTGTTTAAAATACTAAATCAAACATAGTCCTTGATCAACTAACCTAAGCTGTTAGTTGATCAAGAAGAAAAAGAGCTGCTTGAGCAGTCTGACTAACTTCAACTAATACACCAATTAGAATTAATTATTTACAGTAGTTAATACTGCTTTACTCCATCTTGACTTAAAACATCCGTAAGTTAAATAAGGCTTAAATTATCCCTGACGTAATATCTTTTGAAACATTCTCGGTTGATGTTTTTCAAAACCTTTTATCAATTCTTTTCCAAAAATAGTGATGGTCTCTTCCCAATGGTGTCCTAATAATCCCCATTCAAAATTCTTTTGAATAAAAAAATAATAATCACCGTCTGGAAAAATAGGTACTGTCCATTCATCAAACTCACTTTTTGGAAACTCCAAACGGGGGTTTATCCAATAACCTGGATGCTGCCAATCTACCGCATACATATATTCATTCTTCTGAGTGAGTTCTTGAAAAACAAGCAATGACTTATCTTCTAGATCATTATTAATCTCATCATATGTATCTGAATCTCCGGACCAATTAAAATACGAGGATACATCATATGTGATAAATGGATTTGGAACTTCAAAAGATGGGAAGTTTGATATGCTTGGTTCAAAATTAAATTCATCATATATCCTATCCCATACATCTTTATATTCTAATGCTGATAATTCAATCCAATTTTCCATTTGAATAGCCACCTTTACGATGCTTTTATTTATTGGGGGTTATTATATCAATTCTTGTTCAACTAACTTGCCTCTTAGTTCAATAAGAAACAATGCTTTACTCCATCTTGAAGTAAAGCATCCGTGAACAAGACTTATTGTAGTGTTGACATATTATGTGAAGGAAAAAAAAAAACGTCTAATGGTATAGAACGTCTCGCTTTTAAAAATTATTTGGGTAAGGGACTTAAATGCTCGTGAATTAAAAGCCAGACATCGGATTCTTTGACGAAGACATTTGTGGCCCTTCCATGACCGCTTGCGTATTTATCATTGATAAAACCTTCATAGAAATAGGTATAAGTACAAGTTGCTGAATTACTTCCTGAGTATAGCCAGTGCACATCTTGCGCTTCGTAGTTTTCATTTTTAACAATTGACCATGCGTTTTCAAAATATGTCTGTATTTCATCGTGAGTTGTACAATTTCGATCTGAGAAGTAATAAACAGCATTAGGATGAAGAAGTTTTTTAACTTCATCAAATTTATGAGTGTTTGTTGCCTGGATGTAATTGTGTAATACCTCCAATTTTATACCCTCCAATCATCTCTTATAATTGTCTTTCTAAGATTTTTTTCTCCTACAACCTTTAGTATTTTACCGACTAATGAAAAAAAGCTTTACTTCTAATGTTCACCTATAATATGTAACTTTCTAACTCATCTTTTTGACGCAAGTGATGACGAAAATGCATTCCAACCAAATCATACCATTCCCTTGCTTTCAGCCATCCGAACCCGCCATGTTCAACCTTATTATTTGGGTTAATATTATTCACTTTCGATTCCCATTGAATCAATCTTAGAATTAACTGATTCATCCTGCTAATTAGGTCTTCCTTGCTGTCTGAATTTCAGAAATATATCTTAGCTGTTCCAATGAATACTTGTGAAGATCATTTTTGAAAGTAATCAACAGATTATTATCAATCATTTAAATACTCCTTTGTAATAGTTAAGGGATGTTCCGTTCGCAAAAAATCGATTCAATCTCAAAAGTATCGTGTTATGTATACATATTAATTTGCCAATGAGGAAGTAGTCACTTCACAATAACAGAAATAATAACTACAAGTAATAAGAATCATCACAATAAACAGTTAATTTAATTCGTAATATGGTACACTTTTCCACAGATGAAAAAGGAGGCACAAGTCCAATGGTGAAAAAATAACATGAGAAAATCTTAAATTATTTTATTAATCTTTAAAATACACATGTAGATTTTCTCTTTCATAGAATTAATATCTAGAATAGAGGAGAGATATATAACATGTTAAATAAATTAAGTGATGCTATTTATTATTTATCTAATCAAGATGATAGAGAACGACCAACATTAGGGTTGGTATATGGTGACCAATATAGTTTAATAATAGACTCTGGTAATTCTACTCAGCATGCAAAAGACTTTTTACTAGAAATCGAGAAGCTAAATGTACCACCAGTTAAATATTTAGTTATTACACATGCACATTGGGATCATTTCCTGGGAATGAATGAATTTGGAGCAACTGTTATAGTTAACAGGGAATCAAACGAACTAATAAATGAATGGACAAGTTATTCCTATGACGATAGTTCGCTTCAAAAGTATGTGAATAATAATCAGATGAGTGCTATGTGTATGAAGATTATTCAAGATGACATGCCAAACAGGGATAGTTTTAAGTTGCACTCTCCAGATATAATCTTTGAAAATACATTAACTATTGATTTGGGAAATAAAGTTTGCATACTCGAAAAAATTAAAAGTACTCATACAGATGATTCTACAATTATTTATATTCCTGATGAAAAAGTTATTTTTTTAGGTGATTGTGCATATGGTACAACCACAGATTCTTTATTTCATTTCAAGCAATCTTTGTTATTGCCTATGATTGAAGACATTCAAAAATTTGATGCTGAAATGTTCCTACTTGGTCATGAATCTATCTGCGATTCAAATGAAATGAATCTTTACTGGAAAGAGTTAACAACAGCAAGTCAAGTTGTAAAATCTACCTCACTAATAAATGCTATAGAAAGCTTTAAAGGAGAAAATAAAAGAGACCCTAATGATAATGAATTGTTTTTTATAAAAGCATTTGTGAATGACCAAATTATTCATTCGTAATTATTCTTTAAAATACATCAGCCATCTCAATTGAAACTGAGATGGCTGTTGCTTATTTTAGACCTTTAGTTCAACCTACCTTAGATCCATTCTTTTCCATGTTCACGAATAAATTTAATATCGCTTTGATAATGTTTGTGCTACTTTTTTTAAGTGTCCATTTCGGGGTTGTGTTCAGATGTCACATTGCACATTATTTTTCATAAGACTTTCATCGACCGTTCAAAGGAATGTCTCACTCTTAATTCCTTTGGACTTCTGATATCTTATAACTTCCATTCTCCATTTTCTCCAAGATAATAGTCAGGGTATAGGACCCCATCTCTTCATTAATGGTTTCACTGATTTTCACAAGATTAGCTACGCCCTTTTTGTTGTTCTTATCGACAGTAGGTACTTGATAGTGGATGATGGAAGTTTTTCCACTCCAAGTGAAGGTATCCGCAACAAAATAATTTGTATTAATGAAATCTGTACCTTGCATGAAGTGATAGTGTGTTACGCCGTTTATATCTTTTTTCATCATACTGTGTGAGATGAATTGTAGTGTAAACCAATCGGTGAAATGAGAGTTAAAAAGTGCTAGCAAGTCTAGTTTTGTGAAATAGCCTCTAGTCGTGCTAGTTTGTAAAGTATTTGCTTCTTGAAAAAGTTTCTTAAACGCTAATATCTCGAGTTTTCTTTTAGATGGAGTTTCGTATTTGATACTTGCATTTTTTTGAACGAAGCTGCCTGCCCCAACACCATACAATCCATTAGAATTAGACTTGTAGCTGTATACTCGGTATTCTTCACCTTTTTTCAATGTTCGAACAGTTGTAATCGTACCATCAGATGCCAGTTTGACTAACGGGGTGTCTAGTATGACTGTCAATTTCCCAAGTTGACCAATCTTTAATTCTGTTTTCCCCCACATGATTTTTACAGGTGATGCTGCACTCGCTGAATTCTCTATTGTCGCGAAGGGCAATGAAACAAAAACGATTGTTGCTAAGATGATTTTTATTAAATTCCTCATTGTATAGTTGTCTCCTTTAGTTGTTTTGGATATATTAATCCACGGTTTCAATTAAGATGATGAACATAACAGTCCACTGGGGTTTTACTCTTTCAAAGGCTAACATTTGTGCTAGGGAACCAGGTTGTTCAACCTGACCATATACACGAAAATTAGTTTCGCCTATTTTATCTATTTCTTGTTATAGTCAATCTCTGCCAACCTGCATCGTTTTTTGAATAAGAAATTTATTTCATCCTCTCCAATATCAAGTAATCTTTTGTTTTAATTATGGTTATGTCGTGTTTCTTTGCAAACTCAATTAAATGGTCATACGCTTTTGGTGGTTCGAGAACAGCTAACCTTACGTTAATCCCTTTACTTACTTTTATTTTGGCTGCTTTCTTTGCCCAACCGATTCGTGTGAATTTCATTTGGATTATATCTTCAGGAAAAATTCTCTGTTTTACGATGGGTTTACCGAAAATTAATATCTCATAAACCAAATTCTCGTCTTGGATGTTAAATCTAAATCGAATTAGAGCAAATACAACGGCTACTAGTAAAACTAATAGATATAGAGATGAAGATCCGCCAAAGTAATCCACTACTACATTCATAAATAGGACAAAAATGATGGTCATAACCATTGGATATCTATGGGGTTTCATGTTGTATTCCATTTCAGTTCATCTCCTTTTGTTGCTGCTTAAACTATCCTGCACCATTAGTTGAACCGAAATCTTCACAATCTTAAATTAATATTAACATAAATATCCAAATCAATATCCCATTCTTAAAAATTAATCACCTTGCTAAATGCAAAAAAGGTTGTCCTCTAATCGTTAGAGGACAACCTTTTTAACTTAACTTATTTCAACGCACGCCAGCCAATGTCGTTTCGATGGAAAAATCCATCCCACTTCAATTCAGATAACGCGTTATACACTTGTTTTTGAGCATCCGCCAGTGAATCTGATTTCGCTGCGAACAGAATCACTCGGCCTCCATTGCCAACGAAGCGTTCATTCACTTCTATTGTGCCTGCATGAAATACTTGCACATGTTCATTCAGCTTTGTTAAATCGGGCAATCTAGCTCCCTTTTCTACTTTATCGGGATAACCATCAGCGGCAACTACTACCCCTAGCATTTCTTCATCCGACCATTCCAATTCAAATGGTGTTTCATCAAGAAGTGCGTTCATGAATTCACCAAAATCCGAAACCATACGTGGCAACACGACTTGTGTTTCTGGATCACCGAAACGAGCATTAAATTCAATCACTTTCGGTCCATCCTCAGTCAAAATCAAGCCAGCATAAAGAATACCGGTAAATGGTGTTCCTTCAGTTGCCATTGCTTCTACAGTAGGTGCGACAATCGCTTCGAATGCATCTTGAACGACAAGTTCCGAAATGTGTGGCACAGGTGAATAAGCGCCCATTCCACCAGTATTTGGTCCCCGGTCACCGTCATATGCACGTTTGTGATCCTGGGCAATGACCATTGGGTAAATCTGCCCTTTATGAACAAACGACATGTAAGAGAACTCTTCTCCATCGAGGAATTCTTCAATGACTACACGAGAAGATGAGTCCCCAAACTTTTGGTTGCCAATCATGTCTTCCACAGAATTAATTGCTTCTTTCACGGTCATGGCAACGACTACGCCTTTACCGGCAGCAAGTCCATCTGCTTTCACAACAATCGGTGCACCCATTTTCTCGATATACGCTTTGGCTTCCTTGACATCCGTGAACGTTTCATAAGCAGCGGTAGGAATGCCATATTTCTTCATCAGTTCCTTGGCAAAGTTTTTACTACCTTCGATTTGGGCAGCCGCTTTCGTAGGGCCGAAAATACGCAGACCTTCCGCCTCGAAACGGTCAACGATTCCTGCAGCAAGTGGTTGTTCAGGTCCGACAAATGTCAGATCGATGGCATTTTCCTGAACGAATGCAACCAGCATATCAAATTCAAGTGCTTCGATCGCCACACATGTTGCATCATTTCTCATGCCATCATTTCCAGGAGCTACAAACACTTCGGTTACAGATGGAGAGTTATTGAATTGACGTACAATGGCGTGTTCACGCCCACCACTACCAATAACGAGTACTTTCATTCAAATATCCTCCTCTTAATGCTTGAAATGACGAACTCCAGTGAAGACCATTGCAATTCCATATTCATTGGCTTTGGCAATTGAATCTTCATCTTTCACTGATCCACCTGGTTGAATAATTGCCGTAATGCCTGCTTTTGCAGCCGCTTCAACGGTATCATTCATTGGGAAAAAGGCATCTGAAGCAAGTGATGCACCTTGTGCTTTTTCTGCAGCTTGTTCTAATGCAATCTTGGCAGCACCGACACGATTCATTTGCCCAGCACCGACGCCAAGCGTCATTTGAGCATCTGTGACAACAATCGCATTGGATTTCACGTGTTTGACTACGCTCCAACCAAGCTTCAGTGCAGCCCATTCTTCTTCGGTTGGTTGACGATCCGTCACAACACGGACGTCCGCTTGTGCGAATCCATGTGCATCCGGTTCTTGCATCAACAAGCCACCCTCGATTGAAACGGTGTTCCATTTATCTTTTTTGTTCTGTTCAAATGGAATCGTCAACAGTCGAATATTTTTCTTCTTTGTCAAAATCTCCATAGCCTTTTCAGAGAATGAAGGAGCCAATATGATTTCAAGGAAGATCCCTGAAAGTTGTTCTGCCGTTTGGCCATCCACTTCACGATTTAACGCAACGATACCACCAAAAATGGACATGCTATCAGCTTCGTACGCTTTCGCAAACGCTTCAGCAATCGTTTCACCGATTCCAACCCCACATGGATTCATATGTTTCACTGCGACTGCAGCTGGCAATTCAAATTCTTTAACGATTTGAATGGCTGCATTGGCATCTTGAATATTGTTGTAGGAAAGCTCTTTCCCATGTAGTTGCTGTGCAGAAGCAATTGAGAATTCCGATCCTAGTGCACGTTGATAGAACGCTGCTTTCTGATGTGGATTTTCTCCGTAGCGCAACGGTTGTTTCAATTCATATGTAAATGTTACTTGCTCAGGGAATTCTTCACCTGCAAGATCCGTTAAATAACCCGAAATATAAGCATCATAAGAAGCTGTATGACGGAAAACTTTTGCTGCAAGACGACGACGCGTTTCTAAAGTCGTTTTACCAGTTGCTTTCAATTCTTCCAAAACCGCAGGATAATCCGTTGCATCCGTGATGACGGTTACATAGGCATGATTTTTCGCAGACGCACGCAACATTGCCGGTCCACCGATATCAATATTCTCAATCGCATCGTCAGCAGTCACATCTGGTTTTGAAATCGTTTCACGGAATGGATATAAGTTAACACAGACCACTTCGATTGGCTGGATGCCATGTTCGTTCATTTGTGCTTGATGATCGGCATCGTCATGCTTGGCAAGAAGACCGCCGTGAATCATCGGATTTAGCGTCTTGACACGGCCGCCCAATATTTCGGGGAATCCTGTTACTTGATCGACCGGTGTAATGGCTACGCCATTTTCCTGCAAATACGCTTTCGTACCACCTGTTGATAATATTTCATAGCCTAATGTCTCTAACTCTTTTGCGAATTCAAGAATCCCTGATTTATCTGACACACTGATAAGGGCACGTTTTGTCATATGAAAGTCCTCCTATAGTGAAAGCTAGTTTTGTGAAGTTGTGCCAGGAACGAAGGCTACGACTTTTCTGTCCATTCATTTTGGTTTTCTGTCCACTCATCCAGGTTTTCTGTCCATTCGCTCTCAAAAAGACATGATTCCTCTCCAAAAAGACATTCCATTCCGAAGTTCTACAGACTCCATAATTGCTGTAACGTTTTAGTATAAAGCACATGTTCAACCGCATGAATGCGTTGTTCTGTTTGTTCACGGTCTCCTTCTGCAACTTCGACCGCTTGTTGCGAAAGGATGGGACCTGTGTCCATTCCTGCATCCACATAATGCACGGTCACACCAGTTACCTTGACGCCATGCGCCAATGCTTGCCCGATCGCATCTTTACCTGGAAATGAAGGCAGCAAAGAAGGATGAATGTTGACGATGCGATTGGCAAAGGCAGTCAGCAACGTATCCCCGATCAACCGCATGTAACCAGCCAGCACCAACCATTCTACCTCGAGCTGTTTCAGTTCTTGCAAAATAGATTGTTCATAATCGACTTTTGACGCAAAATCTGACGGGCGGAGAGCCACTACGGCAACACCAGCTGTTTTAGCTCGTTCCACGACAAAAGCTTGTGGCTGATCTGTAACAACCGCCACAATATCGGCATCTAAATCGCCAGCTCTTGCTGCGTCCGTGATGACTTGAAAATTACTTCCACTGCCGGAAGCAAAAATCGCCACCTTTGGCTTACTGTTCATCATTCAGACTCCCGTCATGGTTTCCTTTAAATTGAACGCCTTCGCCTGTTACCACTCTACCAATGACATAAGCATTTTCACCGTTTTCCACCGATAGTCGAATGGCTTGATTCGCTTGCTCTTCAGGAAGTGCAACGACGAAACCAATGCCCATATTGAAAACATTATACAAATCACGGTCTTCCAGAGACCCTTTTTCTTTCAACATTGAAAACACAGGCAAAACAGGCCATGAACCTAGTTTAATTTCAACACCAAGACCTGCAGGCATCATGCGAGGCAGGTTTTCGTAAAAACCTCCACCAGTTACATGTGCCATACCGTGGATGTCTAATGCTTCATGGAGGGCAAGAACCGGTTTTGTATAAATTTTTGTCGGTTTCAATAAGGCTTTCCCGATACGACCTAAGTGTTCGTAGCCTGCAACATACGAATCAATTTCATACCCTTGATCAGCAAAGACAATTTTACGTACGAGTGAAAAACCATTTGAATGGATGCCACTAGATGCAAGTCCAACGAGCACGTCACCTGTTTGAATCTTTTCACCAGTCACGATATTCGATTTTTCGGCTACCCCGACGGCAAACCCGGCCACATCGTATTCATCTTCTTCATAAAGACCTGGCATCTCTGCCGTTTCCCCACCGATTAATGCAGCACCTGCTTGTACGCAACCATCTGCAACACCTTTGACAATTTGCTCGATCTTTTCAGGCTTTGCTTGACCGACAGCAAGGTAGTCTAAGAAAAATAACGGTTCAGCTCCTTGAGCCACGATGTCATTGACACACATTGCCACGCAATCGATCCCGATTGTATCGTGTGTATCGGTCATAAATGCCAATTTCAATTTGGTCCCGACACCGTCTGTACCTGAAATCAATACCGGTTCTTTATAATCGAGTGACGACAAGTCAAACATCCCACCGAAACCACCGAATGCACCCATAATGCCTTTACGAGCTGTTCGATCCACATGAGACTTCATTCGCTTTACAGCTTCGTAACCCGCTTCAATATTTACGCCAGCTTGTTCATATGCCTTTGACATCCCTGTCGCCTCCTAGCGAACCAATTCTTTTTGATGCGGTAAAATCGTATCTCCGTATATTTCAGTTGGATAATTCCCTGTAAAGCAAGCTAAACAATGTCCAGCTTCAGGACCTTCATCCGTTCGACCGATTGCACGAACCATTCCTTCAACCGAAAGGAATGTCAGTGAATCTGCCCCAATCAATTCTCTTATTTCTTCGATGCTATTGTTGGAAGCAATCAGTTCTTCACTTGAACTCGTATCGATTCCATAGAAACATGGATTTTTAATAGGCGGAGAACTGATGACAACATGTACTTCCGTTGCTCCTGCTTCTTTTAACATCGTAACAATACGTCTCGATGTGGTTCCGCGGACAATGGAATCATCAACCATCACGACACGCTTGCCGTTTACCACTTGGCGGACGGGTGACAATTTCATTTTCACACCACGTTCACGCAAGTCCTGTGAAGGCTGAATAAATGTACGACCGACATAACGGTTTTTGATTAACCCTAATTCGTAAGGAATTCCCGTAGTTTCTGAAAAACCAATAGCTGCTGAAATACTGGAGTCAGGTACACCTGTCACGACGTCTGCTTCAATTTGTACTTCTTTCGCTAATTCTTTTCCTAATCGTTTACGTGCCGTATGAATGTTAATGCCATCAATATCTGAATCAGGACGTGAGAAGTAGACGTACTCCATAGTACAAATCGAGCGTTTTGCAGGGAATGCAAAGCGTTCCACACGCAAGCCGTCGTTGTTGATAATCAAAAACTCACCCGGTTCAACGGAGCGTACTACTTCGGCACCGATAATATCGAATGCACATGTTTCCGAAGCAACCACCCACGCATCACCCAGTTTTCCTAAAGACAATGGACGCAACCCGTTTGGATCGTTGGCAACGATCATTTCGTCTTCCGTCATCATGACGAAGGCAAAGGCACCTTTAAGCAGTGATAAAGCATTCTTCGCGCGTTTTTCAAACGATGAATAGCCACTTTTTTTAATTAAATGAGCCAATACTTCTGTATCTGAAGAAGTCTGGAAAATGCTTCCCTGACGCTCTAAATGTTGTTTTAAATGATTCGCATTCACTAGATTGCCATTGTGTGCAATCGCTAGACTCCCAGTCGTCGAGCGGAATAAAAGAGGCTGGACGTTTTCAATCCCCCCGCCTCCTGCAGTTGCATAACGTACATGGCCTACCGCACCATAACCTTGCAAATGATCGAGCTTGCCTGCACTGAATACCTCATTGACAAGCCCTTCCCCTTTGACCGCTTGAAGCGATTGACCGTCCGTTACGACAATCCCCGCTCCTTCCTGGCCACGGTGTTGAAGTGCATGCAATCCGTAATAGGCGATCTGTGCTGCATTCGGGTCTCCCCAAATTCCAAAAACGCCACACTCTTCGTTTAAGCCTCTGAGTTCAGCAAGCATGGAATTGCTCCTTTCCAAGCAGATCGGAATTCTTCAACAGAACCTGACACCCACTCTTCGCCATTTTCATTTCGAATGATGACGGACGTATCTGATGTAACCATTCCAATGTTTACTGCATCTGTTACGATTTCTTCGAACGCTGCCGCATGTTGTGGTTTCACGGTCACGATGAAGCGCGATTGTGATTCACTGAATAAAGCCGTGATCGTCGAACCTGAAATCGTTACATCCACACCAAGGTTTTTAGCACCGAACGTTTTCTCAGCTAATGCTACGGCAAAGCCACCTTCAGCAATATCGTGAGCCGAAGCAACGAAGCCAGCTTGAATCGCTTGCAGAAGTGCATTTTGTCGAGCAACTTCCACTTGTAAATCAATTAAAGGTGCTTGACCAAAGATACGGCCTTCCACCATTTTTTGAAGTTCACTGCCACCGAATTCAGTCATCGTTTCACCGATGAGATAAACCAGGTCACCAGCATTTTTTACGTCTTGTGTCGTTACATGTGATAAATCTTCAACTAACCCAACCAAGCCAATTGTAGGTGTTGGATAAACAGCCACTCCACTGCGCTCGTTGTAAAGAGATACGTTCCCGCCGATAACAGGGGACTCCAGTGCCAAACACGCTGCAGCCATCCCATCAGCCGACTTCTCCAATTGCCAGAATATCTCTGGCTTCTCTGGATTTCCAAAGTTTAAGCAATCTGTAATTGCCAGTGGTTTTGCGCCTGAACAAACGACATTACGTGCAGCTTCCGCGACCGCAATCTTCCCGCCAGTTTCCGGGTCCAGATAAATGTAGCGTGAATTACAGTCTGTCGTCATCGCAAGTCCTTTGTTCGTGCCACGAACACGCACGACCGCTGCATCCGAACCTGGTGCTACCACTGTACTCGTACGCACTTGATAGTCGTATTGATCATATACCCATTCTTTTGACGCAATAGTTGGTTGTTTCAATAAATTGATCAATGTTTCTTTATAATCAGCAACTTGAGGTTCTACATTTTCCATTGCTTGATATTCCGTGTAATAAGCTGGCACGCTTGAAGGTTTATAATAAACCGGTGCTTCTTCAGCCAAAGCATCTGCCGGGACGTCTGCTACAACTTCCCCTTTATGAAGCAATCGAAGCATTTTATCGTCTGTTACATGACCGACAGCGACAGCATCCAAATCGTATTTTTCAAAAAGCTTTACAATTTCTGCTTCGCGTCCTTTTTTCACTACGATCAACATACGTTCCTGTGATTCAGACAACATCATTTCGTAAGCCGTCATTCCTGATTCACGTTGAGGAATCAAATCAAGATTCATCTCTACTCCGAAACCTGCTTTAGAAGCCATTTCAGCTGAGGAAGAAGTTAATCCTGCCGCACCCATGTCTTGGATCCCGACAAGTGCATCTGATTTTACAAGCTCCAAACACGCTTCAAGTAATAGTTTTTCCATGAATGGATCGCCCACTTGAACGGCCGGACGCTTTTCTTCAGAAGTTTCACTTAATTCTTCCGATGCGAATGTCGCGCCATGAATTCCGTCTCGACCTGTTTTGGCCCCTACATACATCACCGTATTGCCGACACCTGAAGCAACACCTTTTTGAATATCTTCATGATTGATCAAGCCCACACACATCGCATTGACCAATGGATTTCCTGCATAACAGTCGTCAAACTGAACTTCGCCACCTACTGTTGGGATGCCGATGCAGTTCCCATATCCTGCAATTCCTGCAACCACTTCTTCAAACAAATAACGAACGCGTGGACTTGTCAATTCCCCAAAACGCAATGAGTTCAGCATCGCAATCGGACGGGCTCCCATTGAGAAAACGTCACGGATGATTCCGCCAACACCAGTTGCCGCTCCTTGGAAAGGCTCGATAGCTGATGGATGATTATGTGATTCCATTTTGAACACAACTGCTTGTCCATCACCGATATCGACGATTCCAGCACCTTCACCAGGACCTTGAAGTACACGAGGACCAGTCGTTGGGAACTTACGTAAGATTGGTTTCGAGTTTTTATAAGAACAGTGTTCCGACCACATTACTGAAAACAATCCTGTTTCCGTATAGTTCGGTTTACGTCCTAAAATGTTTTCGACCATCTCAAACTCTGAATCTGATAAACCCATTTGAGCATATAGTTTCTGTTCTTTAATTTGCTGAGGATTTGGTTCAAGCATGACTGACATGAGATTCCCTCCACTGTTTAACGATAGATTTGAATAGTGCTAGTCCGTCCGTTCCACCAATCAGTTCGTGCACCGCACGTTCTGGATGTGGCATCATTCCTAAGACATTACCACGTTCGTTAATTATCCCTGCGATATCTTCCACACTGCCGTTAGGATTATCATTCGTATAAGTGAAAACAATTTGATTGTTTGCTTTTAATGAAGCAAGTGTCTCTTCATCACATGTATAGTTTCCTTCACCATGTGCAATCGGAACTTGAATCACTTGGTCTTTCGCATATTCGCCTGTAAAGATGGTGTTGTTATTGACAACGGTTAGCTCCACTGTGCGACACATGAACTTCAAGTTTTTATTGCGAAGTAAGGCACCTGGTAGCAAGCCAGCTTCGGTCAAAATCTGGAATCCATTACAAATACCAAGAACCGGTTTACCGGCATCAGCCGCTTTTTTTACTTCACTCATAACGTTAGAGAATTGGGCAATTGCCCCACAACGTAAGTAATCTCCATAAGAGAATCCACCAGGCAGCAGAATGCCATCATAGCCACTTAAATCTTTTGTATCGTGCCAAACATATTCAGCTTCTTCACCAAGCTCATCTTTAATTGCATGATACATATCTAAATCACAGTTAGATCCGGGGAATACGAGGACTGCAAACTTCATTTGCTGACAGCCTCCTCGACATCGTACCGATAATCTTCAATCACTGTGTTCGTTAATAGTTTTTCACACATCTCTTTAACTACCACGTCTAGTTCTCTTTCAGAATCATCCACTTGAACTTCTAAGTACTTGCCAATGCGAACATCCGCTACTTCGTTGTAGCCCATGGTATGAAGAGCGCCCATTACTGCCGAACCTTGTGGGTCTAGTACACTTTCACGTAACGTTACATAGATTTTTACTTTTTTCATTGTGTGATTCCTCCTAGGCGGGATAGTATGATTTCGTATGCATCTGTTAATTGACCTAAATCTCTGCGGAACACGTCTTTGTCCAGCTTTTGTTTTGTTTTTTCGTCCCATAAGCGGCACGTATCAGGTGAAATTTCATCTGCAAGCAACACATTTCCTTTATCGTCACGACCAAACTCCAATTTGAAATCTACTAAAATAACACCGATTTCTTTAAAGAATTGAGTTAGTATCTTGTTAACTTGTAGACCCTTTTCATAAAGAGCTAGAACTTCTTCTTGTGAAGCAATGCCCAAAATCTCGATATGTTCTTCTGTAATAAGCGGATCGCCAAGTTCGTCGTCTTTAAAGTAGAACTCGACAATTGGACGCGCGAGTTCTACTCCTTCTTGTAGTCCGAGGCGTTTAGCTAGACTGCCCGCTGCGACCTGACGAATGACGACTTCGATAGGAATGATGTCAACTTTTTTCACTAATTGCTCATGATCGGATAATTGCTCAACGAAATGAGAATCAATGCCTGCAGCTTTCAATTTTTCAAACAGTAAAGAGGTGATTCGGTTATTCAACGTACCTTTACCTGCGATTTCGGCTTTCTTTTCTCCGTTAAATGCAGTTGCACTATCTTTGTATTCCACAAAAAGAATATCTTCTTTGTCTGTTGTATATAATCGTTTCGCCTTACCTTCATACAAAAGCTGACCTTTTTCCACGTGAATTCCCCCGATTAGTTTAGTCCGAGACGCTCGAAAATCATGTCGACATGTTGGATATGGTAGTTATAGTCAAAGCAATCATCCAATTCTTCTTTGGACAGTTGTGAAGTAATCGTTTCGTTCTGTTCAACGACCCCACGGAAAGCAATTTGGTTTTCCCATGCTTCCATCGCACAAGGTTGCACTGTATCGTACGCTTCTTCACGAGCCATCCCTTTGTCAATCAAGGCAAGAAGGACACGTTGTGAGTAAATCAAACCAAGGGTACTGTCCATATTGCGTTTCATATTCTCTGGGAATACCGTCAAGTTTTTCACGATGTTACCGAAACGGTTCAGCATGTAATTTAAAGCAATCGTTGCATCCGGTAAAATGACGCGTTCAGCTGATGAATGTGAAATATCACGTTCATGCCATAAAGATACATTTTCATAAGCAGTCAACATATATCCGCGAATCAAACGAGCCAGACCAGTCATGTTCTCAGAACCAATCGGGTTACGTTTATGTGGCATTGCCGAAGATCCTTTTTGACCTTTTGCAAATGATTCTTCCACTTCACGTGTTTCTGATTTCTGCAGTCCACGAATTTCTGTTGCAAACTTCTCAACAGACGTCGCAATCAATGCTAGTGTGCTCATGTATTGCGCATGACGGTCACGTTGCAATGTTTGCGTTGAAATCGGTGATGCCGTAATGCCTAAATTTTCACATACATATTTCTCTACAAAAGGATCGATGTTTGCATAGGTACCAACTGCACCAGACATTTTGCCTGTTTCAATTGACTTCGCAGCCGCTTCAAAACGCTCAACGTTACGTTTCATTTCCTCATGCCATAATGCTAGTTTCAAGCCGAAAGTCGTTGGCTCAGCGTGCACGCCATGCGTACGTCCCATCATGACTGTGAATTTATGTTCTTTTGCTTTATTCGCCAAGATCTCAACGAAATTGTTCAAGTCTTTACGAAGGATTTCATTCGCTTGCTTGATGATGTATGAAAGAGCTGTATCCACTACGTCTGTTGATGTAAGACCGTAATGAACCCATTTACGCTCATCCCCTAATGTTTCGGAAACAGCACGTGTGAAAGCCACAACATCATGACGCGTTTCTTCTTCAATTTCAAGGATACGGTTGATATCAAATGAAGCATTTGCACGAATTTTCGCTACGTCTTCTTTCGGGATATCACCAAGTTCAGCCCATGCTTCACATGCTAATATCTCAACTTCCAACCATGCTTGGTATTTATTTTGTTCTGTCCAAATTGCTCCCATTTCAGGGCGAGTATAACGTTCAATCATAAAGTTCTCCTTCTATTCCGACCAAATGCCGGAATGCTCGATTTCTTGTAGTGTTTGTTTTAAATCGTTTGTCAAAATGGTCACATGCCCCATTTTACGTTTTGTTTTTGCTTCTTCTTTGCCATATAGATGAATGGACCAGTCTGGGTATTTGGAAATCGCGTTCGATAAGGGAACGACGTGTTCTCCAAGCACATTGACCATGACCGTCGGTTGATGCAGCACCGGTTTCCGTAGTGGCCACCCGCAAATAGCACGCACATGCTGATGAAACTGCGAAATCGTACTACCTTCTATTGAATAATGTCCTGAGTTATGAGGACGTGGCGCCAACTCGTTGATTACAATCGTGTCATCTTGCAGCACAAACATTTCAACTGCCAAAGTACCGATTAACTGCAGATGATCCGCAATTTGTTCAGCCGCTTCTGTAGCTTGTGTCAGAATCGATTCAGTTACACGAGCTGGTACAATCGTTTCGTGTAAAATATGATCTTTATGAACATTTTCACCGACAGGCAGACAATAGGTTTCCCCGTTCCCATTACGCTGTACGATAACTGAAATTTCTTTAACGAATGGCACGTAAGCTTCCGCAACACACGCTCCATGATCGAATAATGGTGCAGCTAGCATTAAATCTGCTTCTGACTCAAGCTTCACTTGACCTTTGCCATCATAACCGCCGTAAGCCGTTTTGACGATACAAGGGAAACCGACTTCATCTATACACGCTTTCAATTCTACAATACTTGTCGCAACAATATAGTTTGCAACCGGTACACCCGCCTGGCGAATCTCCGCTTTTTCAGTAATCCGATTTTGTGTAATACGGACAAGTTCTGCCCCTTGGGGAAGATAAGCGAATTCTGATAATCGCTTAAGTCCTTCATAATCAATATTTTCAAATTCGTACGTAATGACATCACTTACATCTGCAAGTTCTTCCAGTGCCGTTTGATCGTTATATGGTGCAACGATTTGGATGTCTGCGATTTGACCACAAGGCGATTCCATCCCTGGGTCGAGTACGGCAATTTTAAATCCAGCTTCCTTGGCTGCCAAAGCCATCATGCGTCCTAATTGACCTCCACCTATAATTCCGATTGTTTGCCCGGGTGAGATGGTTTTCATCATATGAGGTCACCGTTACTCTCAAATACTTTTTCCTTCGTTGCTTCACGTCTCAAATCAAGATTATGTGCCAGCGTTTGATCAGTCATTGCCAGCATCTGCGCAGCAAGCAACCCTGCGTTCGTTGCACCGGCTTTGCCGATTGCTACTGTTGCAACAGGAACACCGCCTGGCATTTGTACTATCGATAATAATGAATCAAGCCCGTTCAATGCTTTAGATTGAATTGGAACCCCGATAACCGGTAACGTCGTTTTAGACGCAACCATACCCGGTAAATGCGCTGCTCCACCTGCACCAGCAATAATCACTTGTATTCCTCTTGTTCTTGCTGAGGCGGCATACTCAAACATTAAGTCTGGCGTCCTGTGAGCTGATACTACTTTTTTTTCATAAGAAACTTGCAGTTCATCTAATATGTCACATGTATGTTTCATTGTTTCCCAATCACTCGAGCTTCCCATGATCACGCCGATTTTTGCATTCATCTGAAATCGCTCCTTTATTGAAAAGCTGAAAGCGCTGTTTTATTTTGTGTGCGCTTAACTTAACATAGAAATCTTTTTATTGAAAAAAAGTAAAAAGTCCTCAAATAAACTGCTCATTATGCATGAAAAGCAGTTTACTTGAGGACTTTATAGAAATTGGGTCATGAATAGCTGACATATACATATGCAGACTCACTTCCTTCATTCAAACATCCAAAAGTTGCTTTCCCGCATAGTCCGGTCATTTACGGTGACCTGGTAGAGACGCTAAAGCCAATTCTTTAGCATATATGGGGAGTATCGTTGTTCCTATATTCACATTTTAACAAGAGGTAGAGCTTGCGTCAACGCTTAAATGCGAACGATAAATTTTCAGAAAACAATATCGTTCGGTTTTTAGCCTATTTTTTGGTTATTCAGAGATGTACGTACCTTTAAATTGAATGATTTGGCGAATAGGAACGATTTCTCCATTCACTTCCTGGAACATCGGCTCTTCTCTTCTGCCAGTTGGCATATACCCTTCCGCCTGCATCCGTTTCAAACAATCATCAATCGTTTCATTCTCTGCGACTTCAAACCACACCGTCTTTTTCTTCATTTAAATAGCTTTCCTTTCCTAACCGTTTTCACCCAGAATCCGCCATGGATCGTTTTCGGCTCATACGCAATAATGAAAGCTTTGGGATCAAGCTCTTTAATCGTTGCATACAGTTTCAATTCATATTTTCGTGGAGTCAGAATTTGCATCGCTTTACGGTTTCCTTCAAGACCATTTGCTTCCCAATCCGTTACACCATACCCTTTATCACGCAAAAGTCGAGGTAATACACGATTCTCCTCCGTCGTAATCACATTCACCGTAATGTAACCAAGTGCCATCTTCTCTTCAATTTTCGTACCTACGATGACTCCTGTTCCATAACCAACTGCATACGCAACGAGGTTTTGGATTTCATTTAAGTTGTCCAATACCAAACCAAGTCCGACAACATAAATGACCACTTCAATTGTGCTGATAAACGCTGCGAAATAGCGATAGCCTTTCAGCGTCATAATCATGCGCACTGTAAAAAACGACACATAAACAATATTTATGCTAAATATAATTAAGACCATCATCAGGGCTTCAGAACTCATTTTAGACTTCCCTTCTAAGAAAAACTTTAAGCCCCTATCTTATGGGAGAAACCTTCATAATACAAGGGATTTGCTGTATTTCCGTAAATTGTAAAGCTTGTTATGTATTACGTAGTTTGTCTCATCGTGAGATTACTATGTAGTGGGAGGTTTAATATTAGGGGGAATTTATTAATTAGATTGTGCATTTCACTGGAGATTTATCAATCGTACTTAATTTATGGCCAGGGGGATCATATTGTGGTTTCTCATAAGGCAAGTTATGTTGGCTAATGAAACAAGTTTTTGTTCTCGAGAGGTGCTTTCGAATATTTATCGCTCATATAGCGGTGTTTATCGCTCACACTGGGGATTTATCGCTCACTCGGAAGATTTATCGCTCATATGAGCCAATTTATCGCTCAAAGCCGTCTCACTCACAAGTTTACTTGCTGAACCAATCGAAGCCTTTTAATCCACTTCCTCTAAAGAATCCCTCTCCAACAGAAAAGAGCCATTCCACTGACGTTGAATGGCTCCCATTTGGGGGTGCGGGTGCGGGTGCGGGTGCGGGTGCGGGTGCGGGTTCAAAACATAAATAGCTTTAAACCTCTTAATGGTCTTTTTTCCGCTACGCTCCTGTTCAAACCCTTAAAAAAGACCACAAAAAAACCGCTACCTCGGAAGGTACCGGTTTTTTACTTTGCCTAGCGACGTCCTACTCTCACAGGGGGAAACCCCCAACTACCATCGGCGCTAAAGAGCTTAACTTCCGTGTTCGGTATGGGAACGGGTGTGACCTCT
>NZ_JBNNIX010000003.1:0-268953 GCF_050269735.1 Paenisporosarcina sp. NPDC076907 | reverse complement strand
CGAATACTAATCGATCGAGGACTTAACCAAAATGAATTTGAATGGTTTTCAATGACCCGTTTATCCAGTTTTGAGTGAACAAAAATGTTTTTTTATTTTAAAAAAACGCTTGTAAATCTCATGAGACTTGATATAATAAATCTTGTCTTAAAAAACAAATAGTCTGGTGATGATGGCGAAGAGGTCACACCCGTTCCCATACCGAACACGGAAGTTAAGTTCTTCAGCGCCGATGGTAGTTGGGGGTTTCCCCCTGTGAGAGTAGGTCGTCGCCAGGCTATATAGTATTGATCCGAAGTAGCTCAGTGGTAGAGCAATCGACTGTTAATCGATTGGTCGTAGGTTCGAGTCCTACCTTCGGAGCCATATCTTGGGGAGCTGTCCGAGTGGCCGAAGGAGCACGATTGGAATTCGTGTAGGCGGGTTAAACTGTCTCAAGGGTTCAAATCCCTTGCTCTCCGCCAGATGATTTTCTTCTATTATATATGGCCCCTTGGTCAAGCGGTTAAGACACCGCCCTTTCACGGCGGTAACACGGGTTCGAATCCCGTAGGGGTCACCAATTTTACTTTTATTTTACCCAGGAGGATTAGCTCAGCTGGGAGAGCATCTGCCTTACAAGCAGAGGGTCGGCGGTTCGAGCCCGTCATCCTCCACCATTTACACTATAAACACTTTCGACATAGTAAGACCCGAGGGTAATGAAAATATCTAAATTGCATGTTCTAAAGAACATCGCGAGGGTGGAGCAACGCAGCTGTACGAAGACAGCAAGTAACATCGAAGCAGGCGAAAGCCGATGCAGATGTCAAACTTACCTTAAGCGTAGAAGCAATAGTGTTTATAACATAATATTGACGCGGGGTGGAGCAGCACGGTAGCTCGTTGGGCTCATAACCCAAAGGTCGCAGGTTCAAATCCTGCCCCCGCAACCAAATGGTCCCGTGGTGTAGCGGTTAACATGCCTGCCTGTCACGCAGGAGATCGCGGGTTCGATTCCCGTCGGGACCGCCATTTTTTTGAAATATCAAGAATTGGAATAAGCAAAGAAGAGATTCGCAGCTTAGTACAATTCAAATGTGGCTCAGTAGCTCAGTCGGTAGAGCAAAGGACTGAAAATCCTTGTGTCGGCGGTTCGATTCCGTCCTGAGCCACCATTATTTTTTAAATACCGTGCCGGTGTAGCTCAGTTGGTAGAGCAACTGACTTGTAATCAGTAGGTCGAGGGTTCGACTCCTTTCGCCGGCACCATCTTCATATGGAGGGGTAGTGAAGTGGCTAAACACGACGGACTGTAAATCCGTTCCTTCGGGTTCGGCGGTTCGAATCCGCCCCCCTCCACCAACTTTAGGGGCATAGTTTAAAGGTAGAACTGAGGTCTCCAAAACCTCCAGTGTGGGTTCGATTCCTACTGCCCCTGCCAATTTTTTATTTTATAATGGCGGTTGTGGCGAAGTGGTTAACGCATCGGATTGTGATTCCGACATTCGAGGGTTCAATTCCCTTCAGTCGCCCCATTTTTAATATTTTAATTAGAAACATCATATACTATCATTGTGGCGGGCGTGGCGAAGTGGTTAACGCATCGGATTGTGATTCCGACATTCGGGGGTTCAATTCCCCTCGTTCGCCCCATCTTATTAATGGGGTATAGCCAAGCGGTAAGGCAACGGATTTTGATTCCGTCACGCCCTGGTTCGAATCCAGGTACCCCAGTATTATTGCGGAAGTAGTTCAGTGGTAGAACACCACCTTGCCAAGGTGGGGGTCGCGAGTTCGAACCTCGTCTTCCGCTCCAACGTTATTTGGCGGCATAGCCAAGTGGTAAGGCAAAGGTCTGCAACACCTTTATCACCGGTTCAAATCCGGTTGCCGCCTCCATAATAATTTTTATGTCTGCACGTATTTATTTGCCCGAGTGGTGGAATGGCAGACACGCCGCACTCAAAATGCGGTGCCGCAAGGCGTGCCAGTTCGAGTCTGGCCTCGGGTATCATTTAAAAAAGCAGTATCTACTTATGTAGATGCTGCTTTTTTATTTTATATGAAATTGGGGGCATACTTAAAATACAAATTTATCGTTGGTCATTCTTTTTATCATTGTTGACGGGGTGATTGGCCGCCTTTTTTGTATTTGATTTTGCTGCATCATTTTGACCTATAATGTCTAAATCATCTGGACTTAAATCGTATCCAGCTCCAAATTCCTCACGATCGTATCTTGCCTTCTTCAAGTTTTTGTTTTCTTTTTGTTTGATATTACCTTTATCCGTAGTCAAAGAAACTCACCTCCATATTGATGTAGGATGTTCTGAATTTCTAAGTTTATTCAAAGTATCTTATGGATAAGTCACAAATAATGCTTAATCGTTTAAATAGCGAAGAGAATAACAAACCTTAATCAGCACTAAAGTTTACGATAATTAAAAGGCATGACCTATGCATATGTTGATTTAAGGTGTTATTATTTTTTGACCTTCCTTATATTCAGCATGTGTTTTTGTGGCTTCTAGTGAAACCGGAGGCTGAACAAACCAAGTTCTGACCATATATATAATTAAAAACAGCACTAATGCGAAAAAAGAAGATAGCCATGAAGAAAAGAAAAAAGTGGAGTCTACTACTTTAAATTGAATGATTCCATCCCCGACGTTTCCTGTGACTCCAAAAAACAGTCCATATGCAATATTTAACCCAGCATGCAATCCGGTATTTGCCCATATCGAATGCGTCTTGTAGAAAGCATATGCAAGGCTGATGCCCAAGCAGGCAGAAAATATAAAGTTATTTACCGTCAATCCTTCTAACCATATATCATCTAGAGTATATAAGATGGTCGCAATCAATATCAGCATTCCGAAAGAAACACGATTACCGAAATGATGAAAAACCAAACCGCGGACAATCATATCACTGATTAATGAGCCTACTAAGAATCCTGCACAGATCATGATAAGAACAATTAAGCTGTCAGTGAAAGATTGTGTACCGGTCACTGTATATTCCCCTACTATAATTCGCACTCCATATAATAAACACCAACCAATAAAACCTATTGATAATCCTATCCCTAAATTCTTATACCAACCATTAAAAAAAATGAGTCCATAGCTTTCTAATCCTTTTCCAAAAAGTATCTTTGCAAGAAGATAAGCCACAGGAAAAAAGCTGAGCATATACATGAATCTGAAAATATCATTCATTGGTATGAGCAAAGGCACTAAATAAAAGTAGATTGAGAGTACTGTGTATGAAGTTAAAAAAGAAAGTAAGTTGATTTTCAAAAAGATTAGTTCTCCTGTCTATTATTATCATTAAAAGATTCAATAAAAGGTGGAAGGAATCCTTTACTTAGAATATGAAATTTAGTTGACTGAGATGATTCATCATATGTTTAACCACTTTATTAATTGAACACAATGGTTATATTGTTTCAATAAATCTGTATAAAAGGTGATAAAATGGTTGGCTGGGCTTGGCTGTTAGTTATTTTAAATAGTTTAGATGGTATTGCCACTTATTTAGGAATCACATTATTGCTCATTTCGGAAGCTAATCCACTATTAACTAGATTAGATCCTCTTATGATTCTCATGATTAAACTTTTTTTAAGCACGGTTTTTGCTGTATTTATTTTAAAATATCCTTTTCATCAGTTCGGTAATAGTGTGAAATATTTACTGAGTTTTGCAAATGCCTGTTATCTATGTATTTTTGCCTTTCATCTTTTTTGGATTGGCATGAGCATTATGGCTTAAAAGAACACAAATATTAAAAACAGGAATAAAACATCTCCAATAGGGAAACACAGAATTATGTAAATATTTTTCTGTAGATTCTAAAAGGAGATGATAGAAATGAACAATGTAAAATTAGCAGTCGTTTATTACAGCTCAACAGGTACTAACTATCAATTAGCTAAGTGGGCTGAAGAAGGCGCAAAGGAAACAGGAGCCGAAGTGAAAGTAGTGAAAGTACCTGAAACTGCTCCTCAAGCTGCCATTGATTCAAATCCTGCTTGGAAAGCAAATATGGAAGCAACGAAAGATGTTCCCGAGGTTCAGTTGGAAGATTTGGAATGGGCAGATGCGATTATTTTCAGCGTTCCAACGCGTTTTGGAAATATGCCTGGTCAAGTGAAGAGTTTCTTGGATACGACTGGTGGTCTTTGGTTTAAAGGGAAGTTGGCGAATAAAGCGGTTAGTGCCATGACTTCTGCTCAAAACTCACATGGAGGACAGGAAGTAACCACACTATCCCTTTATACATCTATGTACCACTGGGGAGCCATTGTCGTTGCACCAGGTTACACCGACTCTGTCGTGTATGGTGCCGGTGGAAATCCATATGGTACGAGTGTATCCGTTGATCAGGATGGAAAAATGATCGAAGATGTACAAGGGGCAGTGATGCATCAGGCAAAACGCACTGTGACAGTAGCTGAATGGATTAAAAAAGGTCAATCTAACTGATTTATAAAAAAGAATCAATGTTAAAAAGGATGACCCTTTAACTAGCGTCATCCTTTTTCTATGGCAGGGATAATAATGGATTAGGCATTCATCGAATATTTGTTTATACTATTAATAATAGTATTGAAGGAAAAGGTGAAGAGAATGCATGATGTAGGAACAATACCGAACGATATCTCAGTATTAAATGCAGTGAATAGTATTGGGGAAAATATTATTATCGCGGATAAACAGTTCCATATCAAGTGGATGAACGGCTATGCTTCAGATTTATTAACGGTGGTAGCACCTTTATACAATTTGAAAAGCAGCGAAGATTTTATTGGTAAAAATATGGACTTCTTTCATCAACGTCCGGAGCATCAACAACGTGTGATGGGAAATTTAAATGGTACACATCGTACACGAATAACGATAAAAAACCGATTTGTTACTGATATTGTCGTGACTCCAATAAATAACGATAAGAATGAAATTGAAGGATTCATCGTTATGTTGATGGATGTTACCACAAAAGCCGAAGAAGAAAAGAAGAAGGAAAAGCTGATAAAAGCACTTTCCATTCCAATTTTACATGTATGGAAAAATACCATTGCTTTACCGTTAATCGGTGAGTTTGATACGGAGCGTGCAGACTTGCTCATTTCATCGGTATTGATGGAGTGTTCCAAAAATCGGATTGAATATGTTCTGATAGATTTAAGTGGGCTTAGTGATTCGGATCATGAAGTACGATTTCATATACAAAAACTGTACGACTGTCTTAAATTGATTGGAGCCAAATGTATATTGGTGGGCATCAAGCCCAATTTAGCGGTTTCAATGGGAGCCTTAGAGAGAGACATTCCAACTTTCAGATCAACGTATGCTGGCTTAGAAACGATCATTCGTGTACAGAACAATAACGAATAGAAAAAACCGCTTCGATTGAAGCGGTTTTCTTATGCAATCATATAGTAGGCAAGTTAGATTGAACCTGCTCCTTATTTAAAATTACGGATGAATAATTCCCACCGTTAACTTGTGTAAACATTTTACCTGCCGCAGCGACTAATTGCTCAGCGTCTTTAATCGACATAGAAGGCTTAATAAAAAATACTTGCAAGGCATCAACGGTTTGTTCACTTACAGCCGTGCGCAGCGAATCAACAAAAGGGCTACCAAATGGGCCAATGTCATCTGTGATGGTTAAAATACCATGTAAATTATTTTCACGTCCATTGATTCCGGTATATGATGTGTCAGATGAACCTAACTTTATGTGAATATCGCCTTCAACCGAACGTAAATCATACAGTCCTACAGGAATCTCGTATTGCAATGAAAAAAAGTTATTTAAATCCACACCACTGTTGTAAGGTTGCAAATAGTTTTGATTACGAATTCGGCGCATCATGGCCTCCATGGAGGGACGGTAACGCCCAGGGTCAGCTCCAATCTTTTTCCATAGAGTCCTCCATTCCTTTATTCCCTCATAATCCGTTAATTCTTTGTCCTGTAAGTCAAAAAATAAGTGTTCTTGAAATAATTGCATACGACCTTTTAACATTTGGGGCGATTCTGAGATAACAAATTTGGTATAATGGTTAATGCCTATTTTAACAAATTCGTCGATTTGAAAAATGGACGATTCTATAGAAGCTTTCATGCTTTCACCTACAATTCATTTTTCAATAGTTTATCACAAGGAGGGAGAAATTTTATGAATGTAAACCAATTTCAACAAGAACTGATAACATACGCACATTCCATTGGCATTGATAAAATCGGTTTCGCTTCTTCCGCTCCTTTTCGTGAGTTGAAGAATCGATTAAAACGCCAACAGGAACTCGGCTATCAATCTGGCTTCGAAGAGCCTGACCTTGATAAAAGAACCGTTCCAACGCTTTTACTGGATGAAGCCGAGAGTATTATTTCCATTGCCATTGCTTATCCATCTAGAATGGAAAATGCACCTCAAGGGAAAAAAGGTGAGAGACGAGGCATTTTTGCGAGAGCCTCATGGGGAATCGACTATCATACAGTGTTAAGGGACCGTTTAGCCAAATTAGAACTATTTATAGCACAACATGTTGAAAATGCTCAAACGCGCTCTATGGTGGACACAGGAGAGTTATCAGACCGAGCCGTTGCTGAACGGGCAGGAATCGGATGGAGTGCTAAAAATTGTTCAATCATTACACCGGAATTCGGGTCGTATGTTTATTTGGGTGAAATTATTACGAACATTCCCTTTGCACCGGATATCCCAATGGAAGATGAATGTGGAGATTGTCGATTGTGTTTGGACGTATGCCCTACAGGTGCCTTGATTGAAGGTGGTCAGCTTAATGCGCAAAGATGTATTGCCTATCTGACACAGACCAAAACATTTTTGCCTGATGAGTTCCGAACCAAAATCGGCAATCGGATATACGGATGTGATACTTGCCAAACGGTTTGTCCCAAAAATAAAGGTAAATTTAATATGCATCAAATCGACTTTCAGCCTGACCCTGAAATTGCAAAGCCGTTGCTGTTACCATTATTGAAAATGAGCAACAAGGAATTCAAATCGAAATTCGGCCATGTGTCCGGTTCCTGGAGAGGGAAGAAACCTATCCAAAGGAATGCCATTTTAGCATTGGCACATTTTAAAGAAGAAAGTGCTATTCCAGATTTGATTGACTTACTGCAAACGGATGAAAGACCGGTGATCCGTGGCACAGCTGCATGGGCCATCGGTAAGATTGGTACATCTGAAGGAATGGATGCTTTGCAAAAAGCTTTAACAGTTGAGAAAGATCCAGAAGTGATTGAAGAAATTCACAAAGGGCTATCCTTTGAAACCATACATTGAGGAAGTGACGGAAAATGGCTATACATGTGGTGCTTTACCAACCACTTATTCCTGCAAATACAGGAAACATTGCACGTACGTGTGCAGGAACGGATACGAAGTTGCATTTAATTCGTCCATTAGGATTTTCAACCGACGATAAAATGTTGAAACGAGCTGGACTTGATTACTGGGAACATGTTGATATTCATTATTATGATGGTCTGGATGAGCTGTTTGCCAAATACCCGGAAGGAGAGTTTTTCTTCCTTACAAAGCATGGATCTAAGCCACATACTACGTATAACTATAATGAAATTGAGAAAGATTACTTTTTCGTGTTCGGAAAAGAAACTTCTGGTCTGCCACGTGAACTAATCGACGCAAATCAAGACCGATGCCTCCGCATTCCGATGAATGATAATGTACGCTCATTGAACTTGTCGAATACAGCTGCTATTTTAATTTATGAAGCACTGCGTCAACAAGATTATCCGAATTTAGATTAAAAAAACGGGATTGCTATATACTAGCAATCCCGTTTTACATGATTATTTCTTTTCAGATGCACCTGGTTTGTCATCGTACCCTGCCGTGAAAATCGCAGCAAGGAATGCAACAGTAACACCAATAATAAGTAGTAAGCTCATTTTTGTTGCCTCCTTTTGAGAGTATTACAATATCATACCTAAGTATAGCTTACTTCATTTCAAAAAGAAATATTCTCATCGAGACAAATATGGCGAAATTCGTTCATTGCAAAAGTTGCATTCCAAGTATCGTTCTTATACGATAACAAAAAGGAGCTGAGCGAAATGTCGAAAAAAGAACAAGGTCCTGAGAATGGTTCAATGGCTTCATCGATGGAAGAGATGAAACAGCTTGGCCGTCAAATGGAGAAAATGCGCGATGAACATGAATTGAAAAGAGATCACCGAGTTTCCGATCCTGTGCAATCAGATGAAGCAGAGCCGGTTCATAAACGTAAAAACGACTGAGGTCCAAAGACTTCAGTCGTTTTTTTATCAGTGTGGCAAGAACAATAATTGATACAGGAACAGGGCAGCGAAGATATAGAGTAAAGGATGTACTTTTCGTGCCTGGCCTTTAAAGATTTTCAATAAAGGATATAGGATGAATCCAAGTTCAATACCTGTGGCAATACTTGATGTAAGTGGCATTGTCAAAATAATAATGAAAGCAGGGAAGGCTTCATCAAAAGAATCCCAATCAATATGTTTAACGGCACTGATCATCAAACTACCGACAATAATTAAAGCAGGTGCTGTAATAGCAGCAACACTTGAAAGTGAAGAAACGAGCGGTCCAAAGAATGCAGCGATGATGAATAGAACGGCGACTGTAACAGAAGTTAATCCTGTACGACCACCTACTGCAACACCTGAAGATGATTCGATGTATGCGGATGTAGGACTAGTTCCAAACATTGCCCCAACAGTCGTCGCAACTGAATCAGCCAGCAAAGCTTGTCGTGCACGTGGCATTTTATTGCCTTTCATTAAACCAGCTTGTTTCGCAACACCAATCATCGTTCCCGTTGTATCGAATAACGTAACGAGAAGGAATGAAATCACGATGCCGAACATGCCATAATTGAATACGTCCATAAAAGCTACTGCAGGATTCCATACAATAATGCCTTCTGGTAAAGAAGGCAGTTTCATTAATGTTGACTCAAACTTTAATTGACCTGTAAAGAAAGCAACAATACCTGTAGCAATCATTCCGTAGAATAATGCGCCGTAAACATTCATGACCATCAATATCAACGTAATGAGCAATCCGAACAGTGTCAGTAAAACGGGTGCACTAGTTAAATCGCCAAGTTTCACTAAGTTTTGGGGATGAGCTTCAACTAATAGAGATAGGCGCAGACCGATAAAAGCTATAAACAAACCGATACCTGCAGTAATACCATGTTTTAAATTTTCAGGGATAATTTCGATTAATTTTTTACGTAAAGGTGTTAAAGATAAAATGATAAATAATAGTCCGGCAATAAATACAGCTGAAAATGCTGAGATGTAATTAATTTCTCCATTGGATGAAATAACAACGGTGTAAGTGAAAAATGCATTTAAACCCATACCTGGTGCAATGGCGATCGGATAGTTTGCAAATAATCCCATCCATAATGTACCTACAACTGCTGAAATTATAGTTGCTAGAAAGACTTGATCAAAAGGTACACCAGCATCGGCCAAGATTACTGGATTTACGATTACGATATAAACCATCGTCAGGAATGTTGTCATACCTGCGAGAATTTCAGTTTTTACATTAGTATTATGCTCATTTAAGCGAAACATAGTGTGTCTCCTTTCAAAAAGACGAACGAAATAACCAACATTCCATATAATATTCGTTTTTAGAGCAAAGTGCAATAGTTTTTGGAGAAAAAATCATCTCGCTCGTAAAATACAGATTCAATTTGTACAATGTATATAAGAAGATAGAACAAATGGAAAGGATGAAGAACATGACATTTACTTTGCAGTCCACCAAAACATTACATAACGGCATAGAGATGCCTCGCCTAGGATTAGGTGTATATAAAATGACGAACCCTGAGGAAGCGGTCAAAGCTATGACAACGGCTCTTCAAGTAGGATATCGTGCAATCGATACGGCTTCTTTATATGCCAATGAAAAAGAAGTTGGCGAATCAGTCAGGGCTTCAGGTCTAAAACGCGAAGATGTTTTTGTTACGACGAAAGTTTGGAACTCCGATCAAGGTTATGATCAGACATTGCGAGCTTTTGAAAAATCACTGGAACTCCTTGGTTTTGACTATCTGGATTTATACTTAACTCATTGGCCGGTCAAAGAAACTTTCGTTGATACATATCGTGCGATTGAACGATTGTATGAAGAAAAATTGATTCGTGCGACAGGTGTGTCCAACCATCATCAGCATCACTTGGAAGAAATTTTTGCAAAAGCGAATGTTAAACCGATGGTCAATCAAATCGAGTTAAGTCCACGTCTTACTCAGTATGACCTGAGATCGTTTTGTGCAGACAACCAGATTGCGGTAACATCTTGGTCGCCACTGGCGCGAGGTGGTCTTCTTAATGAGCCGTCTTTGGTACGCATGGGTAATAAATATGGAAAAACACCAGCTCAGATCATCATCCGCTGGCACTTGCAGCACGACTTGATAGTGATTCCAAAATCGGTGACTCCAGAAAGAATCGCGTCCAATGCTGATGTGTTTGACTTCGAGTTATCATTTGAAGACATGAAAAATATTGATTCATTGAATTTAAATGAACGCACGGGTGCAGATCCAGACAATTTTTCGTTTAATTTTTAATATTTAATCCACTGCCACCATTAACCTGAACAAAAAGACCCTGGGGAAGTGACGCTGTCACTGCCTCAGGGTCTTTATTTGATCAATAGTTGTCTTGGATTGCATATAAAAACATCGCTTTTTATTATTTGGTTGCAACTTTTCGGATTTGGTTGCAACTTTTACTGTGTTTGTTGCAACTTTCCTAATTTGGTTGCAACTTTCGAGATTTCGTTGCAACTATCCAATTACCTCCTAATTTTTCGTAAAAATCGATATGGCTTAATAGATTAAATACAAAAAGAGATTCTTCAAGGGAATCTCTTTTTTCATTTTCTTATCTGCATAAAAGGGATTTGGAAATATCTGTAGAATGTTTAATTGTCAGTATAGTGAGAGGTGGGAGATTTAAAATGGAAATGTTATTTTTCATAAGTGCTCCATTGTTTTCTGTCCTATGGTTTATTAATTTAGTGCAGCTCTTGGAAAAATTAAAGCAAAACAGAAACATACATAATCAAAAGATTTTAGGCTGTGTTTGGAGTGCAGGTTTTACTTTTTCGATTATTAATACAATATTGATGTTTATGCAATAATGAAGTTTATTTAAACGACCAATAATTCACTGGGAATTAAAGTGAAATAAAGCAGAAAAAAGCCAACATCTAAATCGATGTTGGCTTTCGACTTGTTTCATACTTCAAGTGAAGAAAGGTGAGTTACTTATAATCTTCCACAACAATCATTTCTTTTGTAATCGGGTGGACAAATTGAAGTTTTTTCGCTTGTAGTGAATAATTGTCTGCTCGTGTTCTTGAACCATATAGTCTATCGCCTGTAACTGGGTGGCCGATTGAACTTAAGTGAACGCGGATTTGATGCGTACGTCCGGTTTCCAAAATCACGTGTACTTTTGTAAAATTCGAGTCTTGTCCAACAACTTCAAAGTGCGTGATCGCTGTTTGACCAGATGGAGAGACTGTCCGGCGAGTTGAATCATGACGATCCTTCCCGATCGGCGTGCGAATCGTTCCATTTTTTTGTGTCATGTAGCCATCGACAATTGCTTCGTATACACGGATGATTTGTTTGTCTTCAAGCATACGGTCAAGCATGGACTTAATGAGCGGATGTTTGGCAATCAATACTAAACCTTTCGTACCTTGATCGAGGCGATGAACATGCTCAGCATAAACGCCACCTTGTTTATTAATATACGACATGACATGGTTCATGCAAGTGCCTGTCTGACCTGGCTCGTTTGGATGTGTTGCCATATCGGCTGGCTTTGAAACGACCAGAATATGTGAATCTTCAAACAGGATGGGCACTTCACAAGTTTGTGTTGCTACATAAGAAGAGGGTTCTACCTTCACATTGAATGTCAGTTTAGTCCCTTTTGGGTAATGATGTTGCCATACCATCGGTTCTCCATTTTCATTCACGATGCTTTTGGCCATACGCATTTCATGCATGATTTTTTTACCAATTTGAAAGTCATCACGCAGAAGTTGTTCAATGGTAATATTGTCTGTTTGCAGTTCATATTGAAAAGTTTTAATCATTTTGCAGTCCTCCTAAAAATAGACCATGTACGATGACATGGTCTACAGTATCTTCTATTTTAATACAACATCATTGAAAAATGTTTTAATATTTTCTTCTGGTTGATTGCCGACCATACGAGCAACTTCTTTTCCATCTTCAAAATGAATCATTGTTGGAGTTGCTTCTATCAAATAATCTTCCCAACCTTGTTCGAATTCATAAATATTGTATTGCACTAAGTCTACGTCCATATCCTCTGCAATTGGCATTAATACAGGCGTCATTGCTTTACAGTGGCTACAGATTGGACTGAAGAAGTAAGCAGTTACGGGTTCACCGCTTTCCACTTTTTCTTGTAAGTCATCAGGTAGAATGATATTTTGATAGTTTTCATCGTCCAATTGGTCAATTGTTTCTTGTTTTAAGTCATTTGTACCGTAAGGATTGTCAGCTAATTTATTTTTGTTAGACGCATTGTTCAGGACGATCAATAAAGCAAATACGGCTACGATGATTCCACCAATAATTAATAACTTCTTCATTCTACTTTTCCTCCTTCAAAACTCTCAACAACATGAAGCTTGTAATAGCGATAAGAATAAATGCAGTTAGGGCCAAAAATGGAATCGTGATGAATCCAAAGATGTTGATATATTCACCTGTGCAAGATACACGCCCACAGGCAGGTGCGTTTTCTGATAAAAAGGTAATTTTTTGTAGACCATAATGGTATAACGAAATTGCTCCACCAATTACGGAAAACGTTGCAGTCGTAACAGCAATGCGTGCATTTTTCTGTACATAGGCAATCCCTAGAATTATTACGAGTGGATACATGAAAATGCGTTGAATCCAACATAACTCACACGGTTCATAATGCCTGATTTCTGAGAAAAATAAGGACCCCATTGTTGCTGCTAAAGAAACGACCCACATAAACAATAACATATTCTCTGATTTTTTTGACATGTTCTAATCTCCACTTCTGAGGGTAAACTCTTATCAAATTATAATTCTAAGTGTGAAACAAGTAAAATATTTTCCACCTAGTCTGCAGTCCGATATAATGAATATGAAGCTTTTGTGAAGGAGACGATTTACATGTCAGAGCAATTCGATTTATCCCAATTTGAAATGAAAATGGTTATCAGACAGACAACCATGGATGATATAGAACCGATTTTAGCAATGCAAAAGCTTTGCTTTCCAGGGATGGACCCATGGAAAGTAGATCAACTGCGCAGTCATTTAAGTATTTTTCCTGAAGGCCAGATGGTCGCAGAACTGGATGGACATATTATTGGCTCATGTTCGAGTCTTATTATAAATTTCGATGAATACGATGACCGCCATTCCTGGTCAGATGTAACAGACGATGGTTATATAACGAATCACAATCCAGAAGGATACAATATGTATGGCATCGAAGTAATGGTGCATCCCGAATATCGACGCATGAAAGTAGGACAGCGTTTATATGAGGCGCGTAAAGAAATTGCTCGACAGTTTAATTTGAAATCCATCATTATCGGTGGACGTATTCCGAATTACCATAAACATTCAGATGAAATGATGCCACGTGAGTATGTGGATGCTGTATCACGCCATAAAATTTATGACCCTGTTCTGACATTCCAAATTATGAATGGTTTCACGCTTATGCGTATTAACCCGAATTACCTACCGGACGATACGGCATCAGGCAAATATGCGACTTTAATGGAATGGAACAATGTTGACTATAAACCAATGTCGAAACGTCATTTCAAAACTAGCTACCCTGTCCGTATCTGTGTTGTACAGTACATGATGCGTGCTATTGAATCATTTGATGATTTGGCAAATCAATGTGAGTACTTCGTTGACGTAGCGTCGGATGCACATTCTGATTTTGTGGTATTCCCAGAGATTTTCACCACTCAGTTAATGTCATTTTTAAATGAACCGTCTCCAAGTCGTGCGATTCGTCGATTGACTGAATTCACGCCTCAATATATCGAACTATTTACCGATTTGGCTGTCCGCTATAACGTCAATATTATTGGTGGTTCACATTTCGTTAAAGAAGAAGACGATGAGATTTACAACATCGCGTATTTATTCCGTCGTGACGGATCAATTGAAAAGCAATATAAAATCCATATCACACCTAATGAAAGAAAATGGTGGGGAATCAGCGCTGGCGATTCTGTCCGCGTCTTTGATACCGATTGCGGAAAAATTGCGATTCAGATCTGTTATGATATTGAGTTTCCGGAACTTGCGCGTATTGCAACGGACATGGGTGCCAACATTATTTTCGCACCTTTCTGTACGGAAGATCGACAAGGTTATTTACGCGTGAAATATTGTGCACAGGCCCGCGCGGTTGAAAATCAAATTTACACGGTTATTTCAGGTACTGTTGGTAACTTACCTCAAACCGAAAACATGGACATTCAATATGCTCAATCGGGTATATATGCACCGTCTGACTTTGAATTTGCCCGTGACGGAATTGTAGGAGAAACAAACCCGAACTTGGAAATGGTGTTAATCGGTGACGTGGATTTAGAAATTTTACGTCGTCAGCGTCAAGATGGTACCGTCAAGCAATTAAAAGACCGTCGCCATGACGTGTATCGCATCGAGTATAAAAAAGGCTGATAGAATAAGCGCAACGAAAGCTCGACACTAGCGCAGGAAGATTGAAAGGCGGATGTTTCGCCTTTCAAATTCTGAAGTGCACGCGAGCTGGCGCTTGAAGCATGGCTATCATTTTATAGTAAAATTAACAGTTCTAATGGGGGAATAGATTTGAGTTATCAACAAACTGCCGAAAAATGGCATGCCTTTGATCAATTGGAGCCTGAGCTGAAAGAACAACTTTCTGCAATGGCCCAGGATGAAAAACGTCTTGAGGACGCCTTTTATAAAGATTTGGAATTTGGGACAGGCGGTATGCGTGGTGAAATTGGTGCCGGCACAAACCGTATGAATACATACACAGTACGTAAAGCTTCCCAAGGGGTTGCTGATTACGTAAAAGCAGCGGGCGCAGAAGCAATGAAAAAAGGAATTGTCATTGCCTATGACAGTCGCAGAAAATCTCCGGAGTTTGCTTTAGAAGCGGCAAGTACTTTTGCCAAAAATGGAATTCAAGCCTATTTATATGAAGAGCCCCGGACGACCCCACAACTGTCGTTCAGTGTAAGGGAACTGGGAGCTTATATGGGAATTGTGGTAACTGCAAGTCATAATCCTCCTGAATATAATGGCTACAAAGTTTATGGAGAAGACGGAGCGCAGCTCAATTTGGCAGATGCTGAAGCTGTGATTTCTTTTGTTCAGCAAGTAGGCGATGAGCTGGCAGTCGAAGCGGGCAACGTTGAACTTTTAAAACAAAACGGATTGATTCAATTCGCTGGACATGAACTGGACGAGACTTATCTTGAAAATGTTACATCGATTCAACACCATCAGGACCTGACTGGGAAAAATGATTTAACGGTTGTTTTTTCTCCTCTTCACGGTGCATCGGGCTCGACAATTCGCAGTTTGATGAAACGTGCGGGTTACGAAAACTTTACTTTCGTCGAGGAGCAAATGGAGCCGAATGGCGAATTCCCAACCTTAAAGTCACCGAACCCGGAAGAAGCCAGTGCATTTGAAATGGCTATGGCGCAAGGTAAAGCGACATCAGCGGATTTATTGGTCACGGCTGATCCAGATGGAGACCGTGTAGGTGTGGCCGTTCGAGATGGTGACAGCTACTTATTATTGACAGGAAATCAAACAGGTGCCATTTTAATTGAATATTTATTGACGCAATTAAAAGAAGCAGGAAACATGCCGGCAAATGGACGAGTATTCAAAACCATTGTGACTTCGGATCTTGGGCGAGTGATTGCAGAATTCCATGGTTCATCGACAGAAGATGTGTTGACCGGATTCAAATTCATTGGGGAAAAAATTCAGCAATATAATGAATCGAATGAGTTTACATTCCTGTTTGGCTACGAGGAAAGTTATGGCTACTTAATTAAACCTTTTGCACGAGACAAAGACGCGATTCAAACCGTCCTAGCTATCACTGAAGCAGCCGCTTTTTACAAAATGCAAGGGAAATCACTGCTTGACGTTCTGCACGATTTGTTTGAAAGACATGGCTATTATTTTGAAGGGTTAGTATCAGTGACGAAAAAAGGTGCAGATGGAGCGCGTGAAATCAAAAATCTGCTAACCAGCTTGCGAGATCAACCTTTGAAAGAAGTAGCAGGCATTGCGATTTCATCGCAGGAAGATTATTTGACGCAAACACGCAGTTTCGTTGATGGTCGCAAAGATGAAAAGCTTATTTTGCCTCAAGCGGACGTATTGAAATACTTCCTAGCAGATGGTTCTTGGGTTTGTGTTAGACCAAGTGGTACGGAACCGAAAATCAAATACTACATTGGTGTGACAGGTTCTACTGAAGCTGACAGTAAAGAAAAACTTGAACGTATCAAAACTCAATTCACAGCAGAAATGGACCAGCGTTTCGGCCTGTAATGGAAGACCCTATTAGCGTAAAAAGCTAATGGGGTTTTGTTGATAGGGGGAAAGTATATGTGGAAACGACAAGGAAATGAAATGAGAAAATCAGTAGAGGATGTCAATTGGAACGATTTGCTGTTGTACTTAGGACGCAATGAAAGAGAAATATTGCACCACGTCGATAGAGAAATTAACTCGGTATTAAAAGCGATTCGAATAGGTCAAGAAATTATATTGATTCAAGTATCGTTCATACATAGTGAGCTTGTGGTTACATTCCCGCAATTAAGTATTGTCAGTGACCGTGTGACAGAGGCATCTGCTGCATATGTGGAGGAATGGTTTGATCTATCTAGAGACTTACAACCTTTTTATTCACTAGCTGGAGATGATGAAATATTAAATGGCGTAGTTTCCGCCTATAAAGGGCTACGAATTATTGGTGTTGAGGACTTATTTGAAGCACTTTGTTGGTCGATTATGGGTCAGCAAATTAGTTTGCACGTGGCCTATGCCTTAAAACAAAAGTTCGTAACGACATATGGTGAATCTATTTGTCATGCTGGAATTACGTATTGGCTATTTCCTTCACCAGAGAGAATCGCCTCTTTGTCAGTGGAGGATTTGCGCTCTCTTTCTTTTACTCAGCGAAAAGCAGAATATGTCATTGGTGTTGCCGAACTCATGGCTTCAGGTCAATTACTTAAAGAACAGTTTATCGATTTGTCATTAATTGAAATGGAAGCCAAATTAATAGCCATCCGTGGCATAGGGAAATGGTCAGCCAATTATGTGATTATGCGTTGTTTCAGACATCCAGATGCTTTTCCTTTAGCGGATGTAGGATTACACAATGCTCTAAAAAAAGTGCGCAATGAATCTCAAAAACCGAGTTTAGAAGAAATCGAAAGATGGGCTGAACATTGGCGTGGTTGGCGCGCCTATGCCACATTTTATTTGTGGAGAACGCTACAAGATTAACCGTTTTCAGTCAAAAGTATGAACCTATCTTCATGCCAATGCATGAAAACGGATGGTATGATAAGAGATATAATGAAGGTATGACGGAGGCGACTGTATGCAATCAAATGAACATTCAAATATCGGTTTACTCAAAGAGATAGCTGAATTGTTAAATGAAGAAACTGAAATGACACCGATGCTGCAGGGCGCATTACGAAAATTTTTAGCTGGTACGCAGTTTGAAACAGGATGGATTTTCTTTATTAATAAAAAAGGAAAACATCAATTAATTGTACATGAAAATCTTCCAAATGCTCTGGAACACGATAGTTGCCGACACCTGCAAAAAGGTGGCTGTTGGTGTGTCTCCAAGTTTCGCAATGGGGAACTAAAAAAAGCAACCAACATGATTGAGTGTCAGCGAATTGAAAGTGCCATCGATGCGAAAGTAGGAGATCATGGAGGCATTACCCATCATGCAACTGTACCATTGCAATCCGGTCAGGAAAGATTCGGTTTGCTGAACGTTGCTTCACCACATACGGTCGGGTTTACAGATGATGAACTGGCATTACTAGAGTCGGTAGCTTTTCAAATGGGATCAGCAATCAAACGCATCGTGCTGACAAAACAAGAACAGGAAATGGCCTTGGTTCAAGAACGTAATCGCTTGGCGCGTGACTTACACGATTCAGTGAATCAGCTGTTGTTTTCAGTAACTTTAACGGCGCGAGGCGGAAGCGTCATGGCGGAGCAAACCGAAGTGAAAGAAACGTTTCGTGAAATCCAGCATTTGACGCAGGAAGCATTGACTGAAATGCGTGCACTTATTTGGCAATTACGTCCTAAGGGTCTGGAAACCGGTTTGGTCGAAGGCATAAAGGGCTATGCAGAAATGCTGGGACTAACATTGAAAGTAAATGTAACCGGCGTAATAAATCTACCCTCACGCATTGAAGAAACGCTGTTCCGCATCGCACAGGAAGGATTAAATAATGTCCGAAAACATGCGGGGGTACAGGAAGCGGAATTATTCATCTCCGTGACACCTACGGATATGTTACTCGTCTTAAAAGATGAAGGATGCGGATTTCAAATGGATACGAATGTACGAATCCCTTCTATCGGATTACAGAGCATGAAAGATCGTGCCCAGGCAGCTGGAGGTTCGGTAGATTGGGTCAGTGAAATTGAAAAAGGAACGGAACTTTTGATCCGTTTGCCATATTAAGGAGGAAGTCTGCTTGATAAGAGTGCTGATTGCGGATGATCACCATGTGGTTCGACGCGGCTTATTATTTTTCTTAAAGACACAAAAAGATATGGATGTTATCGGGGAAGCAACAAATGGGCAGGAGGCTGTGGATATGACAGCGAGCCTCAGACCGGACATTGTGTTAATGGATTTAGTCATGCCAATTATGGATGGCATTCAAGCTACGAAAAAAATCAAAGAACAGCATCCACAGACGGAAGTGTTAATGCTGACGAGTTTTTCAGATCGTGATCACGTCATTCCTGCGATTGAAGCTGGGGCAGCTGGCTATCAATTGAAAGATATTGAGCCTGACGACTTGGTGGAATCTATTCGCAAATTGATGCGTGGAGAAAATACATTACATCCACGTGCCACTTCTGAACTCATGAAAAATAGAGAACCGCAAATTGAACCCCCACACAGGTTATATCCTTTGACACCAAGAGAGCAAGATGTTTTATCTGAGCTGACAAAAGGGAAAAGCAATAGAGAGATCGCTTCTTCATTGTTTGTCACAGAAAAGACAGTCAAAACCCATATATCCAATATTTTTTCAAAATTACACGTACAAGACCGCACGCAAGCTGCCCTTTATGCAGTAAAACACGGGCTAACTGAACCGAGCGGATTGTAAAAGGAGAGAATAGATATGAAAATTTTAGTTATTAGTGGAGGACCACGAAAACATGGTCGAACCGCCATTGTCGCGCGATTTATCGAACGTACTTATGGATTCCATACAATGGATTTGAGCGTAATGGAAATGCCGATGTACTCTGGAGAAGAAGAACAAGCTAATGAGCCGGTTGTGAAATCTTTACGTCAAGCGGTGCTCGAAGCAGATGCGGTGTTGCTGTTATCACCTGAATATCATAGTGCCATGAGTGGTGCGTTGAAAAATGCATTGGATTTCCTGGGCAGCACACAGTTTCTACATAAACCAGTCGGCTTACTTGCCATAGCTGGTGGAGGTAAAGGTGGAATCAATTGCTTGAATAATATGCGGACAGTAATGCGAGGCGTTTATGCCAATGCGATTCCCCGTCAATTGGTGCTTGACCCAAGTACATTCGACTATGAGCATGATGGACTTGTAAAAGAAGCCGCTGAACAAGTTGATGGCTTAATCGAGGAATTGAAAATGTACGCACGAATCGGTCAAGAAATTAAAGCACATCAAATTACTTAATCATGACAAAAACCGCATTCCTATAATGGAGGCGGTTTTTTCATTTAAGACTGTAGTTAGTGAAAATTTATTCGAGTTCATCAAGTAGCATTTTTAATAAAGGGGCTGTATATGTATCGAACATATCCTCTTCATCAATTAACACCCAAGAAACATCTATAATATCCTCATTGCATTCATTATTCGTATCAAGAAAAAGTTCACCGCCAATAACCTTTGCAACGTAAGTAAACTTATTGGTTGATTTAAAAATCAATTTTATTATTTCCACATCGTATCCTGTTTCTTCCTTTACTTCCCTAATGCAGGCTTCTTCAGGAGTTTCATTTTCATCGATTCCCCCGCCTGGATAATTCCAAACGATATCTCCTCTTTGTACATATTGTTTCACCATTAATACTTGGTTTCCATGTAAAACGAGCGCTTGTGAAATCATGTATGTGCCTCCAACGTTAAAAATCATCAAGATTTATCTCATATAGAAAAGCCAACCTTCGAAATAAAGGCTGGCCATATTTGTTATCTTTTTTTAGCAGGTCTTTTTCGCATATCTTTCGTAATTTGTTTCCATTTTCCGCGTTCCGCTTTTTGGGCGGCAGCATCTGCTTTTCGTTCCATGTAGGCAAGTTCACGTTTTAATTTTTCATAACTTGCAAAGCGTTCCCTTGTCAGTGCCCCATTATCGAGTGCTTCCTGTACTGCACAACCGGGTTGCCCATCGTGCTGGCAATCAGTGAAACGACAAGCGCTAGCGAATTGTTCTACGTCCTGGAACCCTGTATCAAGACTTTCACTGTTATCCCACATTTGAAACTCGCGCATACCTGGAGTGTCAATCAACAAACCGCCTCCAGGCATTCGGAATAGTTCTCTATGTGTGGTCGTATGGCGTCCTTTGTCATCATCTTCTCGAATTTCTTGAACAACCATGACATTTTCACCGCAGAGCGCATTGGTCAAAGAAGATTTACCAACACCTGACGAACCTAGCAAAGCAGCGGTTTTTCCGTCTTTTAGTAAGTCCTGGAGCTCGTCAATGCCTTCACCAGTAACACTGCTCACGACATGAATCTGAACTCCAAAGGCAATTGATTCCGCGTGATCAACATAAGATTGAGGATCATCACAGACATCTTTTTTCGTTAAGACGATGACAGGATTGGCACCTGAATCCCAGGCAGCAACCAAATATCGTTCCAATCGACGAAGGTTAAAGTCCAGGTTTAATGACATGACGAGAAAGACGATATCCACGTTAACGGCAACAATTTGTTCAACCGTTGTATCTCCCGCTACTTTTCGGGAAAAAATAGATGTTCTTGGTAGGATGTTTCGAATAATCCCTTTTTCTTCTCCGGGCATTTTTTCTACCGCAACCCAATCACCGACAGCTGGATAGTCACGACGTTCCTGTGCCTGATGTTTGAAACTGCCTGATAGGGAAGCTAGCCATTCGCCTTCATCTGTTACCACTCTGTACATATGTTTATGTTCCAGTAATACGCGACCTATAACGCAAGCTTGCAATTTCTCATTCGACGATTGGTCAGTCCATTTCGTTTCCCAAGTGTCGTTCCAACCGAATTTTTTTATTGTTTTCATTGTGTTTTCTGTTTTCAATGTGTATTCCTCCTGATTTGTGTGTATAAGAAAATTGGAATGCGCCAGATGCGCTTAAGTCCATTTATATTTTCTTAAGAATTAGAAAAACCGTGGCTGCGAAAAGGCAGTCACGGTTCATACACATCACAAAAGAAACGTTCTACTTGTTAGAAAGCATACGTGTGATGAGATACCTGGAACATGCCGATTCGCATTTTTACATTCTTAATTGAATTTGCCATAATACCTCACCTGCTTTCGTTTTAATATTTTAACCATAACAAAATCATATTCAAGAAGTCAATCATATATTTGAGAAATTTTGCCCTATTCTGAAAAAAACATTTGGCATGTTTAATTAACGGCATTGAATGGGTATCTTACTAATAAGTTAGAAAAAATCACATTACCTTAAAAATTGGAGGAATTTGAAATGATGAATAATTCAATTGCCGGTCAAAAATGGTGGAAAATTGGAGCTGCAGCATTCCTTACAGTAGGATTATTGGGTGCATGTGGTGACGGCGAAGATCAAGATAACATGGATGAAGATGTAGAAGAGGAAATGGAAGAAGAATCAGAATAATACATGATAAAAAAACCGCCGAGATGGCGGTTTTATTTTGTTTATATGGATAGACAGCGGGTATTCGTCCTTCGATTAAAAGCAATGGAAACGTTCCTGCCGTTTTTTTATTACAACTTAATCATAAAATTGATTTTGACTATAGGCTACATCTCATGTTAATAAAGAATTGATTAAACATGTCAGACGATAGTAGATGTTAAAAAGGTAAAACCGTGGCTTGTTTTTTATTGTTTAAGGAAGGGCAGGGCCGGCCACGAAGACTCCTGTGGGAATAGCTTGAGCTGAAGACCCCCGGACGTGGCTGAAGACAAGTCCACGGAAAGCGAAGTGGTCGTCCCTGCCGTTTTTTATATACAACCCAATTCACTTAAAACCGCTAAGTTGGCGTATTTTGTTTTCATTTTATTGTTTAACTGATTCGATGTGAGGTTCAATGTGAACTAGTACCATACAAAAAGGTTTTACTAAATGTATTTTCTTTTCTATTTCTTCTGTGATGCGATGACTCTCCACTACATTTAATAATGGATCAACTGTAACAGTTAAATCGACTAACATCAGATTTCCATGCATGCGTCCTTTGAAATCCTCTAAGTGAATGACACCGTGTACTTTTCGAACGAGCACTGAAAGTGTTTCTACCTCATCTTCATTAAAACCATCAGTCAGTGTATGTACGGCTTCATTGAATATATCATAAGCCGTTTTCATAATTAAAAGGCCAACCAAAATGGCCGTTATCGAATCCAGTATAGGTAAACCGAAAATAGCAGCTAATATCCCGATGGTTGTTCCAATACTGACGAGAGCATCTGAACGGTTATCATACGCAGCCGCTCGAACAGCGGAGCTATTGATTCGGTTAGCCAACTTTAAATTGTATCGATACACGACATACATCACGATGGCACTTCCAGCGGCAACAAATGCCGTCAATAGGGATGGTGTTTCGTGGACCGGGTGAAACAGGTTTTTGCCTGCATTGATTAATACTTGTAATCCGACAGCAGCCATAATAAAGGAGGCGACAAGGGAAGCGACTGTTTCGGCACGAAGATGACCATAATGATGATTTTGATCCGGGGGCTTTTGTGAAATTCGAAGTCCAATTAGAACGGCAATGGAAGCAGCGATGTCCGTTGAATTATTGAGACCATCTGCTTTTAATGCTTCTGAAGTACCGATATATCCGATCGTCAATTTTATCGCGCTCAGAATTAAATAGGTACCGATGCTTATCCAAGCACCTTTTTCCCCTTCGCGTAAATGTGTATATAGCTCCAAATTGTTTCCTCCTTGCAAAACTTTCACACATAAGAAAACGACCCTCTTAGTGAGAGTCGTTTCTTTCTAATTTTTCTTCAATCATTTCTTCGATTTCTTTTTTAGTTAATTTAATGACTTCAAGATACAGTATGTGATGACCTTCCATATCTTTAATCGTGAACTCGTATCCTTGTTCAATTATTTTTTCACCTTTAATGGCTTCAAAATGTTTAGTAAGGAACCATCCACCGATTGTATCGATATCTTCTTCATCAATGTCGATGCCGAGAATATCGTTGACATTTTCAATTAAGATTTTGGCATCCAGTATATAATGATGATCTCCCAGTTTTTGAACTTCAGGCAATTCATCATTATCAAACTCATCCCGGATATCTCCGACAATTTCTTCCAGAATATCTTCGATTGTCACGAGTCCGGATGTTCCGCCGTATTCATCCATCAATACGGCCATATGGATACGTTCGCGTTGGATCTTCAATAACAATTCACCAATTGGAATTGTTTCTATGACACGAATAATAGGTTGCATATAATCAATGACCGGGCGATTGATATTTTCCGTATCTTTAATATATGCAGTCAATAAGTTCTTCATATTAACAAGTCCGATTACGTGATCTTTATCGCCATCTGTAACAGGATAACGCGTGTATTGTTCCACGTTTACTTGGTCGAACACCTGGCGAAGAGTTGTATCTTTATCAATGGTGCTCATCTCGGTACGGGGCGCCATAATTTCTTTGGCAATCCGATCGTCAAATTCAAAAATCTTGTTTACAAACTTATATTCAGATTGGTTAATCTCGCCGCTTTTCAAGCTATCCGATAGAATCATACGAAGCTCTTCTTCCGTATGTGCCAGTTCTGATTCAGATGCTGGCTTTAAGCCAAATAAGCCTGTAAGTGCTCGAGCGGAACCATTCAAGAATTTAATAATTGGATACATGATGCGGTAGAACCAAATCAATGGTTTCGCTGTAAACAAGGCAACTTGTTCCGCTTTTTGAATGGCTAACGTTTTCGGTGCCAATTCACCGACAACTACGTGCAAAAATGTTACGAATGAGAACGCAATTCCGTAAGAAAGGATATTCGACATGCTATCGCTTAGCTCGAAACGCTCAAATAGTGGATGTAATAATAGCTCGACAGTAGGTTCACCAAGTAAACCGAGACCTAAAGCGGTCATTGTAATACCTAGCTGACAGGCTGATAAATATTCATCTAAATTTGAAATAACACGTTTTGAAGCTATAGCACGTTTATTTCCTTCCGCAATCAATTGATCGATGCGGGTAGATCTCACTTTTACAATAGCAAACTCACTTGCAACGAAGAATGCCGTAAAGGCGATTAAGACAGCAAATGCTGTCAATCGTATGGCTATGTCCAAAGAATTCCTTTGTTCCAGACCCGAATGAGGGGGAGAACAAAGTGTACACCTCCTGTTTTCTAAAAAATAGTTAATACCTATAATAATAATTTACTCGCGTATAAAAAACAAATATTACTTTCTATACGCAATATTCCTTTCAACGGTTTCCTTCTTTTTGTATCCTAATAGAAGACACTTATATGACGGGGGAGTGAATAAATAATGGGAAAAGCAAAGAGAGGTCGTTACCTTGAAATCCTGTCCGCTTCAACCAAGCTTGGGTTAACTTCCTTTGGAGGGCCGGCAGCACATATCGGTTATTTTAGAGATGAATACGTGCAAAAGAGAAAATGGCTCGACGACAAGTTGTATGCTGATTTAGTTGCCTTATGTCAATTCCTTCCTGGTCCCGCGAGTTCACAAGTAGGGATATCAATCGGTATGCTACGGGGAGGATTATTCGGTGGTATTTTGTCATGGATTGGTTTTACACTTCCTTCGGTTTTAATATTGATGGCCTTCGCCTGGATCATCATGCAAACAGGATCATTTGAAAGTGGTTGGATTCAAGGATTGAAAATCGTTGCTGTCGCTGTTGTTGCACATGCATTGATGGGGATGGGCAAAACGTTAACACCGGATCGACCGAGATTGACCGTCGCCATGATTGGAGCCGCCGTAACATTATTGATTCCGACGGCGTGGGGTCAGATTCTGATTATCCTATTGGCTGGTATTTTTGGAGTCATGTATTACAAAAATGAAAAAGCCCCAGATGCCGTGGAAATGCCATTGACTTTCGGCAAGAAGACAGGAATTATCGCATGGATTCTGTTCTTTAGCTTATTGATTCTATTGCCTGTTTTCAGACCATTTGTACAAGCTGTCTGGTATGCGATTTTCGATATATTCTATCGAGTCGGCTCGATCGTGTTCGGCGGAGGTCATGTTGTTTTACCTATGCTTGAAAGGGAAGTAGTACCAGCCGGTTGGATGTCTTCGGAAGCTTTCATAGCGGGTTATGGTGCAGCACAAGCGGTACCAGGTCCATTGTTTACGTTAGCTGGTTACTTGGGACAAATAATGGGAAGCTTTTCTGGAGCGGCGATTGCCGTAGTTGCCATGTTCTTACCATCTTTCTTACTTGTGGTGGGGACGTTGCCGTTTTGGGCCGTCATTCGTACGAAACCAAGAATTCAAGCGGCATTAAAAGGTGTAAATGCAGCTGTAGTGGGAATATTACTGGCTGCTTTATATGACCCAGTCTTTACAAGTGCGGTGCATGACCCGATAGATTTTGTCATTGTGTTAATTTCCTTTACTCTGTTAGTATTTTATAAACTGTCACCTTGGATTGTCGTCATCATTACCGCAATTTTAGGTGCTTTGAGCTTTGCTATGTTTGGATAAAAGGGAGAGATGGCTTTGGATACGACTTTGCAATATGCAAAAGAAATGGATCAGAAGGATAGAATGCGCAATTTTAAAAATGAATTCTACTTACCTGAGAATCAACTATATATGGATGGAAACTCTTTGGGGCTCATGTCTAAGCGCTCAGAAGCAACGCTGGAAAAATTGATAGCAAGCTGGCGTGAAAGAGGGATTGATGGGTGGACGGAAGGAGAAGATCCTTGGTTTACCTATTCAGAAAAGCTGAGTGAACGCGTGGCCAAAATAGTCGGTGCAAACGGAAATGAAGTGATGGTGACTGGATCCATTACCGTGAACATTCACCAAATGCTTTCAACTTTGTTCCATCCCACACCTGAAAAGTCTGTCATTGTCGTAGACGAACTGAATTTCCCTTCTGATATTTATGCGGTTGAAAGCCATTTGAAATTACGTGGACTGGATCCAGCGGTATCAATGCGTAAAGTGAAAAGTGAAGATGGGTATACATTGACACTAGAGGCAATTGAAGAAATGCTGACGGATGATGTTGCTATTTTAATGTTGCCATCTGTATTATATCGAAGCGGTCAATTATTGGACTTGAAACGTATAACAGAAATGGCGCATACAAAAGGAATCTTGGTGGGCTTTGATTTAGCACATTCAATCGGCTCCGTGCCTCACCAATTACATAACGATCAAGTGGATTTTGCGATATGGTGCCATTATAAATACATGAACAGTGGTCCTGGTGGAACAGGGGGGCTTTATATTCACGAACGTCATCATCACGAGCTACCTGGTCTTGCGGGCTGGTTTGGTTCTGATAAAACGAAACAATTTGATATGTCCCATGACTTCACAAAAGCAAATGGAGCGGGAGCTTATCAAATCGGGACCCCTAATTTATTCAGCACTGCTCCTCTTAGCGGTAGTGTTGAGCTTTTTGAAGATGCAGGGATGGACGCTGTCCGATCAAAATCACTTGCATTAACCAAATATTTAAGAGATTTGATCCAAGCGGAAGTAGGGTCATTTGATTTTGTTGACGTGACGCCGCTTGCAGACGAATCCAGAGGTGGCCATATTGCTTTAGCTCATCCGGAAGCTGCTCGAATTTGTAAGGCATTAAAAGAAGCGAATGTCGTTCCTGATTTCAGAGCACCTGATATTATCCGACTAGCGCCAATCAGTTTTTATTCGAGTTTTGAAGATGTATGGGAAATGGTTCAACGCTTAAAAACGATTATGGTTGAAGAGACATACAAAACGTTTTCAAATGAACGAAACGTGGTGGCCTAAATGAAAATACATGACATTTCGATGTTACTGAATAAGAACGTAGCTGAATGGCCAGGAGATACGCCTTTTCAATTCCATGTTAACTGGACAAAGGAACAGAGTGGTTCGGTAAACGTCGGACAAATTACGACGAGTACGCATATCGGTACCCATATTGATGCTCCTTTTCATTTTGATGAAAATGGGGAAAAAGTTCATGAACTACCATTGAAAAATTATATCGTCGAGGCGATTGTAGTTGATGTGAGCGAAAGAGAATTCATATCGAAAGAAGTATTGAATGGATTAACCATTGGAGAAGCAAAAGCTGTACTTTTCCGAACTAATGCCTGGCAGCAAAGAGATGTCTTTCCGGCAGAAATTCCAGCCTTTGATGTCGATGTTGTGGAGTGGATGGTTGAGAACGGAGTCATTTTATTTGGAGTCGATTTGCCTTCAGTGGATGCAATTACAAGTAAAGACTTACCGATGCATCACGCTTTAGGAACTGCAGGTCGCTATATATTAGAAGGGCTTGTATTGGATGAAGTTAGAGAAGATACCTATCAATTAATTGCGCTGCCCTTAAAAATTGAAGGCGCAGATGGTAGTCCCGTCCGTGCAGTGTTGATTGAAAGATAAAATAAAAGGGGCTGTCCTAATAGTCATTAATTATGACTTTAGGGCAGCCCTCTTCATATTAATACATGTTTCGAAGCGCGTTCTGAAGCGGATATATAAACAGGCACGCTTTCCGGTAAGCAATAACCCTCTTTTCACGAATGTTTATTTGTAATAGCATTGAAAATGAACAGCCCTCTTATTTTTACAAATTTTTCTAGAAATTGTGGTAAAATGAAGTTAATGAGGGGGTATTTATTGCAATGGATTATGAACGCAAAAGTTTATATTGGATTTTCGCTCTGCTTTTATTGGTCATAGCACCAATTGTCATTTTAATTACTCCTATGATTGTTTCCTTAACATTATCTAACTCTCGTGACAAAATAGTTTTTATTCCTTTGAGTACCAGTATGGTGTTGTATGCTTTAGCATTTTTAGTTGTTATTGTGTTGCTTTGTGTCATGTATTTTTCACGATCAGTTCTGTTTAATTCGATTACTGGCATAATCGTGTTAATTGGCTTCATCTTAATTTTCAGTCAAGGTGTTCAAAATTACGTCTATTTACATCAGGACTTTATTGAATATAATCCCGTCTTGGGATCTAATGCATTATACAATTGGGAAGAACTTGCGAGTGTTTCACACGAGATGTATGACGAAGAATTAGACCGAGATGAAAAGTATATATTTGAGTTTAATGATGGATATACCTTTGAATTTTTAGTTTCTGGAATAGTAAATGCTGAAGCTCAAAGTAAAATATACCAAAAGTTATTACAGCTGAATGTACCATATAAGGAATATTAGTATTTTATAAGTTTGTCTTGTTTAAAGCAAAAAAGTAGGGCTACCCCTGTATCAATCGGTAGCCCTACTTTTTTTTTGCTTTAAACAAAAACATCTTCGTTAAGGAGAATTATTTGTCCTTATTTTTTATCTCATCATATGCAAGCAAAGCTCTGGCTCGTCCTGCTTTATGGGTCACGATTGGATATGGATAAGTTTCACCGAGTACAACACCTGCTTTTTCAAGCGCTTCCTCAGAAGCTTGCTCTGGTTGGATGATATCTTTGTTAGAAAGACCCTTAAGCTCGGGAATCCATTTTCTGATGTAGACAGCTTCGCTATCGAATTTTGCGCTTTGAAGATAAGGATTGAAAATACGGAAGTAAGGTGCCGCATCCGCTCCGCTGCCAGAGGCCCATTGCCAACCGAAGATATTATTTGCAATGTCTGAATCAATGAGAGTATCCCAGAACCATGACATGCCTTTTGTGAAATCAACCAACAAGTGCTTCGTTAAATAACTTGCCACATTCATACGTACACGATTATGAATATATCCGGTTTCCCAAAGTTCACGCATCCCTGCATCGATCAAAGGTATGCCGGTCTGGCCACGACACCATTTTTCGAAATGCTCTTCATTGTTCAACCAAGGGAATTTCAGAAAATTTTCATTCAGTGGTTGTCTTGCTGTTGAAGGATAATGCACGAGCATTTGATAAGCAAATTCACGCCATATCAACTGACGAATAAAGGCTTCACTGACATCAGGTTTCATTTTCAACGCATAATGATAAACGCTTCGCACCGATAATGCACCGACAGCCAGGTACGGGGAAATTCGTGAAGTACCAGGCAAAGAAGGGAAGTCTCTTTTGATTTTGTATGCGGCAATATCTTCGTCAATAAATTTTTTGACCAATTCAATCGCTGCGTCTTCGCCTGGTGTCCAAGTTGCATCAATCCCATCGGTCCATTTAATTTCAGGGACTAGCTGCAATGTTTGAATATCTGCAGATATACACTTCACACTTGAGGGAAGCCCCATAAATACAGCATCTCTGAATCGAGGAACTACTAGGGGAACGGATTTTGTCCGGAACTGTTTATAAAAAGGAGTAAAAACTTTATAAGGTTCTCCATTATCTTTGACCGATTCCCATGGTGGCAAAAGCATGGTACCTTCAAAAGTTTTCACATTTAGTCCCTCATCAAACAACTGCTTGGCAAAATCCTCATCTCTCTGTCGTTGATTAGGATGGTAAGAGCGATTGTAATACACCGCTTCAATACCCATTTCTTCACGAAGGGAACGAACAGTTTCAGGTAATGGAGAACTGGAAACATAAAGTTCACCACCAATTTCACGTATAGACGTTTGTAATGTTAGCAAATTTCGATGAGTCCAATATTTGAATGCTGCTCCAAGATTATCTTCCAGCACATAGATTGGCAAAACTTCACCATCTAATTGTGCTTGGGAGAGGGCAGGGTGATCGTGGAGCCGTAGATCGTTCCGTAAAAGGACAGCAATTTTCATCTTTGTCACGACTCCTTACGAGGTTTGACCCCATTTTCAATGATGTCATTCAGCATGTCCGCCCAGCCTTGAATATTTTCATCCTTTGCCGGTCGTGCCAAAATGGAATGGAAAAAGAACGACGCAACTAACTCGTTAGGTAAATCTTTACGGACTTCGCCTAACTCTTTAGCTTTATTTACTTGATTGGACAACATAAAAAACATTTTGCCGTGCAGTCCGTCCATTTGTTTTAAGCGATTTCTGGCAATTTCAGATTCCGATTGATCGAGTTGGCCTCTCATGCTGATCATGTGATGTACTTGATCGTACGTCATGAATGTTTTCAGCCACTCTTTCATTGTTTCCAATCCAGTCGTTCTAGATGCGATTATTTCCATTTCATCCATTACTTTTTTGACCAGAATATACATATAGTCCGTTATGAGATCGTCTTTATGACTGTAATATTCATAAATGGTGCTACGCGCGATATCTAAGTTTGCGGACAATGCCTTAAAAGAAAAGCCTTCATACCCACGTTCAAGTAATAGCTTTTCAGTTTCTCTTAGCATTTCTGCTTCATCCATTTTTCTTTGACGCGCCATTTTTCTCACACCTTACTTATCTGATAGTTCTTTTCAGTATACGTGATAACACTTTAAAATCGAAATAAAAACGCGCTCCGTCTGAAATGGGAGCGCGTTTACGTTATTTGACTACTATGACAGAGCATGGAGAATCTTTCACAATTTTTTCGCTTACAGAACCTACGAAAAATTTTTGGAAACCAGATTTCCCGCTATTTCCAACGATAATGGCATCTGCCTGTTCTCTTTCCGCCAAATCCGATAATGCTTTTGCTGGATGACCGTCGACTGCGACAATCTGACCATGCACATTATGGTTGTCGAGTTGAACCTGTATGGACTCCGTCATTTGATTTGCATATTCAACCGCCAATTGTCGAGGCGAATCAGAATTCGGTGGTACAGGAGGGACTGTCGTCATGTCTGTCAAGATTGGAGCAGAACCCAAGGCCTGGCTCGAATAGGCGATATCTCCACCTACCACATCATCATTGACATAAGCTATTAACAACTTGGTATTTGGTTTATATTCCATTAAGTCTACGGCTTTTGCAAGAGCTGCTCGACTTCCTTCCGAACCATCGTATCCTACAATCATTTTGTTAAACATAGATGTGAACTCCTTTCTTAGCTGAACATAGGGAATACGTAATTTATGAGAAGCCATACTACTGCGAAAAAGATAATTAAATAGGCAGCATATTTAATAAATGTGGCACCAACTAGTCCATTATCCGTTTTTTCCTCACGTCGAACTTCGATATTCTTTCTTTCTTCCATGATTAATCGCTCCATTCTATTTGTGTATGGTTTGTTATCATTTAAATACCCTACCTAAATATGCCTAAACTCAAGTTATTAACAGAATAATAATTTTTTTCTAAATGTATTGACAATCAAAAAAATGTCATGATAATCTTAATAAGTAAATAACCTATGAGAAAAGGAGGTACGTGTCATGATCATCAGATTTGAAATTGCTACAAACTACATAGTTCGTCCGTACCTGCCAGTCATTTCTCTTTGATTTTTAATTAATCATGGAACAGGTGTGGACACCTGAACCTATTTTCATGCGCACACGCATCTGGAAACAGGGCGTGTGCTTTTTTGTGTTTATTTACTACCAAATTTTGGTTGTTACAGCGTTGCTGTTTCAAATAGAGAAATGCCGAAGACCATGAAAGTCCTGTCTGAGGTTGAAAGCAAAAAAAACTATGAAAAGGAGTGCTGAAGATGAACATTCAGCTACAGAAACAAATTTTAATCAAGGAATCTCTAGAAGGTGGCTAGTGTAAGCCCATCCTGAAAAAGAAAGAAGGAAATTAAATGTTCTCAGTATTATTTAAACTTAAATGGTTTTTTGCAGAAAACTGGAAACGATACACAATCGCGATTTCATTGTTGATGGTAACGAATGTAATTGAAGTTGTGCCCCCTTGGTTATTAGGGGAATCCATTGATGCCATTTATCAACAAACATTAACATCACAGTTATTGTTGACTTTCTTACTCGCTTTACTAGGTGTAACGGTTCTCAATTACTTAAGTAACTTTGTGTGGCAATACCAACTATTTGGCGGAGCTTATGTGATTGAAAAACAATTGCGTAGCCGCTTGATGAAACAATTTTTACGTATGACACCTTCGTTTTATGAGAAGAACCGTACAGGGGATTTGATGGCGAGAGCGACAAATGATTTAAAGGCAGTTTCCACAACAGCAGGATTCGGTATCTTAACATTGATTGACTCATCCCTTTATATGCTTACGATTTTAGTGACGATGGGAATTCTCGTTAGTTGGAAATTGACATTAGTAGCACTTCTTCCACTGCCTATCTTGGCAATCATCATGCAAATTCTCGGCAAGCGCATCCACGAGAAATATATGAAGGCGCAAGATGCGTTTGGCGATATGAATGATGGCGTACTAGAAGCAGTAGCGGGGGTTCGAGTGATTCGAGCCTACGTGCAAGAACGTGCATCAGAAAAACAATTCGCTGATATGACGGAAGATGTCTATTCGAAAAACATGGAAGTTGAAAAAATTGATGCATTGTTCAATCCCATCACTAAAGTATTGACCGGAGTCAGTTACATGATCGGGTTAGGTTACGGTGCGTACCTCGTTTCACAACAGCAAATTACACTGGGGGACTTGGTATCATTCAACGTGTACCTGGGAATGATTATTTGGCCAATGTTTGCAATCGGGGAATTGATTAATGTCATGCAACGAGGGAACGCTTCTCTTGATCGTGTTCAAGAAACGCTCGATTATGAAGAAGATGTCAAAGATGCTTCTCATCCAGTGACAGTATCTCAACCGGGACACATCGGATTCAACAAAGTTAAATTCCAATATCCACAATCTTCGTCGGTGAATTTAAGCGATATCAACTTGCAATTGGAGCAAGGGCAGACGCTTGGAATTGTCGGGAAAACAGGAAGTGGAAAGACGACATTGATCAAGCAGTTACTGCGTGAATATCCAGCTGGAGAAGGAACGATTTCATTAGCCGGCATCCCAATTGAAGAACAAACAAAAGACCAGGTTCGCAATTGGATTGGCTATGTTCCGCAAGATCATGTGTTATTCTCACGGACTGTCAGAGAAAATATTCTGTTCGGTCATCCGGAAGGTACGGAAGAAGACATTGAGACTGCCATTCGTTTATCTCATTTCCAAAAAGATTTGCAGTTATTGCCGCAAGGATTGGAAACGCTCGTTGGTGAAAAAGGAGTAGCTTTATCTGGCGGTCAGAAACAACGAATCTCGATTGCCCGTGCACTCATTAAAAATCCTGAAATCTTATTATTGGATGATTCATTATCTGCTGTAGATGCGAAAACAGAAGCGCGGATTATTGAAAATATTCAACAGGAACGACATGGAAAAACAACGATTATTACAACACATCGTTTATCAGCCATTCAACATGCAGACTGGATTGTAGTATTGGACGATGGCGTAATAATTGAAGAAGGTACACATGAAGATTTGCTGAAGAATGAGGGCTGGTACAAAGAACAGTTCGACCGTCAGCAAATTGAGGAGGTGTCATCATGAGTACAGGAAAAAGATTATGGCTTTACGCCCTTCATTATAAAAAACTATTAATCATGGGAATCGCCATGCTGACGGTTGCCGTTGCAGCCGATTTGGCAGGTCCATTGATTGCCAAAAAAATTATTGACGAACATATTGCCGATACAACCGCAGGCTCCATTGATTTTGAACCGATCCTGATGCTGCTTAGTGTATTTTTTGCACTAACAGTCGTGGCTGCAATTTTCCGTTATGGAGAATATTTATTGCTTCAAAAAGCCGCAAATCGTGTCATTCAAAAAATGCGAAATGATGTGTACCAACACATTCAAACATTGCCGATTCGTTACTTTGATAACTTGCCGGCTGGTAAAGTAGTTGCTCGTATCACAAATGATACGGAAGCAATACGGGAATTGTATGTAACGGTGCTTTCTCAATTTGCGTCAAGTGCGATGTACATTACTGGAATTTATGTGGCGCTGTTCTTCCTAGATTGGAAAATGGCTTCCATCGCATTATTTGTTTTACCTATTTTGTTTGTATGGATGGTCATGTACCGAAAATATGCATCGAAATATAACCACATCGTCCGTGCAAAAGTAAGTGACATGAACGCGATGATTAATGAATCCATTCAAGGTATGACGATTATTCAAGCATTTCGTCGTGAAGAACAAATGCAGGAAGAGTTCGAAGTGATGAATCGTGAACATTACAAATATCAAAATAAACTGCTGTACTTGGATGCGGGAACTTCCCATAACTTGGTTGGTGCAATACGCTCCATTACATTTGTATTATTCATTTGGTATTTCGGCGGGGCGTCTTTGAATGCAACCTCCGCAATTTCAGTAGGTGTGTTATATGCTTTTGTTGATTACATTACGCGACTGTTTAACCCAGTGACGGGTGTTGTGAATCAGTTAGCTAAATTAGAACAAGCACTTGTAGCAGCTGAACGTGTTTTCCGATTACTAGATCGCTCTGGAGAAGAAGTTAGCGACGAAAAAATTGCCCGTTATCGAGGCAATGTCCGTTTCGATGACGTGTGGTTTGCTTATAAGGATGAAGAGTATGTACTGAAAAATATTTCATTTGAAGCTAAACAAGGGGAGACGGTAGCATTAGTTGGTCATACCGGATCCGGGAAAAGTTCTATTATGAACTTATTATTCCGTTTTTACGATGTATCCAAAGGCGCCATCACAATCGACGGAACGAATATTCAGGACTTATCACGACAAACTGTGCGTGACCATATGGGAATCGTTTTGCAAGATCCATATTTATTTACAGGCACCATTGAATCCAACGTCAGTCTGGGTGATGCAAGAATTTCCCGTGAAAAAGTGATCGCTTCTCTCGATGCGGTTGGTGGAGAGCGGGTACTGAAGCATTTGCCTAACGGAATTGATGAACCAGTCATTGAAAAAGGAAGCACGCTTTCTTCAGGACAGCGTCAATTAATTTCCTTCGCTCGTGCATTGGCATTTGATCCGGCTATATTAATTTTGGATGAGGCAACTTCCAACATTGATACAGAAACGGAAGAAATCATTCAGCATGCCATGGAAGTACTGAAAAAAGGACGTACGACTTTCATTATTGCGCATCGACTTTCTACTATTAAAAATGCAGATCGCATTTTAGTATTGGATCGAGGAGCAATTGTTGAACAAGGGACACATGATGAATTAGTAACCCTAGGTGGACGCTATGAACAAATGTATCGCTTACAATCTGGAGTGGCTCTTAACCCGCAAGTGGGTTAAGGGGCACTCCCTTTTTTTGAGCTTATTCATTCGAAAAGAGGTTTCGAAACAAGCTTCGAAGTGGGGCTTTCTTTACCAGTTGCGTATTTCGTGGTGTCAGGCAAGAGTGGCGCATTACGCTTTTCTTGGTGTCTAGCTCCCTAAGCTTCAGTCTCTCCTACGAAAGAGGCTTTCGTATCGAACCTTCCAGCGCCGGTGTCAGGCTAGAGTGGCGCATTACGCTTTTCTGGGCATTGCAACTTTATCACGAAAGTCTTATATTTAGAGAGGCGAAACAAAGGGGTAAGGGGATATAAGAATCATGATCAACTGGGTAACTGAATGGAAAATGAAAATTACGGGCTTTAATCGAAACATAAGGATATTCATGCTTGCGAATGTGTTGATTCAAATAGGCATGGGTGTTTTTATGGTCATGTACAATTTATATATAAAGGAACTCGGATTGTCCGAAGTAGTAAACGGAAAAGTTATCTCATATATGTCTTTAGCTACCGCTATTGTACTGATTCCTGCGGGCTTTTTAAGTGATCGTGTTGGGAGGAAATGGAGCATTGCGGTAGGTACATTGCTGACTGCAATTACATTATTTTACCGAAGTGTTGTTGTAAGTGAAGAACCAATTGTCATCGCAGCATTCTTTACCGGACTATTTATGGCCATTGTGCAGGTGTCTGGCGTTCCGTTTTTAGCTGAAAACTCGAAAGCCTCTGAGCGTATGCACTTATTCAGTATTCACTTTTCGGTAGTAACAGTTGCAAGTGTAATCGGGAGTTTTGGTGGGGGCGTGTTGGCAGATGTGCTCGAATTTGGCTTTGGAATGAATGCAGTCGACGCAATACGATGGGCTCTTTTGGCTGGAGCAATTATATTTACAATTGGGATTGTACCTTTGTTGAAGTTAAAACCAGAAACGGTTTCTGAAGATGCAAAAGTAGAGGCAGCGATAAATCTTCCGGAACAGGACAGTGGCTTTAAAATAAATGTACGGATTATTGTATTGTTTGCCATTGCGCAATTATTGATAGGTATCGGCTCGGGTCTTGTTATTCCTTATTTAAATTTGTATTTTGCCAATCGTTTTGATGCTTCTTCTGCATTTATCGGTTTGGTACTTTCCCTCGGTTCGGCAATGACAGCCGTTGCGATGTTAATCGGACCGATGTTGGTCAAAAAAGTTGGTAAAGTAAATGCACTGGTACTATTTCAATTAGGTTCTTTGCCGTTTTTATTCTTAACAGCTTTTACAACGTCAGTATGGCTGGCATCAGCTGGGTTCTTGATGAGGCAGGCTTTGATGAATGCAGGTAATCCTATTCAAAGCGCTATTGCGATGGAAGTCGTCCATGATAAATATAAAGGGCTGGCAAATTCAGTTAACCAAATGGTATTTAATATTGGTTGGGCTGTCATGGGGCCAGTATCTGCCTGGTTAGTGACCACATATGGTTCATATTGGGGCTATGCTTATGCCTTTTCTATTACCGGATTTTTATATATTCTTTCTTCCAGTTATTTTTATATAGCTTTTGGAAGAAGGAAGCAGATATTGTAATGGATTTTTCTTGCTAAATCGGCTATCGTAGATGAAAGAAGATACACCAGTGAGGAGTGAGACGGACTTGCATTATGACAAAACCATGATAAATCGATTAAAACGACTTGAAGGACAAGTGCGAGGCGTCATCAGAATGATGGAAGAAGGAAAAGACTGCCGTGAAGTGGTAACCCAGCTTTCCGCTGTACGTTCTGCATCGGATCGGACGCTTGGATTAATTGTCGCAAAAAATTTGGAACACTGTATTATTGAAGCGAACGAAAAAGGTACATCCACTGAAACTGCCATACAGGAAGCTGTTAGCATGTTGGTGAAGAGCAGATAAATGATAAATAGCTGGAAACGCGATACAAAGGCGTTTCCAGCTATTTTTATGTATGAAATAATTTATGTAATTAACTTAGTCGTACACATGAAATAGCATCAGTTCATGAATCATTTTTTTGACGGTTTCTTCTTCAGGGGGATGAGAACCATTTGTCCATTCAATTGATCCATCTGGTAAGTATTCTCCAGAGTAACGGGCTTGCTTGTAGAAGAAAGAAAATGTCCAGCCAGGTAATTGTTTATTTTCAAACATTGGTTTGAAGCTAAAATGTTGTAGCATGATTGTGCTCCTTTCATAGGTAGAGACACACCCGCATACGCTAGAAAAAAGGCGTAAAGGAGTGGCCTATTGTTTAATGAACAATTAAAACAAGCCATAGAAGACGAGTATCGTGATTTTTATTTTTATAAATCCATGTTGAAGCTGACGAATGATCCCTATTGGCAATCATTTATTAAGCATGCAATGGAAGACGAAAAAAGTCATTATGAAATGTTCCAACAACTCCATTATATGCTGACCGGTGAATTTGTACAAAATCCCCCTAAACCAAAACCAGCAACTAATCTGAAGCAAGCTGCAAAAGAGTCGCTTGAAAACGAGTTGGCTGGGACCGATTTTTATAAAGAAATGCTGCTTACCGTTCCCATACCCGAAGCCTACAATCCCTTTTTCATTGCCATGCATGACGAAATGGAACACGCGATTAGATTTTCAACGATTTACAATGCATTGTAAATGAGTGAGTGGTTCACATTTTTATCAATCTGCCTTTGTCTGTTATAATAAAAGGCAGATTGACAGAAAAAGGTGAACAACTTGAACTTTATATGGACATTACTTTTCATGGCATTTATTGGCGCATTAATCGGAGGATATACGAATCATCTTGCAATTAAAATGCTTTTTCGCCCTCATGAAGCGAAATATATCGGCAAATGGCGCGTGCCATTTACGCCTGGGCTTATTCCAAAGCGCCGGGATGAACTAGCCAAACAACTAGGCCGGACAGTCGTAGAACATTTATTGACGCCAGAAACCTTTAAAAGACGATTCTTCTCAGATGAGATGAGAAGAAAAGCAGAATTGTGGATTCAAGGTCAACTGACGAAACATTTGTTTGAATCAAACCTGACTCTACAGCAGTGGCTAACTAAAGCAGGGATTGAAAACATTCCATCACTTGTCGAAGATAAGATCGATTCCGTGATTGACGAACAAATCGAATCTCTTGAATCTCGATTTGCATTAAAAACAGTGAAGGAAATTGCGCCAAAACAATGGCAACAACAAGCTGACGAACGCATTCCCGAAATTGTATCGTATATGATTGCAAAAGGGGAAGCCTACTTTGCTTCAGAAGAAGGACGTAAAACGGTTAAAAGATTAATTGACGATTTTCTTTCTTCGAAAGGTACATTCGGTAATATGATTCAAATGTTTATGGGAGAGTCTTCTACTATCGTAGATCGGGTTCAACCAGAAATACAAAAATTCCTTCACGCACCTGGCACATTTGAACTTCTTGCCAATGTAATACGAGGTGAATGGGAGAAATTAAAAGATCGTCCATTAAATGAATTGATTGGTGGATTTGATTTACAGCCTGTCATAGCGGTCGTGAAATCGTATGTAAAACAAGAGTTGGCACTTGAAAAACGTCTGGATGCTACGTTACAATCGTACTGGCCGGAAGGTGCTGACTGGACAGCCCATAACCTGACACCCAAAATGACTGATTTTATATTTGCTCAAGGTGAAATTAAGCTTGAAGAAACGATTCAACGTTTGAAATTAGAAGAGATGGTAGAAGAGCAAGTTGATTCTTTCCCTGTGGAACGTCTTGAAGATTTAGTTTTAGGTATCTCCAGAAAAGAATTTAAAATGATTACAGTGCTTGGTGCATTACTTGGTGGACTTATTGGTTTGATCCAAGGCGGTATTATGTTCGTAATCAATAATATGTAGGAGTGATCACATGACAGTCAACATTTATGATGATATCAATCGATTAGAAAACACATTCAGAAAAACGACAGAATATGCTGCAGTAGAAAAAGCGGTAGGAGAGGTAAAAGCGGATGCACAAGCATTAGCGCTGTTTAAAAGCTTCCGTGATTTGCAAATGACGTTGCAACAAAAGCAAATGCAAGGTGAAGAAATCTCAGGTGAAGAGCTTGAATATGCTCAAAAAACGGCACAACTTGCACAGTCAAACCCTAAAATTGAACAGATGCTTCAAGCAGAGATGGCACTCAGTGGGTTGATTGAAGAAGTTAACCGTGTGCTAATGAAGCCTGTTCAGTCATTATATGAAGGCATTTAAACCGGCTTTTGGCAGTTTTATTTATTGGAGAGTAAATGAATTTGAATGGATACCTGGGACATAATGTTCCAGGTGTTTTTTTGATTGTAAGGGTTGACGTAGGAAAAAAAGGAGATGACGTAAGAAAAAAGTGAGGTGACGTAGGAAAAAATCGTGGTGACGTAGGAAAAATCTTGTCTCCGAAAATAATTCTCTTGAAAGAGGGTATAAATGAAAGAGATAGAAGATAGAAGGGAAAGATAAAGTTGATTTTAATGACTTTTTTACTGACAATAGGCTTAATATTCGTCCATATTTTTTCGAAAAGACTTTATTTTTTGAGTGAGGTTCACCGTCACCGATTTCTTTCGCTATCATCCGGTATCGCAGTTTCTTATGTTTTTGTCTTTTTATTGCCAGAGTTAAACAAATACCAAAAAAAGTTGGAAAGTAGTTTAGATAACAAAATTTTGATTTTACTTGAAGATCATATTTATATGGTGGCCATGCTAGGTCTAATTGTGTTTTATGGATTGGAAATACTAGTAAGAAAAATTAAAAACGTCGATAATTGTTCAGAAGATGCGGAAGCTTCGATGACCATTTTTAAGATACATATCGGTTCGTTTTTTATTTACAATGCAATTATTGGCTACTTGATGATTAGAGGAGAGTATGAAGGTATTATAGGTCATATTATTTACTTCATCGTGATGGGTGTCCATTTGATCACAATTGATTGGAGTTTAAGAGCCTCCCATAAAGATGTATACGACCGGTATGGTAGATGGCTTCTTTCATTTGCAGTGCTAATTGGTTGGGCCGTTGGTGCATTTTTGAATATTCGAGAAGTAGTCGTTTCCATATTAGCGGCGTTTATCGCAGGAGGAATTATTTTAAATGTTATGAAAGAGGAACTCCCTGAAAATCGAAAGAGTAATTTACCAGCTTTTCTTTTTGGAGTTATCAGTTATACGGCATTAATCTTATTTTTATAGTATAAAAAAACGCATTGCATCCAAAAGAGGTTATGCTATAATCTAAGAATCCTTGAAATTGTGTTACTATACTTGAAAAACGACCTCTGCCCACATTGTGAGCAGAGGTTTTTTGCTCTGACTGATTCATTTTGGACAAACAAAAAACAGACTCTACAAAAGTAGAGTCTGTTGAAAGGTTAAATTATGCTTTTTGAACGTTTGAAGCTTGAGCTCCACGAGCGCCTTGCTCAACGTCGAAAGTAACTTTTTGACCTTCGTCTAAAGATTTGAAGCCTTCACTTTGGATAGCTGAGAAATGTACGAATACATCGTCCCCATTTTCACGCTCGATAAAACCAAAACCTTTTTCTGCATTAAACCATTTTACTGTACCTTGTTCCATTTTTGTTGCCTCCTAGTGTGAAATTCACACAATGTAATACTATCCCTGCCCAAAGTGATCATTAAGACGATAAGTTTGAAACGTATACTAATCTTTTACACCGACAAAAATAATTCTTCTTTATCATAGCACCATTCTTTTGGATTAGCAACTGATTTGATTTACTCTAGAAAAAACATAGTCTAAATGATTAGGCTTTTCCATAATCATTCACTTAACAATCCTGGTACAGTGCAGTCTCAATGGTTAATAAAATACTTTTATTTAAGACATCAATTTTCTTTTTTTAACCACCCTAAAAAATTTCTGTACAGATGAAATGAATTAGCCCGAAAAAATGAATGCATTATACAAAAAACCAATGCACTGAATACGTCGCCAACGTGTGTTTTCAAAAATCTAATTTATCTATCCAGTTTGATGTTCCTTCTATAAAGAAAGGATTTATAAAAAATACAATTTAAAATGAATGTTTTCTCACACATGCAATGAAAACACTGATTATGGATGAATGTCAGTCAACAATGTAAATTGTTTGGACGACCTCTTTGACATAAGAAACATAAGACGAAGAGCAAAGGCTTACAAGTCGATGCATGAAATACTTGAAAAGATACAAGAGACGGCTGATATCATTGGGGTTATTATCTTCAAAGCGAGCGATAAATTTGAATCAATGTGGAATAAGAATTAACTATAATTTAATTTAAAACAGTGTTGGTTCGTAAGGACAAAATTCCCATTGAAAGTTCAAAGTTGTTCGTGTTAAGATACCAATACAAGCTGCATTGTTCGTAACAATATTAAGTTTTAACCTTTAAGCTGTTGTAGGGAGTTTTTATAGAAACTGGAATGACATGCCACATTCACTTCGGTCAATGAGGACAGGCAGGATAGTTTCCGCGAACACCCACTTTGAGGAGTGGTGGTCTAAAACTTTCTTATTTTATTTACGGCAAAGGCGGCTTTCAACTTACTAATATAGCCCAGTTCCCCTTTATAGGGAGCTGGGATTTTTTATTTCATTAAATACATAATATAAAAAAGAATGATACCTATATCTGCGAGCATGTGGCTAATTGTCGAAGCGGAAATAGATGCAAAAACCATTCTGAAGCTGCCCCAAAGTAAACCTGCAACCAGGACAGGAATCGTTGCAATCAAACTTAAAGGCATGTCAACGAGAGGAATCAGAACCAACAAATGATAGAGCGTATAAAAAAATGAAGTGACGATGATACTTCCTATCGTTCCTAATTTAACAAGATATCTCGTGTACATAAATTCTCTCCAGTACCATTCTTCCAAAAATGGATTGATGAAAATTAATATAAATATGTAAACCCACACAACCGAACCACTAAATCTCCACGCTACAAGAATTTTAGATACTTCTTCAATTTCAAATAAGTTTCCGATAGCCAATGACATTGAGCTGAAGATGATTATGGCACACAATAATCCGCTAATCAGGCCAGTCATAATAGAAGTTAATGTTCTTTCTTTTTTGATGGATTCATAAAATGAAGATTTGAGTGCTGGATTTCTATAATAAGAAATCAGTGGGATTAAAAAAAGCCAGCTATAAAATAAAACAAAAGTGATGGGTATTGACTCAAAAGTATTGATTCCAAGGAATATCATTATTGTAGGACCGAATAAGTATATTACATTTTTCATTTTGCCTCCTGAATGATGGACTGACTAAATCCTCTCTTCTTTAGTATTGAAATTAAACCGTTGGAATATTCGTCTACTCAGCAAATATAGAATTAACTGGAATCCTCACTATGAGACAGGTTATAGATGTTACTAATGAATACCTATCTGACTTCTGAAGATTTTAATGATCAATTAAAGGATTTTCACTTTGTTTCTCGAATTAGTATTTATATGAATGACTATTCACTCGGAGAGAGGTGTCTACTTTGACATATGAAACAGTAAGTGTAGAAAAAAATGGGCGCTTGGCGACTTTAACGTTAAATCGTCCTCAAAGCATGAATGCTATGAATGCTTTAATGATGAGAGAAATTGCTGAGGCGCTAGAGTGGTTACACGAAGAGAAAGAGGTGCAGGTATTATTAATTAAAGGAGAAGGAAGGGCTTTTTCAGCAGGTGGTGATATTAAAGCCATGCTAGATCCAAATAGTCCGATGGATATTGATTCAGTAATGGGCGATGTTTCTCGTCTGGCGAAGGCGCTTTATACGCTTCCAATGGTAACGATTGCTTCTGTTCATGGAGCGGCTGCAGGGCTAGGGCTTAGTTTAGTTCTTGGGTGTGACGTTGTCATTGCAGAAGAAAACAGTAAACTTGCGATGAACTTCATTGGAATAGGCTTAATTCCTGATGGGGCGGGACATTTCTTCTTGAAAGAAAGAGTCGGTATTCCTAAAGCGAAGCAACTGATTTGGTCAGGAAAAGTGTTAAATGGTCACGAAGCTTTGTCTCTGGGATTAATTGATGAAGTAACTGCTGAAGGCAGAGCATATGAACAAGCGGAAATTTCAGCCGCAAAATTCTTGTCTGCTCCTTTGAAAGCAATGATTGCATCCAAACAAATTTTACATACCCAACATGTTCATGAATTGGAACGAGTGCTGGCACTTGAAAGTTCATCTCAATCAGCTATGCGCCGTACGAAAGATCACTTGGAAGGGATTCAAGCATTTGTTGAAAAACGCAAACCAAGCTTTAAAGGTGTATAAAAGAAAAGTCTGCCTGGAGCGAGATTCGCTTCAAGCAGACTTTTTCAGACGTGAAATAATATAAGTTTTCCTGCATTGTTAACCAATCGATGTGTCTTTTCTGTAAAGTCTTTTTCATCGATTAAATCTTGTCCTTTTGCTTTTGCTTCCTCATCAGAAGCGAACTCCCAAGTTTCTTCGATAATTAATTTTCCGGTTTTTTCAAACGCAGTGAATTTGTAAGGTTTCATAATTACCCAACCTTTCTGAAATGAATGTAGGTTCATTATACAAGTTTTCAAAACAAAAAAATAGTTTAATTGAACTTGGCAAGAATCTGGTGATTTTAGTATTTTTATTAGCGAATAATCAATACGATATTTCTTATTATCCGAATTTTTTGTGTAAATTGTTCATTTTATGGTCCTCGGTATGAGTAGAATAGGTGTGAACAAAAATAGCAAGGAGTGTGAATATGACTTTACAAATAGAGCACGTGACAAAGAAGTTTGGTGATTTCTCAGCAGTAAAAGATTTGTCCATGACTGTAAAAGAGGGTAGCATGTATGGGTTTTTAGGTGCTAATGGAGCTGGCAAAACGACTACTTTCCGTATGATTCTTGGATTACTGGATCCAACGGAAGGGACAATAACTTGGAATGGCCAACCAATCAGCTATGCAAATAGTACACATATCGGATATTTACCTGAAGAACGTGGGTTGTATCCGAAGATGAAAGTAGAAGATCAACTGGTCTATTTGGGTCAGCTACGCGGCTTGAAAAAGAATGATGCAAAAATATCAGCCCATAAATGGCTTGAGCGTTTTGAAGTGCCTCATTATGCAAATAAAAAAGTGGAAGAACTTTCTAAAGGAAATCAACAAAAAATACAAGTGATTGCTTCTGTGATACATAAACCATCATTAATTATTTTAGACGAACCGTTCAGCGGACTCGATCCGGTTAATGTTGAAATGTTGAAAAAAGCCATTATGGATATTCAAAAAGAAGGAGCTACTATCGTCTTTTCCAGTCACCGTATGGATCATGTGGAAGAATTGTGTGAACAGCTGTGCATCATGCATCATGGGGAAGCAATTGTACGAGGATCTTTACGTGACGTAAAGAGAGGGTTTGGGCGTCAAAATGTACGATTGAAAGCGGATTTCGATCTGTCATTTCTAAGTCGAATTGAAGGTGTCGATTCATTCAAGCCTTCAATTGAAGGAGGACTATTTCAAATTTCGGAAGAAAGTACTGCTCATGAACTATTGCGTGCAGCATTGACGAAAGGTGAAATTCGTTATTTTGCTATTGAAGAACCATCCCTTCAGGACATCTTCATTGAAAAGGTGGGCAAAGAACATGCGTGATTTCTGGACTATTTTTAAACAATCATTCTGGACAAAAGCTAAAACGAAATCTTTTGTCATCACGACACTCATTGTGGTGGCTGGAATCTTCCTAATGGCTAATATTGCCACGATAATAACTAAAATTCAGGACGCAGGTGTGTTTGGCTTCGGACCGGAGAAAGATACAATTTATGTAGTTGAAGAAAATGTTCAACTACTCGATCAACTTCAGCAGCAATTAAATGCGTCTGAAACTGGTATCACTTTAAAAGCTACTAGCAAAACAGTGGATGAACTAGAACAGCAGATTACAGATGAAAAAATTGCCAGTTTCTTAGTTTTAGAGTTAGATGAAACAGAAACTATACAAGCAACTTATACATCCGAAAATGCCAATGCTTTTGAACAACCAATGAAAGTTCGTGAAGCACTTCAAAGTGTTCAAACGAATATTAAAGCAAATTCCTTGGAACTTTCAGCAGAAGAAGTCGGTCAATTATTTTCACCGATTCAGTTCGAACAGGATGCTGTCAGTGCCTCTTCTAAATCAGAAGAAGAATTGAGTCAGGCACGTGGTCTCGTGTATGTTTTGATTTTTGTTATTTATTTTGCCGTATTCTATTATTCAAATATGATTGCAACGGAAGTCGCTACAGAGAAATCTTCTAGGGTAATGGAAATCATTATTTCGAGTGTGTCACCTGTTAAACACATGTTTGCAAAAATTGCTGGTGTAGGAACGCTTGGATTGTTGCAAATTGCCTTGTTCGGGGTTGTTGGATTTACTGCATTGAAAACAAGCTCGTCAGACTTGACCACAGGCGTGTTCTCATTTTTCGGGTTTTCGAATGTTAGCATCAGCACAATGATTTTTGCAGTTTTATTCTTCCTGCTTGGTTATTTTTTGTACGCAACGCTTGCAGCTCTTCTCGGCTCACTTGTTAGTCGTACTGAAGATGTCCAACAGCTATTGTTACCTATGACTTTCTTAATTATAATCGCTTCATTCATCGCCTTTTCAGGACTTGGGAATCCGGAAGCATCGTACGTTCAAATCGCTTCGTACTTCCCATTCTTTACACCGCTAGTCATGTTCCTGCGTGTCGGGATGCTTGATTTGCCAATTTGGGAACCATTATTAGGAATAGGGATATTACTAGTCACCATTTTCATTATGGGCTGGTTCGGATCTCGTGTTTATCGCGGGGGCGTATTGATGTACGGCGCCTCACAATCATTGAAAGATATTAAGAAGGCAATGGATTTAGGGAGAAAATAAATAGAATTACTCGAAAAAGTGGGTAAAACATGTCAACGATAAGATATAAAAAACACTGAGTATATAATCTCAGTGTTTTTTGTTATCATCATATTCTTACAAACTTATCACCTAAGACCAATATACCTTCACCATCATTTAATCGTTGAATGGTATAGTCGCATTCTTGTTCTAAATTATCTATATGAAATTCTTTGTCTTGGTAAAGTTGATAATGAGCACAAATAGAAAAATCCACTAATTTTAACCCTCCTAAATTAGTCAAATTCACATTATTCCAATCGTTATGTAGTAAATCGATTATTTTTATACTTGGACCTAATACTAGTGCTCCTGCACTTGTACCCACGATAATTTTTCCTTCTTCACTCATTTGTTTTATAACTTCATCTGCACCACTTTTCTTTAAGAAGTGAAACAAATAAAAGGGATTTCCTCCACTAAGATAAATTACATCAAAGTTCCTTAAAAGATTAGCATCTTCAAACTCCACATCCACAAATTGTACTTCTTTAAAACCTAGTTTTTCTAAAAAAAATTTAGTGAAGATGGCATTTTTATTTCTCTCCTTCCAATTAGATGAAGCTGTTGTAATTATACACGTCGTTAAAAACTCAATTGGTGAAGGGATAAGTTGTATAAAAGCACCACAAATATGCTCATTGTCAAAACCAGAGGAAGTTAACAAAATCTTCTTCATAAAAACACTCCAATCCACTAAGCATCTTCTTCAATTAATGCGTTATATAGATAAAAAAACCCTCTTCTTTTTAATATACCAAAACTTCCCATTTAAGATATAGTAAAAAGGGAACTAAGGACTATCAATTTGATTGCGAATTGATAGTTCTCTTGTGATGTGTTTTAAGTTTTTGCGTCTCAGAAGAAGAACCCGTTAATAACATGTCCTGCTTTCTTTGTTTTATGAATGTTGATTTTGATTGCAAGGGATTCTGCGCTGAACCTATTCCTCCACAATTAGTCGTCGTAGTAAGCTCCATAAAACTAAATAGGAAGCACATTATATTACTGTTTTATTTGGCGATTGTAGTGGAAGGCGGCGACTTCGTCGGGATAAGCGTGTCTAGGTGAGATCCCTCAGTGTAACGAGACTCACGGACCGCCCGCGGAAAGCGTTCACCTGGAACGCAAATCAGCTAACAAGATTAACAGATCTTTTACTATTTATATAATTTTTCTATAATCAATGAATCTTGCCACTGCCCTTCAGACGAGTAGCAATTATTGCATGTGAATGATAAAATAAGAACAAATATTCTATTTTTAAAAGGAGGGAACTTATGACATCCATACGTTTTTTTCACGCAGCTGACCTGCATCTGGATAGTCCGTTTAAAGGTGTTACCTCAATGCCGGATCATCAGTTAAAGACACTTCGTGACAGCACGTTTAGAGCTTTTCAAACACTTATTCAAACCGCCGTTCAGGAAAAGCCGGATTTCGTCTTAATTGTCGGGGATATATATGATGGAGAAGATCGCAGTCTACGTGCACAGCATAAGTTTCAGGAAGGAATGGAAATGCTGAACCGTCATCAAATTCCTGTATTTATTTGTTACGGCAATCATGATCACCTTGCAGGAAAATGGACACGTTTTCAACTTCCGGAAAATGTCCATGTATTTCCGGAGCAAGTAGAGAAGGTTAAACTTCAAATCCGTCAACAAGATGTATACATAAGTGGTTTCAGTTATAAAGAACGACATGTAAAAGATTCTATGATTGCTAGATATGAAGATGCAGTTCAAACAGATTCATTTAATATAGGTATGCTTCACGGCAGTTTGGCAGGAGATACCACACATGCTGTTTACTCGCCCTTCACTAAAGATCAACTTATTAGCAAAAATTATGATTACTGGGCGCTCGGTCATATTCATAAAAGTCAAATTCTTCACCTCGAACCCCCTATTGTTTATCCAGGGAATATTCAAAGTCGTCATCGGAACGAAAAAGGTACAAAAGGGTTCTATGATGTAACACTTGAAAAAGGGAACACACAATTAACTTTTATACCGACTTCAACCATAACCTATGATCAAATCAATTGTTCGTGTACTGAAGTTGTTCATGCAAATGAGTGGTTTGAAATCATTGATTCAGCTATAGAAAATTTCCGTAATGAAAATGGTGCCGGCGTAGTGGAAATCCATTTAACTGATGTGGATGCCGATACGCTCTCGATGCTCGATGCCACCCCAATGGAGGAATGGCTATCGATGGTACGAGAGACGCAAGAACTGAAGGATCCATATATTTGGATACACGCTATCACAATGGATGTTTCAGAAGCTCTTGAAATGGAATCGAGTGGGCTGACTGAACATGTCATTTCTATCATGGACACATGGGATGCAAAACAATGGAAAGAAATTGTCAGTGATGTTTATCAACATCCTAGACTAAGCCGTTATATGGAAAATTTAACGGATGACGATTATGAGGCCATACACTTAGAGGCTCGTTCAATTATCCAAAAAGATCTGATAGGAAAGGAGTGAGTACTTTCCATGCAAATTCAAAAACTAGTGATTTATGGCTTCGGACAGCATGAAGATGTGACAATCGAGTTGAAAGATGGAATTAATGTATTTTATGGATGGAATGAAGCGGGAAAAACAACCATTCAACAATTCATTTTATCGATTCTTTTTGGCTTTCCACTTCGTAATCAAACCCAAATGAGGTATGAACCAAAAGGTGGGGGAAGATATGGGGGACAAGTTTACATCAAACATGGTGAGTTTGGAGACGTAGTAATTGAACGAGTCAAAGGGAAATCCGCGGGTGATGTAACGGTTTATTTTGAAGATGGCTCGAGAGGTCAAGAAGAATCATTAAAAAAAGTTCTTTACCGCTATGACCGGAACTCGTTTGAATCGATTTTTTCCTTTTCTATTCATCAATTACAAAACTTTGACAAGATGACCGAAGAAGAACTTAGCAGGACACTCCTGTCTTCAGGAACAACGGGAGTCGACTCTTTAGCTAGACTTGAACAACGGGCGACTAAAGAGTTGAATAGCTTATTTAAAAAATCTGGAAAAAATCCAGAAATGAATGTAAAGATAGAAGAAATTCGTTTACTGGATCAGTCGCTCAAAGAAGCACGAACGAAATTTGATCAATATGAACCGTCCATTTTACGTATTGCTGAAATAGATAGAGAGCTTGAAACATTAAACAGTGCTGAGTTGAAACTCAAATATCAAAATGAACAGTTTGCCAAACATCGTCAAGCCAAACCTTTAATGGACAGACTGAACCATCTGCAGTCAGAACTGGCGGATATTCAGCAATCGGCTTTCCCAGTAGATGGTATTCGTCGATATGAAACAATTAAGGACCGCATGCATGAAGTGCGAATTCAATTGGAACGACTTCAACAGTCAATTCAGCTACAGCAGCAGCAAGCCAATGAATTGTGGTCGGTCGAGCAAACAAGAAGTTTGGAAGAACTATTGGCTAAAGAATCTGAGTGGCACCACTGGATGCTTCGTAAGCAACAGCTGGTTAGCGAACTTGACCAAGTTAAGCTGGATATACAGCAACAAGGACGCATGCTTGGAATCAAGGACAAATACCATTTTGCTCAAGTGTTGGAAATGGATGTGTCACTTCAAAATGAAGAATTCTTCCAACAAGTGATGCATCGTTTACAGCAAGCTGAAGAAAATATTCGTTTTGAACTACAGAGCTGTGATCGAATAAAAATCGAAAAAGAAGAGACTGAACGGAGAATAGAGCAACTCCGTGCGACAGCTCCAACTGAAAAAGAACTGCATAAAAGTGAGAATGTGCAAAAACTGATAAGAGAAGTATCAGAGTTGAAAGCCCGTCAGAAACTAGAGAAACAACCGGCAAAAATGGATACAAACATCCCCCACATCATCACGGCACTAATCTTTATCGCGGGAATTATGGGAGCAATCTTTTCAGGGAATTGGATATTTGCGATCGGAGGCATGATGTTAGCAGGACTCATCTTTGTCCTTCTGAAAAAAATGAATGTGTCACCTGATAGGGAGGCAGTCGATTATTCTTCGCAGATTGTAACATTGGAAGAGGAGTTGTCCAAAGCTGAGCATTTGGCTAATCAAGTAAGATTGTATAACGAGCGTTTGGATCAGCTTAAACAAAAATACCAAGATCAACAACGTGTGATATTGAACATTGAACATAGCCTAAATATGGAAGAAGAAAAACAAAAAGAAACGAAAGAGGCATTATCTGATTTCCTGAAACTTCATGGATTTACAGAGTTACTGCATCCACGATTGTTCCCGGAACTCTTTAAACGCATTCGCCATATTCAGGAACACCAGCAAATGATTTCACAAAAGACTACTGAAGTTCAATCGCTGGAAGAAAATATCAAGGCAAGACTTGAAGAAATGTCTGATGCAACGGGTGAAGCGCTTTCCAAAGAGCATGCCTATCATCGTTTGCGAGAACTCTTTAACACGGTTAAAGGAAAACGAAGAGAGCATGAAATTTATCAAGAGAACATGAAAGATTGGAAAGTCCAGCTCACAGAAAAAGAGAAATTACTTCATGCACATTCAGAAGAAATACAAAAGCTATGGAACGAGGCGCAAGTTGATTCCGAACATGATTTTTATCAAGCGGATGTTGCATTCCGTTTGAAACAATCCCTGTTACAGGAACTTCAATCGATTCAAGCTCAACTCCAATCAATCGGAGAAATCTCCACATCTTTGGGAGAAGATCAGGAACAAGAAGCCTATATGGCTCATATGATAGAACAAGCGGACAAGCTTTCTAGTTCCCGACATGATTTATTAGAGGAAAAAGCCTTGCTCCGTCAGCAAACCACCTCCATGCTGAGTGATGAGCATTATGGAGATACACTTCAAAAATTGGAACAGAAGAAAACTGAGCTTGCTGAACTAGCCTATAAATGGTCAGTCAACAAAGCTGTTTCAGAAGCCATCAAGCAAACAATAAGCAACTTGAAAGAAAATCGACTCCCTACCGTACTAGAAAAGGCCCAGCAATTTTTCAAACACCTAACAAATGGGCGATATGAAACTTTAGAAGTGAACGATTCGGGAACTTTCGAAGTGGTTCATGAAAAAGGCATGCGATATCAAATTGTTGAATTGAGCCAGGCAACTAAAGAACAAGCATATATTGCGATGCGATTTGCATTGGCAGAGTCACTGCTTAATTCTGTTCCTTTTCCTTTAGTCATGGATGATCCTTTTGTTCATTTCGATCGTTTCCGTGTGAAACAAATGGTACAATTAATGACAGATTTAGAAAAACAGCATCAATTTTTATATTTCACATGTCATGAAGAGATGACAACAATTTGGACTCATGCACACATCATTGATGTGGCATCGATGCATAAGGAAAGGAGAGTGTCGTCGGTATGAAAGGTAAAGGCATTACAAGCTTAGCGGTTGGCGAAACTGTCGATCACTATCTATTAATCAAGCAATCTACGAAAGCTTTCACAACAACCGGAAATCCTTTTATGACCCTGATTCTTCAAGACAGAAGTGGGGATATTGAAGCAAAGCTCTGGGATACAAATGAAGAGCACGAAACGTTGTACCATGCGGAAGCAATTGTTCGGGTTGGTGGAGAAATTCAGCACTATCGCGGGAAAAATCAATTACGAATTAAAAGCATACGTGCAGTAAAAGACGATGAAGGCATTTCTTTAAGTGACCTCGTTCCATCTGCGGAAAAAGCAAAAGAAGTATTATTTGAGGAGCTCATGCAGTTCTTCTTCGAAATGAAGAACCCTCAAATTCAACGTATAACACGTCATTTGCTGAAAAAACATCAAGCAGCAATCATGACTTATCCAGCAGCTACAAAAAATCATCACGATTATGTCTCGGGATTAATTGATCATGTCGTGTCTATGTTGAAGCTAGGTAAATCCTTATGTGATTTGTACCCTTCATTGAATAAAGATTTACTATATGCTGGCATTATTTTGCATGATGTTGGAAAAGTGACTGAATTATCTGGTCCAATCGCAACCTCTTATACGATTGAAGGGAATTTATTAGGGCATATCACCATTATGGTTAATGAAATCTCAAAAGCGGCAGAAGAATTGAAAATTGAAGGGGAAGAAGTAATGCTCCTTCAACATATGGTCTTGTCACACCATGGAAAAGAAGAGTGGGGCAGTCCAAAAAAACCAATGCTACGCGAGGCGGAAATCCTTCACTATATTGATAATATTGATGCAAAAATGAATATGCTGGATCGAGCATTAAAGAAAACAAACTCTGGAGAGTTTTCCGAGCGTTTATTCCCACTCGACAATCGATCATTCTACAAGCCTACGTTTGAATAGGAAGAGTGACAAGAAAACAAGAATTAAGCTGAGTACAAATAGAAATAACAAAAAGGCGCTTCCTCAAATGGGAAGCACCTTTCATGCATTTTTATTCAGCAGCAGGTTCTGCTGGTTCAGGATTTAAAAGTTGATCAATTGCACCTTTTAAGTCCTCATCCTTAATTTTAATATCTGCTTCTTTCATTAACTTAGAAACTTTAGGAAGCAATTTTGTTTGATCAGCTTTTTGCATTTTTAGTGTCTTCGTAATTTCTGCTTTTTTATCTTCGAATGAACCAACATCCGCTTCACGCTTGTCCGTTACTTGAATAATGTGATAACCGAATTCAGATTTAACGGGCTCACTGATTTTGTTTACTTCCAATGCTAATGCTGCATCAGAAAATTCTTTTACCATTTTGTCTGGAGTAAACCAACCAAGTTCTCCACCTGATTGCTGTGCTGCTTGTTCAGTTGAAAATTCTTTTGCTACTGCAGCAAAGTCAGCGCCACCATCTAGCTTCGCTTTAACTTCTTTGGCAGTTGCTTCGTCAGCCACTAATACGTGACGTGCATTAATTTCAGTTTTCATGTTCTCGTATTGAGCTTTTACTTCTTCATCAGTAACTTTAACATCTTCAGTCATCGCTTTTTCTTGTAATAAGTTTAAGCGAAGGTATTTTTTATAGCTCTTTTCAGTTTGACCTTGCTGTTCAAGATATTGATCAAAGCTTTCGCCCATTTCTTTTTTCTCTTTGTCAAATTGAGCGTTTACTTCTTTGTCCGTCACTTCATATTCTGAAGCTAAAACCTTTTCGATAATTAAAACTTGAAGTGCTTGTTTTCCAACAGATTCTTTCATTTCTTCGTAAAGTTCATTTTTCGTAATATCGCCAGCTTTGGACGTTACAATTGCTTTTTCGTCAGATGCTGAGTCACCATTACAAGCTGATAAAGCCAATACAGATGCTGCTAAAGTCAGTGTTAAAACAGTTTTTTTCATGGGTAATCTCTCCTAACTATCTTCTTGATGCCGTAGTTACTATACCATAAACGACGAAAAAACAAAAATGGTTCCCACATTTGCCTACGCTTGTTGAACACAAGAGCATACGATAACAAAGAGGAAGGGGGTGTGCGAAGTGAGTGGTGGATATCCGCAACAATCCAGCTTTGCGTTAATCGTAGTATTATTTATTCTTTTGATCATCGTAGGTGCAGCATTCTTGTGCTAATTTAGAAATCAGAACAAGCGAATAAAGACTGACTCTGACGTTACATCTACTTAAGTGAACAAGATTTTATAATAAGTGTTGAAACGGCGGTTCAGACTTACGCTTATGCTGAACAAAGAGACTCTCTTAACTTGTGAGTTTCTTCAAAAAGTATGCTTTATTTTTAAAAGAAAAAGTCCATTTGCCTGGAGCCAGGCGAATGGACTTTTTTATGCGGTTAATAAAATTTCTACATAAAAGGAAATAAGTAAAATCGTTACCAATACATTTATGGTACGAAAAATCTTATTTTGTTTTTCTTCAGGAATTTCTCGTTGCGCACATAATGCGTAAGTCATGCGATTAATCTGGAATAAATACACAATCGAGAACAGTACAACTACTGCGATAATCACGTTTATTCCTCCCCTCTGCCAATCTTAACAATCATAACAAAATCACGGTAAAATGAACAGCAATCCGACTAAATTGTAGCAGGAGGAACAAGAATTTCATATCCTGTTTCCGTTTCTTCAATCAGCGCTTTTTTTGGTGATCGGGCAAGATTTTTAATATATAACAAATCAATCAAACAGAGACCACAATGGTAAGCTAGCAACATCGTAAAATAGTGACCAAATTCAGGGAACATAAATGCTCCAGCGATAAGCAAGCTGTTCAATATAAAGAATGGAGCTAGTAAAGCGAATAAGAAACGCTTTTTCGGTACAGGCTCTTTTATTCGAAGTGATAATATCGGCATGAAATTGAATTGAGTCTTTACTGAGAAGTGAATGCGGTTGCGATAGCCAATCAATGGTAGAAAATGAAGACTTTTATGAACCGGATACAACAACATGAAGCTGAGTAAAAAAACAGCAAATCTATCATCCGAAAGGCGATCGTCGTGTAGGATTTCGAGCATGACATAAAAAAGTGAAAAGACAGCAACGACGAGTAGTGACGATAACATGAAAATACGGTCAAATCCGTATTGTTTTTTTACATTAATGGTTTTCCAGCAGTGCACTGTATGCATCTCCTATTGTAAAAAAATATGCTTGCAGATACATACATTACGATGTTTTGATAAAAAAAGCAAGCCTACAATTGTTACAAATTCGATAGCGTTTTCAAACCCTGCTATTACTGACTTTTACTTGAAACGGTCGGTTTAATATTTCCAATCTTCTCATCAAATGATTGATCGATATTTTTAAATGAATGTTCAAAGATTTCCATGAAATCATCGCCATAAATATTTCGAATGACAGCCATGACTTCCATGAATTCCGGAAAACGCCCATATAAATCTTTTAGGGGCATGGATCCTTCAATTACGGAGTGCTGGGAATCATGGTAATGTTCGATCATATTCATTAACAACTCTTCACCTTGTTCAGTTAGTTCGACATACGTATTTCGCTTGTCGTCTTCACGTTTAGAAAATGACAATAACCCTCGTTCTTCCAATTTTTTTGAAAAGTTGAAGGCAGTTGAAACATGCATAACTCCAAACTTTGCAACATCTGAAATCGAAGCTCCTTTTAAATGATATGAAATCCATAAAATATGATGCTCATTAATATTCAAGTCATAAGGTTTTATCCATTGCTGCCAATCTTTTTCCACTGCTTTCCACAGTGCTTTCGACAGCTGGGCAATTCGCTGGCTGTATAGCATAGCCTCTTTCATTGTGTACATTTGTTCAGACATGTCGTCACCTTCTTCCTGAAAAAATCAATTTCTATCATTATAGCAATAAAGTAAAGATCTGCATAGTTAGAATGTTGGAAATATTATGATTTGAATAGCATTTAGTTGAGTTGATGTAATGAGTCCGAACAATAAAAAAGCCCTGCATATGTGTGCAGGGCAACTTTATACCTTATGAATTGGCAGGTGCAGGGTCTTTTTGATGCTTAGTAATTGATTTTTCAAGTTCTTCCATAGCCAATTGGATTGAAGCAATTTCATTTTGTAGACTCTCCTGGATAGGGGCAGTTTCGGACTGCCATTGTTGTACGGATTGTTTTAATTCATTAATCGTTTGTGGTACATCAGTCTTTGCAGTTTTAGTTAAACCAGCTATCGATTGTTTCAAATCGCTTATTTGAAATTTAACTTCAGATAATTTCTCTTTCCAGTCAGAAGATGCCGTTTTGACATTCGAACGTAAATCGCTACCAGATTGAGGAGTAGAGAATAAGACCGCTGCTGATCCTGCCACAACACCTGAAACGAGACCAACAAAAAAAGTAGAAGCTTTCATTATAGACGCACTCCCTTCATATATATGTATACTATTCCTTCATTTCAATTAATTAAAACATGTAGGACAAGCCAAAACAACATGAAATGCAAAAAGCGCCCAGTTAGCCAAGCGCAGGCGCTGAAAAGCACAAAAAAAGGCCTGCCATTATAGGCAGACCATAGATAGATTAATTTGAAAAAGCAGTATCGAATTTCGATCGTTTAACCAATTTCGTTACAATCGGGAAAATAAAGAAGAATGCAATGGCATTCAGTGCAACAGTCGGTAACACGACTCCGATCACTAATCCTCCAAACGGAACATCCACACCTAGTACAAAAATGGCAACAGAAAGGAAAATGATTCCTGACAGAAGTGTACCTATTCCGGCAAGTGCAATTGCTACGGGAAGTTTCTTTGTAAAATGCTTCAATGCAACAACTACTGCGAAAAATACAAATGCTGTTACAAACTTATCCACGATGTTTGGTAGAAAACCTGCTGGAAAAGTTGAAAACAATCCAGATATCACACCAGTTGTCAGTGCTAGTAAAAATACATGTGATGCTTTAGGAAATAATAGAATTCCAATGAACATCATCGTTAACATAAAGTCAGGTTTCATCCCGCCGCCGAAACCTGGAATGATTAAGTACAATGCGGCACCAACACCGACTAGAAGGGCCATTAAAACTAAATTTTTTGTATTCATTTGCTCATCTCTCCTCAACTATTCTAAACTATTTTTTAGCATCTCCTGGCGTATCCTGTGATCGACAGCGAGAAACATACTCAAGATTTTACAAGCTAAAGCAGATAATTGCAAGTTTACTTGCTTAAATTCGATTTGATTTGCTCTGCATACTCAGCGAACATTTCAGTTGTAAATTGTTTTTCTTTCGTTTGCCAAGTAGCTTTAAATCCATCCGTTTGATCGTATCTAGGGATGAAATGAAGATGGAAGTGAAAAATACTCTGACCGGCAGGAGCCCCGTTATTATTCAATAAATTCATGCCTGCTGGTTGAAAAGATGCTTTTATTGATTCAGCAATTTTCGGTGCCACAGAAAATAATTGTCCAGCTTCTTCCGGTGACATGTCATATACATTTTCATGGTGTTTTTTAGGAATTAACAACGTATGTCCTTTTGTTAGTGGCATAATATCCATAAAGGCCAATACATGCTCGTCCTCATACACTTTTGTACTAGGAATTGAACCGTCTACAATTTTACAAAATAAACACTCACTCATTATGGGTCACGTCCTTTCAAGATATGGTCATAAGTTTATCATACAAAGAAGTGACAAGTGAAAAGCCATACAGCATTTTTTTTGATAAAATAAAGAATAAAAGGGGTGTATCAGATGAACGTATTGGAAGTAAACGCAGTAACAGGTGGCTATACACGAAAACCAGTCATTCATGATTTATCCTTTTCAATTGCACCTGGTGAATTAGTAGGTCTTATCGGTCTGAACGGGGCAGGGAAAAGTACAACCATTAAACATATTATCGGCTTGATGAATCCAAAAGACGGAGAAATCCGTTTGAACGAAGTAACGATGCAGGAAAATATGGATGCCTATCGTTCATCATTTTCATATATTCCGGAAACTCCCGTATTGTATGACGAACTGACATTAAAGGAACATTTGGAACTGACCGCCATGGCCTACGGGTTAGATGAAGCAACTTTGGCAGCTCGTTCAGAAGTATTGTTGAAGGAATTCCGGATGGAAAAACGCTTAAATTGGTTCCCGTCACATTTTTCAAAAGGAATGCGCCAAAAAGTTATGATAATGTGTGCCTTTTTAGTAAATCCTTCATTATATATTATCGATGAGCCTTTCGTTGGGCTTGATCCTCTCGGGATTCAATCGTTACTTGATCAAATGAATGAAAAGAAACAGAGTGGCGCTTCTGTCCTCATGTCTACGCATATTTTATCGACAGCAGAGCGATATTGCGATCGTATATTGTTATTGCACAATGGACGCATTCGTGCGCAAGGGACAATGAATGATTTAAGAGCAGCCTTCAATATGCCGCTTGCTACTCTTGACGATTTGTACATCGCAATGACGAAGGAGCAAGACCATGAATAACCTGCATGATGTATGGAGAATACGATTTCTTCATTACATAAACGAACTTCAGAAATACATGAAATATGTGTTTACGGGGCATCTGGCGCTAGTATTTGTTTTTGTCCTTGGAGCGGGTGGTTATCAATATAGCGAATGGCTGAAGACTGCACCAGATGATTTTCCTGCAACATGGTTAGTAGCGGTTGTGATTGGGATTTTACTTGCTTTCAGTTCGCCGACAACTTTGATTCGTGAACCGGACCAAGTATATTTGTTGCCTCTTGAATCGAAGTTAATGAGTTATATGAAAAAAGCTTTATCTTGGACTTTTTGGTCTCAACTTTTTATCGTCGTCCTACCATTTGTTATTGCTATTCCTTTACTGCGTCAAGTTAGCGATGTTTCACCTTTGCTACTTGGTGTTATGTTTATCGCAATCTTATTATTGAAGTGGTGGAATGTTCATGTAGTGTTTGCATTCAGATGGGCGAATCGGGGACAAGGGGTATTGGGGGATCGTTTTGTACGAGCTCTAATTTCGAGTGCTGTCCTTGCAGCAGTTTTTCATACAAATCCTATATATATAGTGTTACTGCTTATTCCTGTAATCTTTTACTTTATGGCATGGAATCGTCAACTGAATGGACAACCATTTCCTTATGAACACTTTGTGAAAATAGAACAAAATCGTATGTTACGTTTTTATCGCTTCGCAAATTATTTCACGGATGTTCCTCATATACGGGGAAGCATTCATCGTCGTCCTTGGATGGATTGGCTGTATCGTATGATTCCATTCCAGCAATTAAAAGCACAAAATTATCTAGTATTCCGTACTTTTGTACGCACAGATGATACTTTCTATTTATGGCTTCGCTTAACGGGGCTGTCAGCTTTAGGTGCGGCATTCATCGGTATTCCAGTTGTGGTGATGATTTTCGTGGGTGCGCTGGCTTTTGCTTCCGCTATTCAAATCAAACAAGCTCTTTCTTCATCAAGTGAATTCCGCATGGATATGCTCTTTCCCTTGACCGAGAGTGCTCGTAATCAGTCGGTAATGAAATTAGTAAGAGTAGTACAAGTTTTGCAAGCAATCATCGTGCTGATTGCTGTACTTATTGCAGGAATGGAGCAAGATATTTTATTAGTCTTGCCTCTAATTATCGTAGTAGTTAGTGAGATTACATTAAGAATGAGCAAATAGAAAACAAAAAGGTCTCATAGCCCGCTGTAAAGGGGTTATGAGACCTTTTTATACATATATGGCTGTCGAGCAAAGCGAACAGCCCCATTTAAAGGTTAAAAACATTCAAATGGCCCCACCAGATGTTGCTTTGGTGGGTGTTTCTGTGAAAGATGTGTTGCCATTTGGTTCCGTTTTGAAAGCTCAGTCTGACTTTTAGACATTCACGTCTGAAAAAAATGAGAGGACGTCTGAAAAATGAAGCATCACGTCTGAAAAAACGAGGTTGACGTCTGAAAACACCACATTCTCAAAACAAGTGACACATTTTTTAATCCCTAAAAGGTTTCATTTAAATGTTCGGTCAGAACGGCAATAATTTTTCGAGTGGACCATCTGGCTGAATGATATCTTGGATGTCGAGTATTGGAATAGGGAAGTATGGGAAGCCCCAAACGTAAGGTGTGATTTCGTAGAGTTGGAAGTAAATGACCAGTGAATGATCTGCAAAGTAGAAATCTTGGTCAGGTCTGATTTTAGTGAACGGTTCCAGCAAATCAATATCCCAATCTTTGATTTTCTGTCCGATTATTTTTGATAAAACCGTAACGTAATCACTATCAGGTTTGAATAAGTCCTTTAATTCATACTGTTTTCCAGTTGTCACATCAAAGGATAGTGCTTTGACAATGGTCATGCCGTGAGCACCGCCAGTAAATGCATAAACGGTTAAAGTCAAACTTAGTATATTGCGTTCGTTTGTTTTGATTTCAAATTCTCCAACCATTTCTTGTAGACTTGGTTCATGATATCCAAGCTCGACCATTGTTTGATTTAACGTTGAGACAATGGCGGAGTTTATCTTCAATTCCGCTTGGGGATTGGCTAGGCCAATTACAAAAGGATAGTATACGTTAATTTTGGGTGATTTTTTTTGAAGAATTTTGTGTCCAATCGCTACCGGTAAATCCATTCATTCATCCTTTCTCAAAATGAGGGTCAATCTTTGTCTTCGACCACAGTTACATCAAAAGTTCCGAGACCAATTGAAGTGGAAAGTTGGTTTGTAAGATCTTGTATGTAGTTTTCTGCTTTTCTTCGACTCGTATCGATTCCATGCAGAACGATTGTTAATTTTTTTTTATCCATACTGAAAATCGTGTACGCAATGCTTCCCGTAGGTTTATATCCTTCGTTTTTAAGTGAAGTAATCAATTCTTGCTGGAAGTTCGTCTCAATCATTTTACTGGTGACAGACTCCACTTCTTTCACATCACGCAAATAAAGGTCCTGATCGGATTCTCCGGTCAAAGACGAGAGGATAATAATGACGATAACCAGACTGATAAATAAGAAACCAAGCAGCAGTATTCCGTTGTTTGACCTTCTCATCGCAACCTCCAATTAGACATGGTCTTACAATAATATGCCTAATCCTGGTGAATATGCGATGTTTGGCAGATAAGCGCAATTCAGACGTAAGAAAAAAGCTACTTCGCTGTAGAAGTAGCTTGATGTTGAAAGTATATTAATTGCATTTCACCATTGTTTATGAGGATCATTTATTATTTGTCTTGATAGTCTACTACTGCTGCACCTAAAGTTTTTGCGGCGATTAACATGGCACTTTCATCGAAATCAAATTTTGGATGATGATGAGGGAATACTTCTCCCTTAGGCTGGGCCCCTGTAAAGAAAAATGTACCCGGAACTTTTTCCAAATAGTAACCAAAATCTTCGCCACCCATATGCTGTTCAGTTTCACGCACTTTATTTACACCTGGCACAAGTTCAGCCAGTTCTTTCAGGAAATGAGTTTCTTCAGCGTGGTTAACGACAGCATTGTAACCACGTTCATATAAAAATTCGTAAGTGCAATCATTTGAATGGCATGTTCCTTGAATGACACGTTCCATTTCTTTTTCAACAAGATCACGGACTTCAGGATTGAATGTACGGACGGTTCCGATTAATTTTGCGGAATCCGCTATGACATTGAATGCATTTTCCGCTACAAAAGTGCCCACAGATAAAACGGCCGATTCTACAGGACTTACGCGACGTGAAACAACTTGTTGCAGGTTGGTGACGAGTTGCGCACCGATGACAATGGCATCTTTCGTTTGATGAGGGCTGGCTCCGTGTCCTCCACGACCTTGAATTGTAATTTCAAAACGATCAGCAGCTGCCATTACAGGTCCGACCCTGTATTCAATTGTTCCTGCAGGAGTCAATGACCATAAGTGTGTCCCGAAAATTGCATCAACACCTTCTAGGCAACCCGCTTCAATCATTGGCTGCGCTCCACCAGGCGCATATTCTTCTGCATGTTGGTGAATGAGCACGTATTCACCGGCAAGTTGTTCGCGCATCTGATGCAACGTTTTTCCAAGGACTAATAACGTAGCAGTATGACCATCGTGACCGCAGGCATGCATGACGCCAGGTACTGTCGATTTATAAGATACCTCTTTTTCATCCTGGATAGGCAGTGCATCGAAATCGGCACGTAGGGCAACTGTTTTACCTGGGAAAGCACCTTTTACTCTTGCTACTACGCCATTCCCGCCAACATTTGCTGTAAACTCAATCCCTAAATCCGCATAAAAGTCTTGAATGTATTTTGCTGTATTTGTCTCCTGAAAAGAAACTTCAGGATGCATATGTAAATGTCTGCGTATGACGAGCATTTCCTCAAATGCTGCATCCAGTTTTTCAAATAATTGATTCTTCACAAAAATTCTCCTTTCGAATGTCGAAATAGTTTGAATGTTTGTTATTATATCATTGGGGATACTTCTAAACAATTGCAGTTTCATAAATTCAACAAACAGCAAAAATTCCGTCTTAAGACGGAGAAAACATCCCGCCAGCGAGAGAAATCGTTAAAGCAAGATTCAAATAAATTGTCTATTCTTTAGCCACACTAGGATGTGTCAATTGAAGAAAAGCAGCTGCTGTTTAAACAATAAGTGATAGGAAATTACTCTGATAAGAACTGATTTTCAGAAAAGGAGTGTCTTAGAATGCCGGTTTTCGAGCACATTACTTACATAAAAGCACCGATTGACGTGTGTTTCGATCTTGCCAGAAACGTTGAAGTGCACATGCAATCAACTTCTCAAACGAAAGAAGTGGCTGTTGATGGCGTGATGTCAGGATTGTTGGAAAAGGGTGATTGTGTTACATGGGAAGCCACTCATTTTGGAGTGAGACAGAGGTTAACTGCCAAAGTTACAGAGATGGTCAGACCCGATTTTTTTATTGATGTCCAAGTCAACGGAGCTTTTCAATCGTTTACTCATACACACGAATTTACGGAAATCCATTACGGTACAATGATGAAAGATACCTTTGCTTACGAGGCCCCTTTAGGCATTATTGGAAGAATAGCGGACAAATTGTTTCTAGAAAACTACATGAAGAAATTTATTGTTTCCCGTTCAAATGAATTAAAGATACTAGCAGAAATTCAAATGAGAGAAACTGTTTAAACAAGCATTCTGATGGAGAAATTCATCTCTTTAACTGATTGTTTCATCAAAGCCAACTGGTTCAGATTGCCACATACTAAGGAGAGAAATTACTTAGCACCTTTGCTCAACAGTCTCCATACAATATGGGTATTGATTGAAAGGAGTGTGGCATGAATGAATGATCAACAGCCGTCTGTAGAATTTGTGAGCAATTTTGATCCTTACGTATACCAGACGTTAGCGTCAGTTGTAGGTGGAAGAATTGTTGTCCAATTATCAAATAATAGTGTAGTAAAAGGTGTTCTTAAAGAAGTAATGCCAGATCACGTGGTTGTGGAAACGAATGGTACGCCATTTTACGTCCGAATTCAACAAATTATTTGGGTGTCTCCGGCTTCTCATAAATAGAAAATGAACATATTCACTTCCTGACAGTCATAAACATAATCAGAAAGTGTCGAATTCATAAAATGTGAGAGAAGGAGATTCCATGTTTAAACGTGTAAACAGGCTGGCAATCGAGTTGCCGATACCGGAATATGGGGACGCCAACGCGGCTGCAGCCGTTCAGGAATTATTGGGCGGAAAATTTGGTGAAATGTCGACCTTGAATAACTATATGTATCAGTCTTTCAATTTTCGGCAAAAAACGAAATTCAAACCGTTTTATGATTTGGTAGCAAGTATTACCGCTGAAGAATTTGGTCATGTTGAATTGGTGTCGAACACCATCAATATCTTGCAAAAAGGAACCTCTTTTGCTGGTGATCCGGATTTGACGCCATTGCAGAATGGTAAGAATCAACGCAATACTTATGCCCTCATAGCAACCGCACAGACCTCAATGGCTGGCGATTCTATGGGCAATCCTTGGCGTGGTGACTATGTGTTTTCAAGTGGGAACTTAGTGTTGGACCTATTGCATAACTTCTTCCTTGAGTGTGGAGCAAGAACACATAAGATGCGTGTGTATGAAATGACGAATCATGAAACTGCGCGTGAAATGATAGGTTATTTACTTGTCCGCGGTGGTACGCACGTGCTTGCATATGCGAAAGCCATTGAAATGGCAACAGGAGTCGACATAACGAAAATGCTTCCGATTCCAAATTTGGATAATCGGAAATTTGATCATGCGGTGAAATTTGAAGATCGTGGGTTAGGCAATGTTCTTTTTACATGGAATGATGAAGGGCAGTATAAAGATATTCGTTCCATTTGGAAAGGGGATAATCCATTGAATGGACAGCCACTTGTTGTTCAAGATGGTATTCCTAAAGGTGGGCCGATTCCTGATCTTGATGATTTACCAGAAGAGTTTGCACCAGGTATCGGACCGGATGAATATCAACAAATCGCGAAACGATTACTGGCCAATATGTAGTGCATTCATTGAGCGTATCATGAAGTTAACTTGCTTGTGAAACGTGTTTGAGCGATAAAGTGTTGCATATGTACGATAAATCACCAGTTTGAGCGATAAATCCTTCCAAATGAGCGATAAATATTTCACAAACTTTTTTCAAAGAAAAAAAGCGTCGATTCCCCAGGGAATGGCGCTTTTCGTGTGAGTTTAAAGAGCTCCGTCAGCTTTTTTCGCTGTTTTATATGTCGTTACATATGAAGCGCTCGAGAAAATATTAGGACGTTTATCAATGCCATCCTCTGTACCACGTTTCTCGTGAGCCTTGCTATAAGCTTGTGAATTTTGCCACGCTTCGAATGAACTAGCTCCTGTCCATTCCGTCAAAATAATGTATGTGTCTGAATCTAATGGACGCATCACGCGGATGGCAATAAATCCTGGTTCGTTCTCTATGGCACGAGGACGATTGGTGAAGCGGTGTTCAAAAATTGGACGCCCTTCGTCTGTAACTGGAATATTGTTGAATACGAAGTAGCCTTGCTCACTCAGTTCACCAGAAGAGTCGATGACTTCATATTTTCGAGGAGTTTGGAAAACCGTTTTGCCACTCGTTTCATGTAACAGGACGGCGTTACCTTCACCGTGTAGGACTAGCATCTTTTCTCCCGCATGTTTTTCCTTCAAAGAATCCATGAATTCAGGTGTACCTGATGTTAAGTAAATGTTCATTCAAAATCCCTCCGTATCTATATGTACATTATAATCTTCCCCAGTCAAAAGCGCTCGAAACAACACTTTGTCAAAAGAATGTCTACGAATCAAGGCATTTCTATGACAATTGCATCTGAAATCTATACAATAGTCTAGAGAACGTCTATATTTAGAACGAATATAACGAAAAGCGTAGAGTGACAATCCAGTCCAACGCCGGCGCTGGAAGGTCCGATGGGAAAGCGTGCTTTCACTTGAGGACCTGAAGCTTAGATGTAGGCTGGCACTCGGAGCTAGACATAAAACCAAAAACACTTTGTGAGGGGCAGGCATAAAATTCATGAGACAGATTAATGATACGTTTTTACGCGCAGCGAGAGGCGAGAAAGTAGATTACACTCCAGTATGGTATATGCGTCAAGCAGGACGTTCACAACCTGAATACCGGAAAATTAAAGAAAAGTATTCATTAGAAGAAATTACTCATCAACCAGAACTATGTGCATATGTCACGCGCTTACCGGTTGAAAATTATGATGTGGATGCTGCAATTTTGTATAAAGATATCGTGACACCGCTTCCAGGAATCGGTGTGGATGTGAAAATTAAATCAGGCGTAGGTCCTGTTATTTCAAATCCGATCCGTACAGTACAGGATGTTGAAAAGCTTGGAGAACTTTCACCACAAGATCATATTCCGTTCGTACTTGAAACGATTAAGATTTTGACTGAAGAACAACTGAATGTTCCGTTAATCGGATTCTCTGGAGCTCCTTTCACACTTGCTAGTTACATGATAGAAGGCGGACCATCAAAAAATTACAACAAAACGAAAGCGTTCATGGTATCGGAACCGCAAGCTTGGTTTGCGTTAATGGACAAGCTTGCTGATATGATCATCGTTTATACGAAAGCACAAATTGATGCTGGGGCAAAAGCGATTCAAATTTTCGACTCATGGGTTGGCGCATTGAATATTGAAGATTACCGCATTTTCATTAAACCAGTAATGACCCGTATTTTTACAGCTATTCAAGAGCAAGGTGTACCTGTAACAACATTCGGTGTTGGAGCAAGCCATTTGGCAAAAGAATGGCATGACCTACCAGTGGATGTAGTTGGTTTGGACTGGCGTTTATCTATCAAGGAAGCGCGTGCAATGGGCTTAACAAAAACGCTTCAAGGCAACTTGGATCCATCCCTATTATTAGCTGATTGGTCAGTTATTGAAGAACGTGCAAAAGAAATCATCGACCAAGGAATCGCTCATCCTTCACATATTTTCAACTTAGGTCACGGCGTATTCCCTGAAGTAAATCCAGATACGTTGAAACGTTTAACATCATTTGTCCATGAATACAGTCGTGCACAGATGAAAGCACATTCATAAGGTTCACTTATTCGCGAGTTGAAATGGAACATGGCAAAATGAAGAATGTAAATTAATGAATGAGGTGATCAAGTTGACTAAAAAAACAATGGGACTGCTTGTGATGGCTTACGGCACGCCCTATAAAGAAGAAGACTTAGAGCGTTATTATACACACATCCGTCATGGTCGTCCGCCAAGCCCAGAAGCTCTTACCGATTTAAGAGATCGCTATCGTGCAATCGGTGGAATTTCACCTTTGGCAAAAATTACAGACGACCAAGCGACTGCACTACGGGATCGTTTGAATGCTGTTCAAGACGAAATTGAATTCAAATTATACATTGGGTTAAAACATATTGAACCGTTTGTTGAAGATGCCGTGGAGCAAATGCATAAGGATGGAATCACAGAAGCGGTTTCCATTGTACTTGCACCTCATTTCTCAACATTCTCGATTAAGTCGTATAACGGACGTGTACAAGAAACTGCTGAAAAATTGGGCGGTCTACAGATCACTTCTGTAGAAAGTTGGTACGATGAACCAAAATTCATTCAGTATTGGTCTGAAAAGGTTTCCGAAACTTTCAATTCAATGTCGGCAGAACAACGTGAAAAAGCTTGTTTAATCGTTTCTGCACACTCATTGCCTGAGAAAATCATCGCAAATGGCGATCCATATCCAGATCAATTAAAAGAAACGGCCAAATTAATCGCGCAATCAGCTGGTATAGAAAACTACGAAGTCGGTTGGCAAAGTGCTGGTCAAACGCCAGAACCTTGGATTGGACCAGACGTTCAAGACCTTACTCATGAATTGCACGAACAAAAAGGCTATTCTACATTTGTCTATACGCCAGTAGGGTTTGTCGCAGATCATTTAGAAGTGTTATTCGACAATGATTATGAGTGTAAAGTGGTGACTGATGAAATCGGTGCCAATTACTACAGACCTGAAATGCCTAACACACAACCATTATTTATTGATGCCATGTCCGATGTTGTATTGAAACATTTAGATAAAAAATAAGGAAACTGAAATCGAAAGTGATGATGACTGTGTCTCAAGGAAAACGTAAAGTAGCGATCATTGGTGGAGGAATTACTGGGTTAGCAGCTGCTTTTTACTTGCAGAAGGAAGCGAAAGAAAAAGGGTATCCCCTTGAAGTAGTTTTGATAGAAGCTTCCCATCGTCTTGGAGGAAAAATCCAGACAGTTCGCAAAGATGGATTTGTCATCGAACGGGGACCTGACTCGTTTTTGGCCCGTAAGAAAAGTTTTGGTATTCTTGCCGAGGATCTTGGCATTAGTGATCAACTTGTCAGCAATGCAACTGGACAGGCATATATACTCGTCAATGATGGTCTGCATCCGATTCCGGGAGGGTCTGTTATGGGCATTCCTACGCAAATATCGCCTTTCATTACCTCGGGATTGTTCTCATGGAGCGGGAAATTCCGCGCAGCTGGAGATTTTGTTTTACCCAAGTCGGCAGTTAATGAAGACCAGTCGGTTGGACAATTTTTACGCAGACGTTTCGGCGGTGAAGTGGTTGAAAATCTAATTGAACCTTTATTATCAGGTATCTATTCAGGGGATATTGATAAAATGAGTCTTCAGGCAACTTTTCCCCAGTTTTATAAGCTGGAACAGGAACATCGCAGCCTGATAATCGGTTCAAAAAAAACGACCCCCAAACAGCCTGTTGTAAAATCCAAAGAGGGCATTTTCCGTACATTCAGGAATGGGTTGGAAACGATTGTAGAAGCAATTGAGTCTCAGCTCGAACCTGGTTCTGTTATGAAGGGTGTACGTGTTGAACGTTTCGAACGAGTCGGGGATCAAGTGAATCTGTTCCTGAACAACGAATCAGAAATGCTTCTCGATCAATTAATTGTAGCAACACCTCATCTCGCAGCTTTGCCATTATTTGAAGAACATGGATTAATGACTGATTTCGAGGAGATGCCTGCCACCTCGGTTGCGACTGTTGCACTGGCTTTTAAAGAAGAAGCAGTCAAACAAGATAAAGAAGGCACGGGCTTCTTAGTATCCAGGAATAGTGATTATTCAATAACTGCTTGTACGTGGACTCATCGTAAGTGGCCAACAACTACGCCTGATGGTCATGTATTGCTTCGCGGATTTGTAGGTCGTGCAGGAGATGAGTCGGCAGTAGAATTATCCGATAGCGAACTTGAGAAAATCGTTCTTGCTGATTTACGCAAAACGATAAAAATTGATCAAGAACCTCTATTTTCAGTAGTCACTCGATGGAAAAATGCATCTCCTCAATATGTAGTAGGGCATAAAGAACGCGTGGCGAAAGCGAAAAAAGAAATTAAAGAGCAATTCCCAATGATTAAGCTGGCCGGAAGTTCTTATGAAGGTCTTGGACTACCCGATTGTGTGGATCAAGGGAAAGCCGCTGTCAGTGAAGTATTGGAAGATTTGTTTGTTAAATAATTTATCATGGGAAACTGTTTAATAAGTCTCTCATAAAAAGCAGGTGGAGAAAACGAATCGTCGTTTTTCTCCACCTGCTTTTATTTATCAGTCCATTGTGAGCTAATTTCACGATTAGAACCCACTTTCAAGATCGCGATAGTACAATAGAATGTCTTTGATAGATTCTTCAAAAGTAATTTGAGGTTTCCAACCAAGTTTTTTCATTAAAGTTGGTTTAAGGGGATCAACCACTTCAATGTGATTATTCAATGTCCGAAGTCCAAATTCAACACTAGAATAAAGACGGAGTGCATCAGTCAAGTCTTTTAAATACATAAATTTCCCTGAGGAGATAATATATTCTATTCCGGAAATGCCTTTTTCAAATAATATGTCGTATGCAACGACAGCATCCCTTACATCCAGAAAATCACGTCTTACATGTAAGTTGCTTATGTTTAGATTTTTCTCAGCATTATTGAATTCCATATCAATAACCTTTTTCGCTAATATTGAACAAACACCAGTCGAAACACCCGGACCGATAAGATTGGATGGTTTGGCCAGTATCACATTCATTCCATAAAGCCTCTCCCAAGATTGGGAAATTAAAGCTTGAAGTGTTTTCGTTAAGCTGTAGGGGTGATGAAGCGAGGATAGGTCATTAGGATTGAATTGTAGAGTTGATCCCACAACAATTATTTTACAAGGCACATCCTCAATTCGTAACGCTTCTAATAAATATGCAGTTGACAATACATTTGCCTCAAGTGAACCAAGTGGATCTTTCCAAGACTTTTCCACATGATTCTGCCCAGCCAAATGAAGAAGAAAGTCTGGTTTAGTCCTTTGTATGAGCGAAATAACAGCCTGTTTATCTGTAAGCTCGCAATGTTCGTAGCTTATTAAACGATCAGAGATTTGATCAGTTGCTTTTCTGGTAACAGCAATTACATGATAGTTTGCATCCATAAAGTATTTACACGCGTGTCTTCCTGTAAATCCATTTGCACCGGTAATTAAGATTTTTGGATTTTTTGGAGTTTCAGAATTCAAATGGAGATGGTTTTTTTCCTCCTTATTAGGCATCAGATGCTCCTCTCCATTTCAAAAGAGAGTTAGAAGAGCAACGAATTGCAAAATAGTCAATGCGATTGATAATAATCATACGTATCAATCATTCCATCTTGTATATTCACCAGGGGTTGCCACCCTAGTATTTGTTGTGCTTTTTTATTGCATAGACAACTATGCTTAATATCCCCTTCTCTAGAAGCCGTATGAATTGTTTGAATACTGTGACCATTTATTTCTGCTAGTAGCTTTAATAATTCATTTATGGAGTATTTTTTTGAGGTGCTTACTTGAATTGTTTCTTGTGAACCTCCATTTAATGCGGCGAGATTCGCAGCAACAATATCCGAGACATAAATAAAATCCCTCGTTTGTTCACCATCGCCATGTACGCTTAAAGATTTACCTTCTCTCATTCGATTTAAGAAGACAGCAATCACACCACCTTCACCTTTGGGTAGTTGCCTAGGTCCAAAAACATTTGCATATCGAAGAATTGTAAAAGGAAGTCTATAAAGCTCGTAAAAAAGCCTTATGTAGCCTTCGGCAGTCAACTTGGATAAACCGTAATAGGAAGCTGGATTCGTTGCTTCATCTTCAGTAAGAAGATCTCTGCTTAAGTTCCCATATACTGCAGATGTAGAAGCGAAAATGAACTTCTTTACTTTGGAGTCTCGACAGGCCTCCAAAATATTGATTGTCCCTTTTATATTAATATCTGCATCATATTGGGGATCTTGAACCGACTTACCGACATCCGCTTGCGCTGCTAAATGAAATACAGCATCAGGTTTAATACCCAAAATAATATTCTTTGCTTCTGCACTGCAAATGTCTACTATATGCAGCTCTGCTTTCTTGTTTACATTCTCCAACTGTCCAGATACAAGATTATCCAAAATATGAACCTCTGCACCAGACAAAATAAGAGCATCAACCAAATGGGAGCCGATAAATCCCGCTCCTCCTGTGACAACAAATTTCATTTGACATACATCCTTTTGTTTTCCATATTATATGTCGGCAGGTAATTGAGAGATTAGGCATCCATATCATTCCATATAAAACACACTTATTGGTTGATAGACCATTAGAAAGCGGGTTTAGGTTGCATAGAAGTCTCATCCATATTAACAACAAAAAAACTTGCTTCGAGGCAAGTTTTTTCGGGATTTTGTCTTTTGTTCAACGATGATTTGAATCTTTAGTGTGGCCAAAGAAAGAGAAGTTGGGGATTGAATAATTTTTTGGTAAAGAATTGATAATTTTCTCTTGGATTTCTACATCTGTTAGTTCCTGGTTCAATCTTTCTCTTGGCATCATTGGATGGAATGTGTTGTGTTCGACGGCATTAAAGATGGTGTCTGCGTTCGGATCAGGCAAGGAATATCCTCTAGGTAGCCTGCTAGTTATGGGTTCCCAAACTCTATTATCCACAAAGATATTCGGATCAGTGGTAGATAATCTTGAAAATAGTTGGTCATAAAAGGTGCCTCTCATCGGTTTCGTGATATTTTCAAACGATGGGTGTGGTAAAACATATTCAGACGGTAAGGAATGTGAAATACGGTTCCAAATAGAAGGGTCGACAAATAGCTCGGGAAATGAGCTTGGTTTGGCAAACAACGAATCAAAGTTGTCAGAACGCATAGAATGCAATCGTTTTATACTTTCTTCATGGGGGAGTTTAAAACTAGTAGGAACGGAAGAGTGGATTCGGTTCCAAATTTGTTCCAATACCTGTACATCATCTATTGAATAGGAATCTTCAAACATGGATTGGTATTTTTCAGCGTTTACATAAGTCGGATTCTCGGGTTCTTCTGGCTTAACTTTTGATATGACATACATCAATATTGAATTCCAAAGTGTCTTTCCTTTTGAAAGCCAGGACAGAAGAAGGTATTTAAAGTAGTCAATTATTCGAGTCATTTAAATCCCATTCTCTCTGTTTGCGATGACTTCGTTATAAACTTTCAATAGATTTTTAACACCTTGTTCATTGGACCAATGTGTCATTCCCCATTTTTTTGCATTTACTCCGAGATTTTTTCGCAAACAGTCATCTTTCAAAAGAGCTTCTAACTGTTCGGCAAGAATATCTGAATTACCAGGAGGCGTCAATATTCCCGTAACCTTATGTTTAACCATTTCTGGGAGCCCGCCTACTTCACTGACAACGCAAGCCTTACCGGCAATCTGCGCTTCAATTAAAGATAAAGGCTGGTTTTCAAGCAGGGTCGGAAGGACATAAATATCGGAAAGCGAAAGCAAATATGGTACGTCATCTCGCTTACCAAAGAATAGGACATCATCGCCTAATTCCAATACTTTACTTTGTATACGTAACTCAGGAAGCTGGTCACCTGAACCAATAATCCAGCAGACCCAGTCCTGTCGAGTTTTTTTCAGTTTACTTAATGCTTCTAACAAATGATGGACACCTTTAAGCTCTGTCAATCTACCTGAAAAGATAATGACCTTTTTATCTTTGGGTTTAATAATGGGGGATTTCTTTTTCATTTTCTTGACGAAATTCTCTGTATCAAAACCATAATGAAGAACTTTTACTTGTTCGTTTGGTACTTCAAATTCACTAGTTAAAATATCTTTCAACCAATTGTTAGCGACAATGGTAATGTCAGCGGATGAAGCACCGATTTTCTCTAATTCATCATAATATGCCCTCGCAATATATGAATTGGCTGATTTGTGGATAGTAGTCAACTGATGACGGATTTCATGAGCTACAGAACCGTGAAGGGTGGCGATTAATGGAGTGGTGGGTGGTTTTACGCGGTGCATGCAGGTAGTGGAGAGAACGTCTTGGGTATGGATGATATCGTATTTTTCTAAACCTAGATAGGCTGCGCCAAGTTCGAAAACATAACGTTGGAACTCCGTATACTCCACAAGTTTATTGGCATAGATCGCCGGATAGTTGTTTGGATTCATTTTTGCTTTCAATAAGGGAAGTATTTTTTCCCTTTCTATTTTACGATGATTGTTCACCATATGGATATCCGTATTCGCTTCATCGTATCCCATCAGATCTACTTCATGTCCCATTTGTTCAAGCTTCTTTTTAAGTTGTTCCATGTAATTCCAGACTCCACCTAAATGTGGAATTGGCCAATACGTCGCAAGCAATATTTTCAAATCTTTCATCCTCCTGAATAAGTCGCATAGATAAAGTGTATTTCTGAAAAATAAAATGGTGTAGGCAACTGGCTGCACGTGTTAGACAAGAAGAGAAAGGATTCAATAGTATGCAATCATCTGAAGTATAATCGGTGTACCTTCAATAGGAATATCATCTGTTAATAGGCGCAATTTTCCTTCTTCTATTTCATAATTCACTTTGGGTTGCAGAACCCCGTTAATAAATAAGTTTATATAGGATACCATCGATGGACTCCATATTTTTTGTCGTCCATATTCCTTTAATCCATCCTCCTCTTTGAAAACGCGTTTACTCCCATCAGAAATAGTGAAAAATTCATTGGTGATTACTTTTTTTGGGCTTTTAAAGAACAATGGTTGACTGTATGGTGCTTTTGCATTTTTAGGTGATTTTGGAAAATAAGCAGTGGTTTTAAATGGAACAAACGGTTGATTGTTCATTCTACCCCCCCTGTTTCAATTGAATTGAAAGCATGAAAATAATAGGATTTTAAACTAATGTATACGATTTTGGATGAATGTGTGTATGAGGGGGTATATTTTCCTATTTTGAAAAATCAACTTGTCCTGTACTAACTCGTTGTTTCAGACAGACATATGTTGTTTAGTGAAAGATAAAGGAGGAAAAATATTGTCATTAAAAATTATTAAGCTTGCTGAGACGCCAAATCAAAAAATATCAATCCTTCCAACCGTTACACGATTATTTCATGTAGTACCTGAAGTGATCAGTGAAAATAGTACGCACAAAATCGATGCTTCCCAATTTTGGGACGATGGCGGGGAAGTGGTACAAGAACTTCCAACGCTAAATTTGAATAATAGCTATTTCAATGTGTATATAAATGGTGCGCTCCAAATGGACGATAACTTTGCATACACTGCGGGGGAAGAGGGAATAGGGTCTTTACTGCTTTCAGTCCCAGAAGGATCTGAAATACTCAAAGGAAGTCCAATCATAGTAGAAGTGATCAATTTCAACCCTGTAATTACATCTAATTAATTCGATAAAAATTTCTTAGGTAGACCAGAAGCCACAGCCCAATTGGGTCTGATACTTCTGGTCTTTTTTTGGTTTTCTAATGCTCGATTTTCACCGAGTTTTTTTCCTCTATAAAAAATATTGATAAAATATCAAATCCTATTAAAGACGCCTATATCAATCTATGTTAATAGAATAGATTGGTATATCTGATAATTGAGAGGGGGGAAATATATGGCTGAGAAAACATTTGTAAACAATAGTATGGCAACGTTAATCATCACAATTTTCATTCGCCAAGGAGCTGATCCCGTCAATCAAGATGGATCAGAATCATTTACTCTTAACCCACAAGAATCATTACTCGTAGAATATGGGGATGAAACAAATGAATTCCTAAATGGATTTGTATTGTTTACGATTTTTGAAGGGGATCTTTATAGCAAAGTGCAGTTTACAACAGCAGTTGGCACAGAGTTAGATGACTTACTCAATACGAATAATATTATCACTTTTACAAAAGTAGGAACGGATTACGTAGTGAGCGGAAGTAACGCATAAAGAAAAGGGGGATCATAAGTGAGATCCCCGTTTTTCTAACTAAAATACTAAGCAAAGACTTTAAATATTTTTGCTATATAAGTAATTTATCTCTGTCGAATTCCAAGTAAATGCATTTGATATTAAGCAAGTAATAAATAAGATAGAATTCCTCCTTCTAAAAAAAGAATTTTACTAGAATGATTGAAGGAACTAGACAAATTAATTGGTTGCAACTTGTAATTATTGGAGGTGAAAAAATGAATATTGACGATATTAAAGGGAACTATGATGCGATCTTTAGTTTGGGAGATCTTTGTTTAACGTCCATTCAACTGAAAAAGCACAAACTGAGACCTTATTCTGGTGTGTTAGATTGGGTGGGGAGTCCAAAATTATCGAAGGTGAACCAACTTCTGAAGAATCGTTTCATTGCATTCCTGGAATTTGAAAATTTAAGGGTGCTGGGCTATGCAGATAAGTGTATATGTGTTTCTGACGATGGCTATCAAATAGTATCCAACCATGATTTTCATGTTACGAATAATACTTTGGAAAGCTTGGATGGATATGCTGATGTGATGGTGAAATATAACCGGAGAATCAGAAGATTTTTGGCGGAAATGAACAATGCGAAGAAAATTTTATTTGTTCGCACAGAAGGTACATTTGAAGATGTAGTGGAATTGCAAAATGTCCTTCAAAAATTGGTCAAACACGATTTCAATATACTCCTAATTAATCATACAGACGTGAGTGGGATCGTAGAAAAAAATTGGCCATTAGAAAAAGTTTGTGCACTTGAGTTCCCTAATGTGGATAAGTGGGAAGGCAACCATGCACTTTGGTCGCATGTGTTAGAAGGAATAAAATTAAATCAAAATAAGCCTGAAGAGGCATAAAGGAAAAATGTTTAAATCAAACAGGAGGAAAATTAATTGTACACTAATTCAACGATACTAGTGACGGGAGGGACAGGCTCATGGGGCATGGAATTAATCAGACAACTATTGAGATACAATCCTAGGAAAATCATTGTTTTTTCAAGAAATGAGAATAGCCAAGTATTAATGAGGAGAGAATTCGAGGATTCGAGATTAAACTTTTGCATAGGGGATATTAGAGATAGGGAGGCTCTATCAACCGCATGCAAGAGTACAGATATCGTATTTCATCTAGCTGCATTGAAGCATGTTCCAATATGTGAAGACCATCCATTGGAATCAATTAAAACAAATATTATCGGAACCCAAAATGTAATCGAGGCTTCAATCGAAAACAATGTAAGGAAAGTAATTTATGTTTCAACTGATAAAGCTGCAGACCCAGTCAATTCATATGGGATGACAAAGGCACTTGGAGAGAAGTTGATCATACACGCAAATCAGAAGGATTCAGCAACGAAGTTCATCTGTGTTAGAGGAGGGAATGTCCTAGGGAGCAGTGGAAGTGTTATCCCACTATTCAAACAACAAATTAAAGAAAAAAATCACGTACTCATCACGGACAAGAAAATGACCCGCTACTTCGTTACACCGCAAAGTGCAATTGAGACTCTTTTAAAAGCATCTGAATTAGGAAATGGTGGAGAAATTTATGTCATGCACATGGATGCTTGCAAAATTCTTGATTTGGCGGAAGTGCTAATTGAGCGCTACGGAAATGAAGACACAAAAATTATAGAAGTCGGAGCCAGGCCTGGGGAGAAAATTCATGAAGTATTGATTGGGAAGAATGAGGAAGAAATTGCAAAGGTGTATGACAAAGACTTAATCATTATTTCCCCAACTATCTCAAAGAAACTTAGTGGGCAACTGCCTTCTATACTCACCGATACCACTAGAAAATTACTCAATAAGACAGAAGTGAAAGACCTATTAACAATAGGTGGTTTTTTAGATTAAAAAGACATTAATAGACTTAGTTTTTCAAGAAAATATAGTAGGAATTAAAGAGCTTGTTTTCTCAGGCTCTTTTTTGTCGTTTAGTGTATAGTAAATTCAACAGAAATTGTACGAGAAGGTGGGAAAAACGATGTATACCATCATGAAATTTATGATTTTCATCATTTTAATTTATGGATTTGATTTTCTGTTGAAGATCATGATCTTTTATCCAATTGGAGCTGACGGCATTATGAGTCTGTTCATTCGCTCCATCATCGCAACTGTTTTAGCAATTATATCTTCTTATTATATTTTAAGATTTATAGAAAATTTATGATTTTTTGAAGAGCAGCTTGTAAAATCCAAAGAATTAGTATAAGATGATGACTAAATGACCGATTTGGTTTTTTGGTCATTTTTATTGAATGAGGTGAATATATTGGATCGAAGACACGAAATTTTAGATGCAGCAACTAAATCATTTTCTTTATTTGGTTATAAAGCGACGACAATGGATCAAGTAGCGAAGCTGGCAAACGTCGGAAAAGGGACGATCTATACGTTTTTTTCAAATAAAGAAGAACTGTTTCACGAAATCGTGTTTACGATGATTAATGAAATGAAAGCAGAGAAAGATGCCATCATTTCTAATCATTGCTCTTTTCAGCAAAATGCACATCTCGTTCTGATGAAAATGCTGGAATTCAGAGAAAGACATGCTTTACTTTCAAAGTTGATAGCTGAAGAAAAAGAGATGCAAACGCCAATCGTCCAAGCTGTTCTTGTGAAAGTCGAGCAAGAAATTGTCCGCTATATTGCAGAACATATCGAGCGAGCGATTTCCAATAAGGAAATAAGAGATGTAGATGTCGAATTGGTAGCCTATCTAATTTTTAAAGCATATATGGCTTTTGCTGTGGATTGGCAAATTACGCATGAACAAGCACTGCCAGAAGAGAAAATCGTAGGTGTGTTTCGCGATACAATATTTCGAAGTCTCATTACTTGAGACTCTTTTTTTGGAACGAAATGACTGAATGAACATTTCGGTCAATAAGTATTAGGAGGAGATTAGATGATCAAACAAGAATTTTTAAACATTGTTAAGAATCGTAAACTACTTATCCCGATTCTTGCTGTTTTATTTATTCCAGTATTATATGCGGGCATGTTTTTATGGGCGTTTTGGGATCCTTATGAACAATTAAATGAGCTTCCTGTAGCGATTGTAAATGAAGACGCTGGAGCTGAACTTGATGGGGAACACATAACGGTTGGGAAGGATGTCACGGAGAAACTGGTAGATAGTCAACAATTTCATTTTGTGGAAGTTTCAAAAAAACAGGGTGAAGAAGCTCTAAAAAATCAAGACTATTACATGGTGATTGAGATTCCTTCGAATTTTTCTCAACATGCAACAACACTCCTTGATGAGCAACCTGAAAAATTAATGATTGAATACAAACCGAACGAAGGGTTTAATTTCTTATCAGCACAAATAGGTGATACAGCAGTTGAACGTATTCGTGCAGAAGTAAATAAACAAGTCGTAGCGAGCTATTCCGAAAAGCTTTTTGCATCCATTACCAAAATGGGTACTGGTTACGGAGAGGCAGCCGACGGAGCTGAGAAATTATCGGATGGAGCAGATAAGCTTTCTTCCGGAGCGACGGATTTGCAAGGATATCTGGAACAATTGGCAAGTGGATCAGTACAACTCGCTGATGGGTCAACAGAACTTGCTTCAGGAACAGAAAAAGCTTCAAACGGCGCAACAGAATTGGAGACAGGGCTTGGAAAACTTTCTGAAGGAGCTAGTCAGTTACAACAAGGTGCTGGCAAAGCAGCAGATGGAGCGGGTCAATTGCAAAACGGCGTTGCTTCTTATACGCAAGGTGTTGCAAAAGTATCAACTGGACTAAAGAAGGCTAATGAAAATGAACAGCACCTTGTAGAAGCGATGAGACAACTTCAACAAGGTGCAACCATGACGAATCAATCAGTTGGTAAATTGGCAGGAGGGTCTACTCAAGTTACCGCTGGTTTGGAGTCTTTATCGGATCAAATGGCTCCGATTCTCTCATCGCTCCCTGCAGAGCAACAAACTGCTTTGAAAGCGGCACTCGAACAACTTAAACAAGGAAGTTCACAGGTTTCTCAAGGTTTAGGGGAGTTACAAGGTGGAACCGAACAGCTAAGCGGCGGCATGAGTCAAGCTGCATCTGGCGCAGAGAATTTAGCCGCAGGTCATCAAGAACTTGCGAAAGGATTGTCTACCTTAACTCAATCCTCAGAGGCTTTGAATACAGGGGCTACATCTATAGCAACCGGAACTGACACCATTTCGACTAAGTTGGGGGATTTGAAAAATGGTCTCACAAGTGCCTCGACTGGCAGTAAAGAATTATCAAGCGGGTTGCAACAACTCGTTCAAGGTTCAAACAAGTTAACTTCAGGTACATCCCAACTTGCGTCAAAATCTGGAGAACTTGCAGCTGGATCCACGCAGCTCGTTGATGGGACAGTGAAACTAGCAGAAGGAACGTCTACTTTACAGGGGAAATTAGCAGCAGCTTCAGCTGAAGCAAGTGAAGTTGATGCTAACGACGATACAATTGATATGGCTTCTTCTCCTGTAGGTGTATCGAAATCAGCTGTCAATCATGTTCCGAACTATGGAACAGGGTTTGCACCGTACTTCTTGTCACTTGGATTATTTGTTGGGGCATTATTAATTTCAATTGTTTTCCCACTAGTACAAACAGCGATCACACCAACTAGTGGTTTTGCATGGGCAACGAGTAAGATGACCGTTCTCGGAATCGTCGGTGTTGTTCAAGCATTGATTGCTGTGGCCATTTTATTATTCGGATTAGGACTGGAACCAGTCAATCTCGGGTGGTTTATTGCGACGGCCATTATGACAAGTTTCACTTACTTAGCCATCGTTCAATTGCTCGTTTCGGTTCTTGGTGACAGCGGAAGATTTGTCGCAATCATTATTTTGATTTTACAATTGACGACAAGTGCTGGAACCTTCCCACTTGAATTAATTCCAAAACCATTGCAAATATTTAACCAATGGTTGCCGATGACCTATTCTGTACAAGGCTTTAAAGCAGCGATTTCATCAACAGACGTTGCTTTTATTCAGTGGAATATCGGAATATTGTTGGCATTCTTTATGGTAGCCATTGCCTGCACAATGACTTATTTTGTCATTATGTTTAAGCGACGATATTCAAAAGTCCAGGCAGCATAAAAAAACAGCCGTTCAGGAAGGAAATCCTGAACGGCTATTTTGTTAATTAAATAGTATTACATTTATCGCATGTATTGCCGTAGCACTCATGCTGTTCTTCAATTTTTTCTCCACATTGGGCACATTGTTTAGGGGGAAGGTTCTTGAAAAACTCCACTACATTTTCGATCATATCGATGACCTCCTTTTCTTCTCTGTACTAGTACTGTTATTATTTATAGTATTGTATTATAACAGTCAATCGAATGTCAACACAAACGGCGGATATTCCTATATAATATGAATAACATTTAAAAGGAGCGATACCCTCATGTATTTTATTGATAACAAAGGAATTACAGATCCTCGCATAAATTTGGCGATTGAAGAATATGCACTTAAAACAATGGACGTTGATAAAGATTCTTTCTTTCTGTTCTATATCAATGAACCAGCCATTATTATCGGAAAGAACCAAAACACGATTGAAGAAATCGATACGGACTATGTAGACATTAATGGAGTTCACGTAGTACGCAGACTTTCAGGCGGTGGAGCTGTTTATCATGATCTTGGTAATTTGAACTTCAGTTTCATCACGAAAGATGACGGCGATAGCTTCAGAAACTTCAAGAAATTTACGCAACCAATTGTCGATGCATTAAAAGAAATGGGAGTTGACGCAGAATTATCTGGACGCAATGATATTTTAGCTGATGGGCGTAAAATTTCCGGAAATGCACAATTTACTACAAAAGGCCGTATGTTCAGCCATGGTACATTAATGTTTGATACTGAAATCGATGCTGTGGTTTCTGCATTAAAAGTACGTAAGGACAAAATTGAGTCAAAAGGAATTAAATCAATTCGCAGTCGAGTGGCAAACATTACGGAGTTTTTGGACAAGCCGATTACAATCGAAGAGTTTCGTGTGAAGTTGCTCCACTCCATTTTTGGTGGAGAAGAAGTGAAAACAGTTGAATTGACGGAAGAGGACTGGGCGAATATTAAAGCCCTATCAAAAGAGCGTTATGGTAACTGGGAATGGAATTATGGCAAATCTCCAGCATTCAATATGTCCCATTCAGAACGTTTCCCTACTGGTGGAATTGACGTGAGATTGCAAGTGAAAAACGGAGTTGTTGAAGATGCCAATATCTATGGTGATTTCTTCGGTGTAGGCGACGTAGCGGATATCGAAAAACGTATTATTGGAGTAACTTACGATAAGTCAGCGATATCTGTCGCACTTGGTGATATGGAAATCTCGACATACCTTGGTGGAATCACAAAAGAACAATTCCTTCAGTTGATTTATTAATAGTGATTATGTAGCCTGACTTCGGTCAGGCTTTTTTGTGGTTATGTGATAGTCCAATGCTCGTCTATTTTCATTTTGTGCAACCTGAAACGTGGTTCTGTCTACCTGGAACACCAAACTGTCTACCTGGAAAGCAATTCTGTCTACCTGGAGCAGCTCCAATGTTCGAATCTCTCTTCCATCGGAACAATTTACATAGAGTAGCACTTAGAGCTGTTCTTAAGTACAATTAAGAAAAACAGATTAGGGGGAGGATTAGATGTCAACACATCGTATATATATCGTGGAAGATGATCGAAAAATCGCCTCACTGCTTGCTGATACGTTACGTAAATATCATTATGAAGTGCAAACGGTTCAAGACTTCGATTTGATCTTGGAAGAATTTGAAGCATTTGATCCGCACCTCATTTTGCTAGATATTAATTTACCTTCTTATGACGGATACTATTGGTGTCGTCAGTTCCGTACGAAGACAACGTGCCCGATTATATTTATTTCAGCACGGTCAGGGGATATGGACCAAGTATTTGCGCTTGAAAATGGAGGGGATGATTTCATCACGAAACCTTTCCATTATGAAATCGTCCTAGCCAAAATAAGAAGTCATTTACGTAGAACATATGGTGAGTACGCAGCGAAACAGGAAGAACGTACGATTAAGCTAGGGAAACTGTGTTTGTATCTGGAGCGAATGGAGCTTCATACCGGCTCGCAAGAAATTCCACTTCAAAAGAGGGAGTGCACCATTCTAGAGCTATTAATGACCCATGTACCAAAAGTAGTCACACGTGAGCAATTGCTCGAAGAACTTTGGGATGATCAGGCTTTTGTTGATGAAAACACACTGAACGTCAATATGACGCGTGTGCGTAAGAAGTTACAGGATTACGGAATCTCTTCAACTATTGAAACCGTCCGGGGGGCAGGCTATCGCTTCGTACTAAGTGCGGAGGAGTCATCATGAAATTAAGACTGTTTGTGAAAGAGCACGCTGCCTACTTGGTCTTTCAATTAATTATGGTGCTCTTTATTATGTTGCTTTATTGGCTCGACGGCTTCCGAAATGCAGATACAGCTATCTATTCCGTTGTCATTAGCACCTTATTAATTTTATCTTTTTTATTTGGACGCTTTGTGAAACGGTATGCGTTTTATCAAAAACTATTGTCATCACCAAAACAAATGGAAGCAGCATTGCAACGTGATGGGAAATCACCAGAACAATTACAGGTAGAAGAGTATTTACAAGGTTTATATAAGCTGTATCAAAATGAAGTGCAGGCACTTTATGCCAATCAGCATCGTCATCTTCAATTCATGAATCAATGGGTTCATCAAATGAAAACACCGTTATCTGTCGTGGAATTGCTCTTGCAGGAAGATGGAAATGTCGACAAGAGAAGTATGCAGGAAGAAATTGACCGTTTGAAGCGTGGACTTGATTCAGTGTTGATGAATGCCAGGCTCGATACGTTTGAACAGGATATGCAAATTGAACAAGTACATCTAAAGACATTGGTTTCTGAAGTAGTGTCGGAACATAAACGCTTGTTCATTACCCATCATGTGTACCCGGTGATTTCAATTGACGAAAAATATATCGTACCGACTGATGCAAAATGGATGAAGTTTGTGATTGGCCAGTTTATTACGAATGCAGTGAAATACACGTTTGAAGAAGGCAAGAAAGTACATATCCAAGTAGACTGCCTGGAAGGACAAGTATTGCTGAAAGTTCAGGATGAAGGAATCGGTATTCCATCAACCGATCTTCCGCGTGTGATGAAAGCCTTCTTCACTGGAGAAAATGGCCGAAAAACAGGGGAAAGTACTGGAATGGGCTTGTATTTAGCCAATGAGATCTGTGGAAAACTAGGTCATGAAATGAGTGTAGTGTCTGAGCAAGGAAAAGGCACGATAGTCTCGGTTTTATTCCATAACCATGAAGGTACAAAGCGAGGTGAGACAGAAGATGAGCATATTGAAAATGGACGAAGTGACGAAAGTGTACGAGGGGAAAGTGACACATCGTGCAATTAATCAGTTAAGTTTTGAAGTGGGAAAAGGTGAGTTTGTGGCTGTTATGGGTCCTTCCGGAAGCGGGAAAACGACATTGCTTAATCTCATTTCAACAATTGATTCGGCCACATCAGGTACCATCACGATTGATGGATTGCGTCCGGAAGAAATGACGAAAACCGAGCTCGCTCTTTTTCGGCGAAGACAGCTCGGTTTTGTCTTTCAGGACTTTAACTTATTGCAGATGCTTACTGTAGAAGAAAACTTGGTTCTCCCCTTAACACTGGATGGACTTCCACTCGATGAAATGAAAAAACGTATAGCTGATTTAGCGAAGAAACTGGACTTGGAACAAATTCTTGAAAAGAGACCGAATGAAATATCTGGCGGTCAAGCACAAAGGACGGCAATAGGAAGGGCGCTTATTCATCAGCCCGCTTTCATATTAGCGGATGAGCCGACCGGGAACTTGGATTCAAAGGCATCCAAGGATGTACTAGAGCTTTTGGCAAGAGTCAATCAGGAGCAAAAGACGACAATCCTGATGGTTACACATGATCCGATAGCGGCAAGTTATTGCGACCGTGTCATTTTTATTAAAGACGGCGAGTTTTTCAATGAAATTTATAGTGATGATCGAAGACAAACTTTTTTCCAACGTATTTTAAACGTGCTGTCTTTGCTAGGAGGCAATGTCAATGACCTTTCGACAATTCGCCTATCGTAATGTCGTTCGGAATCGTCGAATCTATGCCGCATTTTTTATGGCGAGTATGTTTTCAGTGATGGTCTTCTTCATGTATTCTATGTTATTGTTTCATCCGAAAATCGAAGATGAGTTTTTAAGGGAATTCGCGGCCTCCGGGATGATAGTAGCTGAAATTATCTTGTACATATTTACACTGTTTTTCTTGTTCTATTCAATGAGTGCTTTTTTACAAGCCCGTTCGAAAGAGTTCGGACTGCTGCTTCAGCTTGGTATGGAGAAGAAGCAATTGAATAAATTGATCTTCCTTGAAACGATGTTGATTGGTGCGGTCTCAGTCGCAACAGGAATCTTTTTTGGCTATGCTTTTTCGAAATTCTTTTTTATGATCGTTCGAGAATTGCTGCAGTTGGAAAGCTTGCCTCTATATGTATCGGCTAAACCTTTTGCCCTGACAATGGGAGCGTTTTTCAGTCTTTTTGTCATCATCGCAATGACGAGCGTCGTGTTCATACGAGAGCAAAAGATAATTGAATTGATACGTGGCTATTGGAAGACCGATGAACTACAAAGCTATTCAACAGTGAAAGCAATACTTGGGATCGCCATGTTATTGTTTGCCTACGGAGCGGCTGCGTTTACATCGATGAACGTGGTACTGGCATTATCCATTGTTTTACCTCCGCTTGCTGCACTCGGGACGTACTTCTTTTTTACACATAGTGTATTATTTTTACTTCATCAAGTACGAAAACGTAAATCACTTTACTGGCATCCATATCGTTTGATCGCTATTTCGGAAGTGGCGGTGAAACTGCGTGAAAATGCAAGAATGTATTTTATCGTTACAATCGTTTCAACAGTTGCCTTTTTATCAGTTGGAACGTTGACATCACTGTCTTCTTATACAGGACAATTTCGTGAAATAAACCCGCTGTCACTCATTTATTCCAGTGAAATGTCCAATCCGTATGAGTCAGATCACATTTCATTATTACGCAATGAACTCGAAGAGCAAGGCTTGTCCTATACACTTGTTCCATTTTTAATCAAACAGCAAACATCGTCCTTTTCACAGAATTCGGTCGATATTTTAAGAATGTCGGATGTAAATAGTTTAGCGCTTGCGCTCGGATTGCCATTGATTGAATTGCCCCCTGGAGAAGCAATGTTCATTCCATACTCTGAGGATTCAATTAGCACTTTAAAAAGTAAAGAAATTCAAACTGTTTTGGAAGAGAGCAATGTCCCAATCAAAATTCGTGGTGTGTATCCGAAGATGTTATTTCCTTCCATGATTATTGGATCAAACATTGTTGTAGTCAGTGATTCAGACTATCAATTAATTAACGAACCGTTTTCCGGAAGGTCACTGATGGACTCCTCGTATAAATTCTTTGCTTTTCATGTAGCTGAGTGGGAACGTACAAAATCAATCGGACTGGATATAGATTCTCAAGTGACGGACGCAATTTATGACGGAGGTTTTACCACTCTGCCATTTTACTTTGAAAATCCGGGATTGAACTACAGTGTGATACGGGCAACATTTTCATTGTTATTGTTTACCGGGTTAATGGTTGCGGCCGTTTTATTATTGGCTGCTGGAAGCTTTGTCTACTTCAAACTATATACAGGATTGGAGAGGGATAAACGCCAATTCGATGTCTTGAAAAGAATGGGTTTAACAGAACAGGAAATTATTAAAATCGTCAATCGTCAACTTGTTCCTCAGTTTTTCCTCCCTTGGGGAATAGCAATGCTACATAGTGCATTCTCGTTTTTATCCCTGCAAGTCATTTGGAGCAATTTAGCGGAAGTATCCATTTTGAGTGAAATGATTTTAGTATTAGTTGGTTTTACATTTATTCAAGTCGTCTATTATTTTTTAATACGCTGGCGTTATATAGCACATGTCCGCGCTTGATATGAGACGAGTAACCGAAGGAACAAATTACGTATACCCCAGTAAGCATCGTGAAAATTCACGGTGCTTATTGTATTGACTGAACATTTCTTATATAATGAAGATATTGAATAATGAATGAGTATTCATTCAATACAAAGGGGACTGTCAGATGAATTTAGTAGCTCGCGTTCGTGAAACGGCTTTACAACAACCATCTAAAACGGCTTATCATTTTATGGGGAAAGATACGTCATATGCAGAATTCGATCAAACGGTTGCTCGTTTTGCTTCAGCTTTACGTGAACAGGGTGTGGGAAAAGGGGACCATGTCGCATTTTTACTTGGTAATACACCACATTTCTTGATTTCTCTTTATGCAACGATGCGTTTGGGAGCAACAGCGATTCCGATTAATCCAATCTATACGCCAGATGAGATTTCCTACATCCTTCAAAATAGTGACGCAAAAGCAGTCATTGCACTTGATATGCTTTTGCCACTTGTTGAAAAGGCAGCAGGTGCGTTTCCATCCGTTCATACATATGTAATTTGCGAAACATCTTCAGATACAGGAGAAAAGTTGGCAGCTCTACCTGAAGGCTTACGTGAAAAAGTGAAATCGTTTACACAGATGGTTATGGCTGCTTCACCAGACGTTTTACCTGTTGAAATTTGCCTGGATGACAATGCTGTAATTTTATATACTTCAGGAACAACTGGACGTCCTAAAGGGGCGATGTTGACGCACGGTAACTTATTCTCAAATGCACGGGATACAGCAGACTATTTGGGCTTTACTGCATCTGATAAAGTACTTGCGACGTTACCAGTATTCCATGTGTTTGCACTGACCGTTGTCGTGAATGCCCCTCTATTAAAAGGAGCAACGATTTTACTTGTTCCACGTTTCAGCCCGCAAGACGTTTTTGAAATGGCAAAGGAACAGCAAGCTACTGTCTTTGCAGGGGTTCCAACGATGTATAATTTCCTTTATCAATATCCGCAGGCAAATGTCGAAGACTTCTCGACGATCCGTCTGGCGATTTCAGGAGGCTCTTCGCTTCCGGTTGCCTTGCTGCATAACTTTGAAGAGAAGTTCAATGTCCGTATTTCGGAAGGGTATGGGTTGTCTGAGGCGTCACCTGTTACATGCTTCAATCCATTGGATCGAGATCGTAAAGCAGGCTCAATCGGAACTTCAATTAGCAACGTGGAGAATCGTGTAGTGAACGAGCTGGGCGAAGATGTTGAAGTTGGGGAAGTAGGGGAGCTGATTGTCCGTGGACCTAACGTGATGAAAGGCTATTACAAAATGCCAGAAGAGACTGCCGCTACCATTCGCGACGGCTGGTTGTACACAGGTGATTTAGCGAGAATCGATGAAGAAGGTTATTTCTATATCGTGGACCGCAAGAAAGATTTAGTCATTGTTGGTGGCTTCAATGTGTACCCACGTGAAGTGGAAGAAGTACTATTCGCTCATCCAAGTGTTGTAGAGGCTGCCGTCATTGGTTTACCAGATGCCAACTTTGGAGAAACAGTACATGCCTATGTAGTAGTTAAAGATGAAGGTCTCGACACGGAAGCATTATCTAACTATTGCGGGGAACATCTAGCGAAATATAAAATCCCACGCAGCTTCGAGTTCCTGACAGAACTGCCTAAAAACACGACAGGAAAAATTTTGCGTCGCTCATTAAAAGATCAAGCACTTGCTAAATAATTATAGATCGGCAAATAGAAAAGGGAACTTCCAATAAACTGGAGTTCCCTTTTATGTTTTTTATTCCTAAAGCATTTTCTCCAAAGCCATGATGGCTTCTTCAGCTGTCTTTTCATCAACGGAAATTTGATTGATGATTCGACCTTCCACAAGTTCCTCTAAAGCCCACGTTAAATGAGGTAAGTCAATGCGGTTCATTGTCAAACAAGGACACATAAACGGATTCAAGGACACAATATCACGATCAGGGTAGGTAGCGATTAAACGGTTAACTAAGTTCATTTCCGTTCCAATAGCCCACTTCGACCCGACTTCCGATGCTGCAATCATATCAATAATGTATTTTGTGGAACCGGCATAATCAGAAGCGGCAACCACTTCATACGTACACTCAGGATGAACTAAAATTTTACGATCCGGTTCTTTTTCACGCAAAGTTGCAACGTGCTTAGGCAAGAAATTCATATGCACAGAGCAATGTCCTTTCCACAAAATTACCCGTACGTCTTCCAATGCACATTGCAATTCCAGCTTGTGTTTGATTGGATCCCAAATCGCCATCGTTTCCAAAGGAATCCCCAGTTTCACAGCGGTGTTACGTCCTAAATGTTGATCAGGCAAAAACAGCATTCTCTCTTTTTGAGAAAGTGCCCATGCTACCATTTCTTCTGCATTGGAAGAGGTCACCGTTGCCCCTCCATTGCGACCTACAAATGCTTTAATAGCAGCTGTAGAGTTGACATACGTCAACGGGATAATGGTATCGCCAAAGTAGTTTTGCAATTCAATCCAAGCACGTTCGGTTTGATCAATGTTGGCCATATCCGCCATGGAACAACCGGCTCTCAAATCAGGCAGAATCACCGCTTGATTTGGCGTAGTTAAGATATCCGCTGTTTCAGCCATGAAGTGAACTCCGCAAAAGATAATATAATCCGCCGTCTGTTTTGCAGCGATTTGCGATAACTGTAGCGAGTCGCCAGTCACGTCTGCAAAGGCAATGACTTCATCCTTTTGGTAATGGTGCCCTAGAATATACAAACGTTCACCCAGTAGCTTCTTCGCTTGCTGAGCACGTTCATGCAGTTCATTCGAAGGGGTGTTCAAATAATGGGCAGGAATTGTATCAGTCATCTGTAATTCTTCCAATAATGATGTCATGCGAAAATGGCCTCCTTGCTGGAAACGGATAAATTCATACTAATATCGATATTTGAAACACTATGTGTCAATGCACCAATAGAAATGACATCGACCCCAGTGTGACGGTATGCTGCTAGTTTAGCTAAATCTATGCCGCCAGAAGCTTCTGTGCGAATGGAAGATGGGACAAGTTTCGCCCATCTTGTCATCGTCTCAGGTGTTTGGTTATCAAACATGATGACATGTGGTTTTGCTTCAATTGCTTCAAGCAATTGACCTTCCGTTTCTACTTCGACTTCTATCATGACCATATGACCTAGGGAAGCACGGACTTTTTCCACAGCTTGTGTAATCGAACCGGCAGCCGCTATATGGTTGTCTTTTAACATAACCGCATCATAGAGACCAATCCGATGATTGAAGCCCCCACCGATGCGGACTGCATACTTCTCAAACATTCTAAGCCCAGGTGTCGTTTTACGTGTATCTACAATGCGTGTATGCAATGATCCTAACTCATCAACACATTTAGCTGTCAAAGTTGCAATGGCACTCATTCGCTGAACTAAGTTTAATAGCACACGTTCTCCTGAAAGTAGAGAAGCTACTGGACCTTTTATGTGAACAATGGCTTCACCAGCTTTCACGTGATCTCCATCCACTTTTAAAAGTTCCACGTCAACTGCATCATCCAATAGGCCGTAGCCCCATTTAAAGCATTGAAGACCTGCAACTACGCCATCTTCTTTAAAGCGTACAATTGCTTCTCCGATGTCCGAGTCTTGGAAAAGAACAGCTGATACGTCACGATCTCCTATATCTTCAATCAAGAAATGTTTTAATGCTTCTTCTACTTTCAATCGATTCATTTTACTGTCTCCTTACGTTCAATTTTACGCGTACTGATTGAAGTCCCATATATGGATTGTTCAATAATTTTTCCTGTCCATTCCTCAGTAACTGCCGGGTGGTCTTGACGATAATGTCCGCCCCGACTTTCTGTACGAAGGAATGCTGAATGAGCAATTAAACTACTAGCTGTATAACGGTGAATTTGTTGTATGACTTCAAATGAATATTCTTCAAGATTTCTCGGATAAAGAGGGAATTCATGAATGAAATCAGATAAACCGGCTCCAGTTCGAATGATGCCTATGTGTTCAGTCATTCGTCGTTGCATATGGGCTGATGAGAATTGAACGAATGATGAATCTAGTTCTTTATCAAGTGGAGTTCCTGACTGAATCACGTTTTCTTCCAGTCTCATAGCCAGTCGTTCCGCAAAAACAAGACCTTCAAGTAACGAATTACTGGCTAAGCGATTTGCTCCATGAACACCAGTGGAAGCTACTTCACCAATTGCATACAGTTGCGGAATGGATGTTTCCCCAATATCATTCGTTTGTACACCTCCCATATGAAAGTGGGCACCTGGACGCACAGGCATTAACTCATGAAGTGGATTTACGCCATGTTTCATGCAATTGGCGTAAATGGATGGGAATTTCATTTCGAAACGATGAATATGACGAGCATCCAAATAGATCGGATCATTTTTTTGCCAGTGCCATTCAATGACGCGTGCCACTATATCCCTTGGTGCTAACTCCATTAATGGATGTATGTCTTTCATCACACGAATTCCGTCCTGATTGACGAGGAATGCACCTTCACCTCGGACGGCTTCAGAAATAAGCCCACACGACTTTCCGTTCAACGTAAAAATGGTGGGATGAAACTGAACAAATTCTAAGTCTTCCAAAATAGCTCCTGCGTGGTAGGCGAGCGACAATCCATCACCGGTTGCTATAGGTGAATTGGAAGTCTGACTGTAAAGTTGGCCGATCCCACCCGTTGCAAGAACAACATGATTGGCTTTAATGAGATGTCTTTGACCATGTTGATCACTAACTAAAGCTCCGGTGCATCTCCCGTCCTCCATTTGTAATTTCAAAACGGCGTGAAAAGGGAGGCGGGTTACTTTTTCTTGGGTTTGTTTAAGCAAATAATTCATCAACATTTTGCCAGTTTGATCTCCACCTGCATGTAAAATTCTCCGTTGTGTGTGTGCGGCTTCTTGACCAAGTTCGGGTAAACCATGCGAGTTCGCATCAAAAGGAAGTCCTTGTGACATCAACTTTTCGATGAGCATTTTCCCCTCTGTAACCAAAAGCTCTACACGCTCATTGTGAGCATGTTCTGCCGTGGCAAGCATTGTATCGATGGCATGTGTCGAAGGGGAATCATAAGGAGCGAGTGATGCTGCAATTCCGCCTTGAGCAAGTGCAGTATTACTGGTGAATGGATCTTCTTTTGTGAGGATAGCAATGGACATGGAAGCGGGGAGAGAATGAGCGAGCATTAACCCAGCGACACCACCACCGATGATACAAATATCAAACATTCTTTACACCAACTTTACGAAAAGTTTACAGCTGTCTTGACACTATTAATGACATAAAGATACAGTGATTACAAGAAGAAATTCGTTTTTGGAAGGAAAATGGGGGAGTTATGATGATTTACTTAGATACAGCTGCCACATCACCGATGAGAAAAGAAGCCATAACCGCTTATGTAGATGCGGCAACAAAAGCTTTTGGAAATACTCAAAGTCTACATGATGCAGGTTCAACCGCTGCCGACTATTTAGCATCCTGTAAGCAAATGTGGGGGCAATTCTTGAATGGACGAGCAGATGGGGTTTTCTTCACTGCAAATGCTTCAGAAGGAAATCAATTGACAATACGGTCGCTATTAAGAGGAAGACCACCTGAATATAAGGATATCGTCACAACCAAACTAGAGCACGCCTCCGTATTAACAACTCTGAATGAGTTAGAAAAAGAAGGCTATCAAATTCATTACATGCCGGTAGATAAATATGGCGTTATAGATATGCAGGCATTTGAGCTAGCCGTGAGCCATAGAACTGCTTTAGTTATTATGCAACTTGTAAATTCAGAAATGGGTGCCATTCAACCTGTAGCTGAATGTGCTGCTTATTCGAAGAAATACAGGGTGCCGATTCATTGTGATATTGTACAAGGATTTGGGAAAATACCAGTGGATGTTCGTTCTTTAAACGTAACATCGGCAGTTTGTTCGGCACATAAAATTGGAGGACCTAAAGGGGTTGGTATCGTTTATATAGACCCTTCCGTTCACTGGGAATCAGTTTATGAAGGCACAACTCATCAGAATGGATTTCGTGCAGGTACAGTCGATGTTCCAGCTATCGTGGCTGCGACGATTGCGGCAAAATATGCATTGGCGGAACAGGAAGATGCCTTCTTACGGGCAAATGAAATACAAGATTTCCTATTAAACCATTTACCAGAAGGGGTCCAATTAGTAGGAAACACAGAAACAAAGTCTCCTTATATACAGGGATTAATTTTGGCACACGTAGAAGGGCAATGGTTAATGCTCGAATGCAATCGTCGGCAAATAGCCATCTCCACCGGAACGGCTTGTAAGATCGGCTTTGGAGAAGCAGTATCAGCAATGAGTGCAATTGGTTACGAGACTGATATGGCTAGAAGGTTCGTTAGAATTTCTTTTAACTACCAGACAACCGTCGAAGACATTCAAGCATTCTTGCAAGTTGTACAATATTCTCTAGTAGATAACAAAACGAAAGCCACTCCATATTAAAAGGAGCGGCTTTTAAAATTTAGTAATATAAAAATAAATTATGATTAATTGAAACAAAAAATGAGATATGGCGTATTCTAGATATAAGTAGAATTTCAAAGAAGGGGGGCAACAGTTACCATGGGTGATTTATTTTTCGCTATCATTGTTTTCATCATTCCATTGCTCATCATTGGCCTCTTAATTTATATGTTCATGTCCATGAAAAGTCGGAAAGATCAACTCAACCAATTGAAAAACTCTTTATCAGAAGGGGTATCAAAAAAACAAATCAAGTAAAAAAGCAGAAACTGCCTGGAGTAAATATTCCAGTAGTCTCTGCTTTTTTGTTAGTTGTTTAATGCAACGTATGTTCCATTAATTGGTTTAATGTTGGTGATTTCAGGTAGCATGTCTTTCGCGTGCGTTTGAGATGGTTGTGCAAAACTTACCAAGAAACCGGCTACTAAAATTAAAGTAAATAATTTGTTTTTCATTATAAATCCTCCCAGTAATTAATAGATTTTATTTTATATAAAAAGCTTATGGCTTTTTGTAAAGAAAGAGCAGAATTTTTATATTTTCTAATTTCTGAATATTTATTACCTAACAAAATCGAGTATTTATGGACGTAATGAAAATCTTCTTTACCCTCAAAATATTCAATGGCACTTAATAATATGTTTTCAAATTCCATATCCTGTTGCTGATTAAGTTTGAAAATATGGAAGTGGTAATAATAAGACATGTACTCTGATTGATCAAGGGTTGAAATATAGTCTAATCCTTTATCTGCCCATTGATTAACCATAATTTTATCATTTTGCTTTGAATATTCCTTGGAAATGGAATAAATGGTTAAAAGCGTATTCTCTGCATTAGAAGAATATTTAAGGCTTTCTTCAAAATAATCAATTGCTTTATTTGAATTACCCTGAATTGCATATAATGAACCTAAGTTGTGATAGATTATTTCATTATACTTAGTTAACTTGAAATTAGTTGCAATTTTTCTTGCAAGCAGAAAATTTTCTTCTGCATTCTTAAAATTCAAATTACGTTTATAAGCTATGCCGATTACAATATAACAATCGAATGCACGAGCAAATAACAAATTATCTTTATAAAGTGTTAGGGATTTTGTAGCAAACTCAATGGCATTTAATATATGGTCCTCAGATAGATAGCTCAAACTCAGAGCGTTGTAGAAATCCGCTAGCTCCCAATCTTCCATTGGAAACGTAGCTAGTAAATGTAATGAAATTTCAAAAGAAAGAATTGCTTTCTTAAAGTCCCTTTGAATAAACTGGAAAATCCCAATATTTAAATGGAAAATAAATTTCTGACGTACATCAAAATTATCTTCCATTTGGGTTAGTGCAGAAATAAGACTGATACAAATATTACCCGATGGAACAGTAATCAAATAAAGCCTCAACAAATAAAGATTATAAGTATAAAAGTTTTTTTCATCCTTAAAAAGGAAGTTCTTATCAGTATATGACTGGAGATTTCGAGTTATCTCTTCTTTGTTTCTCTCAAGGATTGCAACTTTATAATGAGAGTATAGCTCTGATAAAAATTCCATCTCCTGCTCAGTTGAGAGATCTTCATAATCCAGATTTAATCTTTCCAATAAAAGCTGCAACACATCTTCGCTTGGGATGGTCTGGTTATTTTCAATCTTACTCAAATAGGACGTTGAACAGATTCCTCTTGCTAATGTAACTTGTTTCATATTCTGTTGTATGCGAGACATTTTGATGAGCAATCCGATATTATTCATATATCCACCTTTTATACTACTAGAGTCATTGAGTAATATCTACTATATACTGTTGGGAAACAAAACTTAAATACCTATAAAAAAACGCGTGTTTTGGAAAAAAGTTTCCCAACCTGTTTTTCTTTCTTATTCTATCTTAACGAATTATGATTATATTGTAACTAGTAAATCTATTAGTATTACTTCAAATTCTACGTTTATTACGAATATTTAGCAATTTTCAAGCGAAACCATCATTTAAAAGGAGCTGGTCAGTATGTTTACAGGAAGAATGTATAAATTGGATCGATTTGAAGATGATTTAGCAGTTCTTTTGGAATTTCCTAACGAGACAAATGTATTGGTCGTTCCAACAGATGATTTAACGCATGATATGAAAGTTGGCGACGTTTTATTAGTAGATATTCAAGAAGAAGGATTTAATATTTCAAAAGTAAACAAGCGTGTGGCTAATAAGCAGATGGTTACTGACTCGGTTTCGTCTTCTCATAAAATAAACAGTTACTACATTGATTACGAACAAGGTTGTTTAGTTTATACAACAGCCAGCTAATAATTGCGTTCAAAGGCACTGCCGCCAGTGTCTCTGACATATAGAAAAAAGCCTGTAACTATTTCCCCCGACCTCGGGAAATAGTTACAGGCTTTTTGATTTTGAATTTCTATAATTCTTCCCAATGCTTCATATTATTTTTCTTGTACATACTTGCATTAGATAATACGAAATATTTCGCAGCATTTTTATATTTATTATTTTCATAATAGAAATTGCCTACTAATTGAGCGTATTTATGAGCATGACGGTAGTCTTTAAGTTCTTGAAAGAAATTATATGCTTCGATAGCGACCTTATCGAAATTTGTAGGATCAGTTTCTCTCGCTAAGTAAACATTTAAATGGTGTGCGAATGTTTGCTGACTTATATTCTGACTCTTATCGATTAAAGCTAATCCTGCCTTACACCATTTAATCACTTCATCGGATTTTTTTAATTTGGAAAATTCTTTTACAAGAGAATAAATAGGTAACAATTTTTCTTCATTGTCATTTCGAGCATCCAGGCTTTCAAGATAGTATTTAATTGCCTCATCAGGCAAACCTCTTCTTGACGCAGAGTTACCTAAATTCTGAGTAATTATAGGGAAGTGTTCGGTGAGATTCATTTGAGATGCAATCTTTTGTGCGATTAATAGATTTTCATATGCTTCTTCATATTGAAATGAAAATTCTTGAGCAATAGCCAAAATTAAATAGGATTCAATTACACGTGTGTTAAAAAATCCACTTTTGAAAAACTCTAGTGATTTTTGAATATATTCTATTGAAAAGACCCATCTCTGTTGAGTTAGATAACAATGGCCTAAAAGGTAATTGAAATCGGCTTCTTCCCATTTTTCAATATTGATTTTCTTATAATAGTAAATTGCCTTTTCGTACGATTGAAGTGTTAAATTGTAATCCATCAAAAATGAATAGTAGCTACCGACATTGGAATTAAACAAAAACATCTGGTAGTCATCAAAATTACTGGATAGCTCGGATAACGCCATTATCAGTTCACTTGTGTCATTTCGAACATCTTGCACAATTAAAGTTAACCTAAGGACCATGAGCTGGTATGTATAAAAGTTTGAAGAATCCTTGAAAAGGTATCTTTCATTATTGATTTCTTTAAGTGCTTTAGCTGTGTGTTCGCGATCCTTATTCATGATGGCATTGAAATAGATCTCACGAACATGCTTCAGGTAACTTTCATCATCTAAACTTTTGTTTTGATTGATTGCGAGTTCAAGTCGATTTAATAGTAAATTGACCACTTCTTGACTGGGTACGATGGAATTGTTTTCAATTTTACTGAGATAGGAAGGGGTGCAAATACCTTGTGCTAAAGTGATTTGCTTCATGTTCCTTCTGATTCTCTCCAGTTTGATGACGTGTCCAAAGTTATTCATGGTCGATATCTCCTCGTTAACATACATTTTACATCTGTAATAATTAATCTTTATCCTACTATACGTTGATTAAACTTTAAACAAAAGTTTAATCAAGAAATTTATTTCATAAAATTGATATATATATGCCCTGAATGTGAAAACTTTCCCAACATTTTCGACATTTTTCGACGTTTTTTTCATGTACACTAGAAGTATAAAAATAAAACGAAAGAATCGTAAGATACGGAAGGGGGAAGGAAATGAAGAATGTATTATTAGTGTCTATACAAGTTGCATTAGGAATATTGCTATTCCAAAACAGAAATAAATTTACGAAGCCCATCCATTTAATCGCTTTCACTTTTTTTGCTTTACTCATGATATATTCCATTTCGAGTCTACTCCCCATTCTAGGTGAAGGCGTAATTGTTTTGAAGAAGCATATAAACCCGGAAGTATTCAGATTTTAAATCAAAAAATCCCTTTAGCATAAAAACAGCTAAAGGGATTTTCTTTATGGCTTTAAGACAAACTTGATGCTTTCATCTTCATGATCGTTAAAGAGTTGGTATGCTTCACTTGCTTTATCGAGTGGGACTTTATGTGTCACGATTTCCGTTGGATCGAATTCGCCTTTTGTAATTTTATCAAACAGTAATGGCATGTAGTGGATGACAGGCGCTTGACCCATTTTTAATGTTACATTGCGTTCGAAAATATTCCCAAGTGGGAACATATTGTATTTTGAACCATATACACCTGTCAGTTGAATCGTCCCAAATTTACGCACGGCATTTAAGCCAATGTCAATCGCACTCAAGGTTCCGCCTTGCAATTTCAGTTTTTGCTCGACTTTTTCAACTGCGGACATTTTCCCATCCATACCTACGCAATCGATTACTACATCGACGCCACCGTTCGTGATTTCTTTGATATGGCTACCCATATCATCGTATTCATCAAAGTTGAATACTTCCACATTGTTCATTTTCACTGCATGTTTTAAACGATACGGCAGGTGATCGACGGCGATTACACGTTTCGCGCCTTTCATCCAAGCGAATTTTTGGGCCATTAAACCAATTTGACCTGACCCCAAAACGGCTACCGTATCTCCAGCTTTCATTCCGGAGTTTTCAACACTCCAATAAGCTGTCGGTAATACGTCAGACATAAAGAGAAGGGACTCATCTTCTAATTCACATGATTCGGGAATAACAAACGGCATGAAATTTCCATAAGGTACACGCAGAAATTCTGCTTGACCTCCGGAATAATCTCCGTATCTCTCAGTGAAGCCGAAGTAGCCCCCAGTGTCGACTTTTGGATTATCGTTGGAATTATCGCATTGACTTTCCATCTCGTGATTGCAGTAATAACATTCACCGCAAGATATATTGAACGGCAATACTACACGATCTCCTTTTTTAACTTTTGTTACTTCCGGCCCCACTTCTTCAACAATTCCCATAGGCTCATGACCAATTATGTAATCTTTTCGAGCGGGAAGAGCGCCTTGATAAATGTGTAAGTCTGATCCACAAATGGCTGCAGAGGTAATTCGAACAATAATATCATCTCGTTTTTGAAGTTTCGGATCTTCGACTTCTTTAACTTTGATATCTTTCGTTCCTTGAAATGTAACTGCCTTCATATACCATCCTCCTCTAATTGTGTTCAATACTTCAAAGTTTACCCGGGTATAAAAATTCAAAACATTAAAAAATCTTTACGTGAACTTAAAAAAGCAAGTAACTCAGAAAATGAGCTACTTGCTAGTGTGGATTATTTTATGTTTTTAATACAATAACTGTCCGATCATCGTGGATAAGTCCTTGACGTTTTTTCTCAACTTCCGTAATAAGATGTTTAGATAAAGTATCCGCAGATAAGGTCAAGTCTGACTGGCGAATGGCGTCCATCATATCCTCGAATAAATCACCTTCAAGATTACCGCGATCTTCAATTAAACCATCCGTATAAAGAACGACAATATCATCTTTTGAAAGCTGAATTGTTTTTGTTTCATATAAAGCTTCTTTAAAAAAGCCAATTGCTGCTCCTTTTGTTTCTAAGAAATTGAATGTATTTGTTCCTTTAGTGTATAGCAGAGAAGGTTCATGGCCAGCTGAGCAATATTGAAGCATGCGTGTTTCTTCATCATAAATCATGGTATACAAGGTCATGAAGTGTTCAGATTTGCTATATTTTGAAAACATACGATTGATAAACTGCACAAATTGATCCGGTTTCTCTTGGTGCAAGTTCACGTGCTCAATGGCTCCAATCATCAAAGATGTTTGAATGGCAGCTGGAATACCTTTCCCGCTGATATCAGCAATCGTCACCATTGTTTTACTTCCTTGTTTCAGGATGTTATAGAAATCCCCATTTAATCGTTTGAAAGGGTACGATACAAATCCAATTTGATCCCCCGAAGAGATTTCGGAATAGAAATCTTTTTGCACGGCAGCAGCTGTTTCAATTTCAAAATCGGTGACTGATTTCTCTTTTGCTAAACGTTCATTTTCAATAGCTTCACGTAAGTCGTCTAAGGTATAGAAGTAACCCACAATCTTTCTGTTTTCAATTAATGGGAAGCGATCAATTTCTACAGGGATTTTTTCACCTGTATAGGTTGTGATTTCTTCGTATATTTCTCCGATGGTTGCTTTACTTTCAAACTGACTCATCAGCAATATCTCTGTTGAGTTGGCTGGGAGCTGTAATAAATCTTTTGCAGACATATTTACGTATTGGATTTCTCCTTTTGAGTCTGTTTCTATGATCCCTAGTTCAAGCATGTTAAACATCATCCGGTTGCGGTCATGTAAGCGAGTGATGTTTCGAAAAGGGGCTTTTACACTGACTGTGAATAACACAATGAAAAACATGGAATACCCAATAATTTTAAATAAGTGTCCAGCCATATTTAGATAGGCATCTACAGATTCATATCGTACAAAAAAGATAGATGATAACACCATAGAAAAAGCGCCAATGATGTATAAATTACGAATGACAATACTATTAAATTTAGTTGCATATTTTAAACAGTGAAAAATTACAAAAAGATGTAAAACGACTGTTATTAATTCTAATGAATTTTTAAATAAAGTAGGTGCGCCATCCAAAATAAGTAACGGTAAGTCCTGATGAAAAACGAAGATGATGGCTATTAATATGATTGTATAAACCGTCGCAATTGCAAACGTGATGTTTCGATTTAAACGTTTAAAAATCGTAGGTGTCAAAAAAACCAGAGCTAGAATCGCGCTCTCTGTTAATCTGGCGAGAATCCAAAACCAAGTTGAAGTTAAGGAACTGCTTTCAATGAAAAATAGGGGCATACCGGAAAATGTCAAAGCATGAAATGTATCGAAAATGCCAACGGAGAAGAAAGCAGCCGCAAGTAAGATTGGAAAATGAACTTTTGCTTCACCATAAGTAATCCAGCTATGGATTGCTATGCTCATGGCAATAAAGATAGAAATCATTTCGAAAAGTAAATGATTGACGGCATGACTAGGTTGCAGCGGTTCATAAAGAGTGGTGAAAAAGGTAGGGAAGATAAAAAAACTCGCACAAACAATGCACAAGACTAAAATATACATATTTAAACGTGCTGTTGTATTAGGGCTAAAAGGATTCATTTTTTCTCCAATGGTGTAACAAAGTATTTTACTTCGGAAAATGATTTGTTTTCAAAATGTTCTTCTTAGAAAATATCAGTAATATGTAGCATTTTAAAGTATTAGAACAGGGAACAATGACAATAAACTACATCTTACAGATTACACGGCAAAAAAGCCAATCCTTATTATGCCAAAGGATTGACTTTTAAAAGCATTATTTATCTACGTTCCAACGGTTTAATCGCAGGACCTTCCAAAACCTCGCCTGTATAGGAGAAGCGTGAACCATGGCAAGGACAGTCCCATGACCGTTCACTATTATTCCAATGAACATCACAGCCTAAATGGGTACATGTAGGTTTAACTAAATGTATTTTCCCATGTTCATCTTTATACGCCCCAGTCTTATGATGGTCAATCATCACAATACGTCCTTCGTCTACCTGCAAATTCTCAAGAGTATCTGAAGGTCTTGTGAATTTTCCTTTAACTAATTCTTTGGCGACATTTGCATTTTCTTTTACAAAGTTTTTCGTATCATGTTGTTTTAGTTTTGATCGAGTCGGCGAGTATAATTCTTTATTGGCATTGAATTTATTTTGTACGAGATCGGCTAATAAAAGACCTGCAGCCGTCCCATTTGTCATGCCCCATTTGGCAAATCCGGTTGCTACAAATACATGAGGCAAGCCTGATGTCATTTCGCCGATATAGGGCACACGGTCGAGTGTTTCTAAATCTTGAGCAGACCAATGAGTATCAATGGACTGGACAGGGAAATGCTGTTTGGCAAATTGAACGAGTGTTTCATAGCGTTCGACTGTAGAATCATCATGTGTTGGATCTTCGTATTGCCCAGCTTTGTGACCTTCCCCTCCGACAATTACGTAACTTTCTCCTTTATCTCCTTTGACAGTTCGAATAGAACGTGTTGGCTTTTCTACGTTGATATACATCCCGTTCATATGCTCATCAGGTACTCTGACACACACTGCATAGGATCGTTGAGGGGATAATTTTGAAAAATAGAGACCGTTTTTATCGTTGAATGGAAAATGACTTGTAACAAGGACTTGCTTGGCTGTTATTTTCTTCCCGTCCGTCGTTTCGATGACGATTTCATCGTTATGTTTAAGCGAGCTTGCTCGTGTGTTTTCATAAAATGTCACGCCAAGAGTTTGAGCTGCTTTAACTAACCCATTAATATATTTTACGGGGTGAAATTGGGCTTGGTTTGGCAAGGTTAATGTTTCGCTTACCGGAAAAGGGAGTTCATTCATCGATATCGATAATTCACCAGGAATACCAAGCTTGTCATAAGCCGCTTTCTCCGTATGTAGTTGGTCAACGCCTTTGGAGGTTTGTGCGTATAGAACTGCATGGCGTTCTTCGAAATCACAATCTATGGATAGTTCGTTTACCCACTTTTGTATTTGTTCACGTGCTTGTTGATTGGCATCAAAATATTGACGTGCTGTGGTTTTACCGAATGTTTGTAGTAATTCATCATATATAATCCCATGCTGTGCCGTTATTTTCGCTGTCGTAAATCCTGTAGTCCCGCTGGCGATTTTGCTGCCTTCAATTACGATTACTTTTACGCCTGCTTTAGCAAGGCAGTATGCTGCAGTCACTCCGGTAATACCAGCTCCTATAATACACACTTCTGTTGAAACATCAGATTCAAATGGTGGAAATGTTTTGTTTGAATGTTCTTTTCTCCAATAGGATTTTGTGAATTTAGGTAATTCGAGTGCACACATAATAAACCCTCCTGCTCGTAGTTTCTTCATTATTACCCTTTTCCAGAAAATACAATCATGGGACAGGAATAAATTGAACTACATAAGGAGGAGGTATTCACTGTATTTCTTCCAAAATAACCATTACCCCAATCAAAATGGGAAATAGGCAAACGAGGAACAGGATACTCCGTGCAATCCAAATCGGCAGCTTTTCAAAAAATACAGCAATCAGGAGTATACCAATAAAGAGAACAATTGAGACGATGATGCTATCGGTTGAAGGAGAGTCAATATAATTCAATTCGAATTTATCACGATTGTATTTGTACACCATAAAATATATACCTATTAAGCCTATAAGAATCAATGCAATCCCACCTAGTATCCATCCCATAATAAACCCTCCAATTTTCATATAACAAACATACTGCATTAATTTCAAATAATCGACGGGAAAATTATGGTTCATATTTAAAGGAAAACTCTTACGGATGTCGAAATAGGTATTATACGACACCTAGGGAGGAAATAAAATGTCAAAACGCAAATTAACAATAGACGATCTGAATCAATTGGTTTCGGTTACTCAGCCTACATTGGCACCGAATCAAGAAGAAGCGGTTTTTGTCCATACAAAAATTGATGACAAAGAAAATACATATCAAGCAAATTTATGGCATGTAGTATTGGATTCAAAAGAATTGACTCAATGGACACATGGCAAAGAAAAAATATCATCCCCTACATATTGTAAGGACGGCTCAAAACTTGCTTTTTTATCGACACGGGACGATAAAAATCAACTATACATAATGTCCACTAAAGGTGGAGAAGCACGTAAATTGACTTCATTCGAAAAAGGAGTCAGCAGTTTCGTATGGTCTCCTTGTGGAAAGAAAATCTGGTTTTCCGCTTCATTGAAAGAAGGGAAAAGCTTTACCGATGAACCGGATAAAGAGGAGAAGAAAAAGCCAGAACCATATGTAGTAGATAAAATGAAGTACAAAATGGACGGGGTTGGATTGCTACCGCAAGACAGCTATAAACATATCGGTGCAATCGATATTGAAACTGGGGAAGTAAACCAATTTACGGATGGCAACCATTTTTATTCTCTACAGGCCGTTTCACACGATGGCACCAAAGTGGTCTTTAGTGTAAATCGCTCTGATAACCAGGATTTCGAATTCCGTCAATCGTTGTATTTGGTAGACGTGAACTCGAAGGAGGAAACGGTTGTTATTGAAGAAGAAGGATACTTCGGCGGTGCCGCATTTTCATTTGATGATTCGAAACTAGCGTTTGTTGGCAGCGAAGCGTCGTTCAAGAACGCCACACATACCGACCTTTACGTATATGACATCGAATCAGGTTTCCGTGAAATTCTGACGGAAGGCTTGGACGCTCCAGTAGGAGATTATGTCGTTGCTGATACCCAACAAGGAGCAAATGCACCGAGCGTTGTATGGACGCAAGATAACCATTTATATTTCCAAGTTTCCACAATGGGTGACGTCCGCTTGTATGCAGCTTCATTGGAAGGAGAAATGTATCCGGCTACAGGCGAGGATGAATATATATATGGCTACGATGTTGCGAAATCTGGAGAGTTCGCCCTCATTACACTGTCAAATCCAACCCATATTGGCGAACTTTATATACAAACGATTGCAACTGGAGAAAGACAGGCGCTAACTCATTTTAATGAAACATTTGAAAATGAAGTTGATTTGGTCTCACCAGAGGCGATTGTCTATGAAGGTGCAGAAGGATGGAACGTGCATGGCTGGTTAATGAAACCGGCAGGCTACGTACAAGGTGAAAAATATCCATTAATTGTTGAAATTCATGGTGGTCCGCATGCTATGTATGCCAATACGTTTTTCCATGAGCTGCAGCTTTTAGCAGCACAAGGATACGGGGTATTATATGTGAATCCACGTGGCAGTCATGGCTACAGTCAGCAATTCGTCGATGCGGTTCGCGGTGACTATGGCGGCGGTGACTATGAAGACATCATGAAGGGACTCGATTCGGTACTTGCTGAAAATGACTGGATTGATGAAAGTCGTTTAGGGGTTACTGGCGGAAGTTACGGTGGTTTCATGACAAACTGGATCGTCGGTCACACAAATCGTTTTAAAGCTGCGGTTACACAACGATCGATTTCCAACTGGGTAAGTTTCTTTGGGGTATCAGATATCGGCTATTATTTCAATGAATGGCAAATCGGAGCGGATATGACGGATGTTGAGAAACTATGGAATCATTCTCCACTGAAGTATGCCAAGAACATCGAAACACCCTTATTGATTTTACACAGTGAAAAAGATTTCCGTTGTCCGATTGAACAGGCAGAGCAACTTTACATTACCTTAAAACAAATGAAGAAAGAAACAGGCTTCGTGCGTTTCCCGGATGCGGATCATAACTTGTCGAGAACAGGCTATCCAAATTTACGGTATGCACGACTCGAACAAATTACAAGTTGGTTTGATAAGTATTTATGAGGTGAAAAGATTTGATTGATGTAGGTTCACATGTCCACTTGCGACCTTTTTATGAAGAAGATTTATGTAGTCTTTGGGAAATGAGTGCAAAAGAAGAACATCCTGAATGGAAAAAATGGGATGCACCCTATTATCCTTATTCACCAAAAACGTTTGAACAATTTTTATCCGATAAAGAGCGTTATCTCAATAGAGAGTTTATGCACGGAATCGAAGTGAACGGTGAACTGATTGGGATGGTATCGTATTACTGGGAGCATGAACCTTCTTTGTGGCTTGAGATGGGAATCGTTATTTTCAAGCCGAAATATTGGAGCGGGGGCTACGGTGCGGAAGCGTTAAGACAATGGACCAATCATCTCTTTAACACGATGCCGCTTGTACGTGTAGGCTTTACCACCTGGTCCGGAAATTTTCGAATGATCCGTGTCGGGGAAAAGCTTGGCATGACAATGGAAGCCCGTATTCGCAAGGTTCGTTACTACAATGGCACCTACTATGACTCGATTCGCATGGGCATTTTACGTGAGGAATGGGAAGCACAATTTTAATGAAATCAAGACCCCTTTCGAATTATTTGAAAGGGGTCTTTTGAGATTCGAGAGTAGAAATAACGGGTAAACTATGATATAAATAAGTCTGTTAACCTAATACCAAGTAAACTTATTGGAATAATATATGAATAAAAAGGAGAATTTACAATGGGACGTGAATTCGTAGATATTTTTGATGACTGGGTACATTCTTATGATGCATCTGTTTCTGGAAAAGATCCGGAATACCGTGATGTATTTGATAAATATGAAGAGATTCTTTCAGCGGTTGCCAATAAATCATTTGGCACAATTGTTGAATTTGGAACAGGAACTGGCAACTTGACGGCGAAATTAATAGATGCGGGTCATTCTGTCATCGGGATTGAACCAAATGAAGCAATGCGTAAAGTAACAGCTAAACGTTTTCCTAAATTAGAAATAGTGGATGGTGACTTATTAGCCTTTGAGAGACCACAAAAAGTTGATACATTTGTCAGCTCGTATGTTTTTCATCATTTAAAAGATACAGAGAAAGAAAATGCTTTGGCCACATATGCTAGTATATTGCCGCTCGGTGGGAAAATTGTCTTTGCAGACACTGTTTTTGTATCAGAAGAAGCAAAACAAGCACAGATTACAAAAGAACGTGCACGTGGTTTTAACAACGTGGCAGATGATTTGGAACGCGAGTACTACACGACGATTCCTGTTTTGACTCAAGCATTTGAAAAAGCTGGATTCGACGTTCAGTTTGAACAAATGAATGATTATGTGTGGTTAATGGACGCAACTAAAAAATAAGGAGTGTTTTTGATGAAAAAAATGAATGTTGAAAGCTTTAACTTAGATCATACAAAAGTAGTGGCACCTTATGTACGTCTTGCTGGTCGTAAAATGGGAGCGAATGGCGACGAAATCTTGAAATATGATATTCGTTTTACTCAACCAAATAAAGAACATATGGAAATGCCAGGTTTACATTCCATCGAGCATTTAATGGCTGAGAATATTCGCAACCATACGGATCAAGTGGTCGATATGAGTCCAATGGGATGCCAGACTGGATTTTATCTAGCGGTAATCAACCATGATAATTATGAGGAAATCTTAACGATTCTTGAAAAAACGCTAGAAGATGTCCTTCAAGCTACGGAAGTTCCTGCATGTAATGAAGTGCAATGTGGTTGGGCTGCAAATCACAGTCTAGAAGGTGCGAAAGAAATCGCTCGCAAGATGCTATCGAAGAAAGATGAGTGGCGTAACGTATTTGCGGAGGAAGCATAATGAATGTTTACGGCAGCGTACATGAACTAATCGGTAATACGCCCGTTGTGGAAATCAAAAATATTGAGATTCCTAATAATTGCCGAATATTTGCCAAGCTAGAATTCATGAATCCAGGCGGTAGCGTAAAAGATCGGTTAGGCGTTTCTTTACTAAAAGACGCGGAACAATCAGGTAAACTGATGCCAGGTGGTACGATTATCGAACCGACAGCCGGCAACACAGGAATCGGAGTTGCTCTTGCTGCAATAGGAAAAGGGTATAATGTTAAATTTGTGGTGCCACAAAAGTTCAGCATGGAAAAACAAACACTGATGCGAGCATTAGGTGCAGAAATTATTAATACACCTACGGAACTTGGAATGAAAGGGGCCATTGAAAAAGCGGCGGAGCTTGTCAAAGAAACTCCAGGTGCTTTTTCGCCTTCTCAATTTTCAAATCCAGCTAATCCTGAAACGTATGTCCATACATTGGGTCCAGAACTTTGGCGTGATTTAGACGGCCAAATAGACGTCTTTGTCGCAGGTGCAGGTTCTGGTGGTACGTTCATGGGTACAGCGAAGTATTTAAAGGGACAAAATGCAGAGATTAAAACAGTGATTGTGGAACCTGAAGGCTCTATTTTAAATGGTGGAGAACCCGGTTCGCATTATACAGAAGGCATTGGAATGGAATTCTTACCTGGCTACATGGACAAAGATTACTTTAATGCAATCCATACGGTTACGGATAAGAATGCTTTTGCGAAACTGAGACTATTATCTAAAAAAGAAGGACTTCTCGTAGGAAGTTCGTCAGGAGCGGCATTTTATGCTGCGTTGGAAGAAGCGAAAGTTGCTAAACCAGGCAGCCATATCGTGACTATTTTTGCGGATTCAAGCGAACGCTATTTAAGTCAAAAAGTTTATGAATTACTGAAGGAGGATGAAGCAGAGTGAGACCAAAAACAAAATTAATTCACGCTGGAATTGTAGGGGACGAGACGACAGGTGCCGTTTCAACACCTATTTATCAAGTAAGCACATATAAACAGGATGCCGTAGGTGATTTTCGTGGATATGAATATTCACGCACAGGGAATCCGACTCGCCATGCACTTGAAGTATTAATCAGTGATCTTGAAGGTGGTCATGCAGGCTTCGCTTTCGGGTCAGGAATGGCTGCAATCAGTTCAGTCATGATGCTTTTCAATGCAGGTGATCATATTGTGATGACGGATGATGTATACGGTGGTACATACCGTGTCATGACAAAAGTATTGAACCGTTTTGGAATTGAATCTACGTTTGTTGATTCTTCAAACGCTGCTGAATTTGAAGCGGCAATTAAAGAAAATACAAAAGCAGTCTTTATTGAATCTCCTACCAATCCGTTATTGAAAATCACGGATATTTCGGAAATCGCTAAATTAGCAAAAGCTAAAGGCTTGCTGACGATTGTTGATAACACATTCATGACTCCGTACCTTCAGCAACCGCTAGCACTTGGCGCGGATATCGTATTGCACAGTGCTACGAAATATATCGGTGGCCATAGTGATGTAGTTGCTGGGTTGGTAGTTGTTGCAACAGAAGAGTTAGCGAAAGACCTACACTTTGTTCAAAATTCAGTAGGTGCGATTTTAGGGCCACAAGATTCATGGTTATTAATTCGTGGCTTGAAGACACTTGGAATCCGCATGGAAGAAACGAATTCAAATGCGAAGCGTATAGCGGATTTCCTAGTTGCACATGAAGCTGTAGGAAAAGTGTTCTATCCAGGATTGGAATCACATGCTGGTCACGACATTATGAAAAATCAGGCTACTGGTTTTGGCGGCATGATTTCTTTTGATGTTGGCAGTACTGAAAAAGCCGATCAGTTACTCAAGAAATTGAAATACTTCACACTTGCAGAAAGTCTTGGAGCGGTAGAAAGCTTAATCTCCGTACCGGCAAGAATGACCCACGCTTCCATTCCAGCAGACCGCCGCCAGGAACTCGGCATACTAGATGGCCTTGTGCGTATTTCGGTTGGTATCGAAGACGTAGAAGATTTACTTGAAGATTTAGAGCAAGGATTAGCTTAATAATATCCGTAGATTTCAGCCACTTCATTATTTTATATGGAGTGGCTTTTTTCGTTTATTTTTGTTAAACGATGTTGCTGGCTTGCCTCTTCCTCTCGTGATTCCAACGAAATACGGGATTCGTCCAACGAAATGTCAGCTCTCCCGTCAAAAAAACCGCGAAGCGATAGCTGGCGGGCCATTCAACAGTTCTTCCTCTTGTGATTCCAACGAAATACGGGATTCGTCCAACGAAACCTTCATTTTGTCCAACGAAACTCTGAAATCGTCCAACGAAATGTCACCTCTCCTATCAAAAAAACCGCCAAGCGTTCGCTGGCGGGCCATTCAGCAGTTCTTCCTCTAGCGATTCCAACGAAACTCGTGATTCGTCCAACGAAACCTTCATTTTGTCCAACAAAACTCTGAAATCGTCCAACGAAATGTCAGCTTTCCCATCAAAAAACCCGCCAAGCGTTCGCTTGGCGGAGCAATTTAACAGTTCTGCCTGTTCATGAGCAGAAAGGGAGCAGAGTTCTTCTGATTTTTATAAGAGTCTATAATAAAAAGCAGTGACTTTTCTTTACAGTATCGGATACTATTTGTCCTCTTCCAAAACATATTCTATAAAACGGAAAGGATGTTGCAATGAAAAAATTCACTTTGCTTATTTGTTTATTGTTCGTAATCCTTTGCACACTTTTTGGAATTCGTTATGGTCATATATTGACTGCTAATGATGGGACGCTCCGACTTGGTATGGCTGCAGCCGTTCTGGATTTCACTGGACGTGAGTATGTAAAGTTCGAGGAAACGGAATATGTGAAACGCTATGTTTCTGAATACGAGGAAGATGTCTCAATGGAACTTGTGAAGAAAGTTATGAGTGATCTGGGATGGTCTTATGAAACGCATGAAGGCACGGCTCTATTTTTTCGGAAAGACAAAGATACGGTTGTGGTGGAAACGGAAGTTTTTCTAAAAGAGTATTTTTTATGGGACATGCCTTTAGAAGCATCTGGTTCATAGTAGGTTCTCAGTGTTGAATTTCCATTTGTTACTAGACAGATGGAAACCACAATTTTATATTTTAATAGTGGTTACTTATATATCTTCAACATGAAAACTCTTAAGAGGAGTGGGTACGCATGTTTCATACAATTGTCGTTGGTGCGGGGCAGGCTGGATTAGCCATGAGTTATTTTTTAATGAAAGACAAGAAGGATTTTCTCGTTCTGGATAAAGGATTATCTATAGGTGAGAGCTGGTCTAGCAGATATGACTCCTTAGTTCTTTTCACACCACGATTATATAACTCGCTTCCAGGAATGCCGATGGAAGGAGATTTACATAGCTTACCTTCAAAAGATGAGGTCAGCAGCTACTTATCTCGTTATGCCCAAGCCTTTCAATTCCCAGTTCAATTTAATACAGAAGTTCAAGTGGTTGTCCAAAATGACGATCATTCTTTTACGGTAACGACAGATAATGGTGTTTTTCAAACTAAAAATATGGTCATTGCAACAGGACCTTTCCATAAAAAATTTGTTCCTCTCATTTCCAAATCAATGGATCACCACGTTATACAATTGCATTCTTCAGAGTTTCGTAACCAAAATCAATTACAGGAAGGCAATGTTCTGGTGGTTGGTGGTGGAAACAGTGGGGCACAGATTGCTGTGGAATTATCTGAATCAAAGAAGACGTATTTAGCGGTCAGTAAAAAACCTGATTATATGCCACTAATGGTCATGGGGAAAAGCATCTTTTATTGGTTCGATAAATTGGGGATATTGAATGCGGCTTCTCATTCAAAGCTAGGTAAATTTATACGGAAAAAAGGAGATCTGATTTTTGGTCAGAATTTGAAAATTGCGTTGAAACAGAACAGGATTGTAATGAAACCGAGAGTCATTGAATGTAAGGATAATGTAGTCATGTTTGACGATACTTCTACGTTACCTGTACAAAATATTATCTGGTCCACCGGATTTAAATCTGACTATTCATGGGTTCAAATAAATGGAGTTGTAAACGAAAAAAATGAAGTCATCCATCAAAGAGGAGTCAGTCCTGTTAAGGGAGTGTATTTTATAGGATTGCCCTGGCAAAGCAAAAGAGGTTCTGCACTTCTTCAAGGGGTTGGATCCGATGCAGAGTTTCTGATGACTTATTTAAATGATTAGAAAGGTTATAGCGTTTAGGATGCCAAAATTTAAACGATTTATTTCTGTATTGTTTAGAGAGAATGAGGATAACTAAAGATAGTATCAAATTAAAATGGGTGGGGTAAATTCGATGGGACATAAGAATGATCATGGGCACAGTCATTTTAATGAAAAAAGAGAAGGCAATAGAAAAGGATTAATCATTGCATTAATCATTACCACAAGTATTATGTTATTGGAATTCTTCGGGGGTTTGGTGACAAATAGCTTAGCGCTACTGTCAGATAGTGGTCATATGCTTTCAGATGCAAGTTCTCTTGCGTTAAGTTTAATCGCACTATGGTTTGCGAGTAGAAAGCCTTCATCTCAAAAAACTTTTGGGTATTACAGGTTTGAAATATTGGCTGCATTGTTCAACGGCTTTACGTTATTTTTGATTTCAGGCTTTATTGTCTATGAAGCAATCCAACGATTTAATGATCCGCCGACTGTTGCAAGTGGAACAATGATGATTATTGCCTTCATTGGCTTGTCTGCAAATGCGTTAAGCGCTTGGTTCTTAATCAAAACTGCCGATGTGAAAGATAACATCAATTTAAAGAGTGCCTATTTGCATATTATTGGTGACGCCCTTGGCTCAGTAGGTGCACTGCTTGCAGGGGTATGCATGTATTTATTTGATTGGTACATTGCGGATCCAATCATATCCGTTCTTGTTGCTTTATTAATTTTAAAAAGTGCTTGGGGAGTGCTCAAACAAAGTATTCACATATTAATGGAGGGCTCACCTCCAATGATGAATATTAAAGAGATTGGACAAGTATTAGAAAATATTGATGGTGTCAAAAATGTTCATGATCTTCATATATGGACAATTACATCAGGGCTGGATTCGTTAACCTGTCACATGTTAATCGAAGATGACAGGGATGAACAAATCGTTTTGCAACAGGCGATTAATCTTGTAAAAGAAAAATATAAAATTGAACACACGACCATACAAATTGAAAAATCAATTCTTGAACACACGGAACTCGAAGTGTAGATTATTAGTTAAAATTAGAAATGCACAAAGCCTTAAATTGGCTTTGTGCATTTTTTGAAGTTTTTTGATTAAAAGTCAATTAGTATAATTTATTTTTTACTGGCGTTTATAAACAAGTTTTGAAAGCGTGATACTGCTCTCATATAAAAGTAATAAGGGAATAATCACAAGAATATCTGACAAAAAATCAGGTGGTGTTATTAAAACTGATGTAATAATTAATATGAAGTACGCATATTTCCTGATTTTCTGTAGAAGGTATGGATTAATTATTCCTAAGCTCGTTAAAAACATAATCACAACCGGAAGTTCAAACAAAAATCCAAAGGGTAATGTCATGTTAATCAAAAAACGAAAATATTTTTCTGTTGTGAAAAAAGTAATGAACATATCATTTGATAATGACATCATAAAATTCAGTACCAAAGGAAACAGAATGAAATAACCAAAACTAATGCCAACAATAAATAATATAAATAAAGCTGGTACATATGCAATAGTCACTTTACGCTCTTTTAAAGTCAAACCAGGGCTAACGTATCGCCAAACTTGATATGCAGCTACAGGCATGGTAACTGCGAAAGCGGCAACACTGGCAAGGAGTAAATACACCATCAATATATCACTTGGTCCTAGTAAGGCTAATTTAAATGGCAAATCTTTGACGAGAAGGTGATAAATATCTCCCACGAAAATGAATGCCAAGAAAAAGAATAATAGAAAAAATCCTAATGTGATAATGATGGCTCTACGTAATTCTTCTAAGTGTTGAACGACTTTCATATTTTGACCTTTCATTCAATAACCCCCATGAAAAAAAGGTGTATGTCTAAAATTACACTGCCTTATTTCAGTTCTTTATTTTCTGATTCCTGGGTTTTCCCTAAACTTGTATCGTCTGATAATAAATCTTTAGTTGAATTTTTAAACTCTCTTATTGTTGATCCGAATGCTTTACCTATTTCAGGCAATTTAGAAGGTCCGAAAATAACTAGAGCAATGATTAATACCAATACTAATCCTGGTATTCCTATATTTTGAATCATGATATCCTCCACCTTTCATATTAAAAACATGTATCTAGTAAAATTCTTTTGCAAAAAAATCTTTCAAATCAATATCTTTTCCAAGTGTTTTTAATCCCTTATTTACTTTAGCAATTGTTGAAAGTCTAGGGAGGTAATTTTGATCTTTGCAAAGTTTAGAAATTGTTACGTAACTGATATCGGAAGCTTTTTCTAATGCACTAATAGTTAAATCCTCTTGTTTATCTAGCCAAAGGCCAAAGTTACTCCTTGATTTATGAACGTTACTTCGCAATTTCCTCATCTCGCTACTATTTAATATTTAACAAAAAAGGCTGTAAGATACATGATTAATAGACCTATAGTAAAACCACTGAAGTTCAACCAAGATACAGTTGGTTCCAAATGTTTTTTATGATCGTTTATTAACATTTTAGTTATGACATAAATTACTTGTAAAATGGCACCTGCGCCAATCCCTAAGAACAATGCTCCGAGAATTGGGGAAAAAATAAATCCACCAAACCAAGTTCCAATGATTGCTGGAGCTCCTGCTATTAATCCTAGTAATACAAAGTCTCGTATCCTAGGTTTAATCTTCAACAATGGAGCTGCTATGCCGATACCTTCAGTAATATTATGAAGCGTAAAGCCAATGACTAAAAATGTTCCTAGTGCAGCTTCGCCAAGAGAAAACGAAGTACCGATAGCCAGACCTTCCCCAAAGTTATGGAGTCCGATTCCGACAGCCATTAATAAAGCGATATTAAAAGGAGAAGAAGCTTTCAATGTTTGTTTTTTCTGTTGATACTGGTCAAATCCAATTAATAATAAGAAAGTAAGAACCGCACCTAGCATTACCACCATAGTACCTTGCAAGACTGCAGGCGCTTCAGCACCAATTTCGATGCCATCTGCCAATGTACCAATAAATAAGAAGAGAAGTAACCCAACGGTAAGAGCAAGAATGGCGTTAATCCATTTTCGTGAGAAACGTTTCATGAATGGATACCACAATAAACCTAATGTAATGGGGACAATTCCTACATAAAACCCAATAAACCCGTAATTAATAAAATTGCTCCAACTTCTTTCTGGAGTGAGTGTCGCAGCTGCAATTTCACCTTCTGTAATAATTCCATTTTCAGTAATTATCTTGATTACATGTGGATCGCCTTGCACCCAAGGGTAATTAATTGTGATTTTTCCTTCCTCAAATCGTTTAAATGTTTCTGATGGAGAGACACTAAAATTCCAGATTGAATCATTTACTATTACTTGAGAGATTGTGAGGGGCTCTGGTCCTGTATTACTGATTGATAATTCAAACCCACTGTATGTCGTGTTAATTCGCTCAATATTTAGTACTTCGATTGGGGCGGCTGGATCTTTTTCAATACCAGCACCATTTATCATCACCCAAGCAACTACTGCCACTAGCAGCAATAGGGGAATTAACCCCGAAATAATCCATTTAACTTTCATCTATTAACCCTCCTTCACTCTACTTCGAAAAATCCCATCCAGCCTAACTCAGCGAACTCACTAACATGAGCATGAAACATATACTTTCCTGTATACGGAAAACGCACTTCCAAAATCCCACGCTCACCCTGACATTGCATAATTGTATCTGTAAATTGTGAAGGATTATCGTTTCGTCCAGTTGGATAATACGTAAAGTAATTAGCATGTAAGTGGAAAGAATTTAGTAAGTCGAATTCAGTTAAATTACTTAGGTAAATTCGGATAAGTTGATCTTTTTTAATTTTAATAGGATGGTTCATAAATGCATTCGCGTATCCATTCACTGTATAAAATTCGTTTTCACCGTCTAAATCCAAATCAAATCCATTCATGACCATGTTCAATTCTAAAGCTGGTTCTCTTGGCTTTTTAGGATCGATAATAAAATTACCGTACAAACCTTTATGAATATGTCTGGCTAACGGTAAGACATGACAGTGGTAAATCTGTAATCCATAAGGTTTTGCTTCAAATTCATACGTGAATGTCTGTCCGGGATAAATGGGCTCCAATCCATCCATCTCTGGAGGATGAATACCATGAAAATGAATCGAATGAGGATGACTGCCTTTATTTATAAAGTGGAAACGTAGAAGATCACCCTCTGTACAACGAAAAGTCGGTCCAGGGATCGTTCCGTTATAAGTCCAACCAGGAAACTTAATTCCTTTTGCAATTTCGATTTCTTTATCGATTGCCTCAACTTCATAAACTCGTAACGTTTGCCCATTCGGCAAAACACTTACCTTTCCATAATCAAACTCTGTAAGAGCTTTTTCAGCCATTTTATAGCCTTCGCTCTTTGATGTATCGGTCATATTATTACCATGGTTCATGTTGTTGTGTTTATTACCAGCATGTGTTGCCGCCTGTACCGCAGGTGTTAGACCCGTAAGTGTATTTAAAAAATAACTTCCTGCTATCCCAATAACTCCTGCAGAACCTAACTTTAGAATATCGCGTCTAGAAAAATTGGTTTCAGCCATCTTTTTTTATCCCCCTCAATAAAGTTTCCTTAAGGAAAGTTTATGGTTGTTTGAATTAGTTTATGCCTTGACAATTTTTTTTGTCAATATTTTTTTTGATTCTCAGTAGTGAAACAGCTAACAGTAGTAAAAAAATTATGGTGTAGCAAAATGAATTCGAAGCAATAACAAAAAAGCACCATGAATTATTATTCAAGATGCTTTTTTATGAATTTTTTCTATGAATCTTTTTAACGACTTCGAAAAAGAAGACATGAATTTCAAGTATAAAAATAGCTACTCCAAAGAATAAAATCTCTGGAGTAGCTGTTTTTTGTCATTTACCTTTAAAGACTGGTTTCCTTTTCTCTCCAAAAGCAATCAATGCTTCGACACGGTCTTCAGTCGGAATTGTTATTTCGTACGCTTTGCGTTCAATGTTCAGGCCAGTATGTAAATCAGCGTTCATGCCGTGTTTGATGGCAAATTTCGCTTGTTGTACGGCGATTGGACCGTTCGCTAAAATCAAATTGGCGAATTTCCCTGTTTCCTCAAGCAAACTTCCACGGGACACTACTTTTGTTAAAACACCGTAAGCCAGTGCTTCATCAGCGGTTAAGCGACGGGCAGTCAGGATTAATTCAAGGGCCTTAGCTTCTCCGATCAAACGAGGCAAACGCTGGGTGCCACCAGCTCCTGGTATAATCGCTAAGCTCGTTTCAGTCAAACCAAGTAGAATATCATCGGATGCAATTCGGAAATCGCATGCAAGAGCAAGTTCCATCCCTCCGCCAAAAGAGTGACCATTGATCATGGCAATCGTAGGTTGTGGCAAGTTTTCGATGGCTGAGAACACTTCACCGATTTTGTAGATATTGCGTTTTACTTGTTGTTCTGTCAAAGTTTTGCGTTCTTTTAAATCTGCACCTACGCTAAATGCTTTTTCACCTGAACCTGTAAAAACAACAAGACGAATGTCCGGGTTGATGCGAATGGCTTCTGCAACCTGCCCAAGTTCTCTCAACATATCATAATTAAAGGCGTTCATAGAGTCCGGACGATTAAGTGTGATGATCGCTAAATTGCCGTTTTGTTCGTAACGAATAGTTTCCATCGTAATTCCCCCTTATAATGTTCACAATTTTGAAAGTTTTTCCCCTTCAAAACATATCACTTTTTGGACGTTGTCGCCATCACTCTCTATAATGATAGGCAAAGGAGGCGCTTGAAATGGAACGTTTAGCAATTTACCGGATTTATCGCATTGTCTGGATGTCCGTAAAGTTTTTTACACAAGTAACGCTTTTTCAGCGCCGCTATAAAGGTCGTTTTACACCGGCTGTCAATGAAAAATGGGAGCGGCTTGTCACGAGGCAAGCGAAAGAATATAAAAGAACAGCCCTCAAACTTGGCGGATTAATGATTAAAATGGGACAGTTTTTATCAACACGTGCGGACATCATGCCGCCTTCATTTATTGCAGAGCTGGAAGGGTTGACCGACCGTGTACCTGCTGTTCCGAGAGCAAGAGCTATTGAACTTTTGGAACAGGAATGGAATGCAGTTCATACGGATACGGTCATGAATCTATCGGATAAACCCGTTGCTTCTGCATCAATCGGCGAAGTATATAAAGGTAAACTGAAAGACGGTACGCCTGTTGCGGTAAAAATCCAACGGCCGGATATCGAACGCATTTTACGTGCCGATTTTCGGGCCATGAAAATTGTGATTTGGCTGGCCAAACGTTTCACGGCTTTTGGCAAACAAATCAATTTCAATTTGTTGTATAGCGAGATGGTTAATACGATTGGAGCAGAGCTTAATTTTTTACAGGAACTGCGCAATGGTCGCAGCTTTGCGGACCGTTTCGCAACGATGCCAGGTGTCCGTTTTCCTGTGTATTATGATGAATTTTCTACACGTCGTGTTCTTGTGATGGAATGGATTGAAGGTGCCCGTATCACTGACCTTGCATTTATTGATGCGAATGGGATAAACCGGCACGATCTATCAGAACGATTGTTTCGTTTGTTTTTAGAACAAGTGCTGGACGGTGGACAATTCCATGCGGATCCACACGGTGGGAATATCTTGATTAAACCTGATGGCACGATTGTGTTGATTGATTTCGGAATGGTCGGTTCTATTAGCAGAGAGGAAGCCCGTTCTGTTTTGAAAGTTGTCGAAGGAGTTCTGCTCAAACAATATGATCGGGTATTGGATGGTCTCGAAGAGTTGAGATTCTTGTTGCCTCAGGCAGATCGCCGTTTACTGGCAGATGCAATTGCCAGAGTGGTTGCAGCGTATGAATCAGAAGAATTGACGCAAATGGACAGTTTTGTGGTAGACCGATTACTGGATGATTTAAAAGGAATTGTGCGTACGCAACCCGTTCAACTACCTGCGGAATTTGCCTTTTTCGGGCGGGCAGTTTCGACGTTTATAGGAGTTCTTCATGTTCTGAATCCAAAAGTGGATTTACTGGCAATTGCCCGTCCACGTGTTCTTGAATGGGCGACGACCCAAAAAGATGGGGACAAATCATTTTCGAAAGAGGATGCTGTTCGTTTTGCATTAAATGCTATCGGACCATTGCGTGATTTCCCGCAAAAAGTACTTACTTTCCTGGATGAACCGACAAGAATGCGCGAATATATGCAAATTCGGGATGCAGAATCCAAAATGGAACGATACCGACTGCAAACTAGAATGTTTGCCGGCATCATTTCGGTTTTGTCCTTGGTGACTGGATTTTACGCGATATGGGATGAACATTCTCCATTAATGGTGGCGTCCGGGATATTCTTTTTTGCTTCCGCATGGGTGTATAAGGGGAAATCATATAATTAAGAACGAACCATCTCTTGTGAGGTGGTTTTTTTGATGTTTTTTTATATCGTTTTGCTGATGTCATCTCACGTTAAGGTTAACTTAAGTGAGATACAGCAACACTTTCAGTAAAATTCCCCTGAATTTCCACTTGTATTTTTTTGAAATGAGCGTACAATATAAAATACGAACAAACGTTCTTTAAGGAGGCGAAAACATGCCGCTCATTCCATCTGAAAGTTTACCCTATTTTGAAAAAATGATTTATCTTCCTATGGTATTGACCATTTTGGAGCGCGATCGGGAGAGTGTTGAAAAAGGCCCATTCAAGTTGAAAAGACCTTATGTTGCGATGATTGATCAAGCAGTGAAGGAAGCGCAGCGTGAATTGAAGGATACAAAGCTTTATTTGCGCCAACACAACATGAAAGTCATCCGGGGAAATCACGATGACACCTTTACCGAATATGTTTTTTTTCATGGTGGATACGAAGAGCATCGCCGCTATTTGAACGTACGATTGCGCAATCGGGTTGAGGAGTTGCTTAGTGTGTATCTGTCAATTGCAAAACAGGCGAATTGATGGAGGACAGAATAAAATAATAAGCCCTTGCAGGAAGCAAAGGGCTTAAATATATGTATTATCTTTTAGGATTTTTACGGGTTGGCAAATATGTAAGTTTTGACTGCGAAAAAGGATGGTTCATTTGATCACGTGTTTTTTGAAAGTGATTCGTCAGGAAATGGGAAAGTACAAATTGTCTGCACATGGTTGAATACGAAACATTAACCGGCAGGACTTGAGAATTAGTAAAGTGTACTAAACATTGGTTGTGGGAATTAATTGAATAGCTATCGATAGCAGAAAAGGAAATCCAAATGTTTCCCTCTGATTCGGCTGATAGGGTTGGCATCATGATTAAAGGAACTCCGAAATCATGTGAAATCATGAGAGGGAGCTTATGTAAATGCCCGATGGATTCACGAGAGAAAAAAGTAGCAAGCTTATATGAATTTCCATAAAAAATGAGTGATTTTTTTATGATTGCGCTTGGCTTCATTTTAACTAGAAATTCAATATGGTTTTCAATGACTCGAGTATAAAGTTTGTTTTCAATCCAGATCGGTACAAGTGCAATTGTATTAAATGAAACGAGATAATTCGATGCAGCAGAGAATTTTTTGTCCATCCATTCACATCCCCTATAGTAGACTACAAACCCTATTATAGAGAAATTTGGAAATTATGCAAGACTGATTGACTAATTTTTATAAATATTAAGAAAAAATAAATCATAGAGAATTTTCAGAAAAAACATTTGCAACTTCCTGGGTTTTTTATTTATAATAGAAAAAAGGCATCCGAGGTGATTGCAATGGATAAGTATTATTCATATGCTGATTTTCTGAAAGCGATGGGGCGAAATCAGACCGTTAGTGAAGCAGAAAAATTGTTGAACGATATTTACATGGACTTGTTTTTAAACCATGTCCATCGCGAACAACGAAAAGAACGCTTGCTGACCCTGATTGATGGTGCGCTCGATCTGAAAGATAAAGAATCGTTTGTGGCATATACAAGCGAATTACGTCAGTTGCAACAAGAAAGTGTGTAAATTTCAGTTCCTATAGACTTGTGAATCATCCGCTCTTAGCGAAGGGCGGATTTTATTTTTTTGTCAGAAAAACATACGTTCGCTTTTTATTCGTGTTCCATTGGGGAATATGATAAAATATGGACATTAAATAAAAGTAGTTTGAACCACGCTTGCTATAACAAAAGTAGCGCTTTTCGCTTTATATACAAGGAGGAAATTATGGTAGAGAAATTTGATTTGCAAGCTCCTTACAAACCAGACGGCGACCAACCTCAGGCGATTCGAGAATTGATACAAGGAATCGAAGAAGGTCGGAAATACCAGACGTTGCTTGGTGCAACAGGGACAGGTAAAACATTTACCGTGTCAAATGTAGTAACGGAAATTAAAAAGCCGACATTGGTTATGGCTCACAATAAAACACTCGCTGGACAACTTTACAGTGAGTTCAAAGAATTCTTCCCAAATAATGCAGTAGAGTACTTTGTCAGTTTCTATGATTACTATCAACCGGAAGCCTACGTGCCTCAAACTGATACGTATATCGAGAAAGATTCCAGTATTAATGAAGAAATTGATAAGTTGCGTCACTCAGCAACCTCATCTTTATTTGAACGTGAGGATGTATTAATTGTTGCATCTGTATCATGTATTTATGGTTTGGGGAATCCGGAAGAATATCGGGAAATGGTCTTGTCTTTACGTAAAGGAATGGAAATCGAACGCAATCAATTACTTCGTCGATTGGTCGATATTCAATATGAAAGAAACGATATGAATTTCGTCCGCGGTAAGTTCCGTGTGCGAGGAGATGTTGTTGAAATTTTTCCAGCCTCCCGTGACGAACGATGCATCCGCGTGGAGTTTTTCGGTGATGAAGTTGACCGTATTCGTGAAGTGGATGCATTAACAGGTGAAATCATCGGCGATCGTGAACATGTCGCAATTTTCCCGAACTCCCACTTCGTTACCAGAGAAGAAAAATTACTAAAAGCGATTGAAAATATTGAAATCGAATTAGAGCAGCAACTGAAGGTTCTCCGCGGCGAAGATAAATTGCTAGAAGCTCAGCGACTCGAACAGCGTACCAGATACGACTTGGAAATGATGCGCGAAATGGGCTTTTGTTCAGGAATTGAAAACTACTCACGACATTTAACATTACGTGAACCAGGAGCAACCCCTTATACATTATTGGACTACTTCCCAGACGACTTCCTAATGGTCGTCGATGAAAGCCACGTAACATTACCCCAGGTAAGGGGAATGTTCAACGGGGACCAAGCACGAAAGAAAGTGCTGGTAGACCATGGGTTCCGTTTGCCATCAGCAATGGATAACAGACCCTTAACATTCCAGGAATTTGAGGGACATATGAATCAAGCTATATTCGTGTCGGCAACGCCAGGTCCGTATGAACTGGAACACACGCCAGACATGGTTGAGCAAATCATTAGACCGACTGGCTTGTTAGACCCTACAATCGATGTCCGACCAATCGAAGGTCAAATTGATGATTTGATTGATGAAATCCGTCAACGGACAGAACGCAACGAACGGGTTCTTGTCACCACATTAACGAAAAAAATGTCTGAGGATTTGACCGATTATTTAAAAGAAATCGGTATCAAAGTTAACTACTTGCACTCTGAGATTAAAACGCTCGAGCGAATCGAAATAATCCGCGAACTTCGCATGGGTACGTATGATGTACTGATTGGAATCAACTTGCTAAGGGAAGGACTCGATATACCGGAAGTGTCCCTAGTGACAATTTTGGACGCGGACAAAGAAGGGTTTTTACGTTCCGAACGCTCACTTATTCAAACGATTGGACGTGCAGCCCGTAATGCGAATGGTCATGTTATTATGTATGCCGACCGCATGACAGATTCGATGACAAAAGCAATCGGTGAAACACAGCGACGTCGTAATATCCAGATTGAATATAACGAAAAACATGGCATTACCCCTCAAACGATTCAGAAGAAAATTCGCGATGTTATTCGTGCTTCTCATAATGCAGAAGAAACATCGACATATATGGAAAAAGTAACAAAAGGTAAGAAGTTGACCAAAGACGAGAAAGCGACATTGCTGTTGACTTTGGAAAAAGAAATGAAAGATGCGGCGAAAGCGCTCGATTTCGAACGTGCAGCTGAACTGCGTGACACGATTTTGGAACTGAAAGCGGAAGGATGAACCGATTTGAAAAACCAGGAAATTCGTATACAAGGTGCACGTGCACATAATTTAAAAAACGTAGATTTAACCATTCCGCGCGATAAGCTTGTCGTCATGACGGGCTTGTCTGGGTCTGGTAAATCATCGCTTGCTTTCGACACAATTTATGCAGAAGGACAACGACGTTATGTTGAGTCTTTATCTGCCTATGCACGTCAGTTTTTAGGTCAGATGGATAAGCCGGATGTGGATGCCATCGAAGGATTGTCACCAGCCATTTCAATCGACCAAAAAACAACTAGCCGTAATCCTCGTTCCACTGTGGGTACGGTTACAGAGATCTACGATTATTTACGACTGTTATTTGCACGTGTCGGGAAGCCGATTTGTCCAACCCATGGAACTGAAATTACATCCCAGACGATTGAACAGATGGTCGACCGGTTGATGGAGTTCCCGGAAAGAACACGCATGCAGATTTTAGCGCCAATTGTCTCTGGCCGTAAAGGAACTCATGCGAAAATGCTGGAAGATGTGAAGAAACAAGGCTATGTTCGAGTTCGTGTAAACGGTGATTTAATGGACCTCGATGATGATATTAATCTCGAGAAAAATAAAAAGCATGATATTGAAATTGTCATCGACCGTGTAGTCATGAAAGATGATATTGCAGCTCGACTGGCCGATTCGTTGGAATCAGCATTAAGATTGGCAGATGGTCGGGTATTGATTGATGTAATGGAACACGAGGAGATACTATTCAGTGAACATCATGCATGTCCAATTTGTGGTTTTTCAATTGGTGAACTGGAACCACGCATGTTTTCTTTCAATAGCCCATTCGGAGCGTGTCCGGAATGTGATGGTCTTGGCACGAAGCTTGAGGTAGACCCCGAGCTTGTTATTCCTGACTGGACAAGGTCGTTAAATGAAGGAGCAATAGCCCCGTGGGAACCGACCAGTTCTCAATACTATCCTCAACTTCTGGCAGCGGTGTGTAAACATTACAAAATAGATATGAATAAACCTGTTGAAAAATTGCCAAAAGAAAAAATGGACAAGATTCTTCATGGATCTGGACAAGATAAAATACGATTCCGTTATGAAAATGATTTTGGACAAGTTCGAGATAATGATATTTATTTCGAAGGCGTATTAAAAAACATTGAACGTCGCTATAAAGAAACATCTTCGGATTATATTCGTGAGCAAATGGAAAAATATATGGCCCAGCAAGATTGCCCAACATGTGAAGGCTATCGATTGAAACCAGAAACTTTGGCAGTAAAAGTAGCTTCATTGCATGTCGGACAAGTAACTGCATTTTCAATTCAAGAAGCAGATGCCTTTTTTAAATCACTGGAGTTATCCGAAAAAGACATGCAAATTGCACGACTCATTTTACGCGAAATACATGAACGACTTGGCTTCCTTATTAACGTAGGTCTGGATTATTTAACATTAAGTCGTGCTGCTGGAACATTGTCAGGTGGAGAAGCTCAGCGGATCCGTTTAGCGACTCAAATTGGTTCCCGTTTAACAGGTGTATTGTACATTTTGGACGAGCCTTCCATTGGATTACATCAACGGGATAATGATCGTTTAATTTCAACGCTTAAAAATATGAGGGATATTGGCAATACGTTAATTGTGGTCGAACATGATGAAGATACGATGATGGCTGCCGATTACTTAATTGATGTGGGTCCTGGTGCGGGTGTTCATGGTGGTGAAATCGTGGCTTCCGGAACACCGGCTCAAGTCATGAAAAATACGAAGTCCATTACAGGACAATATTTAAGTGGCAAGAAATTCATTCCTCTGCCTACTGAGCGCAGAAAACCCGATGGTCGCATGATAACCATCAAGGGTGCGACTGAAAATAATCTGAAAAATGTCACTGTGGATATTCCTCTTGGCGTTTTCACTTCAGTTACGGGTGTTTCTGGTTCAGGAAAAAGTACGCTTATTAATGAAATCTTGCACAAATCACTTGCCCAGAAGTTGAACCGTGCAAAAGCGAAGCCGGGGCAACACATAGAAGTCACTGGAATTGAACAATTGGAAAAAGTCATTGATATTGACCAGTCTCCGATTGGACGAACACCAAGATCTAACCCAGCTACCTATACTGGGGTATTCGATGATATTCGAGATGTCTATGCATCAACGAATGAAGCGAAAGTGCGTGGCTACAAAAAAGGAAGATTCAGTTTCAACGTCAAAGGTGGACGTTGTGAAGCGTGTCGTGGAGACGGCATCATCAAAATTGAGATGCATTTTTTACCGGATGTCTATGTGCCATGTGAAATCTGTCATGGCAAACGTTACAACCGTGAAACACTGGAAGTGAAGTACAAGGATAAAAATATTGCCGACGTACTGAAAATGACAGTGGAAGACGGTCTTAAATTCTTTGAAAACATTCCGAAAATCAGCCGTAAACTTCAGACAATCGTCGATGTAGGTCTTGGTTATATGGAATTGGGACAACCTGCCACGACATTATCTGGTGGTGAAGCACAGCGTGTAAAACTCGCTTCCGAATTGCATAAACGCTCAAACGGCAAATCCTTTTACATTTTGGATGAACCGACAACTGGACTGCATGCACATGATATTGCCCGTTTATTAGTAGTTTTACAGAGATTGGTTGAAAGCGGGGATACTGTTTTAGTGATCGAGCATAATTTAGATGTGATAAAGACTTCCGATTACTTGATTGATTTAGGTCCTGAAGGTGGGGACAAAGGCGGTACCATATTAGCGGTAGGTACTCCTGAAGAAATCGCGGCCGTTAAGAAGTCCTATACGGGTCGCTATTTAAAACCTGTGCTCGAACGAGATCGTCAGCGCATGGACGAACAAATTGAAAAAGCTTCAACGAAGAAAAAGGCTAAAAAAGAGGCAGTTGCTGCTAAATGAAACCTTTTAGTGGATGAACCGTATGTATAAGGGAAGAACAAAGTTCCGCGCAAAGCGGCTTTGAAGGAGGCCAACTATATGCAAGAAGAACGTAAACGCATTTTAGATCTAGTTGAAAAAGGAACGATTTCTGCTCAGGAAGCGTTGATATTGCTAGAGGCTCTTGGGAATGAAAAAGCGACAGCTGGTGCATCAGCATATACTGAGTCTAAGCAGTCAGACATGCATAGACATTCCACTCATACAAGTTCAGAAACACATAACAAGAAATCATCATCCTCTCAAGCAGAAGATTTTATGGAAGATATTAAAAGAGATTTTACGCAATTCAGCGACCGTTTGATGCAATTTATGCAAACGGCTGTCGGTAAAATGAAAGCATTTGATTTCGATATGCCTTTCGGTGAACCGAACGAATTTCATCATTCTTTTACTCTAGATAAAGCAGAATTTAAAGAAGTATCTGTCGACATTGCAAATGGAAAGTTCGAAATCTATCCATCACAAGATGGTCAAGTACGAGCAGAATGTCACGTGAAAGTTTATCGAGCTCCATCTGAAGAAGAAGGTAAGAAAGAGTTCTTAGAGAAATTTGTATTTGTCGTGGACCAACAAAGATTGCGAATGATTAGTGACTTGAAAACAACTTCTGTCAATGTTGTTTTGTACGTGCCAAAACAAATGTATGATTCCATATCGGTTCGTTTGTTCAATGGTGCTTTTATTGGCAAACATCTTGAAGTTGGACGTTTTAAAGTCAAAACGGCAAATGGCAAGATAGATTTGAAAAATGTTCAATTGGAGGACGGAGAAGTCCAGACTGCCAATGGTGCCATTAATATAAAAGACGCAAAAGGAAACAAAGTTGAAGCGGAAACCATCAATGGTCGTATTTACATTGATGGCCATTTAAAAGATATTGACGCACAGTCTGTGAATGGTCATGTCGTTGTGACCACAAAAAATCCAGATGCCCGCAAAGTTGAAGGTCGTGCAGTAGCCGGTGCAGTAGAAATATATGTCCCTTCCACTGTTGGTTTGCAGGGGGAAGTTGCTTCGAATTTCGGTAAAATGGACGTTTCTTTGCCGGATGTGACACGATTAAATGAACAAGAGCACTTCTTGCAAAAAAATATACGTTTCACAAAAGAAATCGCAGATTCAACAGCAGCTCCTCTGTATATAAAAGGAGAAGCAAAAACTGGTTCTATCCTAGTACGCTATACAACAGCTGAATAAAAAAAATCCCCAAATCGACCATAAATCGATTTGGGGATTTTTTTGTACTATTTCAACGAACACAATATCCCAAAAACGATGGCTTGTGCACATTGCTGTTGATAATTAATGCTTTTAAGTAGATTTGCTTCTTCTTTATTCGTCATAAATCCACATTCCACTAATATGGCAGGCATCGCTGTATCCCGAAGCACGGCAAAGTCTGCTTTTTTAACCCCCCGATTTTTTCTCCCAGTACGCATGATCAAAGCTTCTTGGACACAAGTAGCCATTCTGGTTGAAGTTTCGTTTGCGTGTAACCAAGTATAGGTTTCGATGCCCTCTGATGCATTCCAGTGGTTTCCGAAAGCATTCGCATGAATGGATACAAATGCATCGACTTTCAATTTGTTCGCTAAAGATATGCGTTCTGAAAGTGACACATCCCGAGAGTGATCATGTGAAAAAATGACGGTAAATCCTACTGTAGTTAAAAGTTTTTTTACACATATAGCGGTGGCTTCATTAAATGTGAACTCTCTTAAGGTTCCATCGGGTGAGCGTTTACCTGGTGTTTCTGGACCGTGACCTGCATCAATAATTATTTTCTTCAATAGTCATCCCTCCTAAAGGTTACATAGGGAAAATGAAAGAAAAGGGATAACTTCGGGCGAATATATTTCATTTCTTCAATGTTAAAGAGATTTCTAGCTCCCAATCAGAGCCCGCACAAACGATGGATCCAAAGAGTTTGGGACAAAAGACGTTGTGAAATATATAGCGTAAGCCAATCACTTTTGCGACGAGTAATCGCAGGAGATGCACGGGGGGTGTCACTCAAGTAAACTTCCTTCTTAACATCTAGTGAAAGCAACCTTCACATCTAACCTTTTAGCGGCGATGAGGAGCAGGACGGCACTTTGCGCTTTTCTTAAAGTGCATGCTAAAATATAGGACATAACGTATAATTCGAATTTCGAAGAAAGCAGGTGATAGTTTGGTACAAGTCACGACGAAAGATGTAATGGATATGTTCGACTTGAAACTCGTCAGTGGTCAAGAAGGAATCGGCCGACATATCGCCGTCAGCGATATATCTCGACCTGGATTGGAAATGGCCGGTTATTTCACACATTATCCGGCAAATCGTGTACAACTACTTGGAAAAACAGAACTGTCATTTTATGATATGTTGCTGCCTCACGAACGAATAGAACGCATGAAAAAGTTATGCTCTCCGGATACACCAGCCATTATTGTTTCTCATGATATGAAAGTGCCGGAAGAACTGAAGAATGCTTCAAATGAAGAGCATGTGCCAGTGTTGACCGCAAAAATGGCAACTACACGTTTTTCCAGTTTGCTGACCAACTTTTTGGAAAGTAAGCTCGCACCGACAACTGCAGTGCACGGCGTTTTGGTCGATATTTATGGAGTTGGCGTCTTGATCACAGGGAAAAGTGGTGTCGGGAAAAGTGAGACAGCACTGGAACTTGTTAAAAGAGGTCATCGTCTGGTGGCAGACGATTGTGTGGAAATCAGGCAGGAAGCTGAAAATACGCTTGTAGGAAATGCACCGAAACTGATTGAACACTTACTTGAAATTCGTGGACTGGGTATCATTGACATTATGACTTTGTTCGGAGCAAGTGCAATACGAAGTTTTAAACGAATTTCACTTGTCATTGATTTAGAGATCTGGGATCCCCAAAAGACTTATGACCGTTTAGGACTAGAGGAAGAAAAAATGAAAATTATTGATACTGACCTGCACAAGCTGACCATTCCCGTTCGACCTGGTCGGAACTTAGCAGTTATTATTGAAGTGGCATCGATGAATCATCGTTTAAAACGAATGGGAGTCAATGCGGCAGAGGAATTTTCCAATCGTCTGAACGATGTCATCAGTCAAAATGAAGACGCTACATATTAAGAGCAGAAAGCTTGGAAGGGGTACAACATGAATTTTTTACTTGGAGCAATTGATCCAATCGCGATTTCGCTTGGACCGATTTCAGTACGATGGTATGGCGTAATCATCGCTTTTGGAATTGTCTTGGCATTCTTGGTAGCACAGCGCGAAATGGTCAAACGAGGTTTTCACGAAGAGTTTTTAACGGATTTATTGATTTGGGCTGTTCCATTGGCAATTTTGGGCGCACGTCTCTATTATGTACTATTTAAATGGGAAGATTATGCGGGAAGTCCTGGTAATATCCTTAAAGTATGGGAAGGCGGCCTTGCTATACACGGAGCATTGATTGCTTCTTTCATTACCGCATATGTATTTACGAAAAGACGTAAAGTATCGTTCTTGAAACTGGCAGATGTGGTAGCACCGAGTATCCTGATTGGTCAAACAGTCGGACGTTGGGGCAATTTTATGAACCAGGAAGCACACGGTGGTCCCGTATCACGAGCTTTCCTAGAGAACATGTTTCTGCCGGAATGGATCATCAACCAAATGCGCATTGATGGAGTATATTATCATCCGACGTTTTTATACGAATCTATTTGGAACTTCACAGGAGTAGTCATCTTGATTTTATTGCGTCGAGTAAACTTGCTGCGTGGAGAAATGTTCATGTTCTATCTCATCTGGTATTCAGTGGGACGCTTCTTTATTGAAGGAATGCGCACGGACAGTTTGTATTTAATCGGGGAACTCCGTACGGCACAAGTAGTGTCAATCGCTACGGTTGTTGTTGCACTCATAATTATTATTTACCGTCGCCTGACGATTAAAGAACCTGTGCGTTATAAAGACGCATAAGTAAGGATGTACAAAACATGTCTACGATAAAAAATGGACTGCTGGCGGGACTCAGTACAACCTGGACGCTTAGCAAAATTATATTTCCAATTACCTTGTTACTGGTCATTTTGCAATTTACCCCAGTTCTACCATGGATTATTGACTTTGTTTCTCCTGTCATGGGCATATTTGGATTACGCGGTGATGCCGCGATTCCACTGGTCTTAGGAAACGCGCTTAATTTGTACGCAGGGATTGCCGGGATTCTGTCACTAGAATTGACCGTGAAAGAAGTCTTTATTTTGGCGGTCATGTTGTCGTTTTCTCATAATATTTTCATAGAAACGGGAGTGGCATTAAAAGTTGGCGTTAAATTATGGGTTGTTTTACTCGTAAGGTTTGGACTCGCAGCCATATCCGCAATTGTCATAAACTTAGTGTGGTCCGGTGGATCGGATATTGCTCAATACGGCATGGCTCCAAAAATGGCTTCAATTCCTGAGGGCTGGATGGAAATTGTTTTACTAGGATTACAAAAAGCGAGCTTTGGGGTATTGCAGCTCGCAATGATAGTGATCCCTTTAATGATTATTATTCAATACTTAAAAGATAAACAATACTTACAGAAGTTTTCGCAAAAACTGGCACCATTTACAAAGTTGCTCGGCATTGAACCGAATGCTTCTATGACACTCGTCTCCGGGTTGGTGATTGGCTTGGCGTTTGGGGCAGGTGTCATGATTCAAGCAGTTCAGGAGGATGGGGTCAGTAAGAAAGATGCTACGCTGGTCTTTATCTTTTTAGTCGCCTGTCACGCAGTTGTGGAAGATACCCTTATCTTTCTTCCTCTTGGAATACCGATTTGGCCATTAATCTTATTAAGGCTGGGGATTGCTTTTGTATTGACCATCACGGTCGCTGTGTTATGGAAACGAGCTGAACAAACGAAAAGAAAGGAAGTGCTGACTTCATGAAATCTAAACCCATAACTACGCTTCTTTTCGATTTTGACGGGACGTTGCTGGATACGAATGAGCTTATCATTCAAACTTTTTTAAGTGTGTTAGGAAAGCGTTACCCAGGTCGGTTTGCGAGAGAAGATGTCATTCATTTTTTAGGTCCTTCATTAAAAGAGACGTTTGATGGCATTGACGCGTCATTAAGCGAAGAGTTGATTAAAGAATATCGTGCATGGAATTTGGAAATGCATGATCAAATGGTTGTTGAATTCGAAGGTGTATCAGAAACACTTCGTATCCTTAAGGCACGTGGAATCAAAATGGCGATTGTCTCAACGAAGAGACAAGGTATGATTCAACGTGGTTTGAAGCTGATGGACATTGAAGATATTTTTGAAGTTGTAATTGGAATTGATGATGTGGTAAATGTAAAACCAGACCCTGAACCACTTCTTTTGGCACTTGAACGTTTGGATGCAACGAAAGAAGAGGCTTTAATGATCGGGGATAACTCCCATGATATCGAGGGTGGTCATAATGCAGGTGTGAGAACAGCCGGTGTTGCTTGGACTGCTAAAGGCGAAGCATATTTAGCCACTTTTAACCCAACCTATATGTTGCAACATATTACGGACCTGCTTGAAATTGTGGACGGACCATCTTCATGAGAAGGACGGAACGATATCCAGTTGAAGGCGCAAACTCTTTGTGGCATATTTACCAGACCGTGCCTTTCTTGAAAGTGATGAAAAATTTTGTCGTTATTCAACTGGGTAGATACAGTCCTTCATTGCCACTGAAAAATTTTCTCTATCGACGTTTTTTACATATGAAAGTAGGAGATCAAACTTCATTTGCTTTGATGGTTATGCCAGACGTCATGTTTCCTGAGAGAATTACGATTGGTGAGAATTCCATTATTGGTTATAATACAACGATTTTGGCTCATGAGTACTTAATTGACGAATATCGTATCGGAGACGTCATAATTGGGAATCGTGTTCTTATAGGAGCGAATTCAACTATATTACCAGGGGTTCATATTGGTGACGGGGCAATCGTTTCTGCCGCCACGCTCGTTCATCAGGATGTGCCTGCAGGTAGTTTTGTTGGCGGAAATCCCATGAAAATTATATACACAGCAGAAGAAATGGCGGCACGTCGCCATATACAACAAGAAAAGACCTCATGAAGAGTATTCCAACGCTTCATGAGGTCTTTTGTATTGACGCACTGTAGTAGTTACGTTAAAATATATTTTATTTCATCGTACTAGCATAGTAGTGTACTAAAGTAAATTATCCTTATTTTAGGGAGTGATTATAATGACACCAATTCGAAAATTTGAAAAACCGCTTGGGATGAGAGATTCTTTTCCGTTGATAAATGAAAAAAAGGAAAGAATACGGGATATTGGCAGACAATTTTTTCAAACTCGCGGCTTTGATTTTATAAAAACACCTACAGTTGAATATTACGAAACAGTGGGTAAAGCTTCTGCAATTGCAGACTCATCTTTGTTTAAATTAGTTGATCGGCAAGGTGAAACACTGGTCTTAAGACCGGATATGACCACACCAATTGTTCGTGTTGCGACATCCAAATTGCTGAAGGAGCAAATCCCTTTACGTCTTGCCTATTTTGCCAATGTTTTTAGAGCTCAGGAAAATGAAGGCGGGAGACCTGCCGAGTTTGAACAAATGGGTGTTGAGCTAATTGGGGATTCTTCAGTATTTGCTGATGCAGAAATGATTATCACTGCTTCCGATTTCGTTCAGGAACTAGGAATAGGTGAATACCATTTGACGGTTGGCCATGCTGGGTTATTGCAATCTATTTTGACACAACTAACTCAATCAAAGGAACAAGTGAAAGAACTACGCACATTACTTGTGGAAAAGAACATGGTTGGATTTGAAGAAGCAGTAAAATCGTATGGGTTAGCGAGAGAAGAAGAACATCGCTTTATTGAATTTATTGAACATGCTTCCAATGTTCCAACCATTGCATCATTGCGTCCTTTCATCGACGAATCAGATATGCAGCAAGTAAATATGTTTACGTATCTTAGTGACTTGTCTGTATTGCTTGAAAATGCTGGCCTTTCAAAATTGGTTACATACGATTTGACACTTACCAGTGAGATGAGTTATTACACAGGGATGTTGTTTGAAGTTTTTGCGAGTGGGTCAGGTTTTGCTATTGGTAATGGAGGTCGTTACGATGGTTTGTTGCAGGAATTCAATTGTAATGTCGGCGCAACAGGGTTTGGTTTGAGAGTGGATCGACTACTTGAAGTGATGACAACTTCGACCGTTCGTGAGCCACACGCATTACTATTTTTTGATGAAGCTAATTATTTGAAAGCGGTCAATGCGGCAAATGAAAAGAGAAAACAAGGAATTCGCACAACCATTCAATATGTAAATGGTGTGGAAGATAGACAGGCTTATCAGGATAACTTTACAGACGTGGTGTGGTTAACAGAAGGAGATGGACATAATGAGTGAACTGACAATTGCGATGCCGAAAGGTCGCATTTTTGAAGAAGCATATGTGTTACTTCAAAAAGCGGGTTTTCAGTTACCGGAAGACTTTGAAGAATCAAGGAAGCTCATTGTCGAAGCTCCAAGTGAAAAAATCCGATTTATTCTTGCAAAACCGATGGACGTACCAGTTTATGTTGAACATGGGGTTGCAGATATAGGGATAGCGGGTAAAGATGTATTACTTGAGCAAAAACGTAGTGTTCATGAGTTGCTGGATTTAAAAATCAGCCAATGCTATATCGCAACTGCAGGATTGCCGAATACAGTCATGAATGAGATTGCACCACGTGTGGCAACTAAATATCCTGAAATTGCTTCGGCTTTTTACAAAGAAAAAGGGGAGCAAGTTGAAATAATCGGATTAAATGGTTCAATCGAATTGGCACCAATGATTGGACTAGCAGATCGAATTGTCGATATCGTATCTTCTGGCCGGACATTGAAAGAAAATGGACTGGTTGAATACGAACGCATTGTGGATGTTACATCGAGATTAATTGCTAATCCCGTCAGTTACCGACTGAAAAGCGAACGCATTCGCGATATGGTGAAACGACTAAAAGAGTCAATGGAGTAAGGAGGATTTAGATATGCAAATCGTTTCTTTAACAAAAGATATTTCATTAAAACGACCGTTGGAAATGGGCAATGCGGAACAATTAAACACCGTGAAAATGGTATTGGCCGATGTCAAAAAACGTGGTGATCAGGCAGTTGCTGAATACAGCGAAAAATGGGACGGAATTAAACTGAGCGACTTTCGTGTTTCGAATGACGAAATCCAACTGGCACTCGCCGATTTTGATGATGAACTTAAAAATGACTTGGAAGAAGCGGCAAAAAATATCCGCCAATTTCATGAAATGCAAAAACGGTCATCTTATGAAGTTGATGTAAAAAATGGCTCATTTATCGGACAGCGAGTAAGTCCATTGGATGCAGTTGGTTTATATGTGCCGGGTGGCTCTGCTGCATATCCATCGTCTGTATTAATGAATGTTATTCCGGCTCAAGTAGCTGGTGTAGAACGAATTGTCATTGTCTCTCCTCCTAACGAAAAAGGCGCATTGCCAGACGCAGTATTGGTCGCAGCTTCAATTTTAGGTATTGAAGAAATTTATAAAGTAGGTGGGGCACAAGCAATTGCCGCTCTTGCATATGGTACCGAGTCCATTGCACCTGTTGACAAAATAACAGGTCCAGGGAATGTGTTTGTGGCATTGGCCAAAAGGGAAGTGTTTGGTGAAGTGGCAATCGATATGATTGCCGGGCCGAGTGAAATCGCCATTATCGCAGACGATACAGCCTATGCAGACGAAGTAGCGGCCGATTTATTGTCTCAGGCAGAACATGATCCGATGGCGTGTCCTATTTTACTAACGACGGTCGATACATTCGCACAGGAAGTTATGCAGGAAGTGGAAAAACAATTGCGTATGCTCCCACGTGAAAAGATTGCACGGGCAGCTGTTGAAAAGTTCGGCAAAATTTATGTTGCAGAAACAATGGTGAACATCATTGAAGCTGTAAATAAATTGGCACCAGAGCATTTGGAAATCATGACGATCAATCCTCATGAAGTTGCACAACAAGTTAGACATGCGGGGGCGATTTTTATCGGTCGCTACAGTTCTGAACCAATCGGGGATTACTTTGCCGGGACCAATCATGTATTGCCCACAAACAGCACTGCACGATTCTCAAGCCCGTTATCAGTGGATGATTTCATCAAAAAGACAAGCATCATTTATTATACGGAAGAAACATGGCAACAACATGCAGCCAAAGTGGCACGACTGGCAAGAATGGAAGGGTTAGAAGCCCATGCTAGAGCTGTAGAATCAAGAGGCTGGACAAAGGGGATGAATCAATCATGACACGCGAAGCAACAATAAATAGAAAAACGAAAGAAACACAAGTGAAAGTCGCGATGCAACTGGATGGAGAAGGGCAAGCGACTATTGATACGGGTGTCCCTTTTATGGATCATATGCTTGATTTATTTGTGAAACATGGATTCTTTAATGCGACCATTCAAGCCTCTGGTGACACACATATTGATGATCATCATACAACGGAAGATATAGGGATTGTACTCGGGCAAGTTGTCAAAGAAGCGTTAGGTGACAAAAAAGGAATACGAAGATACGGTAATGCTTTTGTGCCCATGGATGATGCACTGGCGCAAGTGATTGTGGATTGTTCAAACCGTCCACACCTTGAGTTCAGAGCGACATTTCCTAAAGAAAAAGTAGGCAATTTCGATACGGAACTTGTCCATGAGTTTTTATGGAAATTCGCTCTTGAAGCACGGATGAATGTTCACGTGATCTTACACTATGGACACAATACCCACCACATGATTGAAGCCATATTCAAAGCATTAGCAAGAGCACTGGATGAAGCGGTCACAATCGATCCGCGTGTCAAAGGAGTGCCATCAACGAAAGGGTTATTGACATGAAAATTGGTGTAATCGATTACGGAATGGGCAATTTATATAGCGTTGAGCAAGCACTACTTCGACTGGGGTGTGAAGTGTCCATAACCTCAGATTCAAACATATTAGATCAAATGGATGGATATGTATTGCCTGGTGTCGGAGCTTTTCCAGATGCCATGAATCGTCTGCGCGAGTCAGGAATGGATCTGTATATTAAACAAATCGAAAAAAATAACAAACCTTTGCTCGGGATCTGTCTGGGTATGCAACTTCTTTATGAAGACAGTATGGAAAACGGACGGACAGAAGGTCTCGGCATATTAACTGGTCATATTCAAAAATTTGAAGAACTGGATGCACAACAAAATCGGATTCGAATTCCTCATATGGGCTGGAATCCCTTATCTTTTACGCATCAACCTACTTGGTTACAGGATCTTGATAAAGAAGATTCAACGCATGTGTACTTTGTTCATTCATATTTGGCACAAAAAACGCTCCAAAAAGAAGTGGTGGCAAGCAGTACATATGCAGGTCAATTTGTACCAGGTCTGGTTCAGAAAGGTTCCATTACAGGTATGCAATTTCACCCTGAAAAGTCAGGACCTTTCGGGAAGTACTTGTTGGCCAAATGGGTCGGGCAAGTAAATGAGAGGAGTGGCCAAAAATGTCAGTGATTGAATTATATCCAGCAATTGATATGCGTGGAGGCAAATGTGTACGCTTATTTAAAGGTGATTATAATCAAGAGACAGTTTATGGGGAATCTCCTTTTGAAATGGCCAAAACGTTTGCAAGCCAAGGGGCAAGATGGATTCACATGGTCGACTTGGATGGGGCAAAAGACGGAAAACGAATTCACGACCAGGATGTAATACGTGCAGCAACAGAGCTTGGTGTGAATGTGCAAATAGGCGGAGGAATCCGCTCGGAAGATGATGTGAAATATTATCTGGATAATGGTGTGGCACGCGTTATCATCGGTAGCTTAGCTATACAGCACCCGGAGCTTGCGGTCTCGTTGATTAAGAAGTTCGGTGCGGATAAAATTGTTATTGGACTTGATGCCAAAGATGGCATGGTGGCAACACACGGATGGTTGGAAACCTCATCAAAATCTGCTATTGAAGTAGGGCAATACTTTGCAAGTAATGGTGCAAAAACCTTTATTTTCACAGATATAGCTACGGACGGAACACTAAATGGTCCTAATATTTTAGCCAATGAACTCCTTGCCGAAGCAACAGGTGCAGAAGTGATTGTTTCAGGCGGTATTAGTTCACTATCGGACGTGAAGCAAGTAGCACTAGCGGCAGCCGAGACTAAAATTGGTGGCGTGATTATCGGTAAAGCACTTTATGAAAATCGTTTTACATTACCGCAAGCATTGCGTGAGGTGGCTTCATGTTAACAAAACGAATTATTCCGTGTTTAGATGTCAAAGAAGGACGGGTTGTCAAAGGGGTTCAGTTCGTGTCACTGCGTGATGCGGGGGATCCTGTGGAACTTGCTAAATTTTATGATGAGCAAGGAGCAGACGAATTAGTGTTTTTGGATATATCAGCATCGCATGAAGGGAAAGAAACGATGATTGATGTAGTGCGACAGACTGCTGTCGAACTGGCCATTCCCTTTACTGTGGGAGGCGGTATCCGAACGCTCGATGATATGAAAAACATGCTACGTGCCGGTGCAGATAAAGTATCGGTAAATACATCCGCTATTGAACGACCTGAGTTGATAGCTGAAGGTGCTGCTTATTTTGGTTCACAATGCATTGTCGTTGCAATTGATGCGAAATGGTCTGAGGAAGACGGAACATGGTTGGTCTATACTCACGGGGGCCGACGTGTCACAGTGTGGACAGCGGTAAAATGGGCACAAGAAGCCACACGCTTGGGGGCAGGAGAAATCCTCCTTACTTCTATGAACAAAGATGGAGAAAAAAGTGGTTTTGATCTTGAATTAACGAAAGCGGTACGCGAAGCAGTAAATGTTCCTGTAATCGCGAGTGGCGGGGCAGGGAATGCTCAACATTTTTATGACGTATTTAATGAAGTAGATGTAGATGCAGCACTGGCAGCTTCTATCTTTCATTACAAAGAGACCAGTGTCAAAGAAGTGAAAAGTGTTTTGCGAGAGAAAGGAGTGTCAGTTAGATGACAAAAAACGAAATGGAACCCATTCAATTTGATGCACAGGGACTGATACCCGTTGTCGTCCAACATGCACAAACAAAAGAAGTGCTGACGGTCGCATATATGAACCGACAATCTTTGGAGAAAACCATTGAAACAAAAGAAACATGGTTTTATAGCCGTTCTAGACGAGAACTGTGGCATAAAGGCGCAACAAGTGGAAACACTCAACAAGTTGTGGCAATCCGAACCGATTGTGATTCCGATGCACTAGTTGTGGAAGTGTTGCCGAAAGGACCTGCATGCCATACTGGCAAAGACACTTGTTTTCATAAGGTAATCGTTGCTCCTTCAGAGACTGTAGGCAGTTTCGGGATTCTTTCAGATTTGGTTGAAGTCATTCAACAGCGTGAAAAATCAATGCCAGAAGGTGCATATACAACCTACTTATTTGAAAAAGGCGTAGACAAGATTGGCAAGAAAATCGGAGAAGAAGCGACTGAAGTGGTGATTGCCGCAAAAAACCGTGACGCTGAAGAGTTGCAATGGGAAGCCGCTGACTTGCTGTATCACTTGTTGGTACTGCTTCAAGAACAAAAAGTAAATTTGTATGATGTGTTGGAAGTTTTACAGAAACGACATGAGAGTAAATCATAAGCCTGTGTGCTATAATAGAGAGATACTGAAAAGGGACCTATTGCGTTCCTTTTTATTTTTTCGGAGGCATTAATTGAAGAAAAAACACAAACAACACGCGAATGAAAACATCGTCTCGTTCCTTCCTACAGGCGAATATTATTATCAAAAAGCGTTAGTAGCTCTAAATCGGGAGCACTTTGAAAAAGCGCATAAATATTTGAGACGTGCAGCGGAACTGAGTCCAGATGATCCGCTTATTTTAATGCAATACGCAATTGTAGAAATGGAAGTAGAAAAATACGACCATGCTCTGGAGTTATTGCAAAGTGCACACAGTCTTGACCCAAATGAAACTGAAGTTGTTTTCTTCTTAGCAGAAGTGAACGCTCACCTCGGTTTTCTTTCTGATGCCCGCAAATTCGCCAAAAAGTATATAGAATTGGACATGACGGGAGCATACGCTGAGGAAGCGATGGAAATCATTGATTTCTCTGAACAAGAAGATTGGCCATTATTTGAAGATGATAATTTCGGAAGTGAAATCTTAATCGTACAAGAAAAAGCCAGACGAATGATGGAACAAGGAAACTTTGAACAGGCAATCGAAGTTTTGGAGAATCTGATTGAAGAAAATCCGGATTTCTGGGCAGCTTACAATAACTTAGCCCTTGCTTATTTCTATATCGGTGAAGTCGATCAGGCAAAAGCTTTATTGCACAAAGTACTGGAAGAAAACACAGGTAATTTACATGCATTGTGTAATTTGGCAGTGGTGCATTATTACGAAAAAAATGAGCAGGAACTCTCATATCTATTAAATTTACTCGTCAAAATTCAACCTTATATGCTGGAACATCGCTACAAGCTCGGTGCAACTTTTGCATTGGTTGGTAAGTATGAAGAGGCATATAAATGGTTGCGTTCTCTTCAAAAACGAGGCTATGAAGGCGACCCAGGCTTTTATTTCTGGTTATCACATTCCGCTTATTTTTCGGGACATGAAAATGAAGCACGCCAATACTGGAAGCAACTAATTCAAATCGATCCTGAAAAAGAAGGCCTTGAACCTTGGGCTGACCAAAAAGAAGGCGATTCGTTAGATGGCATGGAGCACAATCGTGATTTTATAGTAGAAAAGCTTGAAAACGCGTATCGCAGTGAGCGAATGTTTGGTTTGTTTTTGCTAGGAAAAACTGCACATAAACAAGAAATCATCGCTCATCCGGAATGGGTAAATGTAGAAACGTATTCTACAATGGAAAAATGGTTGTTGGCCCATGCTCTCGGACATGAATTTGAAGCAAGCCAAATTGCTGAACGCTCCTTTTTGCGAGCGGTTGAAGCAACAGAAGTGTTGTATCGCAAAAATTATCCCTTAACAATTGATGGATCATTCCTTTTTCAAATGTGGTTTGTGTTAATTGAACGTGGGATTGATAAAGGGTATGCCTTTAAAAATCCTAAGGCTTTAGCAGCAGCTGCGGATTATATGTTCCAATCATCACGTTCACAAGGCGTAACCAAAAAAGCACTCGCGGAACGCTATGAGATAACGACGCCAACCATAACGAAATATGTAAATGAACTGATTCAATTTTTACCACTCTTTGATGCTTAGGCAAAAAAGTTGAACGACATGCATGAATCTTATACGATTTGTGAGAGAACAATGGGTTTAGGAGGTTTTTTTAAATGACTGAAGAAAAAATTTATGATGTTTTGATTATTGGGGCAGGACCTGCAGGTATGACAGCAGCTGTATACACATCCCGTGGAAATTTATCGACTTTAATGCTTGAACGAGGGATTCCAGGTGGCCAAATGGCGAATACAGAGGAAGTTGAAAACTATCCAGGTTTCGAACATATTTTAGGACCTGAACTTTCAACGAAAATGTTTGATCACGCTAAAAAATTCGGTGCGGAATACGCATACGGGGATGTACAGGAAATCATTGATGGAGAAGAATTCAAAACCGTCAAGGCTGGTGGAAAAGTATATAAAGCTCGTTCAATTATCATCACAACTGGTGCTGAATATAAGAAAATGGGTATTCCAGGCGAAACTGAACTTGGTGGACGTGGGGTAAGTTACTGTGCAGTCTGTGATGGCGCGTTCTTTAAAAATAAAGAATTAGTCGTTGTAGGTGGCGGAGATTCAGCTGTTGAAGAAGGCGTATATTTGACTCGTTTTGCTAGCAAAGTAACGATTGTTCATCGTCGTGACGAACTTCGTGCACAAAAAATCCTTCAAGATCGTGCGTTCGCAAATGAAAAAATCGATTTCATCTGGAACCATACTGTAAAATCAATTAACGATGAAAATGGCAAAGTCGGAAGTGTGACATTGGCATCCACAGTAGATGATTCAGAACAAGAATTTAAAGCAAACGGTGTATTTATTTATATTGGAATGCTTCCATTAACAAAACCATTTGCTCAGTTAGGTATCCTGAACGAAACAGGCTATATTTTAACGAATGAAAAAATGGAAACAAGCATCCCGGGAATCTTTGCTGCCGGAGATGTACGTGAAAAAACATTGCGTCAAATTGTAACGGCTACAGGAGATGGAAGCATCGCTGCTCAAGCTGCTCAGCATTATATTGAAGAATTACATGAAAAAATAAGCATGAAGGCTTAATTTTTAATCATTCTTTAATCCACTTGTAATACCCTTGCAACAATAAAGGAGTATAGTGAAGTTAGTAAATTGACCCCCTTTTTATAGCAACATTTTGAAAGGCTGCTTTTTCGGTGCAAATCGAAGAAGCAGCCTCTTTTTTATCGTTTCGAATTAAATGGCGAAGTGGAGTGAGTATCGGGGCAGAAAGTGTCCCTAACCGGACGCAAATTAACCCTGAATGGATAAAACTCAATTCGACTGAATGGAAGTCAATCTCGACTCGACATACACCTCGATTAGAACAAGCAACATTGTCAATTCAATCACTTAAATCAAGCTTTCAGTGTTTCTTTTTTTGCATACTTTTTGATATGCCCACGTTCAAAGTTGTATAATAGAATAAGTGAGTTTATTTGGATGTGGAGTGTCGAATGTGCAACGTATAGCAAACTTAATTGTTTTGAAAAATCATCAAGTGCTTTTATTGAAAAAACCACGTAGAAATTGGTACGTCGCACCTGGCGGGAAAATGGAACCAGGAGAGTCTATTTATAGTGCGGCCATCCGTGAATTTAAAGAAGAAACCAATACTGTTCCTGTCGAACCTCATCTAAAAGGTGTTTATACGATGGTCGTTCATGACGAACATTCGGATATGGAAAATGAATGGATGCTCTTTACATTTGTCTCGAATGACTTAGAAGGAATTCCGTTTGAAGTAACAAAAGAAGGAATTTTGGAGTGGCATCCAGTGGAAGCCTTGGCACATTTGCCGATGGCGGAAGGAGATCGGACGAATCTCCAATTTGCTGTTTCAGGAAAAGGGGTTCAATACGGTACCTTTGTTTACACCCATAATTTTGATTTAATTAAAGAAGATATACAAGCGTCATATGAGGGAGAGAAGCAATGATGGAATCACAACAAACTCAAGATTCGGAATTTGTCATCATTACCGGTATGTCTGGCGCGGGTAAAACAGTAGCCATTCAAAGTTTCGAGGATCTAGGGTTTTTCTGTATTGATAACTTGCCACCAGCTCTATTAATGACGTTTTTAAAATTAATGAAGGAATCCGGAAAAGACATGAATCGTATTGCCGCGGTGATGGATATGCGTGGCGGAGATTTATTCGATTCATTGATTGGTGCACTGGACGAAATGGCGAAAGGGAATTTGAGTACACCTAAAATTCTTTTCTTGGAAGCCGACGATGAGACATTGGTCAGACGCTACAAAGAAACACGCCGTTCACATCCGCTTGCTCCTGAAGGCTTGCCTTTGGAAGGAATCGCAAAAGAACGTTTGTTACTGTCAGAGCTGAAAGGCCGTGCACAATTCATTTACAACACCTCAACCCTGAAACCGAAAGATCTTCGTGAAAAAATACAAGAAGAGTTTTCTGCAAAAGGAATTTCTACATTTACCGTAAACGTCATGTCATTTGGTTTCAAACATGGCTTGCCGATTGATGCGGATTTGGTGTTTGATGTACGATTCCTGCCGAACCCTTATTATATAGAAGAATTACGTCCGAAAACCGGCTTGGATTCTGATGTATCGGGTTATGTGTTGAAATGGCCAGAAACCCAAATGTTAATAGAAAAACTGACTGATTTACTGACTTATATGATTCCTCAATATAAACGAGAAGGAAAACGCCAGCTTGTCATCGCATTTGGTTGTACTGGCGGGCAACACCGATCCGTAACTCTTACGGAGTACTATGCAAACTTGTTCCAACAAGACTATCAAACTGTAATAACGCATCGCGATATTAAACATAGAAAGGGCTGATGGAATGGCACGTTCCAAACGTCGGAAGCGAATCGTCATAATCGGCGGGGGAACGGGTCTGTCCACGTTACTGCGGGGATTAAAGAAATTCCCGGTCGATATCACTGCAATTGTTACGGTTGCAGATGACGGAGGGAGCTCAGGTCGTCTCCGCGACGATTATGATATTCCACCTCCGGGAGATATTCGTAAAGTAATGGCTGCATTATCAGATGTCGAGCCTTTAGTTGAAGAAATGTTCCAATATCGATTTAGTCAATCTGATGATTTGGGTGGACATTCCCTTGGGAATTTAATGTTAACGGCGTTGACAGATATAACTGGAGACTTCTCACATGCGATTCGGGAAATGAGTCGCGTACTTAATGTTCATGGCACCGTGTTGCCAGCCGCGAATCAGACCATCACACTTCATGCAGAACTGGACGATGGTACCATTGTTACAGGGGAATCTAAAATTCCAACATATAATCAACGAATCCATCGTGTCTTTTTGACACCTAACGATGTGGAACCTCTTCCTGATACGATAAAAGCTATCAGAAAAGCTGATTTACTCGTATTTGGACCTGGAAGTTTATATACTAGTATTTTGCCCAATTTATTGGTTCAAGGAATTCAAAAAGCGATACTACAATCGAAGGCACCAAACGTATACATTTGCAACTTAATGACACAGGCAGGAGAGACGATGGATTATTCAGCGGCTGATCATGTCCGAGCGTTGATGTTGCATATGGGAGCTCCTTTTATCCAAACGATATTATTGAATACGGATGAAGTTCCTTTATCCGTTCAAAAAATTTATGAACAAGAACAGTCCATGCCGGTGAGTTATGATGAATCACGATTAAATCAATTAGGAATAACAGTGGTCAAAAAAGATATAGCGACCATTCAGGATGGAGCCATTCGCCATGAAGCAACTAAAGTTGCCGAATGGTTGGTCCATTATGCGGAAGATAAGGAAAATGCAATCAAGCAAACATTTATCTAACTTTCGCTCGAAAGGGGGAAATACCTATGTCATTTGCATCTGAAACGAAAAAAGAAATGACGCAAGCTGACATAACGCCTTGTTGCGCGAAAGCAGAACTTTCTGCACTAATCCGCATGAATGGTGCACTTTCATTTGCTAACCGAAGTTTGAGTTTGGATGTACAGACAGAGAACGCAGCAATTGCAAGACGTCTGTATACGTTAATGAAAGAATTATATCCGTACCAAGTAGAACTATTGGTACGAAAAAAAATGCGATTAAAAAAGAACAATGTATATATTTGTCGCGTCCGTGATGGGGCAAAAGCTTTGCTAGAAAATCTGAAGATCATTACAGAAGATTTTCAGTTCAATCATACAATCTCGGCTGACCTGGTCAAAAAAAATTGTTGTAAGCGTGCGTATTTGCGAGGGGCATTCCTAGCAGGTGGATCAGTAAACAATCCTGAAACATCTGCTTACCATTTGGAAGTGTATTCTCTATATAAAGACCATAGTGATGCGCTTGTCGATTTAATGAATGGTTTTGGATTAAATGCCAAAACGATTGAACGTAAAAAGGGCTTTGTAACCTATTTGAAGGAAGCTGAAAAAATCTCAGATTTCTTAAGTATTACAGGTGCTCACCACGCATTGTTGAAATTTGAAGACGTTCGCATCATCCGTGATATGAGAAATAGCGTAAATCGCCTCGTTAATTGTGAAACAGCCAATCTTAACAAAACGATTGGTGCATCTATAAGACAAGTGGAAAATATTCGTTATATAGATAATGTTATCGGAATTGACCAATTGCCTGAAAAGTTGCGGGAAGTAGCCCGGTTACGCGTAGAGTATACAGATGTGACTTTGAAAGAGTTAGGCGAAATGGTCTCTGCGGGGACAATTAGTAAATCAGGCATAAATCACAGATTGCGTAAGCTTGATGAAATCGCTGATGGACTTCGTGGTGGAGTAGCGTTCGATAAAGTGAAAAGATAGTTGTGAGAATGGCTCATTTCAGCTAACATAAAAAACAATACATGAACGCACAATGTTTAGGGGGCAAGAACGAATGACGGAAAATCAAGTGCTAGTGGAATTAAAATCTGGATTGCAGGCAAGACAAGCTGCTCTTTTTGTGCAAGAAGCAAATCGCTACCAAGCAGATGTATATTTGCAAAAAGACGATAAAAAAGTTAATGCAAAAAGTATCATGGGCATTATGAGCTTGGCCATCAGCAAAGGATCATCAGTTACAATCAGTGCTGAAGGATCAGATGAAGAAAAAGCGGTTGAAGGACTAATCGCCATGATTCAAAAAGAAGAATAATTTACAAAGCCTCCGACATCGGTCGAAGGTTTTTTTTGTGGGAATTTTTAAATCCCAGTTTCTCTTACAAGGCTTTGTTGGTCAAGGCGTGTGAAGAATAGGGAATAATTGAATCCGATCATTGGGAGAAAAAGGCTGAGGATGGATTGCTGACAGAATCCGAAGCAATTGGATTAACCGCAATTATGTTAAAACGGTTAAATTTCAGATCATGATTTGGTGAAGATTCTTATTCAGTAAAGTAAATAAAAAGTTGTAACAATGGTGGTTAGTGGCCACATGAACACCATTCATAAGGCAGAATTCCAATCTTAATGTGAACAATTGCCTGAGTTAATATAAAAAAACCGCACCATACGTATAGAAAACGTATGGTGCGGCTTATTTTTGACGCCCTCGGAGGGAATCGAACCCCCATCTCAAGAACCGGAATCTTACGTGTTATCCATTGCACCACGAGGGCAGGCGACTTACCTATTATACAAAGAGAAGGAAAACAATTCAACTGTACTTTTTTATGCATAATATTTGACCTTCCTTGACCAACTTGTATATGATAAAGGAACAACCGAGTACAACAGATGATACTCGGGATGTACGAAAATTATAAAAGCTTGAAGGGGGCAATTTCAATGAATTTAATTCCTACAGTTATTGAACAAACAAGCCGCGGAGAGCGCGCTTATGACATTTACTCACGTTTATTAAAAGACCGCGTGATTATGCTTGGAAGCGGCATTGATGATAATGTTGCAAACTCCATTGTTGCACAATTACTTTTCCTAGAAGCTGAAGATCCAGAAAAAGATATTTCAATTTATATCAACAGCCCAGGCGGAAGTATTACTGCGGGTATGGCGATTTTTGACACAATGCAATTCATCAAACCTGACGTACAAACAATTTGTATCGGGATGGCAGCTTCAATGGGCGCATTCTTACTAGCGGCAGGAACTAAAGGCAAACGATATTCATTACCAAATGCAGAAGTTATGATTCACCAACCACTTGGTGGAGCACAAGGTCAAGCGACTGAAATTGAAATCGCTGCAAAACGTATTTTATTCTTGCGTGAAAAATTAAACGGTATCTTGGCGGAACGTACAGGTCAACCGATTGAAGTCATTGCAAAGGATACAGATCGCGATAACTTTATGACAGCTGAACGTGCTAAAGAATATGGTTTAGTAGATCACATTATTTCTCGCAGTGAATTGAAAAAAGCATAAAAAACAAAGCTACAGTGACTGGTTTAGTCACTGTAGTTTTTTTGTTGTATTAAAAAAGGGTTCACGTAGGAAAAATTGAGGGTGACGTAGGAAAAAAGCGAGTCCACGTAGGAAAAATTGAACCCGACGTAGGAAAATTCGCAGCTGACGAAGGAATCACTACTAGTAGAGACTAAAATGTTTTAATCATCTCTAAAGAAGGTAGATATTGACTATACTATCCAAGAGGTGAAGATGATGAAAAAAGGTTTAGGCCCAATTATTATTGTGGGTATTATTATTGTTGTTTTGGCTCTTATGTTAATTCCTAGTTATAACGGGTTTGTAAACGGTGAAGAGAATGTGGACCAAGCCTATGCGCAAGTAGAAAATCAGCTGCAACGTCGTATTGACTTGATTCCAAATTTAGTGGAAACAGTTAAAGGGTTTGCCAAGCAGGAGAAGGACGTTATTGACAGTGTGACCGAAGCACGTGCTCGCTTGGCAGGTGCAGGATCTCCAGAAGATCAGGCGGCAGCGAATGATGAGTTATCGGGTGCATTAAGCCGATTACTGGTTGTTGTGGAGAATTATCCTGAATTAAAATCCGATGCGAACTTCCGTCAGTTGATGGATGAGTTGGCTGGTACAGAAAACCGTTTGTCTGTGGCACGTCAGGATTACAACAACGCAGTTTCTGATTACAACCGTAAAGTGAAACGTTTCCCGGGTGCGCTAATAGCAGGAATTTTCGGCTTTGACGAAAAAGAATACTTTAAAGCTGAAGCAGGCGCGGAAGAGGCACCTAAAGTCGATTTCGGAGGAGATGGCGAGTGATGAAAAAAGCTGCGCTTTTCGTAGGAACGGCGCTTCTTTTTCTGTTGACGTTTGCGCCAATGATTCAGGCGGCAACAATTCCAAAACCTGTTGGTGACATTTATACGCAAGACTTTGCGGGGTTACTGAATGAAAATCAGAAAGCTGAAATCAACGAAATGGCTAGGCGGTTGGATGATGCAACGGGTGCTCAGATTGCCGTTTTGACGGTTAATTCCACGGACGGGACAGACATTCAAAGTTTTGCGAACCAAGCCTTCCGTGAATATCAGTTAGGAGATGCCGAAAAAAACAATGGTGTCTTGTTGGTAATTGATATGGGTGAAAGGGACATGTGGGTTGAAGTAGGCTATGGACTTGAAGGAGCCCTTCCCGATGGAAAAGTGGGACGCATATTAGATGAATTTACCGTTCCTTATATGAAAAATGATCAAGCTGATCAGGCGATTCTTAATACAATGAAAGTCTTTTATCAAGAAATTGCTACGGAATATGGGTGGAATGGAGAAGCTGTGGAGCCGGAAATGGCTAATCAGGGAAGTGGTGGCGGTGGCTCCATGTCATTCATCACTATTATCATCATTGCCATCGTGCTTTACACAATCTTTAAAGGTCGTGGCGGAGGCGGTATGGGACCAGGTTCACGTGAGCGCCGTGGAGGTTTCCCAATGATTTTTGGACCAGGATCCTTCGGTGGTGGTTTTGGAGGCGGAGGCGGCGGCGGTTTCCGTGGCGGAGGCGGAGGATCTTCCGGCGGAGGCGGCGCAGGTCGCGGATTTTAATAAAAAACAAGTGGCTCAGTGTAGTCACTTGTTTTTTTATTGTGTAATGTAAAGTACAATTTTAAATAATAGGGACGGAATCATAATAAAGTTGCGAAAGGAAGCTGTATGATGAAAGTACAATTTTATACGAGACCGAATTGTTCTTTATGCGAGGATGCACGACTGATGCTGGAACTCGTCAAAGAAGATGTGGTATTACATATTGAAGAAATCAATATTGAGGACAATGATGACATCCATGAAAAATTCTTACTTCGTATTCCTGTAATAGAACGTGAAGGAGTAGTTATTCAGGAAGGTCGGGTTGATTATCCGACATTATTAGAGTCGTTTACATCGTAAACGACTTTTTTATTTGCTCTTTTTTAAGAAAAGGAGTATATTAACTATTGAGGTGGGACATAAAAAGATATAGTGGGACAAAAAACGTCCAACCACTTTTCAGAAGGAGAATGCAATGGATCAATTACTAGGAGCACAACAAAAATTGTTGCCGGAAATGACTGCGCTTCTCCAGAAAAGATATCGAGTATTGATGACCATCCAGTTAACAGCCGGAATTGGTCGCAGAGCCCTCAGCGAAATCGTTCATTTAACCGAACGGGAGACTAGAAGAGAGCTAGACATTTTACGGGCACAAGGATTAATACATGTGCTTGCAAATGGAATGGAAATTACACAAGAAGGTAATGATGTTTTAGATAGCTTGAAAAATTTAGTTCACGAGTGGTCTGGTTTAAGTGAACTGGAAAAACAACTTGAGAAGAATTTCAAGTTAAGTCGCGTGATTATCGTGCCTGGAGACAGCGAAAAAGAAAGTCAAGCAAAGTCATTGATTGGTCAAGAAGCTGCAAAGCAACTGGAGCAATTGTCGAAAGAGCGAGACACTGTCGCTGTAACAGGTGGAAGTACAATTGCGGCCATTACGAATCACTTGTCGGTGCATATCAAGCCTAAAAATCTAGTGTTTGTAGCAGCCCGTGGTGGAATCGGGGAAAATGTGGAACTGCAAGCGAATCATATTGCATCTGCATTTGCCGCGCAAGCAAGCGGTACTTCCAGAACACTATATTTACCTGATCATTTAAGCGAAACCGCATATAAGACCATGATAAAAGAGCCTGTCATTAAAGAAATGATGGACTTATATGATCACACAAACATTGTCATTCATGGAATTGGGGATGCAAAAGAAATGGCCAAAAGACGAAACTCGAGTCTTGAGGAACTGGATATTATTTCAGAGAAACAGGCTGTGGGAGAAGCGTTTGGATACTATTTCAACGAACAAGGCAAAGCCGTCCATCGGATTCGTACGGTGGGAATACAATTAAAACAACTGAATCAAGTGAAGCATTTACTAGCAGTAGCAGGTGGAGCATCTAAAGCTTCTGCCATGCTTTCATATTTAAAACACGCACCTCATCAGACCGTTTTGATTACGGATGAAGGTGCAGCGAAAAATTTAACTCAACTTATGAGTAATGAAAACTAGGAGGAACTTTAAATGACTTTAAAATTAGCGATTAACGGATTTGGACGTATTGGACGTGTGGTATTCCGCGAAGCATTACAACGTGACGGAGTGGAAGTAGTAGCAATTAACGACTTAACAGATGCAGCCATGTTGGCGCATTTATTGAAATACGATTCAATTCACGGCGTTTTTGATGCTGATGTTTCTTCTGAAGGTGAATACTTAATCGTTAATGGCAAACAAGTACGTGTATACGCTGAAAAAGATCCTTCAGTATTACCTTGGAAAGAGCTTGAAATCGATATCGTAGTAGAATCAACAGGTATCTTCCGTGATGAAAAGACTGCCGGCAAACATATCGAAGCTGGTGCGAAAAAAGTAATCGTTTCTTCTCCAGGTAAAGGGAATATGCCAACATTCGTTATGGGTGTTAATCATGAGTCTTACAATGCAGAGACTGATAATGTTGTTTCTAATGCATCATGTACGACAAACAGCTTAGCTCCAGTTGCAAAAGTACTTCATGAAAGCTTTGGCATTAAACGTGGAATGATGACAACAATTCATTCATATACAAATGACCAACGTATTTTGGATTTACCACATGAAGATTACCGCCGTGCACGTGCAGCAGCTGAATCAATGATTCCAACTTCAACTGGTGCAGCAGCAGCAGTATCATTAGTTCTTCCTGAATTAAAAGGCAAGTTAGATGGTATGGCAGTTCGCGTACCAACACCAAACGTATCTTTAGTCGATTTAGTAGTTGAACTTGATAAAGACGTTACAACAGAAGAAGTTAATGCTGCATTAAAATCAGCAGCTGATAACGAATTAAATGGTTTCTTGGAATACAATGACTTGCCATTAGTATCTCGTGACTATAACGGCAATGCAGCTTCATCAACAGTTGATGGATTGTCTACAATGGTTCTTGAGAAAAATATGGTAAAAGTATTGTCTTGGTATGACAACGAAACTGGTTACTCTACTCGTTGTATCGACCTTGCATTACACATGGCTAGCAAAGGTTTATAAGACGTTTAAGCTCTTGAGCTAAAGTAGCGAATATTGTCATTAACCTCTATAATAAAGTAGGGTAAAAGGAACGGAGGTACCCTCCGTTCCTTATTTTTTTAATTTTTGGAGGAGGAGATTCTTCATGAAACAAAAACAGACAATGCAACAACTGGATTTAAATGGAAAACGCGTATTTTGCCGGGTGGATTTTAACGTCCCGATGGAAGCTGGCAAAATTACTGATGATACACGTATACGTGCAGCACTTCCAACGATTCAACAATTGATGGAAAAGGGTGCGAAAGTAATTTTGGCGAGTCATATGGGTCGTCCAAAAGGAGAAGTCACTGAAGAGTTACGCTTGACTGAAGTTGGTAAACATTTAAGTGAGCTATTACATAAACCTGTTCTAAAACTGGACGAGTCAGTCGGCACGTCAGTTGAAGAAGCAATTGCCGAAATGGAAGACGGAGACATTGTGTTGCTTGAAAATGTCCGATTCCATAAAGGCGAAGAAAAAAATGATCCAGAATTGGCTGAGCAATTTGCGAAGCTGGCAGATGTGTTTGTAAACGATGCTTTTGGAGCTGCTCATCGCGCTCATGCTTCTACAGAAGGTATTGCAAAACATATTCCTGCAGTTTCCGGCTTATTGATGGAAAAAGAATTGGACGTTCTGGGTAAAGCATTATTTGAACCCGACCGACCATTTACAGCCATTATTGGTGGAGCAAAAGTAAAAGATAAAATCGGTGTAATTGATCATTTATTGGATAAAGTGGACAACCTTATTATCGGTGGAGGCTTATCTTATACATTTTCTAAAGCACAAGGCAATGAGATTGGAAAATCTTTGCTTGAGGAAGACAAAATTGATTTAGCCAAATCATTTATCGATAAAGCAAAAGAAAAAGGCGTGAATTTATTCTTGCCAATCGACGTTGTCGTTGCAAATGAATTTTCAAAAGATGCCGAAACAAAAGTAGTTGCGATCGATGCGATTCCATCGGATTGGATGGGTCTGGATATCGGCCCGAAAACGACTGCTCAGTATGCAGAGGTCATTGCCAATTCGAAGCTGATTATTTGGAATGGACCAATGGGTGTATTTGAAATGTCGCTATTCGCGGAAGGCACGAAAGGTGTGGCTAAAGCGATGGCCGAAACACAAGGGTATACCGTAATCGGTGGTGGCGATTCTGCTGCAGCTGTTGAGAAATTCGATGTCGCTGAAAAAATGGATCACATTTCAACTGGTGGCGGAGCTTCATTAGAGTTTATGGAAGGTAAAGACCTACCTGGTGTCGTGGCACTGAACGATCAAAACTAAGGAGGAATTCTTATGAGAAAACCCATTATTGCTGGCAACTGGAAAATGTATAAAACATTATCTGAAGCAAAACAATTTGCAGAAGAAGTAAAAGGGTTAGCTCCGGATTCTGTGAAAGTAGATACAGTAATTTGTGCACCTGCTCTTTTTCTTGAACAATTGAAGCAAATCGTTTTGAATTCTAACGTACATGTTGGTGCGCAAACGATGCATTATGAAACAGAAGGCGCTTATACAGGAGAAGTCAGTCCTGTTCAATTAGCGGATTTAGGTGTGGAATATGTAATTTTAGGCCATTCCGAACGCCGCGAATACTTTAACGAAACAGACGAAGCCGTGAATAAAAAAGCACACGCAGCGTTCGCTCACTCTTTAACTCCTATTATTTGTGTAGGTGAAACTCTTGAAGAACGTGAAGCTGGAAACACAACTTCTAAAGTTGAAGGACAAGTTGAAAAAGCACTTGCAGGTTTAACGGAAGACCAAGTGAAACAATCGGTCATCGCTTACGAGCCGATTTGGGCAATTGGTACAGGTAAAACTGCGACTTCTGAGAATGCCAATGAAGTATGTGGTGCCATCCGTGCTAAAGTGGAGTCCTTGTATGGAGCATCTGTAGCAGAAGCTATTCGCATCCAGTACGGTGGTTCTGTAAAACCTGAAAATATTGAAGAACTGTTAACGAAGGAGCATATTGATGGTGCTCTAGTAGGTGGGGCAAGCTTACAGCCTTCATCTTTCCTTAAATTGTTGGAGGCTGGTGCCAATGTCTAAATCACCAGTTGCTTTGATAATTCTTGACGGTTTCGCACTGCGTAACGAAGTTTTTGGTAACGCAGTAGCACATGCGAAAAAGCCGAATTTCGATCGCTATTGGAACGAATATTCTCATGCATCGTTAATCGCTTCGGGGAATGCTGTGGGATTACCTGAAGGACAAATGGGTAATTCGGAAGTGGGGCATTTAAATATTGGAGCGGGACGAATTGTTTATCAAAACTTGACTCGTATTCACAAATCGATTGCAGATGGCGACTTTTTTGACAATGCTGCATTCATGGAAGCCATTGCATATGTGAAAGCTCATGGCTCGAAGTTGCATTTAATGGGATTGCTATCAGATGGTGGTGTTCACTCACACTATGAGCATTTGTTTGGTTTATTGATGGTCGCTAAGAAAAATGGTCTAGACGAAGTTTTTGTTCATGGCTTCCTGGATGGTCGTGATGTTGGTCCAACAACTGCAATAGGATATATTGAAGAAACCGAGCGTCAAATGGCTGAAATCGGGATTGGTAAATTTGCTTCTATTAGTGGGCGTTATTATGCAATGGACCGCGATCGCCGCTGGGAAAGAGTGGAGAAAACGTACAGTGCTTTAGTTGACGGAGTTGGGGTTTCAGCTAGTTCTGCTAAAGATGGAGTTCAGTCTTCCTATGATCTTGGTGTGGTAGATGAATTTGTACTTCCGATGGTGATCGAAGAAGAGGGTAAACCGGTAGCGACGATTGATTCACAAGACGCAGTCATTTTCTTTAATTTCAGACCTGACCGTGCGATTCAATTGTCCTCTGTGTTTACCAACCCAACATGTGAAACAACATTTTCAATGAGCGTCAAGCATCCAACAGATTTGAAGTTTGTGACTTTTACTTCTTACAGTGATGAAGTTGTGGCTACCGTTGCTTATGAAAGTGATAACTTAATCAACACAGTTGGGGAAGTTCTTTCAGCAAATGGGAAAACTCAATTACGCATAGCAGAAACTGAAAAGTATCCCCATGTGACTTTCTTTATGAGTGGCGGACGGGAAGAACGATTCCCAGGGGAAGAACGCATTCTCATTAATTCACCACAAGTAGCCACATATGATTTACAACCGGAAATGAGCGCATATGAAGTGACGGAAGCATTGTTGACGGCCATTGAATCCGAGCGTTTTGATGGCATCATTCTGAACTTCGCCAATCCGGATATGGTAGGGCACAGCGGTATGCTTGAACCTACAGTTCGAGCGATTGAAGTAGTAGACGAGTGTTTAGGACGTATTGTCGATGCGCTGCATGCTAAAGGTGGATCGGCCATCATCACAGCAGATCATGGGAATTCGGATGAAGTTTTAACTGTTGAAGGAAGACCAATGACTGCTCATACGACTAATCCTGTTCCAGTAATCGTTACGAAAGCTGGAGTAGAATTACGTAAAGATGGCATTTTAGCCGATTTGGCGCCAACCATGTTACACTTATTAGGAATTAATCTACCACCTGAAATGACAGGTAAAACATTAGTGAAAGCTGAGGAGATTTAAACATGCCAATTATTACACAAGTACAAGCTCGCGAAGTATTGGATTCACGTGGTAATCCCACAATTGAAGTAGAAGTATTTACGGAAAGCGGCGCATTCGGCCGCGCAATCGTACCATCAGGTGCTTCGACTGGTGAACACGAAGCCGTAGAACTTCGTGATGGCGACAAAGGCCGCTACCTTGGTAAAGGTGTATTGAAAGCTGTTGAAAACGTTAACGACATCATTGCAGCTGAAATCGAAGAGAACTTCTCAGTTCTTGACCAAGTTTCAATTGACCAAGCTTTAATCGAACTTGATGGTACTGAAAATAAAGGTAAATTAGGCGCTAACGCAATCCTTGGTGTTTCAATTGCTGCTGCACATGCTGCTGCAGATTACTTGGATATTCCACTTTACCAGTACTTAGGCGGGTTCAACGCGAAACAACTTCCAGTTCCGATGATGAACATCCTAAACGGTGGGGCACACGCAGATAACAATGTTGATATCCAGGAATTCATGGTTATGCCTGTAGGTGCAGAATCTTTCCGTCATGCTTTACGCATGGGTGCTGAAATATTCCACAGCCTGAAATCAGTATTGAAAGAAAAAGGTTTGAACACAGCTGTTGGTGACGAAGGTGGATTTGCACCGAACCTGGCTTCAAACGAAGAAGCTCTTACGACAATTTTAACTGCGATTGAAAAAGCGGGTTATAAGCCTGGTGAAGAAATCTTACTTGCAATGGACGTAGCTTCTTCTGAGTTCTTTAACAAAGAAGATGGGAAATACCACTTGTCTGGCGAAGGCATCGTGAAAACATCTGAGGAAATGGTTGCTTGGTATGAAGAACTTTGCAACAAATACCCGATCGTTTCAATCGAAGATGGCTTGGATGAAAACGACTGGGCTGGTCATAAATTATTGACTGAGCGTCTTGGCGATCGTGTACAATTGGTTGGAGATGACTTATTTGTAACAAACACAACAAAACTTTCAAGAGGGATTGAAGAAGGCGTTGCTAACTCGATCTTAATTAAAGTAAACCAAATCGGTACATTAACAGAAACATTTGATGCAATCGAAATGGCTAAGCGCGCAGGTTATACGACTGTTATTTCACATCGCTCAGGTGAATCTGAAGATGCAACGATTGCGGATATCGCAGTTGCAACAAATGCGGGCCAAATCAAAACGGGTGCTCCATCACGTTCTGACCGTGTTGCAAAATACAACCAATTGCTTCGTATCGAAGATCAATTATATGATACTGCAAAATATTTAGGATTAAAAACGTTCTATAATTTGAAAAAATAATTGCAAAGCCGCACACCGTTTCCATTTAGGTGTGCGGCTTTTTTTCTTTTAGGAAGTCTGAAATTGGAGTTATACCAGATAACACCTTGGTTACCCCAGATAAATAAAGAGTTACCCCAGTTAGGATGCTACCCCAATTAAAAAGTAACCCCATTTAAAATCTATGTAACCCCATTTAACACGCAAGTTACCACAGATTGTTTTAAAATTCCCTGTAAACATAGTAATAGATAGTCTCTTCAATCTTTTCTGCAAGATTCTATTATTTTATCAAATAATCTGACATAATTCGTATTGTATTTCTCTTACCTTATTGTGCTTGTCTCTATTATTTGGTAAAATAGTTCTTGTTGTGATGTTTCTGATCGGGAGGTGGAACAAATGCATGCGTTTTTATTGACTTTACTCGTCATCGTTTCGCTAGCATTAATCGTTGTTGTGTTGTTACAATCAGGGAAAAGTGCAGGTTTATCAGGTGCCATCTCTGGCGGAGCTGAGCAACTTTTCGGGAAGCAAAAAGCAAGAGGTATTGATCTTGTCTTGCACCGTGTAACGATTGTATTAGCCGTATTATTTTTTATACTGGCAATTGCCGTAACAAAATTATAATCAACACATACGAACCGCCTGACCGACTGAATTGGTTAGGCGTTTTCTTATTTCATCAATTGATGGAAAAAGTTGGATGCTTTCATTTATCGATGGAAAAAGTTGGGCGAAATTAATAAAAAAATTATTTAGATACATACTTATTGAATGATGTGTTTTGTAAAGGAGAGGTTTTTTGAATGCGAATCGCGCAACCCAAACCGTTCTTTTTTGAAGCGGGTAAAAGAGCCGTATTGTTATTGCATGGATTTACGGGGAACTCATCGGATGTCCGTATGCTCGGACGTTTTTTAGAAAAGAATGGCTACACATCACTGGCTCCTCACTATAAAGGGCATGGTGTTCCACCGGAAGAATTGATTCAATCTGGCCCTGCTGATTGGTGGAAAGACGTCATGCGTGGTTATGATCAATTGAAGGCTGCTGGGTATGAAGAAATTGCTGTAGCTGGATTATCATTAGGTGGTGTCTTTTCACTGAAATTAGGGTATACCGTTCCTGTAAAGGGAATCGTGACGATGTGCGCGCCAATGTCCATGAAGACAACTGAACTCATGTATGAAGGTGTTTTGAAATATGCGCGTGATTATAAGCGTTATGAAGGAAAAGACACATCCCTTATCGAAGAAGAAGTAGAAGCACTACAAAAGACTTCGATGGATTCACTTCCTGATTTACGAAATCTCGTGTATAACGTTCGTGATCATGTAGACCATGTGTATGCACCACTTTTTGTTGTGCAAGGCCGTCAAGATAGTGTCATTGATGTGGACTCTGCCAATATTATATATAAGCAGGCAGAATCATTTGAAAAGCAGATAAAATGGTATGAACAATCTGGCCATGTAATTACTCTTGATCAGGAAAAAGAACAATTGCACGAAGATATTTTAGAATTTTTACAATCGCTTGACTGGCATGTGTAAAAACGGCCATGCACGCACACGCTGAGAGAAGGAGGGATGAAACATGGAACAATCTTTAGAAGAACAATTATTCACGATATTACGAGAAGAAGATTATAAACCAATGACCGTTCAGGAATTAGAATCAAAACTTGAGCTGGAATATTCCGAGGAATTCAAGGAATTAGTGAAGACGCTTGCCCGCTTGGAAACGCAAGGGGACGTCATCCGTTCAAGATCGAACCGTTATGGACTCCCGCAACAAATGAATTTATTAAAAGGGAAGTTTATCGGACATCCACGCGGATTTGGATTTGTTTCACCGGAAGAAGAAGGTATGGATGATATATTCATTCCACCAACAGAAATCAATGGAGCAATGAATGGAGATACCGTATTAGTGCGGGTATCGAGCTCAAGCTCGGGCGATCGTCGTGAAGGTTCGATTACCAAAATCACGGAACGAGGCATCACAAAAGTGGTCGGGCAGTTCCAGGACAATAAAGGGTTTGGTTTCGTACTTCCGGATGATAAAAAGATTTCCATGGATATTTTCATTGCGAAAGAAGATACACTTGGTGCGATGGAAGGGCATAAAGTAGTTGTAGAAATTACTGGATGGCCAGAAGGTCGTAAATCTGCAACCGGTATGGTGACACAAATCCTTGGTCATAAAAATGACCCTGGTGTCGATATTTTATCCATCATTCATAAGCATGGAATCGAAACGGAATTTCCTAAACCAGTATTGGATCAGGCAAATGCAGTACCTGATGAAATATCTGAAGCTGATCTTGAAGGACGACGTGATCTTCGTAACCAAGTAATCGTAACAATTGATGGAGCAGATGCAAAAGACTTGGATGACGCTGTAACGGTCACTAAGAATGCAGATGGAACATACAAACTGGGTGTTCACATTGCAGACGTCAGTCATTATGTAACGGATGGGTCTCCAATGGATACAGAAGCATATGAACGTGCGACGAGTGTCTATTTGACAGACCGTGTAATCCCGATGCTTCCTCACCGTCTTTCTAACGGAATTTGTTCATTAAATCCAAAAGTGGACCGTCTGACTTTGTCATGCGAAATGGTCATTGATGGCAGTGGGAAAGTCGTGTCACATGAAATATTCCAAAGTGTTATCAAAACAAAAGAACGTATGACTTATACAGATGTTTATAAGATTGTCGAAGAAAAAGATGAAGCACTTCGAGAACGCTACAAAGATTTGGTTCCAATGTTTGAATTGATGGCAGAACTGGCTGATGTTTTACGTCAAAAACGTGCAGACCGTGGTGCAATTGATTTTGATTTCAAAGAATCAAAAATATTGGTGGATGAAGATGGATGGCCGACTGATGTTGTCATTCGAGAACGTACAATCGCTGAACGCCTAATTGAAGAATTCATGCTGGCTGCGAACGAAACGGTTGCGGAACATTTCCATTGGATGGATGTACCGTTCATCTATCGTATTCACGAAGATCCAAAACCTGAAAAACTTCAACGTTTCTTCGAATTCATTACAAATTTCGGTATTGTGGTTAAAGGTTCAGGTAATGAAATACATCCACGTGCTTTGCAGGAAATCGTTGAATCAATCGAGGGATTGCCAGAAGAACCAGTTATTTCAACAATGATGTTACGTTCGATGCAACAAGCGAAGTATAATGCGGAAAGTTTAGGCCATTTCGGGTTATCGACGGAGTACTATACGCATTTCACTTCTCCGATTCGCCGTTATCCCGATTTAATCGTACACCGATTAATTCGAACGTATTTGATTAACGGAGATGTATCGAAACCGACAGTTGCGCATTGGGGAGCAGTAATGGATGAAATTGCTGACCATACTTCTGGACGTGAACGCCGAGCAGTTGATGCAGAGCGTGATACAGAATCATTGAAGAAAGCACAATACATGGCAGATAAGATTGGTGAAGAGTTTGAAGGAATTGTTAGCTCTGTAACGAATTTTGGAATGTTTATCGAACTTCAGAATACAATTGAAGGACTCGTACATGTAAGCAATATGACGGATGATTATTACCGTTTTGATGATCGTCAAATGATGATGATCGGTGAACGTGCAGGAAAACAATTCCGCATTGGGGATGAAGTGACTGTTCGTGTGACATCTGTTAAACCTGAAGAGTCGGCAATTGACTTTGAAATTGTCGGTATGGTCAAAACTTTCAATCGTCCTCCTCGCAAGGAAACGCCAAAAGTTATTCATGCGAAACGAAAAGAAGGTGCAGGGAGAAGTAAATCTTCTTCTGATAAATCATCGCCAGGACCTAAAAAAGGCGTGAATCAAAAGAAAAAGTTTTATGAAGACATTGCCAAGAAAAATAAAAGCAGTCGTAAGCGTAAGAAAAAGTAAGGTAAAGGAGCGGCGGATAGCCGCTCTTTTCAAACAGCGAGGTGTAGACAGATGCCAAAAGGAACTGGGAAAGTGGTTGCGCAGAACAAAAAAGCCAATCACGATTATTTTATTGACGAAACAATTGAAGCTGGAATTGTGCTTCAGGGTACGGAAATCAAATCCGTCCGTAACGGGAAAGTCCAGCTTAAGGATGCATTCGTCCGCATTCGCAACAATGAAGCATGGATTTCGAATATGCATATCAGTCCCTATGAACAAGGAAACCGTTTCAACCATGAACCTTTGCGTTCTCGTAAACTGTTACTGCATAAAAAACAGATCAGTGAATTGATCGGTCTTTCAAAACAAGATGGCTATTCAATCATTCCGATCAAGATGTACATGAAAGATGGCTTTGCTAAAGTGTTAATCGGCATGGGTAAAGGGAAAAAAAATTACGATAAACGCGATGATCTCAAGAAGAAAGAAGCGAAGCGAGACATTGAACGTGCATTCAAATCCCGGAACCAAGATTGATGGTACTTGAAGTTTGACCAATTTTGTCTTATAATAGAGTTACAGCTTTGCCAGATGAACTTTTTGTTCACCCGAACATCCATTTTCATAAAGAGTTAAAAGACTTTATGATTATCCTATAAGGGGACGTTACGGATTCGACAGGGATGGTCTGAGCTTAAGTTGCGCGTCGGAGGGATCGGCTCCGTATCAACGTCATTTTATAATAACTGGCAAAAACCAAAACCTAGCATTCGCAGCGTAAGCTGACAATGTTGCTTGTCTTGACCATCGCCCATGTGGTCCTGTACGAGCTCACTCTTAGTGGGATACGATCGTCGGTGCGACTTGAGCCGCCGAGAAGAGATTTTCAAGTTAGCGCACAAGACGCCCGCTTGTCGGCATAATGCTGCGCGAAACCTCAATAGGCAAGATACACGCGTAGAAGCTTAAGTGTTGGAGTTTCTGGACGCGGGTTCGATTCCCGCCGTCTCCATTTACATGATCTATGTAGGTGTAGTCATATCAACGGTTTTAAGCATATGAGATAAAAATAGGGAAACGAACTTTGAGTGAATTTCCCTACTTTATCACCAATCAATCTTCTAATCATTCTGATTAGGAGGTTTTTTTGTATGGGTAGAAAAAAAGGTGTCTTTGCGATTAATAATGTTGAGGTAGGCACTCATGTAACAAAGTCGGTAAGCGTTAAAAGAGATTCTCTGACAATTGAACAGGCATTAGCCACTGTGATTCAACAAATGAAGGTGTCAGGTAACAGAGAGAGGACAATAAACGATTATCAGTATATCTTTAATCAATTTGTAACTACGAACAACCTTATCTATGTTGAAGACATTAACACAGAAACCATTTACAACTATTTGGATTCATTAAACGTCTCTAATCAAACAAAACTCATAAGACTAAAATCAATTAAAGCAGTATTAGGCAAGTTTTATAACAATGGTTGGTTTAGTAGTCGCTTCTGGAGTTTCATACAAATTAAGATTGATAAGCACGTTAAGAAGGGTGCAAAGGAAAGCGATATAGGCATACTACTTTCACTTTTAGACAAGAACACATTTATTGGTTTTCGTGACACTGTAGCCATCCTCACGCTATTTAAAACAGGTGTACGTATTAGAACGCTTGGTGAAATCAGAGAACGTCATATTGACTTTGATAATCTCTTCCTTAACCTTGATGGGTCAATCATTAAAAATCATAATTTCCTCAAGTTGCCTATTGATAGAGAGTTGGCAGACCTGTTAAAAATCCTTATTAATCAAAACAAATTAATTCGTGAGTTTTACAATGTAGAAAATTCAAATGTCTTTATTACTCAAAATGGATTACCTATTAATGATTCTAAGTCGAGTGCCAATGCAATTACAAAACAACTTCACAAGTATTCTGTAAGGTATGGACTAGAGAATATTAACCCACATTCAATACGTAGAGGATATGCAAAGAACCTATTAGATAAAGGTGCAAACATTGCTCTTATTAGTAAAGCATTAGGTCATTCCGATCTTGCAGTTACTACTCAATATTTAGATTTAGATACAGATGAGGTAGCAAACAACCTTAGAGGGTTCTTGTAATGTTAAATTTTACTTTGTACGTATTTACCTATAATAGATTATATATATATCTTACTCTGTACTATCTGTAATTAATTCTATTTTAATAAAGGAATGAGTAATCTAATCATAGAAAGTAACTCACAGGAGGGATTCATATGAAATCTGGGTCAATGTACGTTGATGAAGGTAAAAAAATTGGTGCTACTAATTATGTCGCAATTGTTCAATTTGATGATGGTGTGATAAGAAATCATTCATTTACAAACTACAGTTATGAAGATGTGTTTAAAGCAATTGTGGAAATATACAAAAGTGAAGAAAATGAAAAGTCAGTGCTGAGAGTTCTAATCGAAAAGAGATGAGGATGGATAACCTATGATAGATAAATATTTAGTATCTAACTGCCTTTTTATCATCGACGAATTTAATGAGAAGTATAAAGATATTAAAACCAAAGAACAACTTAAAATTATTGCTGATACTGAGTATTCAGAAGCAGATATGGTTGTCAGATTAGGCTTTCCATTTCGACATATGGCTACTTTTAATATGCAGGGCAAATCTAAAGAACTTGGAAATGACATTGTAGTTAAGTCTAAGGATTTTAACATAGAAGTAAAACTCCAAAAGAATTACAAGAGTGGTAACGCAAGTTCAAATAGTGCAAATTGGAACGCATTAGAAAAGGATTTCCAATGGCTTTCTAGTGAAATCATTAATGGTAAACAAGGTAATCGTGCTTTTGTGTTGGGATGGTTTAATGCAGTGGATAGATTTAGTCAGATTGTCCAGTTAGGAACAGGAAAAGGTAGTAAGCCATTGATAGATCGAAATAAGATGGATTATTTTCCTTTTCTAAATAAAACGGGAGAATTGACAAAGGATATAACATATATGTACCCGTCTGCGTATACGGTAAGGGAAGTCAATATTTCAGGTTATGCAAATGGGACAATGAAGTGCATGTTTTTAGGGAGTCAAGATGATAAGTTTCACATAGCGATATATTGGTAACTCAATAATTAGAGCGTCCAACTGGACGTTCTTTTTTTCATTTGATTATCTTTATTCTCCACAACGCTCTCAGAGACATTCTAAAAAATGATGTAATATTCGTTAAGCCAAATTTGAACGCTCTGAGAGCATTCTACGTATTGATAAATTGATTCTGAGAGGTCGTTTAACTGTCAGATGAAATTCACAAATGATTTATTAATCTTGAGGTGTATCAAACACATGATACTCTTCCAACTTTTCTAATATTTTTTCAACATCTTCTTTGCTCATTTTTAATTCTTTAAATACAGATGGATGACATCTTTCAATATTAATTTTCCAATTTGGACTAGGTTGATGCAACCATTCAGCAAAACTCATTGAATAATTTTTCATTTTGATAACCTCCATTTTGGTTTAAGATTGCCATTTGAAAATAGGTTATACATCAATTGGAAATTAATTTCAGCAGAAAAAATATTTCAAAGGGATTCTTCGGACACTATCCACTATGATAATTGGTAATGTTCACAATTTGGACACATTTGAAGAGGTCAGACCACTAAAACGCATTTTTGGGAAGAGGTCAATATTTATCCCAATTATACGAGTTAAAAAGACGATTTCGACTTCATTCGACAAATTCTGCCAAGGACAGAAAGGTGAGGGGACTTTTTTTAAGTCATCAAAAATGAGATTTTGAGTGTTTCAAATGGCAATCCAAATTGTGAAATATACAACTGGAAATTAAATTTGGCAGAAAAAATATTTCAGAGGGAAAATTGGTATTCTATCGACTATGTGAATTGGTAATTGTCACAATTTAGACACAAATTAGAAAACTCAAAGACAGAAACTACGAAGTTTTGACCCTAGAAGTGGTACTAGATATATGAGGGGATCTTTTTCAAGTCACTCAAATATTCACTAATTACAAAAATGGAAATTAAAATAGACGAAAAATTTATTTCAGAGGTAAAATACGAACTTCATTGAACCTGTTCACTTCCAATTGTCACAATTTAGACACATTTAAGAGTTGCTTGTGGCAGAAAATACGCAGTTTTTGCCATGCAAGGACACGAATGATAGTGAGGGGATATTTTCTTAAAACTGATTACACGGAAAACCCCCAATAAAAGTGCCTAGAAGTGGTACTAGTTAAGTATAGAGACTTATTTGAAATTTAGAGTGACGGAAAAACGTATTAAATACCCCGTTTTCAAGGCTAGGGATATGAGGGGATAAAATTTATTATAATTTGCTATTGATAAAAGTCGATTTTATGTATATAGAGAGTAGTGTAAGGACTTATTTGGAAATAAAAGTAGTTGCTGTCCTTCGGGACAAGCAAAGTAAATCATAGAACAGGAGAATCAAATATGAAATTTAAAGAAAAGATTGAAGCACATCAAGAGGGTAAGTATGATTTCGCTGCTGAATTATTACAGTTAGCACAATCGGAAATAACCAGAACGGAATTAAGTTATATTAAACGTGAATATCCATATTTCGATCAGCAAGCGAATGATGTAGATTATGTTACATTTTATCATTGGCGACCAAAATATTTTGTCAAAGAAGATAAACCTGAGTTTCATGTAGCCATAAAACTTAAAATTATATTAGAGCGACACGCTAAAAAACCAAAAAGAATTAAACGTCAATTACAATCAGATGACTATGAATTACATGATATGTATACCTTGCTTACTCGAATTGGTTATCACATTCATGTTGATGATTTTGACAAGATTACACCTAAAATGTTGAAACGCATAAAGAAACTAGCAACTGAATCTGAACATGATGAATTTATGGCAGGATATAAAAAATACATGCAAATACTTCCTAGAATTAAACGTGAGCAAAAACAATACTATGATGAAATTTCACCATTAATATTGGAAACATTGTATGAAGTTTTGCTAAAGGTTAATCTTGAACGAACAGATGACGAGATTATAGGATTTATAACAATATCGACCAAGAACCGCATATATAGAAAATTAAATAAGTTACTTCAAACAAAAGTAGTAAATCGTAATGGTGAAAAATATTGGATTAACAAAGTCGATGTAAAATTTAAAAATGTAAACATCGACAAAATGCTGAGAATCAATGAAGAGAAATTAACTAATAATCAAATGTTCTTTTATGATAAATTAAAGACGTTAATTCAAAAAGAACTAGATGTAAAAAATCCAATTCCGTTTGTAATCGACAAGGATAATAATTTTATAGACATCAACAAACGCTACTTTGCAAAGAAGATGGAAATAGAAGAATCAGCATTTAAGAAACGATTAAAACGATTACAAGATAAAAGAGATAAAGATTTCTTTGCTAAAATGGCAAAATAAAAACGTCACACTTTATGTGTATAATTAGGTTAAGTGTAGGGGTTAAAATAGTGCAACTATTTTCTGGTTTGGCTATTAAGGAGAGTCAAGACTCCACCCCAATTATTTGCCATTATAGTTTCATTCATTTAGGATTCTCGCCTCCATGAGAATCCTTTTTCTTATGCTTATTAATCAAATATTTTAATACATCAAATCTTAAAAAAGGTGGTCATGAAATGACACAAGTTACAAGTTACGCTTATTACAAATTACAAACGTATGCTATTGGTTCTTGGAAGTACCTTGAAGTCCAGAAAGCAGATGGTACTCCTATCAAACGCTTTGCAGTGGCAGACGGTTTAACAATTACACAAGTTGGTCAGTCAATTGAATATCAAATAATCATTAGCGGTTCAAACGCTTTATTCACAGGTCAGTCAGTTGCTAAGTCAGTTATTTTTGATGTTGCAACAGGTGGTCAACCAATCGCAATAGAAACATTTACAGAATTTACTTTCGCTGCGAGTGAAGATCAATTAACAATCAAACATACCATACAGATTCCACAAGTAGTTTAGGAGTTGGTATAAATGCTAGGAGCAGGAACATTAGCAAGTCCTTTTATTATTCAAACTCCCGCAGATTTAAACGCAGTTAGAAATAATCTTTCCGCTTATTATCAATTAGGCAACGATATAGATATGACAGGATTCGGACGATTTACCACTATAGGGACAAATCAATCTGCACAACAGTTTAAAGGTTCATTCGATGGTAAAGGGTTTAAAATTATCGGATTAGATATATTTAATTCCTCATCAGGAACTATTACACAATATCATTATGGCGGTTTGTTTACTTACATTAATAATGCGGTAATTAAAAATCTTGGTATTGAAAATATAATCCTCATCAACCAGCGTAATTATACAGGTGCTATTGCAGGTTATGCTTTAAATTCTACCATTGAAAATTGCTATTCCACAGGTAAGGTACAAGGACTTGGAACAACTAATACAGTTGGTGGCTTAGTTGGATATTTGATTAATAATTCGCAAGGGTATTCCGTAATGAGGAATTGTTATTCTACGGCAACTGTTAGTGGAAGTCCAAGCACCTTTGGTACAACTGGTGGTCTTGTAGGTTTATTAAATGGTGATTCAACTTTAATAGGTAATTCATTTGGGGCTACTACGCTTGAATATTTTAGTGAAGGATATGGTAACGCAATTGTTGGACGATTTGGTGCAACTGCATTACAAGCCAATTTAACTAATTTAAAATACGACTCTGAAAAAGTGTTAAATAATAATATCATCAATGCAATCGGTCTTACAAAATCACAGTTTGGAGATTCGTCTAATTTTGCTAATTGGGACTCATCTGTTTGGGGATTCCAAGCAGGTTCATATCCATATCTGAAAATATTTGGTCTTCCTGCTACCCCTGCACAAAACATAACAGTCACTCTAAATAGCCATTCTGGAATAGCGAAACAACTCCTAGACGTGTCTAAACGAGTAGTGAGGGTAAATGTATCTCACTCCAAACACTTAAACAGTTTTAACGCATTGGAATTAATTAAAAACGCTAATGTCAATTCTCACATTGAACAAATTGTTTCTAATGTAGTGGTATTGAAAAATGCTAACGTAAAATCATATCAGGTTACATCTTACATGGATGAGATAGGTTCAAAGATAACAAGAGTTGTCACAACACAAAGGATTTTGCAATCACATGTTAATCCAATTGATTCAGTGATTGTCGTGGATATTCCTGTTAGAACTGAAATACCTGTATTTGCAGAAGTGTTCTTATTAAGTAGTCAATCAGAAGTTGATTATTTATTAGGTCAAACGCTTTTAGCAGATAAACACAATCAATCAGCGACAACTAAAATATTAAATCAATCGAATTTATACACAACTGAAAACAGAACGGAAATGGAAGTGAACTAAATGTTTTCAAACGACACTGTCAGATTAAAAGTTAAGTTTCGTGACTTTGATGGTCAAGCAATTGAACCATCTGATGTAACCTTAACAACCTACAAATTGAATAAAGAAGTAATCGAAACTATCACGCAAGAGTCTCTTATTAAAGAGGATATTGGGTGTTTTTTTTATGACTATACAGTAGGTGCTGAGGATTTCATTTTTGAGTTCTCAGGACTGCACAATAATAAATCTGTTCTTTCACGAGATCAGGTTCAAATTAAATTTATTTAAAAGGAGAATCATTCAATGGAAAAAGAACAAGTAGTAACTCAAGAGGTACAAACACAAGAGGTTGAACAAGTCGAGGAAGTAGAAACACAAGAAGTCAACTTTGATGAGATTAATGAAAATCTTGATAGAATCAATGCTGACCAAGTGCAACTTGCAAAAGAACTTGATGAACGTCATAGAGCGATTTTCGAAAAAGAAATCAAATTTGCATTAAAAGACAATGGACTTGAAGCATTTGCAAATTTAGTCAAGGTAGAAAATACAGATGAATTAAATGATGTTGTGGCTTCACTTACTAAAATCGTAAATGATATTAAAATTGCTAACTCATATCAACCGAAAGAAAACGCACAGCAAGACGCTTATAGTGTCGCTCAGTCAAAGGGCGATACAAAGAAAATGATTGGCTCTAAATTGGCTAATCTCTTTAAATAAAAAAAACCTAAAAACGAATGGAGAAATATAAATTATGTTTACATCAACTAACTTTACACAAGCAGAAAAAATCTCACTATCACAAGAAATCGCATTAATCGGGGTACAAGCAACTCCTTTCACATCTATGTTAATGGCAAAAGGCAATGTAGAAAAAGCATTATCAACAGTCTACACATGGAGAGAGAAAGCATTAGATAACGCTGACGACTTATCAGCAATTGAAGGTTCAGACGATATTACTTTCTACGAAACTGCACGAGCAGAACTTTCTAATATCCTTGAAATCTTCAAAAAAGGTGCAAGTATCTCTGGTACTGCTGAAGCAATGAAATCTGTACAATTTGCAGAAGAAATTAATGACCGTCTTCTTGAATTAAAAATCAACATGGAGAAAAAATTCATCAACGGTCTTAAAGCAGATGGATCACTTACTCCATTCAAACGTCAATTGTCAGGTTTAATTGAAATGGCTGACGCTGCTAATGCAGTTGTAGGTGTAGTAACGGAAGACACTATTAAAGAAGCAATGCGTAATCTTTGGAATCAAGATTTAGCAGAAGGTCAAGTATATGCGTTTCTTAATGCTGACTTGAAAGAGCAAGTTGACGCTATCTATGCTGATAAATATGGTTACTCTCATGTAACTACAAACTTTGGTTTGCTTGTTGACTCTATCAACACTAACTACGGTACAGTGAATTTTGTATTATCTAAACATGTACCGACTGATAAAATCGTGTTCTTTAATGACGCATATGTGGATTTGGCATATCTTCGTGAGCCACATTTCGAACCATTAGCAAAATCGGGAGATAGTGTAAAAGGTCAAGTAATCGCAGAAGCAACATTAAAAGTCGGTAGCAAGAAAGCAGTAGCAGTATTAACTGTATCTTAATCTAATAGCACTCTTAGGCACTCATCATTAATTTGATGGGTGCTTTTTTAATTACATGAAAATCAAAAAGTTGCATGAGAAAGGAGAAGCACATGAATCAAACAGAATTATTTGTCATGAGGAAACGCAAACGAATTAAATTGAAAGACATTGCAGAATACATCGGGTGTTCTATCTCTCTGTTGAGTAGATACGAAAATATGAGTGTCTGCATGGATAGCGACAAGGTTATTAAATACGAGCGGTATATCAAATCAAATTAACCATTAAAAAGAAAATCACAAATAAGAAGGAGTTGAACAAATGAATTATTCAACATAGATTTCCTTTTTCTCTAAAATGATAGCAGTCGGTTAAATCGGCTTTTTTAATAGTTTTTAGAAACTAATGAGAAAAAGGAAGTTACACAACTAAAGGAAACTGTATTGATATTCATTCAATATGCAGAAACAATTAAAAGATTTATATCCAGAATGGTGCAAGACTTATCAAGATAGAAATTTAACATTATCAGATGACATTGATTCACTATTATCAACAACCTTATTGAACATGGTACAAGGTTACGAGATTAATTATTATTACAACTTCAAGGGCATTTATGTTTTAGATACAAATGATACACGTCAATCTATTGGTGTCGATATGGCAATCAAAAATGGAATGACTTGGGACAATCATGTGGTCAAAATTAAAGAAGATGATTATGTAAATCAACAATCAGCAAATATCAATTCCCTATTAGGTATTAACCAATCAAACTACTTTCAGAAGTATTGTGGATCAACTGCTTTACAGATTTATTCGTACTATGACATCCCTTTACCAACAACTGACGATGGCAAATTATATCTGATGTCAATTGATTCTTCATATCTTGGTCACTATGACAATCGGTATAAGGAAGTCCATAACAACTATTTTGAGATGTTAGGTTACACAGAGTTAATCGACTTATTGAATCGGACATCAGAGTTTAGATTTGATTACATTAAGCAAAACGACAGACTTAGATTCAAAGATAATGAAGTCACATTCCAAAAAAACACTAAAAAATATGCAGAAGATTTATTGGGCTTTGAGTTAATTCTTCCAAAAGGTGAGTTTCAATTGGTGCAAGAGTTTAATCGTAGTGCTAATAAAATCAGTGACATTAACAATCCAATTTACTATGACAGAATATTTTCATATGCACTAACAGGAAGAAACTATATTAACTATTCGAGAGCAGTGTAAACTGCTCTTTTTTAATTTATGAGAAAAGAGGAAAAGCAAACATGAAAAATTTAGACCACTTACATCTGTGTGACCGGGATTTTTATTTCGCTTACACAAAAAGCATGAGCATTTATTTAAAGGAACGTGGAATCAGTTACATCTTTAAAGCCAAGTCAATTAAGAATGGTGAAACATTTACCTTGTATCTAAAAACAAGCCAACTTCAAAAGGCATTAGACGAATATAAAGAGATTTCTACTGAGGATTAAGAAAAGGGGAAATGAAACTATGAGAATCACACATGAGCATATTGAACAATTTAACAAATTATTTATACTAACACGCTGGAAGTACATCTTTCAGTCTGCTGAAACTAAAGGGTGGTTGACGTTTGACCATTACGTAAACAATAAAATTCGTAAAATGAACGACTCAATGATTAAGAGACATCTAACTGGAAATGGTGCATATGGTGTTTTCTCTGCAAAGGATTTTACAAAGTTTTTAACATTTGACGTTGATGTTAAAGGTGACTTGCAGAAAGCCAAATGGATTACGATTAAATTAGTAGAATCCTTAAAGCAGGTTGGAATAGATGACAAGGATATTCATATTTCATTCTCTGGTAACAAGGGGTATCATGTTGACCTGTATTTCAATAAACCAATTGAAAATGATTTAGCATATGAATTTTATGAAATGATGTTAAGCCAATCAGAATGTACTTCTAAAGAAATTGAGTTTAGACCTCATATGTTAAAGTATGGTGTCAAACTTCCTTTAGGAATCCATCAAGCGACAGGGAAAAGATGTTGGTACGTGGATTATTATAATCACTTCAAGCCGATAGAATCATTTGACCACATCTTAACCATAGTGCAAATGGACGTTGATGTGCTTTATGCCATCATGGAAAAAGAAGCAGATATGTATGATGAACAGGAAGTTGTAGAAGTTGAAGAAACTCGACATGCAATTGAAACTAAAATCACTCCATTAAGCAGTTACAAACAAAATGTTGATGAGAAGGAAACAATTGAATCCATTGAGATATTAATTTATGAAGGACTTCAAATTGTAGGAACTAGACATAACTCATCATTCAAGATAGCAAAGTATTTCCGTCATCAAGGGTTTGACCAAGAGGAGACATTAGACATGTTGGACGAATGGATCAGACAACAAGACGAAACTAAATTCTCAACTCCATTAGATGATTGTTACAAGGATAATGAATTGATTGTCAAATACGTATATGAGAAAGAAGTCAGTCTTACGATTCAATCAAAGAAAGTTGAAGTGTCCTATGAGGAAATGAAACAAATCCTAAAGTTAAAATCATTGAATCAAAAAACAATTGCATATTGCTTATTAATCCACTCTAAACGTTTTGCTAATCAGCAGGGCGTTTTTTATATGTCATTTAATCAAATGGCAATTGCAAGTGGCTTGTCAGATAAGACGGTTAGAACAATTGTTAATCAATTAGAGGATTCAGGAATTATGAATATTGTTGCTAGAAATCAAATGCTCAAGGACTCAAGAGGTGCATTTGCAGGTAAGAAACCTAACAAGTATCAAATGAATATTGAAGCGGTTAAATCTGAATCATTATATGAGATTGAGATTGATGAATTGAATTATAAGGATTCATTAAGATTAGTTATTAGTAGTCTATTTGATATGAATGAATTAAAGAATACATTACCTAGACGACAATATGAACAACTAAGAGATACACAGATATATAAATAATCTATTATAGGTAAATTCGTACAAAGGAAATTCAATATAAGAAAAGGTGGAAAGTAATATGGAATTAAAAGAAGCGTTGAAACAGTTACCATACAAAAAGCAATTCTATTTTAAGTGGAAAAACAATTATAATATGCGGAATCCTAAGACAGAGGAAGAAGCATTAAAGCAACTTGACGTTAAAGACCTGTATGTATACGAACAATGGGAATCAAGTTCAGAGTATCAATTACTAATGAACATGCTGATTCAATCTCGTATCGGACAAGACTTACAAGTCATTTATGAATCAACGTCTGAGAAAGCCAAACAAGGCGATGAAAAAAGTATCAAAATTTTATTTGAGATACAGAAGCAAATTGTCGCTATGAATAAAGAATTGAAATCAAAGAAGCCATCTAAGCAGAAATCAGAAAATGCTTATGATGACTTGGAGTTGTAAGGTATGAAAGCAGACACTAAACTTCAAAAAGTGCTAGATGATTTCCCATTGTTTTCAAAGAATTTTATCTTTATCACAGACAATGAGAATCAGGTTGTTAAATTTGAGTTAAATGACGCACAGATTGAAATTGATAACTTAATGCAAAAGAATCGTTTTATTATTATCGGTAAAGCACGACAATCTGGTATCTCTACAATGGTACTTGGTCGTGCATTATGGAGAGCAATAACAAAGCCAAATGAAAACATATTAATCGTTTCATATAAAGGCGACTCGGCCAAAGCGTTATTTGATAAACTTAAGCAAATGAACGAGATGATTCCAAGAGAAAAGTTTCCTAACGTATTCCCAAAGATAAAAAGGGAAAACAGAGGGGAACTTTTTTTTAGTAATGGGAGCAGAATCAGTTCGGTTACAGCAGGATCAAAAAGTATCGGACGTGGTTCAACTTACACCTATATTCATCTCTCAGAGTATGCGTTTTATTCTAGTCAAGAATCACAGTTGCTATCTGTTGAACAATCCCTTGCAAAAGGTGCTGAATCACAATTGACCATTGAGACAACTTCTAATGGTACAGGTAATCATTTTTATAAAGTTTACATGGCTGCGATGAAAGGACAATCAAAGTATAAAGATTACTTTGTTCCCTTCTATCACAAGTTGTACAAAAAGCAGTTTGCTCATGATTACAATGAAGCAGAAATATGGTTCAAGGCAACTAATAATGGGGTTAGATTGAAACCTGATGATCTTGAAGATGACGAAAAGGTTCTCTATGAGAAAGGTGCAAACTTAAAGCAACTAATGTGGAGACGTTGGAAAATTCAAGATATGGAAGATGAGACGCAATTTATGCAGGAGTTCCCTTCAAATCCTCTTGAGTCATTTATCAGTACAGGACGCTCAGTGTTTGACCAAACAAAAGTGTTAAAACGTATGAGCAATATGCTACCTCCAATAGGCAAGAAGGAATTAGAACATGAGTTAGATGAATCCTTATTGAAATATGTCGGTAGGGGGTTAGATATTTTCTACTTACCTCAGAGGGGCATGAAATACTATGGTGGTGCTGATAGCAGTTCGGGCAGTGGAAACGACTATTCTACATTAACTATATATGACAGTGATGGGCAGGAAGTTATGAGTTTGTATCATAACAAGATTCCTGTCTATTTGTTTGCAGAAATATTGAATGATTTAGGCAGAATGTACAACTATGCGTTCCTTGCTATTGAACGGAACAGTTATGGTTTACCTGTCATTGAACGACTTAGAAATGATTATGAGTATATGAATCTAATGAAGCAAAAAACCTTTGACCAACGTGGAAAGAAGAAAATGGAGTTAGGATTCACTACTACTGAAAAGACAAAGGCAATCATGATAAGTGACTTCAAAGAGCAGTTCGAGAAAGGTCTTATCAACATTGAATCTAAACAGACCTTACAACAAATGCAAATGTTTGTTGAGACGAATGGCAAGATGGGGAACAAACGAGGTAATTCAGATTTACATCATGACGATAGTGTAATCAGTTCTGCACTGGCGATTCAAGCAATGAAAGCAAATAAATGGTACGTAGATTAATAATTAGAGAGGATTGGAAATATGAATTTAGAACAATATATAAAAGTAAAATATGATAACGATACTACATGGTTCGTGGAGGAAGTTGGATCAGTACACAACCAATTACGTATTCAAGATGTGCAGGACAAAAAGAATTACTTAGAAGGAAGTCACAAGATTTTACAACGTAGCAACTTTCAATATAACGGACAGTTGGTTGAGCCACGTAAGATTGTATTGAATATGGCTAAAACGATTTTGGCATTTCAAACACAATTCTTATTAAAGAATCCTGTAAGTATCACAGGTAAAGAGCAAATGGTTGAGGAGTTCCAAGTGGTAAATAAACTAGGTAAGTTCAATCAGAAAAACATTGAAATCCTTAGTCGCCTTTTGAAATATGGAAACGTGTTTGAGTATGTGTACTTAGATAAGAAAGGTTATATCACAAGTAAGATTATTAACAGTGATGAGGGTACACCTGTATTTAATCATCATAATGAAATGATTGGCTTTGTTGAATCATATGTATTTGATGGGATTAGTTACTATGTTGTCTACCATGAGGACAAAGTACAGGAATGGAACAATCAAGGTGGAGCATTAAAATTAACTGCTCAGTATGCAAATCTAAGTGGCTTACCAGTTGCTTATGTATCTGCTAATGAACATAGTGACGTACAAGGCAAATCACAGTTAGATGACTTCATGGGCATATTGGATAACATGGAGGATTTAATCAGTAAAACAGTTGATGGACTATACAAGATGATTAATCCTGTACCTGTGATAGTTGGACAACAATTGAAGGGGGCTATTCCTCAGCACATAACAGGTGGGGGCATACAGTTAGATGATGGTGGAGATTTCAGATTTGCTAGTGCAACCATTGACGCTAAAGCATTTGATATACTCTACACTCAATTGTATCAGTCGCTGCTAGACATTAGTATGACACCATCTGTATCAATGGGACGTGCTGAGATAAGTAACGTGAGTGAGCAGAGTGTACGCTTGTTGTTCTCTCTTGCTAGTGTTAAGGCAGGTATGAATGAACAGACGTTGCGTAAAGGTATGTATGAACGATGGGATAAGGTTCGATCATTACTTAGTTATAAGGGAGTAGTCATTGATGATAAGGCATGGAGTACGTTTGATGTTCTGTTCACATATGACCTACCAAGTAATAACGCTGAGGTAATTAAAAACCTTAAAGAATTGAGAGCAATGGGAGCATTGAGTATGGAATCCTTGCTAGAGCAAAGTCCTATGACATCTGATGTAGGTATGGAATTGGTTCGAATAAAATCAGAGGGTAATAATATGGCTGATGAGAAATTGAAAGTTGATGAGTTGGGAAATAATCTTGGGAAATAATTGAGTGCAAACATAGGCGAGAGTAGACGTATAGGGTATAGGGTATATGTTGAAAATTTCTCGCCTGTTATATAAACGGTCTGCTACCTATTATAAAAAAATCAGTGGACTGGATCAGTATTCAAAAATATTTTTTTAATAAATGATATGAACTGTATAATATTGTCAGCGTTTAAATCAGTATACGTATACCGTTATCCAATCCAATATCATGATAAAAACTTGCTTTTATTGGTGTATATGTACGGTGGTATAATATTCATTATGATACTTTAGCGTTAAATCAGTGTTTAGATGATACTTGAACTTGAGTTCGATTCCCCTGTTGTATTTATTATCCTATTTAAAATATTGATACCCCTACTTTCAAAATGAGTCGCCTACCATATCACTTTTTTCACGCCCATAAAATTTCCTGTTTTTCCCTATACATGAGTAAATGGTCATGATATTATGTGATTAAATATTACAAAAATTAGGGGGAACATCATGGAAGAAAGTAAACAAGAAATTAGTCCACAAACAAACCTACCGCAAATAAATGCTGAGACTGAATTAAAGGGTTGTGCTTTCGGATGTTTAGGTTTAATTTTAGTGCTTGGTATTTTGATGATAATGATTACATCATGTGGCAGTGGAGGAGGATCTAATTATCAACCTGGAGATTTTGATTTTGACGGAGATTCAGGTGATTTAGATGATTCAATAGAGTTTTTAGAATGGAAAATGAATGAAGAAGAATAAAGTCTAATTAATTTCTATTTCCATAAAAGGAATTACCTGCCTAATGTCGAATTGAGTAGATATAAGGGGAGGTAGTTAATTTTGGAAAACGTATTAGATAAATTAATCGAAGAAGGCATAGAGTTAGAAAACTCTGAGGGTGAAAAAACAGGTGGTTCTTTTGAGGCTTATCGAGCAAGAATTAGAGCGTCAACCATGGATATTGAAAAGTTTAATGTTTGGATTGTTAAAGCGATTGATTATTTGAAGGAAAATGATAAAGGTAAGGATTCAGAAAGTGTTAAAAATATTTTAAGACAATATTCCATTTTAACTTCAAGTCATAATAGAGAGTTTTACGAAATTGTAATGGGAAAATTAAAATCATTAAAAGAATAGAATCAAGCAATGGAGGTCACATCTAACTGATGTGGCTTTTTCTTTTGTCCAAATTCCCACCACAGGAGGTGTTCACATAAATGGAAAAACTAATTTTATTATTATTATCAACATTAGCCACAGGATTCACCTTCCTTATAGGTGCATGGCATATATCTCTAACAATTTTACTTGTCTTTATGGCAATTGATTTTATTACAGGAATCATCAAGGGTGCTTATACAGGTAAGTTGAGAAGTTCAGTTGGATTCAAGGGTATCTTGCGAAAAGGTACTTTCATGTTAGTTATCATATTTGCCAACATGCTTGACTTGCTTACAGGAACAGGACTTCCAGTATTCCGTACCATGATTGTATTCTTCTATATCGGTAACGAAGGGATTTCAATCCTAGAAAATCTTGGTGCAATAGGTGTTCCTGTACCATCAGCCATAACTAAATACATCGAGCAATTATCTAAAGAAGAAATACCAACCAACAGAAAGGATTGAGCATATGAATAATTTACAACGCTTAGAAATGGAAACAAAGGGGATTGACCTCTCACAGAATGAGATAATAATCTACCTACAAGAGAACGGTTTACAACCACATGAGGATTACAATGCAACATCAGCAGATAGCAAAAAGGCTATTTATCAAACTGCGTTATCTATATTAGAATCAATTGCTAACAACCCATCATTAATGAAAACAATCAGATTGGATGATATGACGGTATCAGAGTTTCATGAAAACTTAACTCAACGTATTGACCAATTAACACGTAGAATCAGACAAATGAAATCGGATCAATCTTCAAACTCTGACATCTTCATGTTGTACTTGTGAGGTGCTTAGAATGAAATTATTTGATGACACGATTTTAAATGATGTATTCGATTCAGTAGCAACTGAAATCAAAGTGAATGAAATCATGATTCCTGCAATAGTCACTAATGGTACATTGAACAAAAATGATGAACAGGAAAGCAAACATCTTCACACTGTACAAAAGGTTAATCAAGGCGATGTAGTTGAGCATGAGGGGAATAAGTATCTAATCGTCACTGAATCCATCAGCAAACGTCACAACAAGTATAAGAACATCATGGAACACTGTAACGCTGCGTTGACTGTTATAAGTGGAACAACAAAGGTAATTGTTGATTATGATGATTTAGGTAGACCTATCTATGACGACATTGAGGAAGTGTATGAAGTTCCTTGTGTAATTGGATTCAACCGAATTGGATCACCAAATAATACAGGTGGAATGATGGTGTTACAAAATTCCTTGATGGCTAAAATTTCTAAGAATGATGACAATGTACTTTATGTAAAAGTTAATAATGAGTACACAGTTGAAGGAAAGAAATACAAGGTAAGTCATATTGATAATGTGCAAACAGGTTTATTAATTGTGCAGATGGACTATATAGTCTAAAAGTTGCAAAATGAAAAACTTCGATTATAATTAGGGTCAGAAGATTGATTGCGAACCTTGTTCGGGATATGTAAGATTCGCACATTGCTTAACCCCTTGATATGACTGAGTTCAGAAATTGTGACTTTTTTCTGGACGCGGGTTCGATTCCCGCCGTCTCCATTTGCATGATTCATGTAGATGGATTTAATCACCATCATGCACGTCTTTCGATTCATATCGAGAGACGTGTTTTTTGTTGTGTAAATAAAGGTTAGGGAATACTATGAAACCTATTCTTGCACCTGCGTTAAAGATTGTGAATAAAGGTGTTGTACTGGCTGAATTACCTGTTGGCAAGTTCGTAAATATGTAATACTTCCTAGAGTGTAAAATATTGATATATCAACATTTATAAGCGTTGAAGTAAAAAAAGTTTAGAGTCCCAAGTTCAAATGTTTTAAAATGTTTTATTTTTATATTAGGAAGAAAATCTTGCTGGTGCTTTAAATATATTAAGGATATATGTATGATAATAAATACAGATCAAATAATTATGAATGTATTGTTAAAGGAGTAAATGAATATATTTGTTACCGAAATATATATTATTTAAAGGAGTAAATGCATTATGAATTTATTTTTATCATTATTCGATTTACATTTTGAATTATATATAAGACTAATTGTAGCTACTTTTATAGGATTTTTAATTGGTTTAGAAAGAGCTATTAAAAATAAGCAAGCAGGTATTAGAACTCATATACTAGTATGTTTAGGATCGGCTTTAGCTATGGCTCTGTCATCTCTAAATCAAGGGGCTTATATGGATCCGATGCGTTTAGCAGCACAAGTAATTAGTGGTATCGGATTTCTTGGCGCTGGCGTAATTTGGGTAGATAAAGATAATGCAAAAAGAGGTCTTACAACTGCTGCAAATCTGTGGATTACAGCTTGTGTTGGGTTAACAATTGGCTATGGTGCATACGATTTAGCTATTATAACTGCAATTTTAATGTTTGTTGCTATGAACTTACCAAAAGTTGTAGAGAAAATGGGTATTTTACCTTCAAGAGAAAAAGAAGAATCAGATAGTGATGGAGAATAGAAATGAATGAAGTAGGATTCAATGAGTAGGAGTATTTAGAGTTTTTTATAACTCTTTTAATATAGATGGTTAGAATGAATACTGTAAATGTAACCGTAATCCCAGAAAATTGTATATTAAAAAAGCATTATCTCAAAAGAGATAATGCTTTTTTTCTGAAGAATTACTTGTTCCTATGGGCTAAAAAAACTTCTAATGAAACTTCTACTCTTTTCTTACAGTTTGGAAGCATCTTGATCTGCAGTTTGACTAATTCTTTGTTTTTTAGATTTTCTAAAATAAAGCAATTCATACATACAAGGAATAACGATCAGAGTCAGAACGGTTGCCATGGCTAGGCCACCAATCACAACAATAGCTAGACTTTGTGATACTAAGCTCCCTGTTTCAGCTTGTTTCAGTAGTAGTGGAAGCATCGCACAGATGGTTGCAATCGCAGTCATAAAAATCGGTCTCATCCTTGTCGCTGTTGCTTCCACAAGAGCATCACGAATAATCATTTTTTGTTCATTTTGTTTTACTCGGTCTAGAAGAACAATCGCATTTGTTACGACGATACCAATAAGCATTAATGCTCCTAGAAGTGCTGTGATATCAACTGGAATTCCGCTGATCAGGATTCCTAAAATGGCACCAATCGCAGCAAGTGGAAGGGAGCAAAGAATGGCGATTGGGGCTCTGATTGACTTAAATGTGATGACCATAATTAAAAATACAATGCCGATCGAAACAAGCATTATGAGAAATAAATCAGTGAAATCATCTGTCTGTTGGGTGCTTGATCCACCGACTAGAACCTCAACATTTTCTGGAAGATCCATGCCTATATTGTCTTTTTGATCGCCGAAAATCTCTAGACTGATTGTGTTCGAGATTTCCGATAGTTTTGCAGGATCAACGGATGCTGTGACGCGAAGGTAGGCATCTCCATCTTTATGAAACTGATTGGTTGAAAGCTCTTCACTTTGTAATGTTGCAACGGACGATACTGGTACAAGACCGGAATTTGTCATGACTTGTATATTCTCCAAGTCTTCAGGTGTATCCGTATCCAGGAGAGGTTCCAGGAATACAGTTTTCTGCTTGTCATCTAAACTAATCGTTCCAATTGGTGTTTTATTTAACATCGCACCTAATTGTTGTGCGATTTGTTCTGTATTTCCTCTGGTTGGATCTACAACGAGAGAGTGTACAGTTTTCTTTTCATCTTGATTGGTCGATACTTCCTCGACACCCTCAATGTTTTGCACTTTTTCTTTAATATTGCTGGCCACTTCTTCAAGCTCTGCTAAATTATCACCGACTACATCAATGGTGATATTTGCACCTGATCCACCCATCATAAAGGAGGCTGAAGTTACTTCTAAAAGGGCATCAGGATATTGATTTTTTTTCTTTAAAACTTCATTCACTATGAGGTCTGTATCATTTTTATCATCTAATAAAATACTTAAGGATGCTTCAGTCGGTGATCCAACATAGCCATATTGAGCTGCTTCAGCTGGAGAACCTACCTGTGAAAACACGTGTTTCACTTCATCCATATCTCGAATGGATGATTCAAGTTCAATTGTCTTTTCCTTAACTTCTTCCAATGGCGTATCATTCGGGTAACTCAGTGTGGCCGAGACATAATCAGCTGAAGAGTTGTCAACTGCACCTTTTGGAATGAAAAAGTAAGTGCCTATAGATCCGATGAAAAGGAAGAGGGAAATCGAGAAAATAATCCATTTATGATTTAAGGACCATGTAACTATTTTGGGGAAACAAACAGCTGGTTTATGATCTGGAATCTTTGTATTCTTTAATAATCTCGCACTCATTAACGGAACAACAGTCAACGCGACAATCAAGGATGCTAATAAGGAATAAGTAACGGTTAAAGCGAATGGTAAAAGAAATTCTTGAAGTCCACCATTCAGCAAACTCATTGGTAAGAAAACGGCTACTGTTGTTAATGTAGAGGCAGTAATAGCAACCCCCACTTGCTTAGTTGCGTCAATAACCATTTGAACTGAGAATTTCTCAGTCTGCATTTTCCGAAAAATATTTTCGATGACGACAATACTGTCATCAACTAGGCGTCCGACAGCAACAGCGACACCACCAAGCGTTAAAATATTCAATGTTACACCAGACCATGACAGAAGGAATAGCGTGAAACATAGGGATAGAGGAATCGATACAATGGTAATAAATGTAGAACGAATATTTCGCAAGAAAACCATAATGACGATTGTTGCAAATAGTGCACCAAGAAGAACTTCTTTTATCATAGTATGAACGGAATTTTGAACCATATCAGCAGAAGATATGTAAATAACAGATTCCTGCTGATCATACTTTTCATTGATTTCCTTTGTCACTTTTTCGATTTCTTTGCTAATAGTCACCGCATTGGATTGACTGTCCTTTGTGATGCTAATTTCTAAGCTTTCCTTTCCATTGAATCGACTAATGAAATTTGCATCTATTGTTTCCTCAATGGTTGCGATATCTCCAAGCGTCACACTAGGTGAAACAGTTAAACCTTTCAGTTTTTCAATGCTTGTTAAATCACCGATCACTTTAATATTGCTTGATTTTCCGTCAATAATCTTTTCAGCGACAGCTACAGCAGTATTTTGACCATTAAGAATGCCCATAACTGTTTGAAGAGAAATCTGATTTTCCGTCAATTTTTCATCATCAATATCGACGGAAATGACGGAATCAGTAATACCATATAGATCTACACTGGAGACCCCTTTGATTTCTTGATAAAGAGATTGAAGCTCTTCACGTGTAAAATCCATATTTTCTGTAGTCAAACCTTCTTCAAAGGTGACAGCAATGTTAGCAATTGGAATCATAGATGTATTAAGTTGTGATATTGTTGGCTTGGATATATAGGGCGGCAAAGCTACATTATTTAATGCATCTTGAACATCCTGTTTGGCTTGTTTCATATCATATCCTGCTTCGAAAAACAGGTCTACTTTTGAAAATCCATCTCCTGTTGTAGAAAAGACGGATGTTTTTCCATTCATTCCTGCAACGGCTCTTTCAATCGGATAGGTTACTTCTGACTCCATCGTATTGGAGTCAGTTCCCTGACCCACAGAAATAATGGTAACTTGCGGATTATCAGCAGATGGTAAAAATTCCATTGGCAATCTAAAATAACTGACAATACCTATTACCAATATTAAAATGGTTAATACAGCGACAGCGGATTTGTTTCCAAAAGCCCACTTCGTAAATATCGACATAAAAAGTTTCCTCCAAAAAATCACAAATTTGATTTAAATAAAATCCTATAAATGCAAAAAAAAAATTTAAAAAATGTCATAAATATTTCAACCAACACGCTCCTTTTTTTCATTGTTTCAGTTACTTCTCCATTGTAAAAAAAAGGAGTTTATTCCACATTGATCCTTAGAATTATCTTTTTCTAAGACCTAAGACTTAGAAGAAAACCAAAGGGAGTGGTGTTTTAATCATTAGAAAACATCGAATAACCTTATGCATTGTATAGTAAGGACAGAACAACGACAATTAAGTTGATGTAAGGGGATGGGGGACACACCGTCTCCATTTACATGATTCACGTAGATGGATTTAATCACCGTCACGCACGTCTTTCGATTCATTTCGAAAGGCGTGTTTTTTTGTTGGCGCCCAAATCATAGTTCTTTGGTAAGAGGGGGGTGAATATAATCAAGTAGGTTGACATTAGAATGGATCTGCAAATGTATGATTTTATTAAAGGAGGAGCGAATCTGGAAAGAATTCGTTCACTAAAGCAAGTACCAAACTCACTTTGGATTTATCAGCGTTTCGGAAAACGTTGTTTAGATATGTGTGTTTCTTCAATATTGATACTGATCTTGTTTCCTCTATATCCATTCATTTCATTAATCTTATTAATTTGTTCGGGACGACCTATTCTGTTTACTCAAATTAGGACGGGCCACTTAACTCAACCTTTTCAGATTATTAAGTTTCGAACGATGAAGAATAGCCATTCAAATTCCAATAAAATTACACTCCATTGGAATGGAGGAGTTCCAAATGATTTTATTTTTAAATCACCTCACAATTCTGAGGTAACAAAAGTTGGTGCGATTCTAAGAAAAACAAGTATTGATGAGTTGCCACAACTTTTGAATGTGCTACGTGGGGAAATGAGTTTGATCGGACCTCGACCAGAAATTCCAGAAATTACTAATTGTTACAATGACACTCAAATGAAGCGGCTTTCAATGAAACCAGGCTTAACTGGATGGGCACAAGTAAATGGGCGAGCTGATAGTTGCCACGGACATAAAATTGACCATGATTTGTATTACGTGAATAATTGCTCCTTTAAACTGGATATGAAAATTATAATGCTGACAATTGTAGCAATTTGGAGAGGTAAGGGGGCTTATTAGTCTTTATGAAACGATCATTTGAAATTCGTGATTTTATTAATTTGTTTTATAAGAAAAAGAAATTTATTCTATTGGTCACTTTATACATAACACTTATCGGAGGTTTTGGTAGCTTTGCTATTCCACCAAAATTTGAAGCAAAGACTGATGTACTTGTTAACTTCACGACGGCCAATGTTGTTTCCAGCGGGGAAATTGAAGCAAATTTACGCTTGATAGAAACCTATAAATATTTAATGAAGAGCAATCGCATCTTAAATAAAGTAAATGGTTTACTTAAAGAAACGTATACCAAAGAGGAATTAAATAGAAAAGTAAAAATTGAATCGAACATCAATTCACAAATTTTAACCATATTGGCAGAAGGACAAACTCCTAATCAAGCGACCAAATTGGCAAATACACTGGCACTAACATTCCAAGAAGAAATCAAATCATTGATGAATTTGGAAAATGTCCATATATTAAGTCCCGCCATTGTCGGTGAAGATACAAAATCTATTAAGCCAAATCCGGTGTTATTCTTTGCCATTTCAGCAATCGTTGGATTATTGGTCAGTTATATTTTTGTTCTGATTCAAGAAATGTTCTTCACCGTACTGGATACACCTGAAAAAGCTGAAAAAGCTCTTGGGTATCCTGTCATTGGAGTTATTCCTAGTGGAGAAGGAAAGCTTTTACATGACTTAGAGCCACACGATGTCTTTATTGAAATGTTCCGATCTATTAGGGCCAATCTTCTCTATGTTTTATCAAAAAAAAGTGCCAAAACGCTACTTGTTACAAGTGCCGAGCCAGGTGATGGGAAATCATTTGTGAGCGCAAATTTAAGTATTGTATTTGCGATGGATCAGAAGAAAACGGTTTATGTCGATGCGGATTTAAGAAGAGCAACTGGCCGTAAGCTATTTCAATTACCAAAACGATTGGGTGTTACATCCTATTTAGCTGGGGATCATACTCTGCAGGATATTATTCAGCCCACTAAAGTACCGAACCTTTCTTTCATCAGTGCTGGTCCTGTTCCTCCAAACCCTACCGAGCTTTTGTCTTCAGCAAAATTTGCAGCCTTCTTGGAAGAGTTAAAACAACAGTTTGATATTATCATTGTCGATACGCCACCATTACTAGTTGCTGATACATTACATGTTTCTGGAAATGTGGATGGTTGCTTGTTTGTAGTAAATGCAGAATCTTCAAAGCTTGAACAGTCTATCTACTCAATCGAACAGTTAAAACAAGTCCAAGCTCCATTGATCGGAACAATATTAAACAAGGCAGAAGGCTCTATCCGATCAAGTTCTTATTATTCTTAAGGGAGGGACCATATTTGCTTGTGGATTTACACAATCACGTCTTAACTGGGCTTGACGATGGTCCAGCTACTGAATTAGAAGCAATACGTCTGATAGAAAATGCGGTACAAAATGGAGTAACTCATATTGTGGCGACACCGCATCACCGTAATGGTGTGTTCATTCAAAATGTGGATGAAGTTAGAAATTCAATCTGCATTTTGAACGAATACTTGCAGTTGAAGGAAATTCCAATAACTATTTGTCCGGGTATGGAAATACACCTTCACGGGGAATTGATTGATGAGTTAGCTTTCCAAGCTTTGACGCTTGGGGACAGTCATAAATATGTATTAATAGAAATTCCAACAAACCATATCCCTCATTTCACAGATTCTATTTTTTATGAGCTTCAGTTAAAAGGATATATCCCGGTTATCGCGCATGCTGAGAAGAATGCAGAATTTCTGCGTAATCCCAAAAAGCTTTTCGATTTGGTTCAGAGAGGTGCTCTTGTACAAGTAACGGCAGGCAGTGTCACAGGTTCAAATGGAAAAAACCTGCAACGGTTTGTGATGAAACTTTGCCAGCATCAAATCGTTCATTTCATTGCTTCTGATGCACATAATCTCCATCATCGTCCTTTTTTAATTAAACAAGCATACCGCGTAATTCAACAAAAGATGGGCAACCAATTTGTCAGCTACTTACAACAGAACGCGATAAATGTACTAGAAGGAAAGGAATTCCAAACACTCCAGCCGAAAACACTGAAGGGATAGAAAGGTTATTAGTGAAATGAAAGAGAGTGAGGATATGGCCAGGTGAATCGATTTTCACAGTGGAAAAATAAATTATTATTTAACCCATTTTTTCGAAGTTTATCTGTATTAATGGCAGGAACAGCCTTATCAAATCTATTAATTGTCTTAACAACTCCATTGTTAACCAGGATGTATACACCAGAAGAATTTGGTGTGTACTCTGTTTTTTTATCCCTTTTATATACTGGAACCATTCTCGTTTCTTTAAGATATGAAACGGCAATCCCCCTTCCAGAAGATGAAGACGACGCTTTTCATTTACTCGTTCTATCGATTGGTTTTGCATTTGTTTTAAGTGGATTATTGTTTGTACTCGTATTTTTTGTTCCACTTGCGGAATACTTAAATGTTCCAACCTTGGACACCTATATGTGGATGCTGTCATTCAGTTTACTCGGGATCGGACTGTTCCAGGCTTTCAACTCCTGGGCATTGCGACAACAACAATACATGATGATATCCCGGGCAAAAATGACAATGAATGCAAGTCAAATTTCTAGTCAGCTTGCTCTAGGCTTATTCCATATTGGCTTACTAGGATTACTAATCGGAGAAATCATTGGTAGGATTGCCGGTTCGCTTGATTATTTCCGATTAATAAAAAAAGGAAAGACAACAACTTTTAAAATAAAACCAAAATCATTACTAAAGGTGTTAGTCGGTTATAAATCTTATCCCATTGTTTCAAGTTGGGCTGCTTTGATTAATAGTTTGGGAAGCCAAATGCCTATATTTTATTTAGCTGCTCATTTTGATGCAAAAACTGCAGGCTGGTTTTTCCTTGCGCAAAAGATACTGACGATACCAGAGGGGTTAATTGGCTTTTCTGCTTCTCAAGTATATTTGTCTCAAGCGGCGATAACTTCGAGAGATTCACCTGAGAATTTCCGCCAATTCTTTTGGGATACCGTGAAGAAGATGTTTTATATGGGCTTAGTCATTATTGGGTTAGTCGCACTATTTGCCCATCTTGCTATTAAACTCGTTTTTGGGGAACAGTGGATTCCAGCAGCTGAATTCATACAGATCTTAGCCATTTTATATTTCATGAAAATCATTATTAATCCGATTTCTGCTAATTTCTATGTATTTAATGCACTAGGAAAACAATTCATTAGCGAATTGATTCGATTTATATTAATTTGTGTTTCATTATTTTTAGCATTGGAATTTTTCGTCAGCCCCTCCGCATCGTTGTTATGCATTAGCTTAATGAGTGCAATAGGGTACTTAATACACGGAATTTTTGCTTGGAGTACCATTAAGGTTCAAAAGCAAGAGGAGATCTTCCATGATTGATCGTGCCCCTAAATGGTTTTTTTATTTATTGTTTTTTACGATGCTGACCAGTTCTTTCGTTTTGATTGAGCCTTCACCATATGATTTTTTAATGCTTTTGGTAATGGGAGGCAGTTTGCTCTTATTTCTTACTAGTTTTACACGAGATGTGTTTACTCCGCTAATTGTAATGTTACTGTTTTTAGTATTTCAATTAACTTCTTTGCTTGCTGCTAGAGAACTTCAAGTTGGTGTTGCTTATTTAGCTATAACAATCTATCTAATGTTTTCCTGGTTTTCAATCGTAGGCATTGGTCAAAAATTAAAAACGTCTCTCCTAGAAGTCATTATGAATGGTTATTTAATTACGGCGGTCATATCTGCATTGATTGGAATCCTTGCTTATTTTCGTTTGCTTCCCTATGACGATTTATTATTGATGTTCGGGAGAGCGAAAGCATTTTTTAAAGATCCCAATGTTTTTGGACCATTTCTAATCATGCCATCTCTGTATGCCATCAGTTTGTTTGAAAAAGAAAACTCTTCCAAAATAAATAAAACACTATATGCTCTGACCTTTCTGTTGCTGATTACCGCTATTTTCGTTTGTTTTTCTCGAGCGGCATGGGGAAATTGGATTATATCCTTCGTGTTATATCTTACATTGACAAAAAAAGAACTTCTGCAAGAAAGAGTAAAGACATTTACCAGCCTTGGCATACTTTGTTTACCGGTGTTGATATGGCTAGCAAACAGTCCATTTGTAAAGAGTTTATTCCAATCTCGGTTGAGCTTGCAAAGATATGATGATTCTCGTTTTGCAACACAAAAAGAAGCAATCTTAACCGGCTTCAGAAATCCATTTGGTATTGGACCTGGACAATCAGAATATACTTTCCAGATTGCCCCGCACAGTTTGTATGCTCGCATTTTAACGGAAAATGGGATTCTGAGTATTTTTCTTTTTATCTTTCTCTTATTCATTAGCATTCACAAAGCCTATCAATCTTATAAACAATCTAGCAATGATTCAGCCGCCTATTTCTTAGTCATTTTTGCATCCTTAATTGGTCTAGCCTTCAATAGCGCTTTCATAGATACACTTCATTGGCGACACTTTTGGTTAATCTTGGCCCTAGCATGGTGTGCACCAAAAATAAGAGGAGATGACGGGTGAAAATAGTACAAGTGATTACTCGAATGGATACGATTGGTGGAGCTCAAGTTCATGTTCGGGACTTGTCCAATCGTTTGGTAGCAGAAGGTTCCGAGGTGTCCATCATCACAGGCGAAAGATTGGATTCATCTCTTGAAATTGATCAGAAGATAACATATTTTCAAAGTCTGTCTCTTAAAAGGGCAGTTCATCCATATTATGATGTACGAGCTATCTTTGAAGTTCGACAGTTACTAAAAAAGACTCAGCCTGATTTAGTAGCTACTCATTCTTCTAAAGCGGGCTTAATTGGTCGAATCGCTGCTCGATCACTCGGGATTCCTACTGTTTTTACAGCACATGGATGGGCATTTACTGAAGGGATTTCATCTGAGAAAAGAAAGGTCTATATCACAATTGAAAAAGTTCTTGGAAAAATTACCGATCGTGTAATTACGGTTTCAAATTATGATCGACAGTTGGCTATTTCGAATTCTGTATTACCAAGCCATAAAATTAAAACGGTTCATAACGGAGTCTTACCTCTAAAAAAAACACTACCTACAGAAAATGTAGCGAAAGCGTTCATAAACATTTTAATGGTTGCCAGGTTTGATGTTCCTAAAAAACAAATGGATTTAATTCAAGCATGTGAAAAAATTGAAAATCTCCCTTGGCAACTATCATTCGTGGGGGAAGGAACTCATTTAACAGAGGCTAAACAATATGTTCAAATTCATCATCTTCAAGAACGAGTTCGTTTCTACGGGGCAATGAAGTCAATAGAGTCAACACTAAGCGATTCGCAAATTTTCGTTTTGCTTTCCGATTATGAAGGCTTGCCATTAAGTATTCTGGAAGCTATGCAAGCAGGGTTGCCTATTATTGCATCAGATGTTGGTGGTGTAAAGGAAGCAGTAATCGATGAGGAAAACGGTTTTTTAATTCCCAAACAAAATCAGGGAATCCTTATTGAAAGACTGACGGAATTATTAACGGATGCTTCATTAAGAGAAGAGATGGGAAAGCGCAGCAAGGAATTGTTCCATGAGCAGTTTACCTTTGAAAAAATGTATGTTCAAACTAAGAGCGTGTATCAAAATGTTGTAGACATTAAGCGGAAAAAGGAGAAGGATTGTTGAAAGTATTGATTACAGGTGGGGCAGGATTTATAGGATCTCATGTTGTGGATGAATGTTTAGAACATAATTATGAAGTTGTCGTCGTAGACAATTTCAGCACAGGAAATGCTAAAAATTTGCCAAAAGAATGTAAAGTCTATTCAGTGGATATTAATGAGCCACTTCTGAAACATATTTTCGAAGCAGAAAAACCTGATTATGTCATTCATCTGGCGGCACAAGCTTCAGTAATGAAGTCAATTGAAGATCCAATTCAAGATGGACTCACGAATATTATAGGGACTTTGAGAGTTTTAGAGTATTCGAGAATCCATTGTGTCAAAAAAGTCATCATGGCATCGTCCGCAGCTGTATATGGTAATCCAGAAGTTCTTCCTGTGGATGAAGAATTCCCGCTCAATCCTTTGTCGTATTATTCCCTGTCCAAATGGTCAAGTGAACGTTACGCCCAATTATATGAAAGCTTATATAACTTATCCTCTTGTATATTACGGTTTTCAAATGTTTATGGACCACGTCAAAATTCACTCGGGGAAGCGGGAGTTGTGTCTATTTTTATTAATCAACTTTTGAAGGGTGAAGAAATGGTGATTTATGGTGGGCATCAAACACGGGATTTTGTCTATGTAAAAGATGTAGCGAAAGCCTGCAGAACAGCCATGGAAAGTACAAAAACTGGAATTTTTAATATAAGCTCCTGTTCAGAAACGACAATTAACGAACTTTTTTCTATGACATCGTTACTGGCAGGCATTACGGTAGAACCTCAAAAATTTCCTTTACGCCTGGGAGAGATTGAAAAAAGTTTTCTGGGGAACGAAAAAGCTATCAATGAACTGGGTTGGCAAGCAACTCATTCTTTAGAAGAAGGATTATCGGAAACGATTGTCACATATAATGCTAGCAAATAACTGGGGGTGAGCAATTTGAAACTCTACCATATTCGAAAACTAGATTACTTGTTGCCGTATAAAAAAACCTGGGATCATATTTTGGAAGTTAATCAAAACGATAACCCCTTTATCGAGTTTCAATGGGTGGAAAATTGGTGGAGATACATTGGGGTAAATCGAGCAATTGAATTCATCATAGTTGAGAAAGATGAGAAAGTGATTGCATTTTTCCCTTTTCAAATCACTCGCAAATGGAAGAACACAGTGATTGAGTTCATAGGACGTGGAGAAGCGAATTATATGGACTTTGTTGTCTATAATCATTTTAGAGAAGAAGTAATTGAGTTTGTTTTCGATGAGTTAAAGCGTTCGATGCCGAAATGCATCTTTAATTTACATGGCTTATTATCAAGCAGTCCATCTACAAGTATACTGAGTCTGTATTTAGCAAAAAGAAACTGTGAGCCCACTATCTTTTCAGTAGTTACTCCATTTATTAAGACGCAAGAGATCAATCTAGAAGACTATTTGAAAAAAAGAAGAAAAATTCACGGGCTGGATCGAAGGGAAAAGAGACTAAAATATTTAGGTGAAGTAAAACAAAAGTCAAGTAGTCTTGATGAAATAGATTGTGTCTTCGCCATGCATGACAAACAGTGGAAACAAAAAATGGATACAAGTCAATTTACGAGTGAAGAACATAAGAAATTTTATCGTGCATTGCTTAACATCCATGAAGGACCGATGAAGGCAAAAGTCGAAGGGTTGTATCTTGATAACCAGATGATTGCTTTTTTATACGAATTGAATTGCCGAGGGCGTATGATTGGTTATGTGATTGGACACGATCCCGATTTCGGAATATATGGACCGGGAAATATACTGGATAAAGAATTGATCGCTAATAGCCAAAAGAATGCAATTAGAATTTTTGATTTAAGCATTGGCTATGAACCTTATAAATTTGAATGGAATACGGGAGTAGATTATACGAATAACTTCATATTTTCATCGAACGAATGGCAAGCCCAAATGTTATACCAACTTATTAGAGGCAAGGGTCATATTAATGCTGTATTAAAGAGGAATTATAAAATCGTTTTGTTTAAGCGGGAGTTTATGGGAAGAAAGCTTTATTTTCTTCGAAATGCAACGTTTAAAGAATGGAGAAGAGCTATTTGGAGGCTGTTTGGGAAAGTCTATTTTCAAAAATCAGTTGATATTTATCAGCAAACCAATGGAAATGAAGAAGTGAGGGATTTTCAATCTCTCGTTTATCCAGAGGCTAGGAAAAGACACCATAACGTATCTCAAATAAATAAGTGGTTTTACAAAGGATTTAAGCCATATGGTGATTCAACTATTTCAATGTTTTGGATGCACCCTCGTACCATTCGTTTGGACGAAGTCGATTATTTGCAGCCATTACCAAAGAACAGTGCATTTATAGCAGACTGGCAAATTCATAACTTGTCGAGTATGTGTTCGTTCTTGAGACAAGAAAATAAGAATGTGCATGATATTTTTGTTTCGACAGCTAAGAAGGATGCAGTAGTGACAAAGCATCTACAACAATTAGGTTTTACTCATGTGAAAAGCGTAAAAAAGAGAAGTGTCTTTTCTAAATCTACAACTCAAGTTTCTGCGTACTCTACACCCAGGGAGTGACCTATATATTAAGCCTCTTAAGAACAAGTTGGTATATAAAAATTGCTCAAATTTATTATGCAACACAACTGCATGAGGAGAATTTGTCTTCATCTATTGTAAGCTATTCAAATGCTCTAATCCCAATTCCCAATTTATCAGAACAAAAAACCTATCAAATTAATTTGAATTTGCCAGAAGAAATACTCTTTGGAAATCTAAGGAAGTCTAACCGTAGTCAAATTAAGCAAGCTGCAGCAAAATCTTTTACACACATCATCCAAACTGACCCCACAAATCAAGATTTACTACTCTTTCAGAAATTCTACAATCATTTTGCAAAAAATAAACACACCCATCGATGTAATGCTTTTCACTTAAAAACGTTGCAATTATTACGGGACCAACATGCCCTCGTATTAACGAAAATCTTGGGTGAAAAAGAGGAAACATTGTGTTATCGCATTTACCTGACAGATCGTATAAGGGCATTGACCTTGTATTCTGCTTCTCATTATAGAAGAAACAATGCACCTGATATAAAACGTCTTTACAGTTTGGCAAGTCGATACTTACTATGGAAAAATATTTTATGGTTCAAAAAGAATGGACACGCAATTTATGATTTAGGAAGTTTGACAACTGATGAAAACATTCGTCAATTTAAAATGGGCTTTGGGGGCGAAATAGTGAAAGCATATTCCGGTTATGTTCCAAAAAACAGGATGGGAAAGTTTATTTTGTGGATACGTAAAGTGAAAATGAATTCTCGTTGGAAACATCAATGACCCAACCGGGATCCTTAATTGTGTCACTGGACTTTGAGCTGAACTGGGGAGTACACGATGTATTTTCATTGGAACAGTACGGAGCCCATTTACTAGGGGCAAGAAAAGCCATTCCTCGAATGTTGGATTTGTTTAAGCAATATGAAGTTCACGCAACCTGGGGAGTGGTCGGTTTATTATGTTTTGTTACGAAACAAGAGATGTTGGAAAACCTGCCCGAACTAAAACCTTCCTATCGGGAATCATATTTTTCCCCTTACGAAAAATTGGATAGGGTGGGTGAAGACGAATCAATGGACCCCTTCCATTTTGGCGCTTCCTTTCTTCGTAGAATTGCAGAAACGCCTCATCAGGAAATTGGTTCACACACCTTTTCACATTTTTACTGTTTGGAAGAAGGACAAACAGTAGAAGAATTTGAAGCAGATTTAATCGCTTGTAAGAACATTTTGGAAAAGCGGCATGTTGATATGAAGTCATTTATTTTTCCAAGAAATCAAACTGATCACTATTACTTGGAGATTTGTAAAAAACATGGAGTTATCAGTTACAGAGGAAATGAAAATAGCTGGGTATACGAGGCAAGTAATTATGGACAACAACACCCACTCAAAAGGGCAACACGATTAGTTGATCACTATATAAATTTAACTGGGCATCATACGTACAAGTTGGAAAAGAGTAGTCAAAATCCGATTATCAACCTGCCAGCGAGTCGTTTTCTCCGACCGTATAGTAAAAAAATGAAAATGTTGGAATATTTCCGCTTAATTCGAATTAAAAATAGTCTTACCTATGCCGCCAAAAAAGGAGAAATCTATCATCTTTGGTGGCATCCTCATAACTTCGGCTTAAATTTGGATGAAAACATGAGATTTTTAGAGCGTATATTTGAACATGTTGAAATGTTAAAGGAACGATATTCATTTGTAAGTTTAAACATGAAGGAAGCTGCACAAAAAATACAACTTGAGCATCATTGACCTGACCACTACGATAAAGTGGCAGGTTTTTTTGTTTTTCATATGAACTTTTTTGAATGTTAACTGTCTAATACATAACAGAGGTTGAAATGAGGGATCGATTTGGAGGAAACTGAAATCGTCAAACGGGCAATTGCAGGAGATGATGAATCGTTCTTGCGTGTCATGCGAGTTAATAAAGAAACATTATACCGGACAGCATTCGCTTTTTTAAGAAATGAACACGATGCATTAGAAGCAATGCAGGAAGTAACATATCGAGCATACGAAAAAATTCATACTGTCAAAGAACCTTCCTACGTTAAAACATGGTTGACACGTATCATGATGAATTATTGCCAGGATCAGCTAAATAAAAAGAAGCGTTTTACAAATGCTGAGAATCTAAATGGTCTATCAACAAATAATGGTTCGGTTCAACTTGAACTGCAGGAAGCGTTAAATAAGCTATCTGATAAGGAACAACAATTGGTCTATATGAAATATTTTCAAGATACGAAGATTAAGGATATTGCAGTTATGGAAAATATCCCGGAGGGCACGGTCAAATCCCGTCTTCACAAAATCATGAAAACGCTGCGCCAACATCTAACCGAGAAAGGGGAAATGGATCATGTATGAAAAAGAGCAAGAGAAATTGGATGAACTTCGCCAACAGCTTGAACATATCAGTATACCTACAGAAATGGTGGATGGCGCAATTTTGCAAGGATTTGAACGTGCCAAGCATGAAAAAATAATAAAGAAAAAGAGAAAAATACGAAATTATGGAATGCTTTCAGCAGCTGCACTTCTTATGATCACATTGGCCACATCCATTCGTGTGTCCCCAACTTTTGCAAATGCGGTTTCATCTATATCGGGCCTTGAGAAAATTGTTGCAATGATTCACTATGATAAGGGCTTAACATCAGCTTTTGAAAATGACTATTATCAAGAAATAAATGCTTCTCAAACCAAGGAAGATCTAACCCTGACCGTAGATGGTGTCATTCTGGACGAATCAGGAATCAATGTTTTATACACAGTTAAATCTGACGAATCAATTAAGAATGTGCAGGTTCAAAATGTAGAATTAAAAAATAACGAAATTAGTTCACCTAGTAGTAGTAGTTTTAGTACCACTCATGATGATCAAGCAATTAAAGAGTTTAGCAATAAAATCGATTTCCATTTTCAAGAGCCAACGAAGTTTAATGATTTATCATTTTCACTCTTAATGACGATCGAGAAAGAAGGAAAAGAATATGAATTTACTATTCCATTTACTGTTCCCGAAAATGTTAAACCAAGCCATAAGTTTGTGTTAAGTAAAGAAATTGAAATTGAAAATCAAAAGTTCACGATTGAAGAGGTAACCATTCATCCGCTCCGCGTAGATGTGCGAATTAAAATAAATCCGGAAAACTCAAAAAAAATCTTACATTTTTCAGATTTACGTTTAGAAGATGAAAATGGAGAGATTTGGGGTTCAAGAGGTGGAATTAGTGGAAGTGGAGTAGGAGAGTTAGAACAAACCATATACTTACAAAGCAATTACTTTGAACAACCAAAAGAACTATATTTACGCATTAATAAGTTACAGGCAATTAATCAGGATGAAGCTATTGTAGTCGTAGATACAGAAAAAAACATTTTACTGAACAGTCCGCGTGATGGACGCTTGCATTTGGGTGATACAAATAAAAAACGGGTGAATTTCTTCTTAACTCATGCAGAAGAGGGAGATTACAATTTTGATTTAACAAGTAAAATCAAAGATGCCGGAGGGAAATTAATACATTCACCATCGTCCGCTATGAGGTACGATTCAGGGGAAATGGAAAGTCAGGCAATTATTAATTTCGAAACAACCGATTACAAGAATCCTCTTCAATTTGAATTGTCTGCATATCCAAATTACATTGAGGGTGATGTGAAGATAGAATTAAAAAATCCTAATAAATAAGTGGAAAATGGATGCCTACAAGTGTTGTGGCATCCTCTTTTTCTGATTATGAATGATGTTGATTCCAGTCTTCTTTTGTTATGGAAAACACAAAAGCATCGTGATTTTCTCCACCCTGGTATAGGTAATTTCTTAGTAATCCTTCTTTTACAAACCCAGATTTCAGCAACAGCTTCCACGAAGCTTCATTATCGGGAAAGGTAAAGGCACCAACTCGGGATAGTTCAAGTGTCTCAAAGCAATGTGACAATACTTTTTCAAGTGCTTCATGTACATACCCCTTACCCCAATAGTTAGGATGCAAATCATAACCAACTTCACACTTTTTGCTCCAAAGCTGAAGATTGTTCAAGCCAATTGTTCCAGCTAATTCTCCCGTTTCTTTGATTTGAATACCCCAACGAGCAGACCGTTTTTCAGAGTAGCCGTTATTCATATTCGCAATCATTTTCTCTGCTTGTTCCAATGTTGTGAGGGGGTCCATTCCATAATACCGGGTGACATCTTCACGAGAGAACTGATTGAACAGATGGACAGCATGGGTTTGATTTAAGTCGATTAATAATAGTCTTTCGGATTCTAGTACAGGAAAAGACAACAGGAAAACCTCCATAATTAGCTTTGAATTTCTTTTGCAAAATAAATAAAGTCTACCGGAATTCCTTCCAGGTCAAACTCCCTTAGGAATGAAGTCACTTGCCCGCGATGATACGAAGAATGGTTGATAAACGTAAAGAACATTTCGTCTCGTTTATTGGAAAACGGAGCACCTTTTATATTGGTGAAATTCAACGTTTCTTTCCACTGTTCTTCTGATAGCGTCGAGAAAAATTGTTCCATTTCTTCGTGTAAATCTGCGAAAGCTTTTTTAGTCGATTCAACGGAACTGACATCGAATTGTTTCCATTCCGGTTTTTCAATACCAGTTAAACGCTTGAACCATAAATAATCAACACTGATGGTATGTGAGTAAGTTTCACTAATGGACGGAAATGAATTTTTTGCTTCTTTGTGATAGATCGATGCTTCTTGTGAACCGACATGATTCAATAATTTTTGTGTCGCCCATTTATGATAATGAAACATTGTGGACCATTCCATTTCAATTCCTCCTTTAAAAATGTGAATATTCTCCATTTTAACACTTTATTAAGATAGTACACTACCACTGTATCTTGTTAGAATTTGGAAAATAGTAATTGCAGTTCATTATAGGCACACATATACTCGATGTAGAGGGGTGTTTATGATGATTTTATTGACAGGTGATAACTTAAATCTAGAAGAAATGCGATCCATTCTATTTCAGAATGAAACAATAAATCTTGATTCTAATGCACTAACAAGAGTTCAAAAAAGTCGAGAAGCGGTTGAGCGAATCGTCCGCGAAGGGAAAACAGTTTATGGCATTAATACGGGATTTGGTAAGTTCAGTGATGTAAGCATTAATGAAGAAGATGTGCACGCACTACAACTTCATTTAATTCGCTCACATGCATGTGGAATTGGTGAACCATTTGAAGAGCGAGTGTCCCGTGCAATGGTCGTATTGCGATTGAATGCATTATTGAAAGGAGTTTCTGGTATTCGAGTTGAAGTGTTAGAGCGCCTGGCTTATATGGTCAACCATTCCATTCATCCAGTTATTCCATCCCAAGGATCTCTTGGAGCATCCGGCGATTTAGCTCCATTGTCTCATTTGGCACTTGTATTGATTGGTGAAGGGTTTGTCTGGCATGAAGGGCAGCAAATTCCAGCTCATGAAGTATGGGGGAATAGAGGAATTGAACCACTTGTGTTAGAAGCGAAAGAAGGTTTAGCGCTAATCAATGGAACCCAAGCCATGACAGCTCAAGGTGTAGTGAACTGGTTGGAAGCGGAGACCTTGGCTTATCAAAGTGAGTGGATTGCTGCGATGACAATGGAAGCGCTTCATGGAATTACTGATGCATTTCATCCAGCCGTCCATCAAGCACGTGGTTATATAGAACAAGTCGACGTTGCACGTAGAATGCTGGAGTGGTTGCAAGGGAGTCAACTCGTCACGACTCAAGGTGAAAAACGTGTTCAAGATGCTTATTCGCTTCGTTGCATTCCGCAAATTCACGGTGCCAGCTGGCAAGTGCTTGGTTATGTGAAAGAGAAGCTAGAAATCGAAATGAACGCAGCAACTGATAACCCATTAATTTTTGAGGATGGGGAAGTCATCATTTCAGGGGGAAACTTCCACGGACAGCCGATAGCTTTTGCGATGGACTTTCTGAAATTGGCAGTGGCGGAGCTTGCGAATGTTTCGGAACGCCGAATCGAACGATTAGTAAATCCACAGTTAAACGAAGGATTACCACCGTTCCTAAGTCCACAACCAGGACTTCAATCAGGGGCCATGATACTACAATATGCAGCGGCAAGTTTAGTATCTGAAAACAAGACTCTGGCTCATCCAGCTTCGGTTGATTCCATTCCATCTTCGGCCAATCAGGAAGACCATGTGAGCATGGGAACAATCGGTGCTCGACACGCTGGAAATATGATTCAAAATGCACGACGCGTATTAGCAATTGAAGCCTTCTGTGCGCTGCAAGGTTCGGAATATAGAGGCAAAGACAAAATGTCTCCGTTGCTGCAAGATAAGTGGAATGAATACAGAGCGTTCGTTCCGTCGATGGATGAAGACCGGATTTTCAGTACAGATATCGAACGTATCAGCGTTCATTTGAAAAATGAAACGGCGTTATCAACTTATACGAAAAAAGAGGCAGTATCCGTTCAGTAACGTGGGATATCTGACTTTTCAGACGTGAAGCGTGATTTTTCAGACGTGAACCCACAAAAGTCAGACGTGAACGTCAATTTTTCAGACGTCCACTCCAAAAAGTCAGACTGAGCGATTGCTCAGTTCGTTAACAATTCAACAAAAGGCAATCTCCAAAAACGGAGACTGCCTTTCACTCATTTAACGCCATATTTTCGATCTAGTTGTACTAAATGGGCATCAGGATGATGGCCATTTATAATTAGATCCCGCAAAATTTGTGAACCTAACATGCTGTAAACGGTGCCATTCCCACCATATCCGAGTAAATAATACTGATTTTTCTTTGTAGGATGTTGTCCGATAAATGGAAGATTATCCATAGATTCACCGAATGTTGCACCATACGAATAGTCAATTTCAAGTTGGTATTGAGGAAAGAGTTCACATAGTTGATCGAGTAACTTTTCAGCTCGATTATTGATTAGTTCATCAGATTTCGGTGCTTGAGCAGTTTCTTCATCCAAACCACCAATGATGATTCGATTGTCTGCTGTAGTTCTAGTATATAAATAAGGTCTGGCTGTTTCCCATATTAGGGCCTGTTGATACCATTGTGAAAACTGTTCAATGGGTTTCGTTACAATTGCATACGAACGGTTGATTTCAGCACCAATCCTTTTTCCGACTGGAGTTGTTTCATATCCAGTTGTGTAAATCACATGTTTGGCTATAAAATCACCTGCGGAAGACTTAATCGTAATCGTATCCTTCTCTGTCAGGGCATCCGTTACTTCCACAAACTCAAATAAATGAGTTCCACTCATTTCAAGCAAATCCATTATCCCATTTACAAAGCGGTATGGATTCACTTCTGCATCCTCATAGGTCACTAGAGCACCCGGCTTTGTAAAAGATAAATTTGCAGACAATTCATCAGGTTCCCAGTATGAACATGGAAACCCGTGCTTTTTTAATGTTTCATACTCAACTTTTATTTTTTCAACATCCTCTTCCGTAGTTGCATAGCAAATACTTGGACGGACGATAAAATCAGCAGAGATGGGTAGACGCTTTGCTACGTTCTCTAAGTCTTTAACAGCTTCTAAACACATCTGATAAAATCGAACAGCAGCCCGTTCACCAATTTGATCAATCAGTTCGTAAAGCATAATATCGTTCGAGTATTGGAGCAGACCTGTGTTTGCCATCGTGCTGCCTGTTGCCATTTGTCGTTTATCCAGAATTGCTACACTTAGTCCAGCTTCAGATAGGGCAAGTGCAGAAAGAGATCCTGACATACCTCCACCTACAATCACGACATCATAGCAATCCAATCTTTCATTTACTTCAAAAGGTTTCCTAAGTGGGTAAGTAGTCGGCCAAAAAAGTGAGCCATTATGTATATCCATCGTTCTATTCTCCATTCTTTAATTCCTACATAGTAATTACCCAAATGAACCATTAGACAAGCTTTATTTCATAAATTTCATCTACTTTTTATCGTGAAAAAATTTTCTGCAATATCTTTTGAATTAACATGGTCTATGTGAAAAATGTAGAGCGTATATAAAAAGACCTGACTGTCAAAAAGTCCCTAAATTTGATAAATGGAGGGTTAAGGTGAAGAAAGTGTTGTTTTTTGGTGATATCGGAATTGATGATACGATTGCCTTGATTTATGCGTACTTACATGACGAAATAGAAATAGTTGGTGTTGTTGCAGAATACGGAAATGTTTCAAGAGAAGATGCAATAGAAAATATTCACTATATATTTAATTTGTTTGATTTCCCAAAAGATATTCCTGTTATTTTAGGTGCGGATGTTCCTTTAACTGGCGAGCAACCAACTTTTTATCCTGAAATCCATGGAGAGCATGGACTTGGGCCCATTATTCCTAATAATGTGCAAGTCGTTGAAAACTTTTATGAGATCGTGAAAATAATAGAAAAACATCATGATGAGTTGGTCATTGTGAATGTAGGACGACTCACATCGCTTGCTACAATGTTTATCTTATATAAAGACTTGATGAATTCTGTTCGGGAATACTATATTATGGGCGGTGCTTTTTGGATTCCTGGTAATGTAACGACTGTTGCTGAAGCGAACTTCCACGCAGATCCAGTCGCAGTTAAAATTGTTCTTGCTTACGCCAAAAATGTCACCATCATACCTTTGAATGCAACGCAAAAGGCCATCGTTACACCTGAAATGGTCGATTATATTGACCAATTTGGTAAAGCTAAAATCATCAAACCTTTAATGGAATTCTATACAGACTTTTATAAAAAGCGAAATCCGTCTCTTAGTGGAGGCCCTTTACATGATGTGCTGACTCTAATGGCAACTATTCAACCTGGAATATTTACTTATGGAAATGAGACGGTCGGAATTGTACAGAATTTAGAAGGAGCAGAACGAGGGCAAAGCATCGCTTACAGAAATAAAGAAAATGAAATTGACAATGAAACGAAAAAGCATCGGATTGCATTTGATATCGATTATAACCAGTTTTTTTTCGAATTTATTTCGGTCATGATTGGACAAAAAACCAAAAATGGAGAGCAGTAAAAACAGTGGGATAAGATTAATTGTGTATGGTGTTATTCAAATATCCCACTTCTTAGAATTGTAAAATCTACTTTGATATTCACTTTGGCTTCTTTGTACATCTCGTGCCACTTCTCATGTGTGATGTTAGAATGTCTGACGGAACTTCTGTAATATTCACCTAAACCGAATACATCAGAATCAACTTCCTGACAATAGCCAAGTACTTTTGCAAGGTCTTGGGATATGCTTTTTCCTATTTCCTTTTCCAATCTCTTTACATTTTGTGGATTATCCAAATCCATATTTGCTTCTATTTCCAATAATCGACCATTAATGGTGAGGTTCATATCAAATTCCGCCGTCTGTGGATTAATTAGTTTTACTTCTTTTTTGGTATGGATTGTATCAATCACAACTGGAATTCTGTCCTGAGAATCCTTCGTTTGGGAAACAGGTAAGGAATCTTTAGGAATGGTCGTTTCAAACATGGCGGATTCATAAAGGTCTCTACTTAATTTTACGTAAAAACTATCTTTAGAAGATATCTTCCCAACCATTTTCCCCTTGTTAAATAAGGCCACACCTGAAATTTCTACAATTTCTTTCTCACGTTTAATGATAGGGATCGCTATGTCCCTTCCTGGTGAGTAATAATCGTGTGCTACTTCATGCAGGTTGGATGAAATCATCTGTTCACTTTTAATGTTTTGTTCTAACATTTTAAATATATGTGTTCCAATATCATCTATATCTTGATATTGATATTCAAGCAACGACTTTGTTTCCCCTTCAGCAAGTGCTATAAACAAGCTACCACTCGTGTCGGAATTTTTTAAAAGAGTATCAATATAATGACCAATGCCATTGTTCGCTAATTCTTCACCAAATAAGACCACTCGCATCTGACCTGACATGATTTTTTTTGATGTTTTTTTATTGATTTCTGCCCGTGCACCACGGGCTGTATCGTTCACAGCTGTAATGATGACCACATCACTTTGAAATTCTGGATTCACCTGGCGAATAACTGCTGTTGTAGACAACTTATCTTCATCATTCAAATCGTAACCGAGTAGGGTCGTCAATCCAATTTGTTCAAGTAATTTCTGTTCTGCACAACCAATCAATATGAAGAAAACAGAAAGAACAATGATGCTGAGCTTTAGTTTTTTCATTGCTTTTTCTCCTTATGAGTCCTAAGTTTCTTTTTTGAAATAGCAAGAATGTATAAGAGGATAGGGTATACAAAAATCAGATAAAATCCTACTTTAGAAAAATAAGTATTAACCGCATTGATTTCCGTTCGAGTTTCAATGGATAAAGAAAGCATGAAGATAACAATAGAAAAAAGCCAAATAAATGAGGAAGAACTAATTTTTACTATTCTTATACTTCCCCGGTAAGCAGCCCAAAGGTAGAAACATAGGTTGGGTAAGATAATCAACATCCAAAAGCAAACAGCAATATACTCAAAGCGTTCGATAAATGGAAATCTGACGATGCTGAATAAGGACAAAGTAGCCCAAATTGATTTGTTTAATTGATCGGCACTGAAGTATGTGATGGATACCAATATGACACAAAGATAGATGAACGTTGTGGCTAATAGTCCAAAGTGCACATGCTTTTTGACGTTATGTTTATCCTTTATGAATGGATAAATTACATTTAATATTTCGAACCCCACAATGGTGAATGTCATGGATTGTGCGCCTTTTAATATACCAATTACATCAGATTCCATTACGGGTAATAAACTTCGTGCTGTACTAAATTGCAGTGGAAAAACCAACATGGGTAAAAGCCAAATGGCTAGCACAAAACTGAAAAATGAGACCCCAACTATTACTCGCAATCCTCCTGTACATGCATACATGACGATTAACAGCAAAGTAGCTGAGATAAACCATGTACTCAAATTCGGAAATACCCACGTTTGGACCACTTCAATATAATTTCTTAATACAGAGAAAAATGCAGTAGCACAATAAAAGATATATATGAAATTCAAGAAATTACCGAACCATTTCCCAAAAATGTCTTGGTGTATCCCATATAAATCATTTGATCCGTAGATTTCCAACGTCTTAATCATGAAAATGGCAATAATATGAGTGGCAATTCCAATAAGCAGAACAGAAATCCAAGCATCATGTTTTGCATCCTGATAAATAACCCGTTGAAAGCCATGGATACCAACACCGATTTGAGTCGTATGAATCACAAAAAAAAGTAGAAAAGCATTGATCATCTCTTGGTTTTTTACTTGTATGGAATTCTTCAATCAAATCACCTTCAGTTCAACTTTTTTCTGGATTTAATGGTTCTGGCTGGTATTTATCTTTATTCTGTGGTCTTGCAATGGACGGCCTTTTGTAAGTGAATGGCAGGGGCAACCTGATAATACTGTCGCGCCAATCGATAAATCTTGGTGGATAGAAGGGAGCTGTGTATGGTGCACCTAAACTTGATTGACGGATCAGATGAATCAGGATAAAGCAAAAACCGAGCATAATGCCATAAAAGCCCCAAAAGCCCGCTAAGAGAATCAAAGGAAAACGAACAACACGAATTACGTTACCCATCATATAGCTTGGTGTCGTAAAAGAAGCCAATGCACTAAGTGCAACAATAATAATTAAAATATTACTCGTGATACCAGCTTGCACGGCAGCAGTACCTATCACGATACCTCCTACGATACCGATTGTCTGACCAACTTTTGTTGGTAATCTAGCCCCTGCTTCTCTTAGTAATTCAATAATCAGTTCGAGAAGCAATGCTTCAACGATTGGAGGGAAAGGTACCAAGGCCCTTGATTCACTCAATGGAACTAACAATGATTGCGGGATGACTTCATAATGGAAAGTCAGGGCAGCTACATATAACGGCGTCAAATAAATGGATAAGAATACCGCAGCGAATCTTAAAAGACGTAGGAATGATGCAATCGGCCATCGCAGGTTCTGATCTTCTCTGCTTTGAAAGAACTCAATAAATGCATGAGGGCAAATTATAGACATTGAGCTTCCGTCCACGAGCAATCCCAATTTTCCATTCAGTAATCCATCGCAAAACCTATCCGGCCTCTCGGTAAGTAACATCTGTGGAAATGGTGATAAAGAATTGTCATCAATCAATTCAGCAAGAGCCGCACTATCCAATAAGGAATCCAATTTCAAGTCGGAAATTCTTTGCCGGAGCGTATTGACCATTTCCTCTGAAGCAATGCCTTTCATGTATAAAAAGGCAATAGTTGTATTCGTTTGCTTGCCAACAGTAAACTTCTCATTACAAAGTTCTGGATTTTTAATATATCTTCGGATGAGAGATTCATTCGTAGAGAGGCTCTCGGTGAAACCTACCTGAGCACCTACTACTTGGGATTCATTTTGAGGTGCACCCAAAGCACGGGACACTACTGTTGTGATTTTCACTAATATGACCTGAGAAAAGCCATTTATGTGAATTAGTACAGTACCGTTATACATGGATAAAACGGAATGATCCAGTCGTTCATCTAAATCCACCTCAGGTATACGAAGTGAGTATTTAAGACTTTCAGGTGATTCGTACTTTTTTAGTAAAAGGTCCGGGATAACCTGTTCTTTTAGGGTTCGACTATCCACTAAACTAGCTATGTAAGTAACAGTAAGGTTTGGAGCAATTGTTTTAACAACTAAATCAGAGGGGCTATTGGTGGAATCTTTAATAGCTTGAATGTAATCTTTTGAAAAAGAGGGAATCATGTTTTCTTTTTGCTCCAAACTGTCTTTTTCATCTTTGAGATTTTCTTGATTTTTAGCAGATGATTTGTTCTTCACTTCAGAATGCTTGACCCTTTTTTTGAACATATTCTTTCCCCTCCTTTGCTCAACCAACTCTTCTTAGAATAGGCTTCAGGAAAATAATCTATACTCATATTCAGAGAATGATAATATTTTTACCTGGTTTAGGCTGCAGACTTTTCGTACAGGTGTATCTGCATTTGTTATACTGAAACAAGATATTTAAAAGGAGAGATTCCGATGAAAACATTCGCTTTAATTGCTGGAAGTTTACGGAAAGAATCAATTAACCGGAAGTTGCTTGAATATATAAAAGAGACATACAAGATTGAGATTAAGATGGAGTTTGTCGCTATACATGATTTCCCTTTGTTTAATGAAGATACCGAAGCTGAGGTACCAGAGCAGGTGAAAAAAGCCATCCTACAAATACAGCAATCTGACGGCGTGCTGATTGCGACGCCTGAATATAACCATTCAGTGCCTGGTGCTCTGAAAAATGCTTTGGACTGGCTTTCTAGAAAAGAGAAGGTTTTTGTGAAAAAACCGGTTCTGATTATGGGCTGTTCTATTGGGGAAGTAGGGACATCCCGTGCTCAAAATCACTTGCGATTAATTTTGAATTCACCAGGACATCAAGCATTAACACTCCCTGGAAATGAAATTTTAATTGGACAAGCAACTTCGAAATTCAATGAAAAAGGAACACTTACAGATGAAAAAACCATGATATATCTAAATGACGTCATTAAAAAATTCATTTTATGGATTGATGCTACACAAGAGTGGCAGAAAGAGGAGAAATAATGGAAATCAATCAGAAACCTCATATTTTATTAGTCGACGGAATGGCTCTATTATTCCGCTCGTTTTTTGCAACATCTGTGTTTGGGCAATATTTTAGGAATGATCAAGGTGTACCAACCAATGGTGTACAAGGTTTTGCCCGTCATGTTTTGAGTGCGAAACAAATCATGCAGCCTACGCATATGGCCATTTGTTGGGATATGGGGATGCACACGTTCCGCAATGATTTATTTGATGGATACAAATCCAATCGACCTGCACCACCTGAAGAAATGCTTCCTCAATTTGATATGGCAAAGAATATTTCAGAAATGCTCGGGTGGAAGAACTTCGGGGAAATAGGGATGGAAGCGGATGATTTGATAGGCTCCATGGCATGCAAATGGCAAGATGAAGCGAATATCACAATCGTCAGTGGCGATAAAGATTTATTGCAATTGCTTACACCAACAACGAAAATCGCTTTTACTAAAAAAGGATATACAATCTATGACGAATATACATATGAACGGTTTGTAGAAGAGTATCAAATTGAGCCATCTGTTTTTGCAGATGTGAAAGCATTTATGGGAGATTCAAGTGATGGGTATCCGGGCGTTAAAGGAATCGGGCCGAAAAGTGCTTTGCAACTCATTCAAACCTATGGTTCAGTGGAAGGTGTCATTGAATCGTTACATGAGTTGAAGCCTGGTCAACAGAAGAAGATTCAAGAAAGTATGGACATGTTGCAGTTGTCAAAAAAACTGGCAACGATCCATTGTGAAATGGAATTGCCGATTGAGCTGGATCAATTAATTGTTCCATCATACAGTCAGCAATTGTTACAACAACTGGAGGAAGCAGGATACGGCATCACAAGTCGGTATGCTCGAACCTTATATACGATTTAATTTTTAATTTGGAGGAAACGATAATATGAATTCAAGTTCGCATCTGATGTATATGAAAGACTGTATTTTAGCCCAATCCAAAGAATTGGCAAGTGTCATTACAAACGAACAAAATGCGCGATATCCAGAGTTGCTGCGCTTTGAACAAGATTTATTTCCACTCCGTATTGAGTTAGTTGAATTATATGGTGCCTGCTTAGGGTTAAGCGAAGATCAACGAGTATTAGTTTTAAAGGAGTGGGGGGAAAAGGCTGGATCATCGACAGCAAGAATGCAACAAATTACGATTGATATGATGCTTCGCGAAGTACCTCATTATCGTAATACAATCGGGAGTCTCATAAAGTATGAAGCTCAGAAACTTCAACTGACAGCAAATGAACTCTATGATGTTATCGATGTGTTGGATCGTTCAATTAACGATGTTGTTTATTTCTTCAGTGTGCCGTTTGTAAGGCATGATAAAGAGCAATTGGCTTTTTCTCAGCAAATGGTGGTTGAACTATCTGTTCCGGTTGTATCAATCAATGATGATATTGCCGTACTGCCCTTAATTGGAACGATGAATGAAGAACGTTCACGTGTCTTGCATGAACGAGCTTTATCAGAAGCATCTCGATTACAAATCAAGCATTTAATTATAGACCTATCAGGTGTACAGACAATCGATACTTTTGTGGCCCAACAATTATTCAATCTCCTCGATTCACTCGCCCTTCTTGGCGTAAAAGGGACGGTAAGTGGAATTTCCCCAATCATAGCCCAGACGCTTGTTCATTTGGGACTCGATTTTGGACGGATCGGGAGCTATTCATCACTTAAACGAGCATTGGCTGTTATTCAATCGTCGTAACACGAGGAGTTATTTTTACAAACGTTACTATATCTTGATTCTTTTTATATGAAATTTCTCGAATCCGGCTGGCGCGGTTTCTTCCACCATTATCGTGGATGATAAGCGTCAAGCCGTTTTCTTTTTCTTCAAAACCGATAAGTGGGACCCAATGATAAGCAAAATCATAGGAGCCAAACCAGTGAAAAGAAAAGTAACGGTCAAATTTACACGCAACAGGTCGACCTGCACGTAATTCCATTATTGCTTCTTCTAATGCACAGATATCAACTTCCCACGCAGGTCCAAGTAGTATCCGTAAATTCCGTTTTAAACGCCATGTAAATAACCCAATTCGAGTACTTCCCAGTAATCGGTACAATCGATTCACATCATAGGGGCAGGAATTTGGCATCCAATAACGCAATATTGTCATTGCTGTAACAGGCCCGCAAGCAGATGGCTGATACTTTGTATTAATCGAATGATCATATTGAGAAAGACCTTGTAATTCTAATTGAATACGCATATTTTCACCTCATTGAAAAAAAGAGTTTTTCCGTCTGTTGTTTTAACAGTAAGGAAAAACTCTTTTTCTGTAAAATTTAACGCTTTCTTTGCCACTGAACTTGGCAAACTTACATTCTAGTTATCTAGCAACTTATAAGTATTGATGAACATCAACGTTTGCACCTTCTGCAAGCGCATGTCCTAGTGAATCATCGGCACGGTGGAAGTTTGCAATTGCGCGACCAACGATGTCACGATTTTGGATGGTCGAGAATTGATCCAGTAAGTTTTTAATGAGCGCTTGTTTTGTAGACTCATCATAACTACGGTAGATTTCGCCCGCTTGACCGAAATTATTTGTTTTCTCGATATGATTTTTTCCTGCTACCCCCGTAATTGGCTGATCAACTTCTTTGAATTCAGGTGCTTCTTTCGGTTCAGAATCAAAGCTGTTTGGCTCATAGTTGACACGTGACATTTGTTGACCAAATGGCATTGCACCATCGCGTTGGTTATTTGCGAAAGGACATTTTGGTGCATTAACTGGTAATTGTAAATAGTTTGCACCAATACGGTAGCGTTGTGTATCAGAATAAGAGAACAAGCGTCCCTGTAACATTTTATCTTCAGATGGCAATATACCAGGAACAAGTACACCTGGATTAAATCCAACAGACTCTGTCTCTGCAAAGAAGTTATCCACGTTACGGTTTAATGTCATCGTACCAACCAACTCATAAGGGAAATCTTTTTCTAACCAATCCTTCGTTGCATCGAGTGGATCGAAATCAAAGTTATCCATATCCTCAGGTTTTAATGTTTGAACGTATAAATCCCATTCCGGATAATCTCCACGTTCGATTGCTTCATACAAGTCGCGTGTTGCATGACTGAAGTCTTTTCCTTGCTGTTCTGCTGCTTCTTCGATTGATAAATTCTTCACACCTTGTTTAGGAACCCAGCGAAGTTTTATATACGTTGTTTTGCCTTCAGCATTAATCCATTTAAATGAGTGAACCGAAGAGCCACGAAGGTGACGGTAATCTTGCGGAATTCCTTCATCCGTAAATAAATGAATTAACATATTTGTAGATTCAGGGGACAGACCCATAAAATCAAACAGACGAGCTGCATCCTGAAGGTTCGTACGTGGATCAGGTTTTAAAGAATGAATGACATCTGGAAATTTGATTGCATCTCGGATAAAGAATACAGGCAAATTATTTCCTACAAAATCGTAATTTCCTTCTTCTGTATAGAACTTCACAGAGAATCCACGTGGATCGCGTGCAGTTTCTGGTGAATGAAGCCCGTGAATTACGGTAGAGAATCGAGTAAATACTGGCGTTTCTTGTCCTTCATTCTGTAAGAAAGCAGCTCTCGTATATTTTTTCATACTGTTTTTGACGACGAATGTACCGTGGGCAGCAGCTCCACGAGCATGAACCACTCGTTCAGGGACACGTTCACGGTCAAAATGTGCTAATTTCTCAATTAATTGATAGTCCTCGATTAATGTGGGACCACGTTGGCCAGCTGTGCGGGAATTTTGATTATCTCCAATCGGTACACCCTGGTTCGTTGTTAGCTTTTTCATCATATCGACTCCTTATTTATAATTATTACAAAAAAGAACTAATTCAAATGTAAAGTATATTTAAGTGATTATCAAGTAATAAGATGTTGGAAAATATTAAAATGTTTCTCCCAATAGTAGACTTGTTTCCAATGAAAAAATACAATATGAATAGATTGAATTATTAGTAAGAATGTTCGCTTGGGATTCAGCATAAAGTGGTTCGGATGAATTTTGTAACGTTCTTAAAAAGGAGATAGACAGATGAATATTACGTATAAACGATTGTCGCATGTAAGTTTTGAGGATGCACTTGCATTGTTCAATAAAGGTTTTGAGGGATATCTTATCCCTATGAATCTAACAATGGAACAATTTATTGGGCGATTTGGTATGGAAGGTTTGTCGGTGGAATTGTCAGTTGTAGCTTTTGATGGCGATAGACTGATTGGATTCATTTTACAAGGAATAAGAGAAAATAACGGGGTGAAAATATCCTGGAATGGTGGTACGGGTATTATTCCTGAATACCGTGGCAAAGGTGTAGGTGCTATGTTAATGAACGAAGCAGAGGGCATTCTATTAGAAAATGAAGTAGCCGTTTCAACTTTAGAGGCACTTTCTGAAAACGAGCCGGCCATCAAGTTATACGAAAAATGTGGATATGAAATTAAGGACAAACTCCTATTCTTATCAGGATCCGGAAAACTGATCGACCAACTTCCCGAATTGGGGAATTATGAAATTGAAAGATTTCCAGCCTTTCATGCAATTGGAGCAGACTTGTTTCCTTCTATCGTACCTTGGCAAACTGCAGAGAGTATGACCCCGAAGATTGGTGGGGAAGTAGTAGCATTAGTAAAAGAAGGGGAATTGAAAGCAGCGTGTTTGATTCGGAAGCGAAGCATTTATAATCAAACTCCAGAAGGCATTACATTATTCCAAGTTGCATCCGGATATGAACACCATGATACTAATCTTCTTTTGGCACATGCACTTGAATACGATCAACCTGTCAGCCGATCTACCTACAACTTTATGACAGGTGATGGCAATGTGGTGAATTATCTTTTGGAGAGCGGTTTTGAACATACGGCTATTTCCCAAGTATTTATGGTTAAGGAACAATAAAAAACAACCAATCGTTCACCCAAGAGAGTGTAGCGATTGGTTGTTTTCTTTTAATAACCGTTGTAGAGCTGCGCGGAAACTCACATACGTTTCAATTTCAACTTGAATACCAGCATGAACAATTTCCCTAACAAATCGAGGATTAAATCCAACATAAATCGGACGAATACCCATGAGTTTAAGTGAGTTGTTCAGTTGGAAAATCTCAGTTGCCAAATCATTGTAGTCAAATGATGCAACGTCTTCCACAGTAACGCCGGTGAAATCAAAGATTGCACGTTCTGTCTCGCGATGGTTTCCTGCATATTGAAGAGCTTTAGTTTGAATCATATTAAAGCGTTCTTTAAACATGTACCCGGCAATCGGAATTAATATTGTACTTGGCACGACAGAAGGAATCACTGGGGCAGACATGTTATTAATAATATTTTCATAGTATTTTACTTTGTCTCTCAGTTGTTGCAACTCAAGTTCTTGTGTCATTTTACACCTCAGTGAATGTTTTCATTTAGTATAGCATAATCTTTTTGTTATTTTACAAAGAAAAAAGGATAGACAATTTGTCTATCCTTTTTGGCTCTGCAGAAATTCAGTTACTTGCTCAGGTGATTTTGCGTTTGCGCTGTGTAAATGAGCTTTCTTTTCGCTATCCTTATAAATCAATAAGCTTGGAATACCCATTACATCATACTTTTCGGCAATTTCAGGGAGTTCATCGCGGTTCACTTCGTACCAAGTATACTGATTGTATTCTTCAATAATTGGATCAATGAACATGTCCATACGTGTACAATCTGGGCACCATCCAGCAGTGAATTTCACGATGACTTCATTATTTGAAGAAATAATGTCGTTAAATTGTTCAGGTGTAGTAATAGATTTCATTTTCTGTTCCTCCTTGACTTCTATAGGAACAGTTTACACCGTTTCACTTCTTGCGGATAGCAAATTGTTTCATTACTGCAGTTGTTGTTTGTATCCTTGGAATTGTTGTGTCTTTTGCTGAATTTCCTGAGCATCTGCAGGTGTTAATGTATACCACCCATGCTTAAACATTAAATCGTAAAGACTGCGTTGTTGTTTTGATGTATCTCTCAATTGAGTAAAAATGATTTGATATAATGCATCATGGCTTGCTTCATGCATCGCGGTTGCATAGGCATTACATAAATATTTTTCGGTAGAAAGGGCATCATTTAAGATATCACGATCATTTAGTTGGGGAGTTTCGGCAAAAGGTGTTTCTGGATTTTTTACTGTTTGCTGATTCATGAAACAGAACCTCCTTCACTTTGTTTCAACAGTTTCAGGATCTCGTCATAATGGTTACTGTGCATTTGTTCAGCTGCTTCAAATTCCTTTTTTAAATCTGGAAGTTGGCAGTTTTCAGCTGCCCAATTCATTTTTTTAGCCGCTAATAAATTCCACGACATCATATCTGTGAGGTAGCTGAAATCTTTGGTAGATACCATTTTTGGGGGTTCAGGAAACATGGCTGGCTGTTCTTTTGGTTGTGAAAATAAATTCATCTGTTAAATCCTCCTTTTCTTTTTTAGTGTGAGGAGGAATTGATTTTATATACACAGTCCGTTATTTTCTTTTATCGTGGCGTGGCATACATATAAGAAACCAATCATAGTATAAATAGACACTGAGTATGAAGGGAAATGAGCTGGTAAAATTTCATTTATTTCTCATCATTTAAATATTGCGAAAAAATTGAAAATGGAATAAACTAAAAGTCATAGAGGTTGTTTCTATTTTTTTTCACAAAAAAATGAATGAGTATTCATTCAACAAAATATGAAGGAGGCTTTGCACGTGACTTATCAAATAAAAAAAGCGGCTGTTCTGGGTTCTGGTGTTATGGGTTCAGGAATCGCAGCTCACTTAGCAAATATCGGAATTCCAACTTTGTTGCTTGACATGGTACCTCGCGATTTAAAAGAAGAGGACAAAACAAATTTAAAGGCTCGTAATCAAATCGCTCAAGGTGCATTAGAGAAACTTCTAAAACAAAAGCCCGCACCACTCTCGTCTAAGAAAAATCTTTCATTATTGACAGCAGGAAATCTGGAAGACGACTTGGATAAGTTAAAAGATGTGGATTGGATTATTGAAGTAATTGTTGAGAATCTGGACATTAAAAAAGGCCTTTACGAGAAAATAGACACTGTTCGCAAGCCAGGAACAATTATCAGTTCAAATACATCGGGTATCAGTATTAATGCAATGGCTGAAGGACGCAGTGAAGATTTCCAAAAACATTTTCTTGGGACACATTTCTTCAATCCACCACGCTATTTAAAATTACTGGAAGTAATTCCAGCGCAAACAACGCTTCCTGAAGTTGTAGAATTCATGCAAACATTCGGTGAGAACCGTTTAGGAAAAGGTGTAGTACTTGCAAAAGACACACCAAACTTTATCGCGAACCGTATTGGTACGTATGGCCTTCTTGTGACACTACGTGAAATGCTCTCAAGAGGATACTCAGTTGGTGAAGTGGATTCTGTTACGGGTCCAGTTATCGGTCGTCCCAAATCAGCAACATTCCGTACACTTGATGTGGTTGGGTTGGATACGTTTGGTCACGTTGCAAAAAATGTTTACGATCAGACTACTGGTGAAGAACAAAAAGTGTTCGAATTGCCAACCTTAATTACTAATATGCTTGAAAACGGCTGGTTAGGTGCAAAATCTGGTCAAGGATTCTTCCTGAAAAAAGGGAAAGAAATTCTTGAATTGAATTCGGAAACAATGGAATACGAACCAGTCAAAAAGTTGAAAACGCCTTCATTGGAAATGGCGAAACAACAAAAAGGTCTTGCTGCGAAAGTGAAGACATTAACCTATGCTAAAGACCGAACAGGTGAATTGCTCTGGAGCATTTTAGCACCGACATTGACTTATTCCGCAAAACTTCATGGTGAAATCGCAGATGATATAGTAGCAATCGATAGTGCAATGAAATGGGGCTTCGGATGGGAACAAGGTCCATTTGAAGTATGGGATGCCATAGGCGTAAAAGAATCCATCGATAAAATGACTGAGGAAGGCATGGAAATACCAGCTTTCGTTCAAAGCTTGCTTGATCAAGGATTCGATTCCTTCTATAAAGAAGACAACGGAGATTTGTATTTCTTCAATGGCGAAGACTATTCATTGGTGCCAACAAATGAAAAAGTCATTAACTTAAAACGTTACAAGAAAAAACATGGAGTAATTAAGAAAAATTCTGGTGCTAGTTTAATAGATTTAGGTGATGGTATTGCCTTACTGGAATTCCATTCACAATCAAATGCAATTGGGCTCGATATTATTCAAATGATTAACTTTGCAGTTGATGAAGTGGAGAAAAACTTTAAAGGTCTTGTCATAGGTAACCAGGGGAAAAACTTCTGCGTAGGAGCAAACCTTGGCATGATTCTGATGGAAGCACAAGACGACAATATATTCGAACTGGATTTTGTGGTTCGTTCGTTCCAAAATGCAATGATGAAAATAAAGTATTGCACTAAGCCTGTAGTGGCAGCGCCATTTGGCATGACACTTGGCGGTGGGGCTGAAGCCTGCCTTCCGGCTGCACACATTCAAGCATCTCATGAAACGTATATGGGATTAGTGGAAGCGGGAGTTGGACTCATTCCTGGCGGCGGAGGAAACAAAGAGTTGTATATGAAACACCTAAAAGGCTTGCCAACGGGTGTGCATGTTGATTATCAATACGTGGCAAACAAAGTGTTTGAAACGATTGCAATGGCAAAAGTATCCACATCTGGCGAAGAAGCTCGTGAAAATAACTTCCTAAGCTTTGCAGATGGTGTGAGTGTAAATGCTGATCACTTACTATATGATGCGAAACAAGTTGCACTATCACTATATGAAAACAATTACAAAGCACCTCTTCGAGAAAAAGTACCGGTAACAGGTGAATCTGGTTATGCAACGTTATTATTGGGTGCTGAAGGAATGTTCCTTTCAGGTTTCATTAGCGAGCACGACTTGAAGATCGCGAAAAAATTAGCTTACGTAATAGCTGGTGGAAAAGTGCCTTACGGTACATTGGTCGATGAACAATATTTGCTTGATTTAGAACGTGAAGCATTTTTGAGTTTAGTAGCTGAACCAAAATCGCAAGCGAGAATGCAGCACATGTTATTGAAAGGAAAGCCACTTCGTAACTAATAGAACGAAACGGCAATGAGGAGGAGAACTTATGCGCGAAGCAGTGATTGTAGCAGGTGCCAGAACACCTGTAGGGAAAGCGAAAAAAGGCTCCCTTGCAACAGTGAGACCAGATGACTTTGGTGCATTGGTTGTAAAAGAAACATTAAAAAGAGCGGGCGGCTATGATGGTCCAATCGACGATTTGATTTTAGGATGTGCAATGCCTGAAGCGGAACAAGGAATGAACGTTGCCCGAAATATTGGTGCATTAGCAGGACTTCCAGATACAACACCAGCGATTACAATTAACCGCTTCTGTTCTTCTGGTCTTCAATCAATCGCCTATGCAGCAGAACGAATTATGCTTGGTCACTCGGAAGCAATCATTGCAGGTGGCGTTGAGTCGATGAGTATGGTTCCGATGATGGGTAATACAATTCGTCCTAACGCAGCACTTGCGGAAACAGCGCCTCAGTATTATATGGGTATGGGGCATACAGCTGAACAAGTGGCGGTGAAGTATGGCATTACCCGAGAAGACCAGGATGCATTTGCTGTGCGCTCCCATGAGCTTGCGGCAGCAGCGATTTCAGCAGGTAAATATAACGATGAAATTGTACCGGTAGAAGTACTGAAACGATTTATTGATGATAAAAACAAGCCACAGGAAAAGAAATTCATGTTTGAAATGGATGAAGGTGTTCGAGTAGGCACGAACATGGAAACACTGGCAAAACTTCGTCCGGCATTCAACGCACGTGGAACTGTGACAGCAGGAAATGCATCTCAAACATCTGATGGAGCAGGTGCTGTTCTTGTCATGGACCGCGAAGTTGCTGAAGCGCAAGGGCTGAAGCCACTTGCTAAATTCCGCTCATTTGCAGTTGGCGGGGTTCCACCGGAAGTTATGGGGATCGGACCGATTGTCGCGATTCCCAAAGCGTTGAAATTGGCGGGTCTTTCAATTGAAGACATCGATTTGTGGGAATTAAACGAAGCATTTGCATCGCAATCTATTCAAGTGATCCGTCATTTAGGAATCGACATCAATAAAGTGAATGTCAATGGAGGTGCTATTGCACTGGGGCATCCACTTGGTGCGACAGGATCAATTTTAACATTGAAAATGATTCATGAACTAAAACGTCAAGGTAAGCAATTCGGAGTAGTCACGATGTGTATCGGCGGAGGCATGGGTGCAGCTGGCGTATTCGAGATTCTTTAATAGAATAAGTGAAAAATAGGAGGAAAATAAAATGACGAATACTATTGCTAATGCAATTAAAGGCGGAAGCTTTTTAGTTGAAGATGTAGAGCTTGATCGCGTATTTACGCCGGAAGACTTTACAGATGAACATAAAATGATTGCTAAAACAACAGAAGACTATGTGACACATGAAGTAGTACCAGTGATTGAAAACTTGGAACATCATGAATTTGAGCATTCTGTAAGACTATTAAAATCAGCAGGTGATTTAGGTCTACTTGGTGCTGACGTGCCTGAAGAATACGGCGGTCTGGCATTGGATAAAGTGTCATCTGCATTGATTGCAGAGAAAATGTCCCGTGCAGGTGGGTTTTCTATCACTCATGGTGCTCACGTTGGGATTGGATCATTACCAATCGTGTTATTCGGAAATGAAGAGCAAAAACAAAAATATTTGCCTAAACTTGCAACGGGCGAACTGATTGCTGCCTATGCATTAACTGAGCCAGGCTCAGGTTCGGATGCTTTAGGTGCTAAAACTTCGGCTAAGTTAAATGCAGAAGGAACGCATTATGTATTAAATGGAGAGAAACAATGGATTACGAATGCTGGTTTCGCGGATGTATTTGTTGTATATGCAAAAATTGATGGAGAACAATTCTCTGCTTTCATCGTAGAACGTGAATTCTCTGGGGTTTCCGTTGGTGCGGAAGAGAAAAAGATGGGGATTAAATCTTCATCCACTCGTACATTAATTTTACAGGACGCTCAAGTACCAGTTGAAAACTTACTTGGTGAAGTTGGACGTGGACACGTTATTGCTTTCAACATCTTGAATATTGGCCGTTACAAATTGGGCGTAGGTACCGTAGGCGCATCCAAACGTGCTTTTGAATTGGCAGTTGCTTACACGAACCAACGTCAACAATTTAAGACACCAATCTCTTCTTTCAATTTAACAAAAGAAAAACTATCAACGATGGCTTCACGTCTGTATGCTTCAGAAAGTTTAATTTATCGTACGGTAGGTTACTTCGAAGACCGCATGAGTCAATTGAGTGCTGACGAGCAAAAAGATGGCAAAGCAATTGCTGCTTCTATTGCTGAATATGCAATTGAATGTTCAATCAATAAGGTGTTTGGTACAGAAGTGTTGGATTATATCGCGGATGAAGCAGTTCAGTTACATGGTGGATATGGCTTCATGCAAGAGTACGAAGTAGAGCGCATCTATCGGGACTCCCGCATCAACCGTATCTTCGAAGGAACGAATGAAATTAACCGTTTGCTAGTACCAGGCACGTTCTTGCGTAAAGCAATGAAAGGCGAGCTTCCACTTCTTCAAAAAGCACAAGCACTTCAGGAAGAACTTTTAATGATGATGCCTGAAGAAATTGAGGATACGCCATTAGCTCAAGAAAAAGTACTTGTACAAAACGCGAAAAAAATCGGCTTGCTTGCTGCGGGATTAGCTGCTCAACGTTATGGCACAAAACTGGAATCAGAACAAGAAGTATTGGCAAACATTGCGGACATCGTGAACAATCTATTTGCAATGGAATCAGCTGTTCTACGTACAGAGAAAGCAATTCAGCGCGATGGTGCTGAAAAAGCGAACCAAAAACTTCTTTACACACAAATCTTCTGCCAGGAAGCCTTTGAATGTATCGAAAAAGATGCAAAAGAAACGTTGATTGCTGCAGTTGAAGGCGATAGCTTACGCATGATGCTTTCTGCACTGCGTAAATTGACTCGCTCAACTCCTTACAATGTCATTGCCAAAAAACGTGAAGCATCGGTTAAATTGATCGATGCAGAAAAATACGTAGTGTAATACAACAAATCCGGACGCTTCTGATGAGGCGTTCGGATTTGTTTTTTGTTAGACTGGTTAAAATGAATCGATGGAGGCAAAATGATGGCTATTACGTATTATGGATATCCGAATTGTGGTACATGTAAAAAGGCAAAAGCCTGGCTGGATGCTGAGGATGTTTCTTATCATGATGTACATATTGTAGAAACACCTCCTTCGAAAGAAGAACTGAAAAAAATTGTTGAGACCAGTGGAATGCCACTGAAAAAGTTCTATAACACTAGTGGCATGAAATACAGGGAGCTCGGCTTGAAAGATAAGATCCCTTCAATGACCGAGGATGAACAGTTTGAGCTGCTTGCTTCAGACGGTATGCTTATAAAAAGACCTCTTGTGACAGACGGTGTGAAAGCTACCGTCGGTTTTAAAGAATTGGATTTTACTGAGAATTGGAAAAGCTGATTATCTGTTCTTGTTTTTAAGGAAAGATTATGTCAAACTGAAGTTGAATGTATTACATATTTGGAGGGGTATTAATGAGCACACCAAAAGAATTACGCTACTCTGAAGAACACGAATGGGTTAAAGTTGAAGACGGAAAAGCGCGTATCGGCATCACACATTTCGCTCAATCTGAGCTTGGTGATATTGTATTCGTTGAACTTCCACAAGTAGGCGACGAAATCAAAACAAATGAACCTTTTGGAAGTGTTGAATCTGTTAAAACAGTTTCTGAACTTTACGCACCAATCAGTGGTAAAGTAGTTGAAGTGAACAGTGGCTTGGAAGACAGCCCTGAATTCGTAAATGAATCTCCATATGAAAATGCATGGATGATCGTTGTCGAACCTACAGACTTGTCTGAAGTGGACTCATTAATGACTGCTGAGCAGTACGAAGAAATGACTCAAGAGTAAAATCGTTAGTTGAACGCCGACATTTGTTCGGCGTTTTTTGCATATGTCGATAATAACTGCGAGTTTAAAAAGGAATATTAAAAGTATGGTATTAGTTGTCATAGGGGAAGAGTTGAAACATGATGAACTTTACTTTTAATAATAATTTTTAAATAACCTTTTAAGTCAGTACAGCCAGGAGTGATCCCATGCCAATTGATAAAGTCATACTTGTAGAAGGACGTTCAGACAAACAGAGAATACTGCGGCTTATAGCAGAGCCTATTGAAATCGTCTGTACAAACGGAACGGTAAGCGCTACCCGTCTGGAAGAGTTACTGGCACCTTACGATCAGTTGGAGATCTATGTATTTGTCGATGCTGATAAATCGGGAGAAAAATTACGTGCGCTCATTAAACGTGAATTTCCTGAAGCCCTTCATTTATATACTGAACCAGCCTATCGCGAAGTTGCAACAACCCCGATGAAAGTTCTTGCAACTGTATTACTCGGCGCCAATATCGATGTGAAATCGGAATTTATTGCCTAAAGGATGAATACCATGAAAGAATGGACACGTGCGGAGTGGGAGAATCAGTCCCAAAACGCAGAGGTGACAGCTTATTATTTATATGCACCGATGTGCGGCACTTGTATGGTTGCTTCAAAAATGCTTGAAGTTGTTGAAGAACTGTTACCTGAGGTGGAAATTGGAAAAGCCAATTTAAATTATGTGGAAAGCTTGGCAATTGATCATCAAATCGAAAGCGTTCCGTGCTTACTTATTGCTGAAAACGGCAAAATTATTGAAAAAATCTACGCATTTCAGTCAGTTCCACATCTGTATAATCGATTAAGAAAAAATATTTGACGTAGACTTTTGAACATGATACATTAGCTTTCGTAATAAAAACTTAAAACTTAATATCGTCGCTCTTATAAAGAGAGGTGGAGGGAAGTGCCCTATGAAACCCGGCAACCGTCACAATTTGTGAAATGGTGCCAAATCACTCAAAGTATTTTTGCTTTGAAAGATGAGAGAACGGTCTGACGTATATAATTATGCATTGGTCCCTTCTGCTTGTCTGCGGAAGGGATTTTTATTTTTCACAAGGGCATCTTAACAATGATGTGATTGAATGTGAAAAGACAAAATGCATCTGCGGCCAGCACAATTGTACGATAAACTATTTATCAGATACTCAGAGGTGAAGTGAACATGATTCAATTACAAAATTTATCAAAAAGGTTTGATACAGCTAATGGCCAGCTCATTGCAGTTGATAACGTGAATCTAACCGTTGATACAGGTGAGATCTTTGGCATTATTGGATACAGTGGAGCCGGAAAAAGTACATTGATTCGATTGTTAAATGGCTTGGAAAAACCTACTGCTGGTAGCGTCACTGTGAATGGACAAGAAATTTCATCCAGTTCAGGACAGGCTCTTCGTAGCGCAAGACAAAAAGTAAGTATGATTTTCCAACATTTCAATTTACTATGGTCCCGTACAGTTGAAGAGAATATCTCGTTCCCGCTTGAAATTGCCGGGATCAGCAAAACAAAACGTTCAGAACGAGTGAAAGAATTAATCGAACTTGTTGGATTGACAGGTAGGGAGAAAGCATACCCTTCGCAGTTATCCGGCGGTCAAAAGCAACGGGTAGGAATTGCACGTGCCCTTGCAAACAATCCCGAAGTACTGTTATGTGATGAAGCGACTTCAGCGCTTGACCCAGAAACTACAGATGCCATTTTGGAGCTGTTAGTAGATATCAATAAACGATTAGGATTGACGATTGTTCTGATCACGCATGAGATGCATGTCATCCGTAAAATTTGTCATCGGGTTGCAGTTATGGAAGCTGGAAAAGTAGTTGAAATGGGAAGTGTACTTCAAATATTCCAAGCACCTGAACAACCGATTACAAAACGCTTTGTTGCACAAGTAAATGGTCCGGAATCCGCAAGTCAAACAATTGCACATTTAGTCGAGCAATATCCTTCAGGCAAACTTGTGAAATTAGTTTTTGTCGGAGACAGAACGGAACAACCAATTCTTTCAAGATTAATTAAACAATACCAAGTAGAAGTAAACATTGTTCAAGGAAATATTGCACAAACTCAAAATGGAGCTTATGGAACGTTGTATCTTCAAATCGATGGAAATTCAATCGCAATCGATCAAGCAATCGATTATTTACACGGTCAAGAAGTTCAAACGGAGGTGATTTCACATGATTGAAAACCTTCTACCGAATGTGGACTGGGAAAAAATGTGGGAAGCCACACTTGAAACTTTATATATGACAGCAATGGCTACCGGTCTGACTTTCATTATCGGTTTGGCACTAGGAATACTACTATTTCTTACTAGCCCTCATCAATTATGGGCAAACAAAATAGTCTACTGGTTAACAGGGGCATTCGTAAATATTTTCCGATCGATTCCGTTTATCATTTTAATTATTTTATTGATTCCGTTCACTAAATTTTTACTCGATACGATTCGTGGGGCAAACGCTGCATTACCTGCACTAATTATCGGTGCAGCACCATTCTATGCACGCATGGTACTGATTGCATTACGTGAAATCGATAAAGGGGTAATAGAAGCAGCTCGCTCGATGGGAGCGAAAACTTCTACTATTATATGGAAGGTGCTGCTTCCAGAGTCTTTACCGGCATTAATCTCAGGGCTTACCGTTACTGCTATCGCACTGGTTGGTTATACGGCAATGGCCGGCATAATCGGAGCCGGTGGTCTTGGTAACTTAGCGTTCCTAGATGGCTTCCAACGAAGTCGTGAAGATGTAACAATTGTCTCCACGATTCTAATTTTACTCATTGTCTTCGTCATCCAATGGGTGGGAGATGCGATTACAACAAAAGCAGATAAACGTTAATTTGGTTTCGTCGGGTTTATACTCGATAAAATACACAACAAAAAGGGAGAGACATTCATGAAGAAATTTGTAGCAGGAATTTTATTATCGGCAAGTGTCATTACACTTGCAGCTTGCGGTGGAGATAATTCGTCTTCAGGAGACAGCAAAGAGCTAGTTGTTGGGGCTTCTAACGTACCTCATGCAGAAATCCTAGAACAAGCAAAACCGTTGCTTGAGAAAAAAGGAATCGAACTTAAAATCGAAACTTACCAGGATTACATTTTGCCGAATAAAGATTTAGATGCTGGGGATCTGGATGCAAACTACTTCCAGCACATTCCTTACTTGGAGTCACAAATTGCGGATAATGGATATGATTTCGTCAATGCAGGCGGTATTCATATCGAGCCAATAGGCGTATACTCGAAAAAATACAAATCATTAGATGATCTACCTAAAGGTGCAACAATTTTAATCAGTAATTCTGTTGCTGACCATGGTCGAGTTCTTTCCATGTTGGAAGCTGAAGGCTTAATTAAATTAAAAGAAGGCATTGATAAAACAACTGCCGAAGTAAAAGACATTGTTGAAAATCCTAAAGACCTTCAATTCGATGCGGAATATGAAGCAGCACTTCTTGTTAAGCTGTATGAAAATGAAGAAGGCGACGCAGTGTTGATCAATTCTAACTATGCAATTGATGCCGGTTTGAATCCTTTGGAAGATTCAATTGCAATTGAAAATACAGATTCACCTTATGTAAACATCATTGCAGTTAAAACTGGCGATGAAGACAAGAAAGAAATTAAAGCTTTAGTTGAAGTGTTGAAATCGAAAGAAATTCAAGATTTTATTATGGATGAATGGGGCGGCTCGGTCGTTCCTGTTGAAAAATAGTTAGCAGTAAAGACGTCGGGAAACCGGCGTCTATTTTTGGAGTTTTTTCTTTATAGAAATTACATTGTCTTAAGTGGATTTGTAGGTGAAAACAGATAAGTACTTGTTCATGCTGAATAAATCAATGACTATTCCGATTAAATCTCCTTCATACCTAGCAAGCTTTAAACAAAAAAACCGTCTGTTTTGAATGAGAGCTGTCATGGCTGCAATAGGCTTATTAAGTTCGATGTTAGGATTCAACGAAACGATGATTGCATTAATGATTGCTCTTTACTTATCGCAGGATAGTTTTGGAACGGCAATAAATGTAACGGGCGATCGAGCATTGGCATTAATCGTAAATCGCTTCGCACGTGAAAAAACGAGTAACCGCGACTCTTTGGAATCATAATATTCAATGAGTTTCGACTATTTTGTAAAACCTTTACAGTGGGACTTTTGTTATGGTAGGATAGCAAAGCGAATTGACCACATTTAAAGGAGATTTACTCATGAAAAAATTATTACTATTAGTAGCTTCACTTACCATCGTTCTAGCGGCATGTACTTCTGAGAAAGAAGAAACGCCTGAAACAACAACAAATGGTGCAGGTGCAGCAAAGACTGAAGAAAAAGCAAACCCAGCTGCAGACATGATGAAGTTTTACTTATCAATTTCCCAATCAATTAATGAGGTTGATGCTGACCTAAACACGTTTGAAATTGCTCAAGGCGAAGCTGCACTTCCTGAAGGTGCCGAACTGAAAACAATGAAAGATGCTGCAAAAGTCTCTGCAGACAATGCGGCAGCAAAAGTAGAAGCAATGGAAGTTCCTAAAGCTTTGACAAAACATCAAGAAGCAATCGAAAGTGCACTTACTAAAATGCATGAAGCTTACACAATGAAATCACAAGCTTTAGTTTCTGAAGGCGATGTTAAGTTGGATGAAGCAAATGTGAAATTCCAAGAAGCTGACACAGAGTTAAATGCGGTACTCGAAGAAATCGGTTTGGTTGGTTCAAGCATTTTAAATGAAGTTTCTTTATAAGAAGTAAGACAAAAAAGTTCGTCCGTTCATTCGGTCGAACTTTTTTTGTTTAACCTCGTTTTATTGGGGTATATATATAATTGTGAAGGATAACAACTTGCATTAAGTAGGTTGAAAATTTGAAAGGAATGATTCATTATCCAATCGCTAGATTTTACCTACACAGAACGTATGGACCAAGCATTTAGAAGCGCACATGGTGTTGGACTGGTTGATTACCAAAATAACTCCGATTTACGAATTAAAATCGAAATGCAACGTGAGCGAGATCATGAAATTGGCCACAAAGTAGCTGCTCGATTAGAGCGACAAGCCCATAGAGAAGTATAACAATTAATAATGAAAGTCAGTGAGCCACGGTTCATTGACTTTTTTTGTCGTTTCTTAGTGAAATCAATTCTCAATTAGAAGTGCTTTATTGAAAATGGGAAAATTGATATGAACGCCATTGATAACACCTGCTGATATTAGTGAATTTCAATTGTCTAAACGATTTTCATATATTTAATAGGGGTTCTAAAAGATTTGCAAGGGCTTGATAATTCGGTTAAGATTAGAATGATAATAAATTAAGAATGGGATTTTCCGTTCATTTATAATATGGAGGTTACAAAATGTCGACTTTAGTTATTCAAGATCTTCACGTTGCCATTGATGGTAAGGAGATTCTTAAAGGATTGAACCTTACACTTAATACAAACGAAATTCACGCAATTATGGGACCAAATGGTACTGGTAAATCAACATTAGCCTCAGCAATCATGGGTCACCCTAAATATGAAGTAACATCTGGTTCAGTCACTTTAGACGGTGAAGATGTACTGGAAATGGAAGTTGATGAGCGTGCACAAGCAGGTCTTTTCCTAGCTATGCAATACCCAAGTGAAATCACGGGTGTTACAAATGCTGACTTCTTACGCTCTGCTATTAACTCTCGTCGAGAAGAAGGCGATGAAATTTCCATCATGAAATTCATCCGTGAACTTGATTCCAAAATGGAATATCTTGAAATGGACCAAGACATGGCTCAACGCTACTTAAACGAAGGTTTCTCTGGTGGTGAGAAAAAACGTAACGAAATTCTGCAATTAATGATGCTTCAACCAAAATTTGCGATTCTTGACGAGATTGACTCTGGTCTTGATATTGATGCACTTAAAGTCGTTTCAAAAGGAATCAATCAAATGCGCGGTGAAGGCTTCGGTTGTTTGATTATCACTCACTATCAGCGATTACTTAACTACATCACGCCTGATCATGTTCACGTAATGATGCAAGGTCGTGTTGTGAAATCCGGTGGACCGGAACTTGCTCATAAACTGGAAGCACAAGGTTACGATTGGATTAAAGAAGAATTAGGAATTGAAGACGAAACTGTAGGTCAAGAAGCGTAAGGAGGAGACATACACATGACGGTTGAAACAAAATTGGCATTAACCGAACAAGATGTACGCTCCTATTCATCGGCTAAGCAAGAACCTTCTTGGTTTGCTGAATATCGTGTACAAGCTTTACTAGCGGCAGAAAATTTGCCAATGCCAACACCAGATAAAACGAAAATTGATAAATGGAATTTCACCAACTTCCCAGTTCATTCAGTTAAAAGCGCACCTTTTGCTTCAATCGCTGAATTACCTGAAGAAGTGAAAGCCATCGTTAATGATGAACAAAAAAGCGTCTATATTCAACGAAATAATACACCGGCTTTTTTACAGATTTCTGAGGAGCTAAAAGCACAAGGTGTCATTTTTACAGATATATTCACTGCTGTTCGTGAACATAGCGACCTTGTACAAAAGTACTTCATGACAAACGGTGTGAAATCGGACGAGCATAAGCTTGCCAGCTTACATGCAGCTTTGTTAAATGGTGGCGTGTTTGTTTATGTACCGAAAAATGTTGAGTTAGCTGAACCACTTCAAGTTGTGTTCCTGCATGATGATGCACAAGCTTCTCTATTCAACCACACAATTGTTGTGGCGGATGCGAATAGCTCAGTTACTTATGTAGAAAACTACCTTTCAACTGTTCCCGAATCAGCTGGTCTTGTAAACATTGTTTCTGAAGTGTTCGCTGAAGACAATGCCCGTATTACTTACGGAGCTGTTGATGTTCTTGCAAAAGGCGGTACAACATATGTTAACCGTCGCGGGATCGCTAATCGCAATGCGCGAATTGAATGGGCTCTAGGTTTAATGAATGATGGCGATACAATTTCAGAAAACGTTACACACTTGGTGGGTGACGCTTCTTATGGAGATACGAAAATGGTAGTCGTCGGACGTGGGAATCAAAAGCAAAACTTCACGACTAAAATCATTCACTGGGGTAAACATTCCGAAGGATACATTTTGAAACATGGTGTCATGAAAGATGAAGCTTCTTCTATCTTCAACGGAATTGGTAAAATCGAACATGGTGCAACTAAATCAAATGCTGTCCAGGAATCTCGTGTATTGATGTTGAATGAAAAAGCACGTGGGGACGCTAATCCAATTCTTTTAATTGATGAAGATGATGTTACAGCAGGACATGCTGCTTCTGTTGGTCGTGTAGATCCACTTCAACTTTATTATTTAATGAGTCGCGGAATTTCCAAGCAAGATGCAGAACGATTAGTTATTCATGGTTTCCTTGCGCCAGTTGTAAATGTATTGCCAATTGAAGGCGTTAAAAAGCAACTGACGGAGGTAATTGAAAGGAAAGTGCGCTAATGATCAGTAAAGACATTCGAAGCTATTTTCCCATATTGAATCAAGAAGTGAACGGCAACCCGCTTGTCTATCTAGATAGTGCGGCAACATCTCAAAAACCCGTTCAAGTCATTGAAGCCTTAAAAAAATATTACGAGTTCGATAATTCCAATGTTCACCGCGGTGTTCATACACTTGGTAACCGAGCAACTGAAAGTTATGAAGGGGCACGTGAAAAAGTCCGTAACTTCATTTCAGCAAAGTCTACTCAGGAAATCATTTTTATGCGCGGTACGACAACGGCAATTAATACGGTGGCACAAAGCTACGGTGGTGCAAATGTGGAGGAAGGCGATGAAATCGTCATCACCTACATGGAACATCATTCAAATATCATTCCCTGGCAACAATTGGCGAAGCAAAAAGGCGCGGTATTAAAATACGTGGATTTAGAAGAAGACGGTACTTTGTCTTTGGAAAAAGTTCGCGCAACCGTGACGCCTCGTACAAAAATTGTCTCAATCATGTATGTTTCAAATGTTCTTGGCACAATGAATCCAATTAAAGAAATTACACAAATTGCGCATGAAAATGGTGCCATTATGGTGGTAGATGGTGCACAAGCTGCACCTCATATGCGTATCGATGTGCAAGATCTGGACTGTGATTTCTTTGCTTTTTCTGGTCATAAAATGTGCGGTCCTACAGGGATTGGTGTTCTTTATGGCAAGAAAGAATTGCTTGAGCAAATGGAGCCGATTGAATTCGGTGGCGAGATGATTGATTTCGTTGGATTGTATGATTCAACGTGGAAAGAACTCCCTTGGAAGTTTGAAGGGGGCACGCCGATTATTGCAGGGGCAGTTGGTTTAGCGGCTGCCATCGATTTCTTGGAAGAAATCGGGCTCGATGAGATCGAAAAGCATGAGCACGAATTAGCTGCTTATGCGATGGAACGCATGTCAACAATCAATGGGTTGACGATGTACGGTCCGAAAGATCCTGGAAAAAGAGCAGGACTTGTGACTTTCAATTTAGATGATGTGCATCCACACGATGTTGCAACTGCTCTCGATATGAGTGGAATTGCTGTACGTGCCGGACATCATTGTGCACAACCATTAATGAAATGGTTGCAAGTAACTGCGACTGCACGTGCAAGTTTCTATGTTTACAATTCGGAAGAGGATATTGACCGACTAGTGGCTGGACTTAACACGGCAAAGGAGTATTTTAACGATGTCTTTTAATAATTTAGATCAACTTTATAGAACTGTGATTATGGATCATTACAAGAAACCTCGCAATAAAGGGTCACTTGAAGACAGCGTGACAATCGATATGAATAACCCTACTTGTGGGGACCGCATTCATTTGACATTGCAAGTTGCTGATGGTGTTGTGCAAGATGCAAAGTTTGATGGGGAAGGATGTTCCATTTCCATGGCATCAGCATCCATGATGACCCAAGCTGTAAAAGGGAAGCAAGTGGATGATGCTTTAAAACTATCCACAATTTTCTCGGATATGATGCTTGGAAAAGAATATGATGACTCTATTGACTTAGGTGATATCGAAGCACTTTCCGGTGTAGCCAAGTTTCCTGCGCGTATTAAATGTGCAACCCTTGCTTGGAAAGCCATGGAAAAAGGTGTAGAAAACGAATCACATTCGTAACAGAACGGAGGAAAGATTATGGCTAAAAAAATGCCTGAAATCGGCGATTACAAATATGGTTTCCACGACAAAGACGTATCTATTTTCCGTTCAAAACGTGGACTGACACGTGAAATCGTTGAAACAATTTCAAATATGAAAGAAGAACCCCAATGGATGTTAGACTACCGTCTGAAATCGTTGGAACTGTTCTACTCAAAACCAATGCCACAATGGGGTGGAGATCTAGCTTCCCTGAACTTCGATGAAATAACGTATTACGTAAAACCATCGGAAGCAACTCAAACTTCATGGGATGAAGTACCAGAAGAAATTAAACGTACGTTTGATAAACTTGGTATTCCTGAAGCTGAGCAAAAGTACTTGGCTGGTGTATCTGCTCAGTATGAATCTGAGGTAGTTTACCACAACATGAAAAAAGAATTAGAAGACATGGGGATCGTCTTTAAAGATACTGGTTCAGCTCTACGTGAAAACGAAGAACTGTTCAAAAAACACTGGGGTACAGTTATTCCAAACTCTGATAACAAGTTCGCAGCATTGAATTCAGCTGTATGGTCAGGCGGATCGTTTATCTATGTGCCACCTGGTATTAAAGTGGATACTCCATTGCAAGCCTACTTCCGAATTAACTCAGAAAACATGGGGCAATTCGAACGTACGCTGATCATCGTAGATGAAGGCGCACATGTTCATTATGTAGAAGGATGTACAGCACCGGTTTACACGACGAATTCACTTCATAGTGCGGTTGTTGAAATTATTATCAAAAAAGATGCATATTGCCGCTACACAACAATCCAAAACTGGGCGAACAATGTTTATAACCTAGTAACGAAACGTGCCGTTTGTGAAGCGAACGCTACGATGGAATGGATTGACGGAAATATCGGTTCTAAATTGACAATGAAATATCCCGCCGTCATCTTAAAAGGTGAAGGATCACGTGGTATGACATTATCGATTGCTTTAGCAGGTAAGGGTCAACATCAGGATGCAGGCGCGAAAATGATTCACTTGGCTCCGAACACATCTTCGACAATTATTTCTAAATCAATTTCGAAGCAAGGCGGAAAAGTGACTTACCGTGGTGTCGTTCGTTTCGGTCCTAAAGCTTCAGGTGCCCGTTCAAATATCGAGTGTGATACATTGATCATGGATAACCTGTCGACTTCGGATACGATTCCATACAATGAAATCTTGAACGACAATGTTTCTTTGGAGCATGAAGCAAAAGTTTCTAAAGTATCTGAAGAGCAATTGTTCTACTTGATGAGCCGCGGTATTTCACAGGAAGAAGCAACTGAAATGATCGTTATGGGCTTCATCGAGCCCTTTACAAAAGAATTACCAATGGAATACGCAGTTGAGATGAACCGTTTGATTAAGTTCGAAATGGAAGGCTCAATCGGCTAAACCAATAATTTTACGAACCTCGCCTTTTGGGCGAGGTTTTCTTTGTTTTATAATCAATATTGAACGGTTTTTGAGTTGTTGGCCGGAGCTGAGAATACTATTCTGACTCTTGGTTGTAATTATCGAGGTTGACGTAGGAAAAATTGGAGTTGACGTAGGAATTATCGGCCTTGACGTAGGAAAAATTGACGTTGACGTTGTAAAAGCATCTTTTGGCGTGTGTCTCGTCTCGGCAATACCATAAAATATTTCTATTTCTTCGTATTGTAAGATATGGAGCAATCACTGCGACGAGTAACCGCAGGAGCATTTACTGCTAGTGTACTAGCCAACGAGAAGGTGTCTGCATTCCAACAGGAGCGCAGCGAAAATAAGACCATTCAATCTAAAACCTGAATGGGAGCCATTCCACTCAATCGCTCCAGGCTCATTTCTGTGAGAGAAGAATGCTACTTAGTTTCTGCAAGTTAACTTGGAGCTGAGACGTGTTTGAGCGATAAAATGTTCTATATGAGCGATAAATCCTCGATATGAGCGATAAACCACGCGAAATGAGCGTTAAATTTTTCACAAACCCTAGCGAGGCATAAACTACGTCTCATTGTCCAAGTGTACTAGCCATTGAAACGGTGTCTACTTTCCAAACAAGAGCGCAGCGAAAACAAGACCATTAAACGCCATACTTCGCTGGAAATCCACAGAGGTTGTTTTGTCCTGTTGTCATTAGAAATTATGGTATGATAATGAACAAATGAAGGGGTGATGGAGATGATTCACGTCGGACTTACGGGATGGGGTGACCATCCGGACCTTTACAGCAAAGATTCAAAAAGTAGCGAAAAACTAGTCGATTACAGTGCACATTTCCCTGTGGTTGAGATGGATGCAGCTTTTTATGCGATTCAACCTGAACGTAATATGCGGAAGTGGATTCGAGAAACTCCTGAAACGTTCCAATTTATCGTAAAGGCCTATCAAGGGATTACCGGTCATCAACGTGGGGAATCACCTTTTGCAACAACCGACGAGATGTTCTCGTTATACAAAGAGTCGCTTGGTCCATTGGTGGAAGCCAATAAATTAAGCATGGTACTCGTACAATTCCCACCATGGTTTGATTGTCAAAAGAAACATGTTGACTACATACAGGAAGTGAAAGAACAACTCAAAGGGTATCCACTGGCTCTCGAATTCCGACACCAGTCATGGTATTATCCTGAGTTTAGGGAAAAGACACTCGACCACTTAAGGAAATATCATTGGATTCATTCGGTATGTGACGAACCTCAAGCGGGTGAAGGAAGTATTCCACTTGTCCCGATAGCAACTTCAAAGGACCAAGTATTGCTACGACTCCATGGCCGCAATGTTCATGGATGGCGGAATCCTGGAAACGACCAAAAGTGGAGGGAAGTTCGGTATCTATACGATTACAACAAAGTGGAGATGTTGCAATTAGCGAATGTCGTTCGATCATTGGACAAGCAGTCTAGACAAGTGACTGTGTTATTCAACAATAACTCGGGTGGGCATGCAGCTAAGAATGCCAAGCAATTTATGCAAATGCTCGATCTTCAATATGAAGGGCTGGCACCGAAGCAACTAGAGATGTTTGAAGGAGAATGGTAATGGAATATGTATTATTGGTGTTTGTGGGATTGTTATCCGGGATCGTAGGTGCTTTGGTTGGACTTGGAGGAGGCATCATTCTTGTTCCCGCAACTCTTTTTTTAGGAGGCTCCCTTGGATTAATTCCTGGAATCACACCTCAGAATGTCGTGGGGCTATCTGTCTTTATGATGATTTTTACTGGACTAGCCTCTACTTTGACATACATGAAAGCCAAAACAGTTGATTACCGCAGTGGTCTGATCTTTTTTGCTGGAAGTATTCCTGGTACAATTTTAGGCGCGTGGGTGAACAAAGGATTGGATTTACCTTCATTTAATTTATATTTTGGTATTTTAATGATTATCTTATCGACGTTATTAATGGTTCGGAAATACTTGAAACCTGTTGAGTGGTTTGTCAAACATGGTAAGCAAAGGGCATTTACTGATGAACAGGGGCAAAATTACGTGTTCGGATATCCAGTATGGTTCGCCTTGTTGCTGACTTTCGGAGTGGGCTTCGCTTCTGGTTTATTTGGTATTGGTGGAGGGTCCATTATTGTACCAGCCATGATTTTGCTATTTTTATTTCCACCACACGTTGCGGTCGGGACTTCCATGTTCATGGTGTTTTTATCTGCATTGGTGAACTCAGCTAGCCATATATCTCTAGGGAATGTACCGTGGTTATATACAATTCCTGTCGTTCCGGCTGCTTATATTGGAGCCAAAATAGGTGCACACTTAAATCAACGTATTCAATCGGAAACATTGGTATTTGCTTTGCGTATAATTCTATTACTACTCGGCGTTCGTTCGATAGCTGCGGGACTCATGGGATAAGGAGTTGGTCAAATGATTGAAACCATTCATTTTTATCATACCAATGATTTGCACAGTCACTTTCAACATTGGCCACGTATTCATGAACTCGTGACCACACGAAAAAAATGGCATCTTGAAGAAGGCGAATCAAGTTTCACGTTAGATATTGGAGATCATATTGACCGTTCACATATTTTTACTGAAGGAACACTTGGAAAAGGTAATGTTGATCTTTTGAATAAGGCTTTTTATGACGTGGCCACCATTGGTAACAATGAAGGCATTACATTGGCTTACGATGAATTGGAAAATCTTTATCAAGATGCACAATTTCAAGTAGTAGTAGGAAACTTGCTTAATCAAAATGGAGAAGTACCAACCTGGTTACAACCTACTACGATTCTTACAACTATCCATGGAACAAAAATCGGTGTAACTGCCCTTACAGCTGAGTACACGCATATTTATAAACAACTTGGATGGCAAGTGACAGATGCATTTATAGCTTTAAAAGCACATATTCAACAATTAAAAGGCAAAACCGATATCATCATTTGCATGTCTCATTTGGGCATTCAGGCAGATGAAGAGATGGCTGATCAATTTCCTGAAATAGATGTGATTTTCGGAGCACATACCCACCACATTTTGCATGAAGGAAAGCTGGTCAATCGATCTCTATTAGCTGCAGCCGGTAAATTCGGTTTTTACGTTGGGCATGTAACGCTGAGCTTTGATTTAGAGAAGAAAGAAATAGTAGAGAGACATGCACTTTTGTATGATACGAATGAGTTGAAAGAGAGTCCAGATGAAGAGGAATTTCTAAACGATTTAGTCAAAAAGGGTAAAGATCTCTTATTTGTTCCTGCATTTACCCAATCAGAACATCTTCAAAAAGAATGGTTTAAGGACTCCACTTTGTCATCTTATTTTGGAGACGCATTAACTGCATTTTGCAACACCGAGTGTGCTCTTTTCAATGCAGGTTTATTCTTGACGGATTTACATAAAGGTAATGTTACGCATTTTGATATTCACCAAATGATGCCTCATCCAATCAACCCATGTGTCATTGAACTCACAGGAGAAGAATTAAAAGATATATTTAAATTATCGTTGAATGAAAGCTGGCCAAATCTTGAAATAAAAGGACTGGGTTTCCGTGGTGTTGTGATGGGGAAAATGATCACTCATCAATTTAAAGTAGTTGATGAAACCTTGATTGTGCAAGGTCGTTACATAAACCCTACAGATAAAGTCCGATTAGCGACTCTAGATATGTTCACTTTTGGTTATTTCTTTCCTGCTTTTAAAGTACTGCCAAAGACTTACTTTATGCCGGAATTCATTCGGGATGTTCTGATTGCATACGGTCAAAAGAACAATTATAGGAATAATTGAGGCTTCCTGGTCGTAACATGACCTAGGAGGCTTTTCATGTGCGATTACGTAAAGTACCAAAAAGATCAGTTTACTGGAAGGGCAAAAATATTGTACCCATATTATTTGTTATTGTCGTAATCTCCGTTGCTTTAATGTTTTATCTCGTCAACGTTCGGCTGACGCCAATTTACTTACAATATGCAGAAGTTCAATCCAATAAGATTGCTTCACTTGTCGTAAGTAAAGCAATCAACTCACGCACCGCTGATGTGATGGATGTAAATGATATAATTGAAGAATTACCTACAGACCAACCCAATATGGTAACGACGAAATTCAAGACGGATATCATCAATCGGGTACAGGCAGAAACTAGCCAATTGGTGCAAACCCACTTGGAGCAGGCTGAAGAAGGGAACTTGGATAATTTACCTTATTTAGATGACATCGAGTATGATCCACAGGCAATGGAAGATAACGGGGGAATTGTGTTTTATGTACCACTTGGTCAAGCAACGAATATCCCGCTTCTTGGTAATCTGGGACCAAAAATTCCGATAAGATTCCATGTGATCGGCAATGTGCAATCAGACGTAATATACGAAATCACTGAGTTTGGCATTAACAATGCAATGGTAGATGTGAGCATTATCATAGAGGTTAATGTACAAGTCATCGTGCCACTGGCAACCAAAACAACGACAATCAAACGAAAAATCCCGGTTGCATTGGGAATCATCAGAGGTCAAGTACCTCAAATCTATACAAAAGGTGAAGGAAATACCCAACCTTCAGTAGAAGTACCATTACAGCCCCCACCAGTCTCAACTACACCACCACCTGAATGAACTGGTGCAAAGAGACTAGAATTGGCGACCTAATAGCAAGTATGATGCATGCTAGTTCAAAAGCTAAACAAAAAGCATAAGAAAGAGCGCCTCTTACACCGAGGCGCTTTATTTTATTGATTCCAGCGAAGGTTGTGGGACGTGATGGAATATGGTACATTGACAACAGTGAGTAACTTGCCTACATAGTCTGAAAAGAATGGGGTTAAAAATCATGACGACAAAAGAAACATATATCCGAAAACCTGCCTGGTTAAAAATTAAATTAAATACGAATGACAATTATAAAGGCCTAAAAAAAATGATGCGTGAAAACAATTTACATACTGTATGTGAAGAAGCCAAATGCCCAAATATTCACGAATGCTGGGGAACAAGACGTACAGCCACATTTATGATTTTAGGTGCAATTTGTACACGTGCGTGTCGTTTCTGTGCAGTCAAAACAGGCTTACCGAATGAACTTGATTTAGCGGAGCCAGAACGAGTAGCAGACTCAGTGGTCATGATGAATTTAAAACATGTAGTGGTAACTGCTGTAGCGCGTGACGATTTAAAAGATGGCGGGGCTGCTGTATTCGCAGAAACTGTGCGTGCAATTCGTCGTAAAAATCCATTCACCACAATTGAAGTTTTGCCGTCAGACATGGGTGGAATTGAAGAAAACCTACAAATGCTAATGGATGCAAAACCAGATATTTTAAACCATAATATAGAAACAGTTCGTCGTTTAACACCGAGAGTTCGTGCGCGTGCAAAATACGATCGTTCTTTGGAGTTTTTACGACGTTCAAAAGAAATGCAACCTGATATTCCAACAAAATCTTCTTTAATGGTTGGACTAGGGGAAACAAAAGAAGAGATTATTGAAGTAATGGATGATTTGCGTGCAAATAAAGTGGATATTATGACCATTGGCCAGTACCTGCAGCCATCTAAAAAGCATATTGCAGTTCAAAAATATTATTCACCGATTGAATTCGGCGAACTACGTAAAATTGCCATGTCTAAAGGATTTTCACACTGTGAAGCGGGACCATTGGTTCGCAGTAGTTACCATGCGGATGAACAGGTAAATGCAGCAGCAAAAGAAAAACAGCGTCTTGGTGACGAGCAATTAGCTCTCACAACAAGTTGATGGAGCGTGAATTGATGATTACAATCGATCGATGGGACTATGAGATTCTGATAGATTATCGAGAAGCATTTAAAGAAGAGGCTTTTCAAGATCGCTATAGTGAGATTTTAAATAAATATGATTACATTTTGGGTGACTGGGGATATGGACAACTACGCCTGAAAGGTTTCTTTGATGATAAAAATCAGAAAGCAACCTATGATACGAAAGTCAGTACATTGCAGGACTACTTGTATGAATACTGTAATTTCGGCTGTGCCTACTTTATTTTGAAAAAAACCGGACCGGCTAAACCGGTGGTAGTTCCAGCTATGATAGAAGAAGTTGTGAAAGAAGAAACACTACAAGAAGAAAACCTCGATTCGGATGTTCAATCATCCTAATCGAGGTTTTTTCTTATCCTAATAATTCCTGTAAATAATCGCGTAATTCTGCGGCTTCTTCTTCATTCCGGTTATAAACATGCTCCAAATAACCTTCTTCTTCTAAATCATCAGAACCCAATATAGCAAACCGATTATATTGAATATCCATTACAAGTACTTTACCGAAAAAACGGCTACTTTGTAAGATCGCCAAATCATATCTTTGGGATTCTCCGGTAAAGCTGACAAAACGAGTTTTTGTATCTTCGACATCATCATATAAATAAAATCGTTCCATAGGGCAGTTCTCCTTCCACTCCTAGCAATTATGGTACTATAGGATGGAAAAGACAATCAACCAAGAGAACATATAAAGTGAGGAAACCTTATGTATTTCGTAGACCGCAAAAAAATAAATATGACATTAACGTATATGACATCACTTTTAGAAATGCTTGAGACATTTGCAAATTCTACTATGAATGAATTCGAAAAACTGGCGTTGGAACGAATTGCTCAAAATATCATTGAGTCCATGATTGACGTAGGGAACTCAATGATAGACGGGTTCATCATGAGAGACCCTGGTAGCTATGAAGACATCATTGACATATTGACTGACGAAAAAGTTATTTCTGTTGAGATGGACGCTCCACTGAAAGAAGTGATTGAACTTCGTAAAATGTTGGTGAGAGATTTTATGAAAGTTGATCACGAGAAAGTACAAACCATTTTGCAAACAAATTTGCAAGCGTTAAGACAATTTCCTTTAAGCATCGAGCATTATTTAACCCATGAACTTGGGCCGGTTTCAGCATTTTTACCTGAGGATCCAGCATGAAAACATATAAATGTTATTGCATCGACCTGGATGGAACAGTCTATCGTGGAAAAGAACCGATTAACGAGACGGTACAATTTGTTCACCACTTGCAACAACAAGAAAAAGAACCGTTTTTTGTGACCAATAATGCATCACAGACACCTGATCAAGTGCTTTCGAAGCTTTCGGGCTTTGGGATAGAAGCAAAGCGCAGTCATATTATGACTTCGGCTATGGCAGCTGCGAAGTACATTGCTTATCATTACCCTGGCAAAGACGTGTCTATGATCGGGGAAAGAGGTCTTCACGATGCACTGCTCGAAAATGGCGTAAACATTGTTACTTCTTCAAAAGAAATTTTTGTGATGGGCATTGACCGGGAAATAACATACGAAAAACTGGCACAGGCTTGTTTGGACATCAGACAAGGTGCAACGTTTATTTCAACTAATAGTGATCGCGCTTTTCCTAATGAAAGAGGCTTAATGCCTGGAAATGGAGCGTTTACTGCACTCATACAAAATTCCACAGGTATTGAGCCAATATTTATTGGAAAGCCACAAGGGCATATGCTTGAAATGATTCAGCTTGAACATCATTATGAAAAAGAAGATATGGTGATGATTGGAGACAATTATGATACCGATATCATGGCAGGAATAAATTTTGGAATTGATACCATTCATGTGAATACGGGCGTGACTTCTACAGAAGAAGCGTTGCTGAAATCAGTACGACCAACAGTAACTTTTGGAACTTTAGTGGAGTGTATATAAAAAGGAGCTGCATCATCGCAGCTCCTAGGAGTTAAAATAGTGGATTTTCATCTATATATTCATAAATCTTCTTCGTTAGTTCATCTGGCGAATCAGCTTCTACGACATCACCATTCACAACTGCGAAAAAAGACTCAGCACATTTTGTACAATAACTTAAACAACCGTATTCCAGAACGTCTAGATTCGGGTCACGTTCTAATTGTTCAAACGTCTTTTGCGAACCATTCGCTAAATTACTGACACAAAATTCTACCATTGGATTCACGTTCTTCACCTCGCTACATCGCCATGCTACTCTTTTTTTTTTCGTTCGTCAATTCGAGTGTCTTATTGTGAAACTTCTCACAATGATTTATACTAACAACGTAAAGAAAGACTGTATATAAAATGCTCAAGGGAGATTTTTTTATGAAAAACTTAGTGCTACTTGGCGGTGGATACGGCAACATGCGTGTGTTGCTTCGTTTACTTCCAAATAATTTACCTGAAGATGTACAAATTACCTTAGTGGACCGAACACCATTCCACAGCTTAAAAACAGAGTTTTATGCATTGGCAGCTGGTACTGTCCCTGATCAAGAAGTGCGAGTGTCGTATCCAGAACATGAACGCTTAAAAATGGTCTACGGTGAAGTCGTTGAGATCAACCGTGAACAAAAAATGGTCGTGTTGGCCAACGATATCCAAATTCCTTATGATAATGTAGTTATTGGATTAGGTTGTGAAGATAAGTACCATGGTGTACCTGGTGCTGACGAATTCACTCTAAGTATTCAAACGATCGGTCGATCACGCGAAACATTCAATAAATTATGTGGATTGCCTTCTGGGTCTGTTGTAGGAATCGTAGGTGCCGGCTTAAGCGGAATTGAGCTTGCCAGCGAATTACGGGAATCACGTCCGGATTTAAGAATAAAATTGTTTGATCGAAGCCCACGTATTTTGCGTGACTTCCCAGAACGTCTAAGTAATTTCGTGAAAAAATGGTTTGATACGCACAATGTAGAAGTTATCAGTAATTCAAACATCACAAATGTGGAACCAACTGTTTTGCATAACCATGAAGAGACGATTGAAGTGGATGCAGTGGTGTGGACTGCAGGTATTCAACCTGTCGCACCTGTGCGAAACATGAATACGGAAACTGACTCTATTGGGCGTGTTGTGTTGACTCAATACCATAACTTACCTGAAGACGAAAGTGTCTATGTGGTCGGAGATTGCGCTGCGTTACCTTATGCGCCAAGTGCTCAAGTTGCGGAAGAACAAGCGGAACAAATTGTTGAAGTGCTTCATGCACGTTGGAAAGGCAAAGAGTTGCCTGAAACTATGCCGGAAATCAAACTAAAAGGTTTCCTCGGTTCTTTAGGGAAAAAACAAGGTTTTGCGTACTTGGCAGACCGCACAGTTACTGGACGTATTGCACGTTTGTTAAAATCCGGTGTGTTATGGATGTACAAGTGGCATAATGGCTGATGAATAGAAAGAGACCTGGAAGTTAAAAATAACTTCCAGGTCTCTTTTATTATTTACTCACAAAGCCATGCTTTTCTAATTCTACAAATACGGGTTGGAGTTGAATATACCCTTCACCAACCACTTCTCCAGCAACTAAAACGAGCGGGAAAAAGAATTCTTCTTCCAGTACACGGTTAGCCAATACTCTCTGACGCTCGTTGTCCACCGGCTTTTCAATATCAATATAAGTTATTTCATATGGTTGGTTAGGGTATTTGCGATCAATGGCTGCTTGAAGCCATTCATACGTATCTCTAGACGTAGGTGCATTTACACAGCTGGCGCAAACGACATCCGCACCATAAATTTCAATTGAAATTGCATTTTTCTCCATGATAATTATCTCCATTTCGTATGTACTGTTGGATTTTTTCTTCTCTTCACATTATAATAATTATAAGGAAAGGAGTCGAAATAAATGACTGATACAATGATGACAGAACAAGTTCAAGAAGTACTAGATAAATTACGTCCATTCTTACTCCGTGATGGTGGAGATTGTGAGCTTGTCGATATCGAAGATGGCATAGTCAAACTTCGTCTTCTTGGTGCGTGCGGAAGCTGCCCAAGTTCTACAATTACATTAAAAGCAGGTATTGAAAGAGCCCTATTGGAAGAAGTTCCAGGTGTCGTTGAAGTAGAACAAGTATTTTAATCCTGAAATTCCAAAATGCCATTTCTGACTGACACTCGTGTTGGAAGGTCTGAATCGAAAGTTTACTTTTGCTTGGTGACCTGGTGCATAGATAGGTAGCAGGACAATATGAAAAGTGTAGTGCCAGCTGTTTTTTATGCTGTACAATTGGGGGCCTTAAAAGGCTCCTTTTTTATACATATCTTTTCTCCATTATACCCAAAAGGTTGATTGTATGGAGAATCATTTTAAGTTGTTCTAGTTGTATGTAATTGTTCATAATTGGTATCATAAAGGATAGAAGGAAGGTGTAACGGATGACACAAGTTGTCGAATTATCAGAAGCTGCAGCTTACCAAGTGAAAGAAATGATGAGTCACAATGAAGAGCATGGAGCTTTTCTACGTGTAGCCGTGCATGGCGGTGGATGCAGCGGACTTTCATATGGAATGGGTTTTGAACAGGAAAAGAAAGACTCCGACATTACTCTTGAGCAACACGGTTTGACCATTCTAGTGTCAAGTGATGATGCAGCGATTATAAAAGGTACCGTGATTGATTATAAGCAATCCTTGATGGGCGGCGGGTTTACGATTGAAAATCCAAATGCCATTGCGTCATGTGGATGCGGTTCTTCATTTCGAACAGCCAGCAAAACAGGTACACCAGAAAATTGCTAAGACTAAGATTGATTGGTTTTTTTCTGTAAATTCAAACCTTTTACTCTTGACAAGATTATATTGAAATCAAAACATAAGAAGTATATTATAGAGGATAGTACATTTGTCGAAAAAGAGACAAATTCGCTTAAGTCTGATTGAAGTATGGAAATACTTCTTTTTTCTTAGACTGGACGAAATAATATAAAACTATTTAAAGGTGGTTTCGATCTTCGTGAAAAGACCGACAATTTTAGTATTAGGCGCCGGATATGGCGGTTTAGCAACCATAGTCAACTTACAAAAAAATATTGGACCTGACGTTGCGGATATTACACTAATCAACCAAAATGATTATCACTATGAATCAACTTGGTTACATGAAGCTTCAGCAGGAACTTTAAGACCAGATCAAGTACGATATGACATCGCAGATGTTATTAAATCAGATAAAGTAAAATTTGTTAAAGCTTCTGTAGAAGGAATCGATATTCCTGGAAAACAAGTAACAACTGATAACGGTGTGTTTACTTATGACTACCTAGTAATCGGTCTTGGATTCGAAGGCGAAACATTCGGTATTCCAGGTTTAGATAAATATGCTTTATCTATTGCAAATGTCAAAGCAGCGCGTCAAATCCGTGAACATATCGAATACCAATTCGCTACATGGTCAATGGAAGAAGTAAAAGATGATAGCCGCTTAACAATCGTTGTAGGTGGTGCTGGATTTACAGGTATCGAGTTCCTTGGTGAACTTGGTAACCGAGTTCCTGAACTTTGCAAAGAATTTGATGTACCTCAAGAAAAAGTGCGCGTTATTTGTGTAGAAGCTGCACCAATGGTATTACCAGGTTTCGATCCGGAATTAGTTGAATACGCTGTTGGACATCTACAAGCAAAAGGAATTGAATTCTCGATTGGAACACCAGTTGTTGAAGCAACTCCTGAAGGCGTTAAGATCAAAAAAGGTGAAGAAGAGTTTGATTTTGTGAAAGCTGGCACAGTAGTTTGGGCTGCAGGCGTTCGCGGAAATCGTTTAATCGAACAAACAGGCATCGAAAACATGCGTGCTCGCGTTAAAGTTGAAAAAGATATGCGTGCTCCAGGCCACGATGATGTATTTATCGTTGGAGATTGCGCTTTATTGATTAATGAAGAAGTTAACCGTCCATACCCACCAACGGCTCAAATTGCTATGCAACAAGGTGTGACCGTGGCGAAGAACCTTATTGCTTTAATCAATGGAGAACAAACAGAAACATTCGTACCTGATTTAAAAGGTAGTGTATGTTCACTTGGAGAAGACGATGCAATTGGCGTAGTCTTCGGTAAAAAAGTGACGGGTGCTAAAGCTTCATTCATGAAGAAAATGGTTGATAACCGTGCTCTATACATGTTAGGTGGCCCTTCATTAGTTGTTAAAAAAGGTAAATTCAACGTTTTATAATATTGATTTCTTAATCCCATCTGGATCTTCAGATGGGATTTTTTTTAGGTTTAATGCCATCGAAGCGTAAGTAAAGTTTTGAAGTGAATATATCCTGTTAATGCCTGTTAATGTAAAAAATTTAAGTATTCTATTATTATTGGGCAATTAATGGGCGTTTTACGCATATATAAGAAGATGTAGAGAATATGCAGCTCGTTTTATGAAAGATTAAGGAAAAAAGAGAATAAGAGAGGATATAAGAGTAAAAATAGTATGTATTCGTTTACATTGTATGGGAATATGGTTTACAGGTAAATCTCAGTATGTTATATTATCTGAAAATTAAGAATTTAAACCTAAAAGGAGATGGTCAATTTGACTACTTACAAAAAGGATGTTAAAGCCAATCTATGCCCATACTGCAAAGGAAACGGATACTTCCAATTACGCCTTGGTGGATCTGAGACATGTTCGTGTTGTGCTGGATCAGGCAGAAAATAATCAGCAATGAAGGTTCTTTTCGTAAATATGCGAAAAGAGCCTTTTTTTGTACTTGTTAGAAGGATGAAAAGCTCATTGTAGTCAGTAACTTGTTACATTCCGATGAACAACTCACCAGGATATTGAAAGGTACATATCAATCATGTAAACTGTTGAAAGGAACGCATGGAGGGAACAATTCAATGGACGGTAATTTTACACTTGTAACGGTTATGTTATCCGTATTAATATTTATGGTTATGTTTTTCGGAATCGGTTTTTTACTCAATATGTTACTTCGCATGACATGGTTAATGGCAATTGTCTATCCAATAATCGTTATCTTAATCATCGATGAAGTAGATTTCTTTGAATACTTCACATCACCTGTGATGGCATTTCAAGCGCTTGGAGATAAATTATTGGCTCTTCATTTCGCAGATATTTTAGTTTTGTCGAGTGGTTTGGTTGGCGCAATCATTGCAGGAATCGTCATCAAACTGTTACGTAAAAATGGATATCAAATGTTTTAACGATGAAAAACGTAAATTGTCTTTTAAGCTCAACACTGACGCTTTATGTGACTAGTCGCACATGGGGATAAAAAGTTCTATATGAAGTTTAATATTTCCATTAACCAAAAAGCAGTGAAGCTCGTAAAAGAGCTTCACTGCTTTTTATAATATGAAGACATAAATGATAATGGAAATGACTATTCCAGTCAGTGCGCCTATAAACACTTCACTTGGTTTGTGACCAAGAAGAGTTTTGAGCTCTTCAATTTTTTCTTCATTTTTTTTCTGAGCCCATCCTTTTGATTGATTAACAAATACTTGAAAGTCAATGCGCATTTGATTAATCATGATTGCTTGCTGTCCAGCTTGGAAACGCACACCGGTCGCATCAAACATGACGATGATGGCAAAGATTGCAGACACAGCGAAAAGTGGTGAACCGAGGCCAGTTTCAAAGGCCACTGCAGTAGTTAAAGCCGTTACTGCTGCAGAGTGGGAACTCGGCATGCCTCCAGTTGAAGTGAATAGCTTCCAGTCCACAACTCCTGTGACTAAATAGGTAATCGGGATTTTTACGAGTTGAGCAAATATGATTCCGAATAACGCTGCAAGGAGTGGAATATTTGTTAGAATGTCCATTGTTGTCCACCCTTTCATGTTGAATTGTATAGTAAAGTATACCACATCTATAACTCTCAAAAACGCGTAAAATCATCTAATGACAGATAATTCGAAAAGCGTAACATATTCGTATATAATAGAATTCGAATGTAAATAGATGGAGGGGTTTATGTGAAAGTAAATGTTGCAGGTATTAATTTTAATGAAGTACAAACAGATGTATTGATTGTGGGAACATTTAAACATCCTGAAAACACACAAGGTTGGTCAGACTTTGTTTCTTTCTATGGTTCATCCTTGGAAAAATGGTTAAAGACCGGAGATGTTTCGACTGATCGCAAGGAATTGACGAAATTACCAACACTTCAAGAGGGCAAACTTCAACGCATTTTCTTTGTTGGCCTTGGCGATCGTAAAACTTTAGATCAAGATGAATTACGTGATATTTTTGGGACAGTTGGAAAAGAACTGGTTTCATCTAAAACATCAAGTGTATCCATCTGGTTGGATTCGTTTATCAATGAAGATATTGAAATAGAAGATGCGGCTTATCTTTCTGCAGAAGGAATTGGGATGGGACTATATAAAGTGCCGAACTACAAGACTTCTTCAAATGAAGTAGAAGCTTATCTGGACCATGTTGAATTGTTAACGAATTCGGATGAACAGGAAATTTTGGCTTATTTTGAAGTAGGACAAGTGTATGCAGAAGCAGTTAATGAAGCCCGTACGCTAGTAAACATGCCTTCGAACGTATTGACGGCAACCAAAATGGCTGAGTACGCAAAAGAATTGGCAGAAACATATGATTTCGAATATGAAGAACTAGGCAAAGCTGAAATGGAAGAACTGGGAATGGGCGCTATTTTGGCAGTGAATCAAGGTTCAACAGAGGAACCAAGATTAATGGTCATTAAATATCGCGCAAATGAAGAATGGACTGATGTTGTTGGTCTGGTAGGTAAAGGGATTACTTACGATACTGGTGGTTACTCCATTAAGCCTAAGGATGGCCTCGTTGGCATGAAAGGGGACATGGGAGGTGCAGCAGCTGTTTTAGGTGCAATGCGCATCATTGGTGAAACACGCCCTAATAAAAACGTCATAGCTGTCATTGCGTCTACTGATAACATGATTTCAGGCAATGCGTTTAAACCGGATGATGTCATCACTTCTTTAAGTGGGAAAACGATTGAAATCCTGAATACGGATGCTGAAGGTCGACTTGTTTTGGCTGATTCGGTCACATATGCCAAGCAACAAGGCGCGAACTATATTGTAGACGTAGCAACTTTGACTGGTGGTGTAATCATCGCTCTTGGTAAAGATAAAACAGGTGCATTAACGAATGATGAAACGTTCTTTGAAACATTTTTAGAAGCTACAGTTGAAACAGGTGAGTTTGTTTGGAGATTGCCTTTAACTGAAAGTGATAAGAAACGTATTCGCAAAAGTGATGTGGCCGACTTAAACAATTCACCTGGACGTGACGGTCATATGATTTTCGGTGGTGGGTTTGTTGGTGAATTTGTTGAAAATACACCTTGGATCCATTTAGATATCGCTGGCACTTCAGATGCAAGCGCTGCACACGATTTAGGACCAAAAGGTGGAACTGGGGCAATGGTCCGTTCTTTAGCGACGCTTATTGAACGAATGAGCCTGGAAGATACTGAAGAATAAATCGGTAGAATGTAAAGACTAGTATTACAGTGCTATTTTGGCTTATAGGCTATATGCATATGTCACACTTCCTTTTTTTCATACGTTAGGAAAGAGAGGAGGGGACATATGAATCGCTATCGACCTTACGGTGGAGGATTTGGAAGAGGATTTGGTGGTGGATTTGGACGTGGGTTTGGAGGACTAGGCTTTTTTGGTGGTCCATTTTTAGGGGGCTTGGCAGGAAGCTTGCTTGGTTCAGCATTCTATAATCAACCATACTATCAACCTTATCCTTATTATCCATACCAATACCAATATCAATACCCATATTATCCTTATAATCCATATCGCCCATATTAAAAAAACGCTTTTGCTCTCCCATTATGGGAACAGCAAAAGCGTTTTATTTTATTTCAGGCTTGAGCTTTACGTTTTTCTATGTTCATGTTGTTTTTTACGTTCAGCTACAACAGGAGCTAATTCATCTCTAACTGATTTATCCCAAAGTTTTACGCCTGATAAATAGGCAGAGCGGCCGATGACATGTCCACCAACTGGCCCTGTGATAAATAGAAATACAATGCCTAGTAGAATTCGGGTATTAATATGACCTTCAATTAACCAGAAGTGGAGAAATACACCGAGAAGGATGAACATAACCCCGAGCGTAGCGCTTTTGGATGCAGCATGAGTTCGGGAATAAACATCTGGCAGGCGAATCAATCCAATTGCGGTAACAAGAATGAAAATTACCCCAAATCCAATAGTAGAAACAATTAGGATATTAGCTATGATCGTTATCACGTTGGATAATCTCTCCTTTCTCTAAAAACTTAGAGAAAGCCACAGTGCCAATAAATGCTAAAATTGCGAGCAGTAAAATGATTTCTAGGAAAAAGCTGGTATCAACGAGAATAGAAAATATACCTATTATTGATATCAGTGCAACCCCCAATGAATCCAGCGCTACAACTCTGTCAGGGATAGTAGGACCGGCAATCATTCTATAAATAAAAGCCAACATGGACAGGCTAATCAATATAACCATGACCCAAAAGAATACCATCATCAGCGGCTCACCTCCTGTATGGCTTTTTCAAATGTATTTTTTATTGAAGCAATTGCTTCGTCCGCATCGTCATAATGCAATGCATGGATATATAAAATTTTGGAATCCTTAGACACGTCGATAACAAGGGTACCAGGTGTCAATGTAATTAAACTTGCTAAAAGCGTGATCTCCCAATCCTTTTCCACTTCAATGGGCAATGCGAATATCGCAGGTTTAATCGGCATCTTCGGCTGAATAATCAACAACAGAACCTGAATATTAGCCATGATTAATTCCTTTAAGAATAGCATGATCAGTTTAATCACGGCCCACACACGATTCATATAGAACCGCCCTGGAAAGAATCCTTTCGTTATCCACAGCATGAGCATCCCTAATAAAAATCCGACGATAAACGTGGAAGCATTAAATGATACGGATAAAAACATCCAAAGAAAGGCGATAAAAAAGTTTAGCATGATTTGAAATGCCATTTTATGCACCTCCTAAAACAGCTTTTATATAGAGTGAAGGTTCTAGCAATACATTTGCTGCGTCACTCATATAAGCGACCAACCACTCTGAGCCTATGCCGTACAAAACACTGATTCCTACTAAAATGGCTGCAGGTATAAACAATCCGCGGTAATGCTGTCTTGTAAGAGGTTTGATATCGAGCGGCTCACCCCAGAAAGCATAAATGAAAATACGGACAACGGATAATAAAACAGCGAGACTAGAAAGTAAAATCAAAATACTTCCCCATAAATTCCCTGCTTCAAATCCACCTTGTACAATAAGCAATTTTCCTATAAATCCACTCAAAGGTGGTATACCGGCTAAGCCAAAAGCAGCTATTAAGTAAGTCCATCCAAGCATCGGATAAGTTTTAATCAATCCACCCATTTTTCTTAAATCAGATGTGCCAGTAATCGCAATAATGACACCAATTAATAAGAACAAAGCCCCTTTAATCAAAATGTCATGAATTAAGTAGAATACAGAACCCATTAATGCGGCTTCGTTCATTTGGGATGCACCAAATAAAATAACGCCAACAGCAATAATGATGTTATAAATGATAATTTTCTTTACATCAAAGTAAGCCAATGCACCAATACATCCCGCAATGATCGTTAGAATCGAAAGGATCATTAGCATTTCGTGTGTAAAACCTTGATCCAGTGTGAAGAACAGAGTATATGTACGCATAATGGCGTAAACGCCAACTTTGGTCAATAATGCTCCAAATAAGGCCAATACAGGAATTGGTGGTGCCGCGTAAGAGCTTGGCAACCAGAAATAAAGCGGAAATATCGCACCTTTCAGACCAAAGACCATCAGGAATAATACCGCGATGACTGTGATAATTCCAGGTTGATCAATTTGTGCGATTTTCACTGAAATATCAGCCATATTCAAAGTGCCGATAACGGAATACAAATAAGCAACGGTCACAACGAATAAAGCAGATGAAATGACGTTCACTAAAATATATTTAATAGATTCCCGTAATTGTTCTTTTTCACCACCGAGAACAATTAATAAGTAGGAAGACATAAGTAATACTTCAAAAAATACGAACATGTTGAAAATGTCGCCGGTGGTAAATGCACCATTCACACCCGTTAACATGAACAAGATGCCAGGATAGTAGAAATAGGATTCTCGATCCTTCCCGATTGATGAAAAACTATACCAGACAACTAAAAGGGCAATCAATGTCGAGGACAGGACGAGTAATACTGATAACATATCCGAAACCATCGAGATACCAAATGGGGCAGGCCAGTTACCGAGTGTAATGGCTTGAATGCCATCTGTTTTAACTTTGAACAGTAATACAAGAGTTACTCCAAAGGTTAGTACAAGAGCAGTAGAAGCAACTGTTCGTTGTGCAAGAATCTTCTTTGGAAAAAGCATTAAAATCATGGCAAAGAAAAAAGGAAGTAAGATGGGGAACAAAAGCAAATTAATCATGATCTTCAGTTCCTCTCATTAAATTCATATTATCTGTACCCAATTCCTGATAAGCGCGATAAGCAAGAACCAAGAAAAAAGCAGTTACACCGAAACTGATGACGATCGCAGTCAAAATCAGTGCCTGGGGAAGAGGGTCAGCATAATCCGTCACACCAGGTGAAACAACCGGCGGTGCGGTTCCTTCAAGTCCACCCATCGTCAGAATCAGTAAATGTGCTCCATGACTGAGTAATCCGGTACCAATAATAATGCGCAGAAGACTTTTAGAAAGCATTAAATAAACTGCTGCCATGAATAGAAAACCGATGACAAAACACATGACAATTTCCATTAATCATCAGCTCCAATCGATTGAATAATGGTCATCGTAACGCCTACAACAACTAAATATACTCCTGTATCAAACAACATAGCGGTATGTAATGACTGTTTCCCCAATAGAGGAAGATTGAAATAATCAAAGGCATGTGTAAAGAAAGGCACATTGAAGAAAATGGATCCTGCAGCTGTACTTAATGCCAATAATAATCCAATTGCCGTCATGACCGTGTAGTTGATTGGTAGTGCAGTTGTAACAGTTTTTAAATCAAATGCCAGCAACAACAGGACGATCCCGCTGGCGGTCAGTAAACCTCCTACAAATCCGCCACCCGGTGTGTAATGACCAGCAAAGAAAATGTGAATCGAAAAGAGAAAAATGATAAAGAAGATGATTTTTGTAGTTGTTTGTAAAATAACATCATTTGTCTTCAATTCGATTCACCTCTTTCTTTTTAGTCAAGCGCAGCTGAATCAACGCAATAATGCCAAGAGATGCGATTGCGAGAACTGCAATTTCAAATAAAGTATCAAATCCGCGATAGTCGACTAAAATGACATTTACGATATTACCGCCACCAGCTTCTGTATAGACCGTTTTTTCATAATATGATGAAATGGACGGGACCAGCTTCTGTGAATGAGCAGAAAGCGCAACGATGGTAACGGTAACGCCAACGCCAATTGCAACCATTGCATTGCCCAAACGGAATTTCATTCGATTTTCATGACGATTTAACTTTGGTAAATGGTAAAAAGCTAATAGGAACAGGGCAACGGAAACGGTTTCAATTACTAATTGGGTTAATGCCAGGTCTGGAGCATTAAAAATGACAAAGAATAGAGCAACTGAGTAACCTACTGCACCCAATGCAATGATGGAAGTTAATCGGGACTTAGCCAATAAGATGGTCAATGTCCCAGCGATTAACACAAGGGCAATAATCAGTTCGTAAAAACGAATCGGTGCCAGCGTAGCGAAACTGATATCAAAAGCTTCTTTAATGAAAACTGTACTGATCGTTAAAAGAACAATTCCAGTAAACATATACACTAAATATGAGCGAATGAAGCCCGTCATATAAATTCTAGATAGACGGTTTGTCCCAACTTCACTTAAAAACATCATTGTGTCGTACAGACGATTAAGGGTGAAACCTTGCGGGAATTTGTTGTATAGTGGTTGCCATCTAGTCAAGGTCGCATATAGGAGATACCCCAATAGGAAAATCCCAATGGTCATACACAATTCAATACTGGGCCAATGCCAAGCTTTAATGTGAATGTCTATATCGTCAGGTACAGCGTAAAGGTAGGGCTGTATAGCCACAACAGCTGGTTTAACCAAAACATCACCAATGACATTAGGAATAAAGAAGATTGCTACTACGAGAGCTCCTAAAATGGCAGGTGAAATGAGCATGCCAATCGGTGCTTCGTGAGCTTGTTTTGGTAATAGATCCGGTTTGTATTTCCCAGTAAACGTGCGGAATACAAAATAGAAACTATATACAAATGTGAACACGCTGGCAATCCAAGCGATAATCGGGAATAATATCCCCCAAGTATCAAACGCAAACAAATTAAACTCTGGTATGGAGAGCATTCCAGTTAGAAACATCTCTTTACTCAGGAAACCGTTAAATGGAGGAAGGCCTGCCATTGAAAAACTTCCAATAAGAGCAATGGTAAAACTGATTGGCATCAAGCTCATGAGGCCACCGAGTTTTCGAATATCTCGTGTCCCAGTCTCATGATCGACGATACCGGCAATCATGAACAGACTGCCTTTAAATGTTGCGTGATTCACTAAGTGGAAAATAGCTGCAAAAGCAGCATATTTAAAGATGGAATTCTCTTCAATTCCTGTGTGGAAAGAAATCGCTCCTGCACCAAGTAAAGACATAATCAAGCCAAGTTGACTTACTGTTGAGAAAGCCAAAATGCCTTTTAAGTCTGTTTGTTTCAAAGCGAAGAATGAACCCCAAAAAAGTGTTAATAATCCACTCCCAGTCACAAGCCAAATCCACCATTCTGAACTTGCGAATATTGGCGTGAACCGAGCTACTAAATAAAGGCCGGCTTTAACCATTGTGGCTGAGTGTAAGTAAGCACTGACGGGAGTAGGTGCTTCCATTGCATCCGGTAACCAAATATAGAATGGGAACTGTGCAGACTTGGTGAAAGCCCCTAGTAAAATGAGAATTAGAGACCATACAAACCATTCATGGTTGGCGAGCTCTGGAGCGGAATCAATCAATTCCCGAATTGAATAAGTGTCTCCCATTATCGAGAGAAGAACGAAGCCACCGAGCATCATTAATCCGCCAAATACGGTAATCATCATTGATTTTAAAGCACCAAAGCGGGAACGATCTCGTTTATACCAATACCCAATCAATAAGAATGAAGAGATTGATGTCAATTCCCAGAAGAAATACAAACTGATCATATGATCGGATTGTACAACCCCAAGCATCGCTGTCATGAAGAGTAACAAATAAACGTAGAAATTATGCAATTGCTCACGTGTTTTATCCAGATAGAATATGGAATATAGCACGACCAATGAGCCAATACCGGTAATGAGTAGAGAGAATAACAAACTCAATCCGTCTATGTATGAGGTAACCGCAATGTTCAACGAAGGAATCCATTCGAAAGAGGAAGTAAATGAGTCTCCATGCTTAACCTTTGATAGAAATGTGGAATAGAGGCTGAACAATATGACTGGAACGGCTAGTACAAACCAACCGGTGTGAATGCCACGTACTTTTTTATATAAAAAAGGAATCACAAGTGCGGCAAGCATGGGGATGAAAATAAAATAGACAAAAGACAAGTTAATCCTCCTTTTTAGAAAAATCACAATTTCTCACTGTAAAGTCAATTATAGCGTACACATTGAGTGTTTGCATGAGATACTCCTTACAGTTCAAGGAGTTGTCTCCTAACTTTCAACAAGATGATAAATAGGAAGAAACAACAGTAGATTTCATGAAAAATCATAAAAAATTCACAAAAAAAAACGTCTCTCATGAATGAGAAACGCTTTGAAAATGAATTAAGCTTGCTGATGTGCTTCTTCATTTAGCAACACTTTTTCAAAATCTTGTTCGGGTTTTTTACGAGTAGATGTCAGAACTAAATATGACAAGAGAAATAATGCACCTGTGACGAAAAAGACAGAAGAAATCCCTATATATCCACTGATAATTCCGCCTAACATCGGACCTATGATATTCCCGAAAAATCGAAAACTCGTATTGTAACCCATCATCTCACCTTGAATCTCTATTGGAGATTCGCGTCTGACCAGTGCAGTCGTAATTGGGACCAAGCCGCCAACGGCAATCCCAAATAGGAGTCTTAATATAATTAACTGCCATAGCTCTGTTACAAAAGCTTGCGGAACAATGAAAAGAAAAGCCAGAATTAGCAGGAAACTTAACACTTTTTCATAACCAATGGAATCTCCCAGTTGTCCCCATTTTCTTGCGAATAATAAATTTCCAACTCCTGCTGCACTGAACGTAATTCCTGCAAGCAAAGCTACTTGAGAGGAATCGGTCAATCCTGAAACGTATAGCGAGAGAAGGGGCTGGATGCTGAAGTTCCCGATTTGAATCAAGGCAGTAATAATCATTACGTTAAATACCAATCGATGATGAATGATTCCAGATAACACGGTTTTTCGTGAATACACATGAGCATCAGCTGCAGGAATATTTTTTGTTTCCCTTATACCAACCAAAATAAGAATTGCTGCAAATGCAATGACTGCGGATGTGATGACAAATGTATACTGAAAACCAAATGAATCTGCAAGTAAACCACCTAGAACAGGTCCGAATAACGTACCAGAAACACTTCCCATTTGCAAAGTTCCAAGTGTCTTACCGGCTACCTCTTTAGGTGTTTGGGAACTGATGAAAGCCAGTGATGTTGGTATAAATCCAGTAACTACCCCCATAAACAATCGTAAAAAGAAGAAAGCTTCCACTGAATGTACAAACCCCATGAGTAGAATACTGAAGGATATCCCAAAACCTGTAATGATTAATATCGGTTTATAACCGAAGCGATCAGCGATTCGTCCCCAGATTGGAGACATAAGGAAAGCTGAAACGAATGTAATGCCAAAAACAAAACCTGACCATTTTTGTACATATGAATCAGAAAAGTCACCCATTGTATCTATATAAAGTGACAGGAAGGGCATAATCATCGTTGCGGTTCCTGCTACTAAAAAATTTGATATCCATATAATATAGAAATTTCTTTTTTGATTGACCAAATAAATTCCTTCTTTCATTTCGACTACAAAGTATTCGTTATTGTTTAATTATAAAACATTTCGTCTAACGAAGGAAGTGGTATGACTTATTTACTGAAATTGTTAACAGAATATGATAGACTATTTTAGGGTGAAATGAACATGAAAAAACGAGGATGGCTGTTATTAATTAGCTTGTTTGTCCTGTTAGCAGGATGTGGCACGAAAGAAAGTGTCGAAACAGAAAAACCAACTGAAGAAACGCAAGAAACTACTACAACTACAACTACAACTGAAGGAGAGAGTGCAATGTATCCACAATTATCAACAGAAGTTGCTACAAATGAAGCGTTAGTCGTAATGAACACAACAATGGGTGCGATTAAAATTAAACTTTTCCCAGAAATCGCTCCTAAAACAGTCGAAAACTTTATTACTCATGCTGAAAATGGTTATTATGATGGCATCATTTTCCACCGAATCATTCAAGACTTCATGATCCAAGGTGGCGACCCAACTGGTACAGGTATGGGTGGAGAAAGCATTTACGGACCTAAATTTGAAGATGAGTTCTCGGATAAAGCTTTCAACTTGCGTGGCGCATTATCAATGGCGAACGCCGGTCCAGGTACAAACGGAAGTCAGTTCTTTATCGTTCAAGCTAGCCGTGTAGATTCAAGCATGCTAAACCAATTGAAACAAGCTGGATACCCAGAAGAAATTATTGAAGCTTATTCTAAAAACGGTGGAACACCATGGTTGGATAACCGTCACACAGTTTTTGGACAAGTTATTGAAGGTATGGATGTTGTAGATTCGATGACTAAGGTTAAAAGGAATTCAAGCGACAAACCACTTGAAGACATCAAAATCGAATCTATCGAAGTACTTCAAAAATAAGTTAGGAAGTGTTCCAAATGAATAATTGGATTCTCAACTTTCTATACTTTCCAGAAGATAAGTCTGCCTATATTCCTGCTGCTTTTCAATTCTTGATCTTTGCAATTCTTTGCGTCCTTGCTTTTCGCTGGATTATCAAACTTTCCAAAAAACAAGAACAAAAGACAAAGGATTTAGAAGAACGTATTTTACGTGAACGTCAGATCGACAAACAAAAAGATTCACAATAAATATGTAAGGGGCTGTCCAAAAAGTCATGAAAAATGACTTTTGAGGACAGCCCCTTTTTTATAGAATAGTTGCCTGTGAATATTGATATTCCTTAAAACAGTTGCGCTTTCCGAGGTGGATCCATATCTCAAAAAAAGTAGATAGATAAAAAATTAGGAGATAAATGGATAGTTGCAACGAAATCTCGAAAGTTGCAACCAAATCAGGAAAGTTGCAACGAAAACTGCAAAAGTTGCAACCAAATCCGAAAAGTTGCAACCAAATCGAAAAAGTTAATATTATTTTTGAAGAGTTGCCCCAAAAATCCTGTGAAATTGATTCAAATCTGTTGAATAGCAATAATTTCTAATGAAAAAAAGATTCTTTATTTGCCAGGAGGGAGATAAACGAGTTGTTTTTCTCCTCTCATCAAAATCGACAACTTAATAGGGAGACATGGACTAAGCAATTTCATTGATCATATTGCTGAGCAATCCAATACTTCCTTTAAGTCAATGCCTTTATAAAACGGGCAACCCCATCCTCAAGAACCTCTCTCGGACAAGCGATATTCATTCTGAAAAATCCTGTTCCCGCTTCACCATATTTAGAACCAGGTTCCAAAGCCAGCTTTCCTTTGGTCAACAGTAAGTTCATGATTTCTTTTTCAGATAGACCGGTTTCGCGAGTATCAATCCATAACAAATAGGTACCGTTCGGTTTCGTTATTTTTACGGATGGAATAGCATAGGTTATTTCAGAAATGACATAGTCCATATGTGAAGAAATGACAGTTAATAATTCCTCTAACCAAGGTTCACCATGTTCGTAAGCGGCAGTTAATGCCGTTGCCGCAAATGGACTCAATTCCATTTGTCCGTGAGCTAGCGCATTTTCTTTCAACTGTTCTCGTTTCTCTTCATCCGTTGTAATCATGACAGCAGCTTGTACACCCGCCAAATTAAAGGTTTTTGTTGGAGCAACACAAGTTATAATGCGATTTTCTTCCCCATTTGCTACAGAGACAAGAGGGATGTGTCGATGAGGAGCGAAAACCAAATCACTATGTATTTCATCTGACAAAATCAAGGTATTATATTTCGCACACAAGCGAACAATTTCTGCCAATATTTCTTTTGACCACACCATTCCACCCGGATTGTGAGGATTACATAAAATGAAAAGTTTCACGTCCTGAGATAAATGTTCTTCAAAACTACGTAAATCAAATTCATATGTACCATTTTTTTCAATGAGGAAATTCTCAACCACTTGTCTTCCTTGTTTTTCAGGAATGGAGAAAAACGGGGGATAGACAGGGGAAGAAATCAGAATGCGGTCACCTTTTTGAGTAAAGGTTTCAATAACCGTCGCAATGGCTGGAACTACCCCATGATGAAAGAGCATCCAGTCAGTTTGTGTTTGCCAACCATGCCTTTTATTTAACCAATTTTGCACGGCGGTTTTACATCCTTCACACATGTATGAGTAGCCAAATACTGGATGTTTGAGTCGTTCTTCAAGTGCATCAATGACTGCTTGTGGCGCTGCAAAATCCATATCTGCTACCCACATTGGCAAGATATCTGAAGCATCTTCAATTCCATATATCTTCTCCATTAAATCCCATTTAACTGAGCGAGTATTGCGTCGATCGATTACTTGTTCAAACGAAGTCAAAGTAATTCCTTCTTTCCTTTTTTTATTAATATGTTATCATAGCTCTTATTAAAGAAAAGTAAATAGGTGAAAAATGATGGAAAACTTTGAAATGAATCGCAAAGCAGTGAGGTTGCTTCAATTGTGGGATCCTTTTAATATGGGGATAGATGCTTACGATACGGAAACAGCTGATGTTGTAGCAGCTCTACAAGGAATTGATCACCCTACTGAACTGGCAAAACGCATACAGGAAGTATATGAACATTCATATGAACAATGGATTCCCATAGAACAATGTGTTCAAATTGCCTATAAATTAATAGCGGTAAAATACGAAGCAAAATGCATCGTATAAGCACATCAAAAAAAGAGCTTCCACCAAAATTGGTGAAAGCTCTTTTCGTGTATTAAGAACTAACTTGAAGTCCGTCCAATAAATTAGATGCTGGAACTTCGAGTGCGTTGGATAATTTCAAGATGGTCTGTACAGAAGGGACTTCCGTACCTGCTTCATATTGTTCTAATTTCCCCGCACCAATTCTTGTTTTTAGTGATAAATCTTCTAAAGACATATTACGTTCTTCTCGCAATAAGCGAAGTTGAGTGTGAAATTCATGTTTCATCTTCATGCACTCCTTTCCATCGTAAATCGTATGTTTTCAACTATCTTATCATACATCATAGATATAATTTTTGTGAAATAAGTCGTTTTACAGACAGTTATCAACCTCTAAAAACTGAGATCATGGCATTTAGGAAGACCACGATGATAGCAATCGGAGCCAGATAACGAACAATCAAATGCCAAATATTAAATTTTAAAGAAGAAATATTCAATTCCTCGAAAGTTTCTTGTTTTTTCAAAACGTACCCTGCAAAGATTGAAATCATTAATGCGCCTAAAGGTAAACCAAAAGTATTTGTCAGGAAGTCAGCAAAATCGAAGAATGTTTTCCCGAAAATCTTTACATCCGAAAATACACCAAAAGATAGAGCACTTGGGATACCTACAAGGAAAATAAGCAAACCGTAAATCCATGAAGAACGTTTCCGTTTATCATATGCATTTTTAATTCCCATTGACACTACAGTCTCCAACATCGCTATAGAGGAAGTTAAAGTTGCAAATAACATCAAAATGAAGAACAACAACATAAAGAAGGCACCGAAAGGTATTTGTTCAAATACAGCAGGTAAAATGATAAACACTAAACCCGGTCCTTCATTCGGTGAATAACCGAGTGCAAAAACTGCCGGGAAAATAACCAGTCCAGCCATAAGGGAAATGCCGATATTTAATAATGAGACGCTGAAAGCGGAATTCCCTAATTTTTGTTCCTTTGGCAAGTAAGAAGCATAGGTCATCATTCCGGCTACCCCAACACTAAGAGAGAAGAATGCCTGTCCCAATGCCAAAAGCATAGTTTGTGCAGTAAAGTAAGACCAATCCGGTACAAACATGAATTTAACGCCTTCCATAGCACCGTCCAATGTCAATGAACGAATAACAAGTACTACAAAGAAAATCAAGAGAGCGGGCATCATGATGCGGCTGGCACGTTCAATTCCAGCCTCAATGCCGCCTTGTACGATTAAAATTGTTAGTAACATAAAGACAGCTTGTCCAACTAATACTTCCCATGGGTTGGCAATAATACTGTCGAATAAGTTCGCATAATAACTTTCACCATTATTATTGAGGCTGAACATTAATGCTCTGCCTAAATAAGATAAAATCCATCCACCTACAACACTGTAAAATGAAAGAATAATAAATGAGAAAAAGAACCCTGACCATCCGATTAAAAACCATTTCTTCCCCGGTGCCAGTTTTTTAAGTCCAGTAATTGCATCGGCTTGACCTTTACGTCCAATGACGAACTCTGCAAGCAAAATCGGCAAACCAATCAACAAGGTGCTGATGATAAATAATAAGACAAACACGCTACCACCGTTTGTTCCTGCCATATATGGAAACTTCCATATTGCCCCTAGCCCTATCGCACTTCCAGCTGCTGCGAGGACGAAGCCTATCTTAGATGCAAAATGATCGCGTTTTGCCATGTACTCCAACTCCTTCAATCTTTAAAGATTTTTCTAATTCTACACGAGAGCCGTCGAAAAGAATATAATTTTCTGAAACAATTTGAGGAATTCGTTCGTATAACAAGTAATACATAGAGAGTGAGGGGGCCTCATGAACGAACTTGATTTAATTGAAAGGGCACAAAAAGGAGACAGGGCGGCCTATAGTGACTTAATGAATCTACATCATCGGACCGTTGAAAAATTTGCCTTCCAATGTGGTGTCAAAGCAGATGATATACAAGATGTCACTCAGGAAGTATTCATAAAGCTGTATCGCTTCCTCCATCAATTTCAGCGTGACCGTTTTACCACTTGGTTATACAAAATCACATTAAATGCTGCTAGGGATTATTATCGAAAAGAACAGCGAGAGAAAAACAAAGAAGATAAAGCGCAGGATGAAGAGAACTTTGGAACGAGTGTAAGATCTGCAGAATCGAAAATTTTGGTATTTGAAGAAGATAGAGAATTACATGCAGCCATTCAGTTGCTGGAAGAAAAATATCGTATTCCCATCATATTATTTTATTTTCAGGAACTCACCTATGACCAGATCGGTGATGTCATGAACATTCCGCTAGCAACTGTCAAAACTAGGTTGTTAAGAGCAAAAGAACAACTCAAATCTGCACTTGCATTAAACGGGGGTACCGAATATGGACGATAAGCAATTTGACCAACAGATGAAATTACTTAGCAAGTCGTATAATCGCGTTCCATCTAAATTTAATGCAGATGACGTATTAAATAAAATAGATGCTGAAAATAAAAATTCGCAAGAAGTTCCGGCAGTTCATTCTGTTAAACAATCTAAATGGCAAAAAGTCAGCGTTTGGACTGTCAGTCTTGCTAGTGTATTTTTAATTGGCATCTTGAGCGCATCTTTTTTAAATGATCATGAAAAGCAAAAGTCGAACACAGCCACTGAGTACAATAAAACAGAGATTGCAGAGCTCAAGAAAGACTATCAAAAGGAACGTGAGATAAGACGAAAAATGCTTGGAATGACAAGTGAACAGTTCGATCAATTGAATTTTGTCCAATTTGCGGATAGTGAATTGGCGCGCATCACGCATCCCGATACTATAAAGAATTCGACACTTCCCCTGAAAGTAGCCTACGGTGAAACGATTAAGTATTTACTACTGCCTTCTGAGATGCTAACGAATCTTCCCAATGGAAATGAATTGAATGAAGAAGAGAGTATGTGGTTTACTGAAGAGTTTACTAAAAAAATCGATGATTTAGTGGTTGTCTATAATCAGGTTTTAGCGGACCATAAAGATGTTTTGAGTACTGCCAAAATGAACGGGAAACTGGACGTGGCCTATTTAAATAGCAAGCAGAAAGATTTACCTGAACCAGTGCGGCAAATAATTTTAAATTCTTCACATGAAGGTATTATGATTGAAGTGGCACCAAATGAGAAAGAATACATTGCTGAATTCCAAATGAATGACCAAATCTACAGCCTCTATGGGAGGATTGCTCAACGTGCCATTGATGCATTGGCATTTAAACAAATGGCCCCATTTACGAATGGTGGAGAACTAGTTTACGGCATACAGGAATCTGCATCTATTTTGGATCAATTAGAAATATATCTTCTGAGTGATAAGAACCCCACTGCAACGTATACGGTCATAAAATCCTATTATGAAGACCTTGCCTTTACCTTAATTTTCGGCTCTCCTAATACAGTTACTTTTGAGAATGGGAAAATTAAAGAGGAATATCAATTTGCATGGAATTATTTACTTAGAAATACGAGGGTATCACCAATCAAATATTATATGACACCTGTAGTCGCTTCCTTACGCTCGAATGATTGGGAAGTGAATGAAACTTACAAAATGCTTGATTTCAATGGTTTGAAGGAAGCGTTTCAGCTTGCAGAAACAGGTGAGCTAGCAAAGGTAATGCCGACTGATGAAATGGATTTTGTAGATGTGGTTGAATGGCCAAACTCGGACATACAGCAAAAAATTCATGGTTATTTGAAAAATTCAGGCACAACAAATCCTGATTATGCATTATCGAATTTAACACCAATCGAGTCCGTTCTGTTATTTTCCTATGCTCAGCAAATCGATTTTCCGGATTTAATGTTGGATTTAGTCCGTCCATTTCAAGGCATAGCAACGGTATCGGATATACAGACATTTCTAGGAAACGAAAATATTCTTCCTAATGAAGCAATTACACTTATGTATGACGACAGAATGAGCAGTTATCAATATGAAGAAATTTTTGGCACGATTGAAGTCCAACAGGGAGGACGTACTGTAAAAACAATCTCGCTTATGAAAAACCACCGTGAAGGGGTATGGCAAATCGATTTAGGAGTAACAGTATCCTTCGAAGGTGAACACTTTTACGAACCTATTAACTCGCAGTATACGAACAATATCCAAAGTATTTACGAGGAATTTAAGAAAGAATATAACTACGAACTTATCAATTCAGAAGGTCCAGCTGTCATTGCGGGAATCTATCTGGAAGCATTATATTCAGGGGATGCTGAAACTCAGTATGCGTTGCTAGTGGATGATGAGTATTATATTAAACCCACACGCGAGGAATTTTTGGGTGATTATGTCCATTCTGAAAACGTAATGGATTGGAAAACCCAATTCGATTCTGTTGAGTATATGATTGGAGATTTGCAAGCTGAGCATGATCAAGTAATCTATTTTAATTTGAAGCCAGAATTTCAAACAAACGATGAAAGCCAGAAAGGGTTCCAGTTACGGAAAACCGTAGAAGGCTGGCGTGTCCACTTCATGCCGATGCAGTGAGTCTTTTGAGTAATACTCTAGTTTATGGTATAATCTTCTATGGCCTTAAGGTAGATAGGTATATATCCAAGACTAGGAGCGATTATTATGACTAAGAAGTACGAAGTTGGGGAAGTAATCTCAGGAAAAGTAACAGGCGTTCAGCCATACGGCGCGTTTGTAGCATTAGACGAAGAGACTCAAGGTTTAGTGCACATCTCAGAAATCACATATGGTTATGTGAAAGACGTAAGCGAATTCTTGTCTGTCGGGCAAGAAATCGAAGTGAAAGTACTTGAAGTGGACGAAGAAGCTGGCAAAATCAGCCTTTCGATTCGTGCATTACAAGAACGCCCACCGGTTTTACGTAAAGAAGACAAACCGAAAAAATCATTGCAAGCACGCGTTGATGAGCATGATGCAGAAGGTTTCAACTCTTTAAAAGACAAATTACAAGACTGGATCAAACAATCCGGTCAATGAGAAAAGCGTAAAGCGCCACTCTAGACCGACGCCGGTGTTGGAGGGACCGATTCGAAAGCCTCCTTTCGCTTGAGGGACCGAAACTAAGGTGCGGTCTGGCGCTTGGAGCTAGACAATGAGTAAAAGCGAGCAGACTCCCTGGGAGTCTGCTCGCTTTTTTGATGAAAAATCTTCGAGAAAGATAAAAGTAACACATTGCTATAAGACAGCATATCCTATGTTATTTTCTGATCTTCCGAAGTCGATATTGCAAGTTCTGTCTGCTCATACCCAATGCAACGGCAGCCTTTGTCACATTGCCTTCAAACATCCCCATTACTTTCTGCAAATAGTACATCTCTGCTTCGCGTAAATAATCATCCAGTGGTAGCAAGTCACGATCTGATTGAACGACGAAGTCTTCTGCACGTTTAAGAGGTTCCCGCATTTCCTGCACTTTCAATTTGAAATGAAGCGGCAACATTTCAAACGTCACCATATCCTCTATCGTAAGCATCGAAGCGATTTCATCCAATAAGATTTCTACTTCTTTTAAATTACCAGGCCAGTCATACGAGTGGAAGATGTCACGAACTTCTTCTGTCAATCCCATAATGGCGGATCCGAAGCGAACTCTGTGGCGAGCAAAATAGTCGTTAACAAAAGGATCAATATCTTCTCGCCGTTCACGCAATGGAGGAACGACAATCGTCATGGAAGCAAAGAAGTAATAGAGCTCTTTCAAAAGCTCTCCTGAAGCAATCATGTCCACTGGATCGGCACCGACACTCGCCAGGAACAAATGATTACCTAGAGTTGGATCATTGACCATGTCCAGTAATTGCTGTTGCATTCCTAATGTTAATAAGTCTATCCGTTCACAGAAGATTGTGCTTGCTTCAAGTGCAATCATGTCTTCTTTTAATTTATTGAGAATCGTTGGGTCGGAGTTGTGGCAATATAACGTATAAAAATGGGACAAAGGTGGGGATAATTCATAATGAATGCCTTCAGCCACCAAGTCTTTTCCAGTGCCAGCTTCACCAACAAGCAAGACGGATAAACGTGCCATCGCCGCTTTTTTGGCAGTTGAAATCACATGTTTCATCGATTCGGAAACGGCAGTTATCACTGAAAATGTAATGGGTTCTCCATAACGACGCAACGGCTGATATACTAATCGCTCTAAGGTTGTTACGTCACGAGCTAATTCAACAGCCCCGATTAATTCACCGTTTTCAAATACAGGATGCGTATCATTAATGGTTGTTATTTCATGTCCATTACGATTCCAGTAGGTTTGTTTGACATTCATAACATGCTCTCCACTTTGAAGAACTTTCAAAAGGGTACTTTCCTGTTGATCAAACTGGAATAATTCAAGAAGGGAGCGATCGGCAACATCCTGTAAATCGAGACCTTCAATGTTTTTCATTTTTTCGTTGTATAAAATGGTACGCCCATTCCTATCAATTGCATGGATTCCTACCGAAATATGATCACTTGCAAAGCGATAAAAAGGCAATAATTGAAGATCTTTATCGTTCAAGGGAGGCTCACTCCTAAAGTTTTTTACGAAAATAAGAAATATCACTTGAAAAACGCAACAATCTTTTGCATTATTATAGATGTAAACGAATTAAAAGCGCAAATTATTTTTGCACTAAAATAAATCTTAGGAGGATTCACATGATTCCTTATAAACATGAAGCATTCACAGATTTCACAAAAGAAGAAAACAAAAAAGCCATCCAAGACGGTTATAAAACAGTAGAAGGTTACATGGGTCAAGACTTCCCACTTATTATTGGTGGCGAACGCATTACGACTGAAGAAAAAATCGTTTCTTACAACCCAGCTAACAAAACTGAAGTTGTAGGTTCTGTATCTAAAGCGAACCAAGAATTGGCTTCTAAAGCAATGGACATTGCAGATGCTACATTTAACACATGGAAAAAAGTAAAACCTGAAATTCGTGCAGACGTATTATTCAAAGCGGCAGCAATTATGCGCCGTCGTAAATTCGAATTCTCGGCATTGCTTTCTAAAGAAGCGGGTAAAACATGGGTTGAAGCTGATGTTGAAGCAGCTGAAGCAATCGATTTCCTTGAATATTACGGTCGTCAAATGCTTCGCTTGAAAGATGGTCAACCAGTTGAAAGCCGTCCAGGTGAGTATAACCGTTATGACTATATTCCAATGGGTGTAGCAGTTGTTATTTCTCCTTGGAACTTCCCATTTGCAATTATGGCGGGAACAGCAGTTGCAGCAATGGTTACTGGTAACACAGTATTACTAAAACCAGCATCAACTACACCAATCGTAGCTTACAAATTCATGGAAGTTTTAGAAGAAGCGGGTATGCCTGCAGGAGTTGTTAACTTTATTCCTGGTTCTGGTGCTGAAGTTGGGGACTTCATGGTAGATCACCCACGTACTCGTTTAATCAGTTTCACTGGTTCACGTGACGTTGGTCTTCGTATCTTCGAACGTTCTTCTAAATTATCTGAAGGTCAAATTTGGATTAAACGTGTAATCGCTGAAATGGGTGGTAAAGATACAATCGTTGTTGATAAAGAAGCAGATTTAGAATTAGCTGCTCAATCAATCGTGAAATCTGCATTCGGTTTCAGTGGCCAAAAATGTTCTGCATGTTCACGCGCTGTAATCGTTGAAGATGTATATGATCAAGTTTTAAATCGAGTTGAAGAATTAACTAAAGCTCTATCTGTTGGTGTTCCAGATCAAGATGAGCATTTCGTTGGTCCGGTTATCGATGGCGCTGCATTCAAAAAAATCATGAGCTACATCGAAATCGGTAAAGGTGAAGGTCGTTTAATTGCTGGTGGTACTGGTGATGATTCTAAAGGATTCTTCATTCAACCAACTGTAATCGCTGACTTAGACCCTAAAGCTCGCATCATGCAAGAAGAAATCTTTGGACCGGTTGTAGGGATCGCTAAAGCAAAAGATTTCGATGAAGCGCTTGAAATTGCTAACAATACGGAATACGGCTTAACTGGTGCGGTAATCACAAATAACCGTATGAACCAAGAAAAAGCACGTGAAGAATTCCATGTAGGTAACTTGTACTTCAACCGTGGATGTACTGGAGCGATCGTTGGATACCAACCATTCGGTGGATTCAACATGTCAGGTACAGACTCTAAAGCAGGCGGTCCTGACTACCTGACTTTACACTTACAAGCAAAAACAACATCTGAAATGTTATAAGAGGAACGAAGGCTAAAATCGCGACGTCCTGCTCCTGCGATTACTCGTCGCAAAATGAAGGAAAAAGATATTTTGTCGCAACGCCTTCATGACCCACTTCGTGTGGGCCCAAGCGTAAAGCGCCACTTTAGCTCGACTCCGCCGGTGGAAGAAACGAATCGAAAGCCTGCTTTCGAATGATTTCGGAAGGAAGGCTAAGAACGCCGCGTCCTGCTCCTGCGATTACTCGTCGCAAAATGCAGGGAAAAGATATTTTGCGGCAACGCCTTCATGACCTACATCCTGTAGGCCTAAGCGGCGGTGCGAGCTGGCGCTTGAAGCACATTAACAAAAGCGACATTAAATATAGGCAGGCACATCAGAAGATGCGTCTGCCTTTTTTTGAAAATTTGAGGAGGCGAAACATTATGACAGTTTCACAAAATGTGATTGAGCAAACAGAAAAGTTTGGTGCGCCAAACTATCATCCACTTCCGATTGTTATTTCTGAAGCACAAGGTGTATGGGTAAAAGATCCTGAAGGCAACAAATTCATGGATATGTTATCTGCTTATTCGGCAGTTAACCAAGGACATCGTCACCCGAAAATTATTCAAGCGCTAAAAGATCAAGCTGACCGAGTAACGTTGACGTCACGTGCATTCCACAACGATCAATTAGGACCTTGGTATGAAATGATTTGTGAACTATCTGGAAAAGATATGGCACTACCTATGAATACAGGGGCAGAAGCTGTTGAGACAGCGATTAAAGCAGCTCGTCGATGGGCTTACGATGTAAAAGGAATCTCTGAAAACCAAGCAGAAATCATTGCTTGTAACGGAAACTTCCACGGACGTACTATGGCGGCAGTGTCTCTATCTTCAGATCCTGATTACAAACGTGGCTTCGGACCAATGCTACCAGGTATCAACTTGATTCCATACGGAGACATTGAAACGTTAAAATCAGCAATAACGCCGAACACTGCAGCATTCTTGATTGAACCAATTCAAGGAGAAGCAGGAATTGTTATTCCTCCAGCTGGATTTATGAAAGCAGCTCGTGAACTTTGTCGTGAAAATAATGTACTGTTTATTGCCGATGAAATCCAAGCTGGTCTTTGCCGCACAGGTAAAATGTTTGCGTGTGAATGGGAAGATGTAGATCCAGATATGTATATTTTGGGGAAAGCACTAGGTGGAGGAGTGTTCCCTATCTCTTGCGTAGTTGCCAACAAAGAGATTCTTGAAGTATTTAACCCAGGATCTCATGGTTCAACTTTCGGTGGAAACCCAATGGCTTGTGCCGTATCGATTGCTTCTTTGAACGTATTAGTAGAAGAGAAGTTAGCAGAACGCTCTGAAGAACTAGGAAACTATTTCAAAGATGCTCTGACAAAAATCGAACATTCTTCTATTAAAGAAGTACGTGGCCGCGGATTATTTATCGGAATGGAACTTAACACGGCAGCACGTCCATTTTGTGAAGAATTAAAAGAGCTTGGACTTTTATGTAAAGAAACTCATGATACAGTGATTCGTTTTGCTCCACCATTGGTTATAACAAAAGACGAATTGGACTGGGCAATTGAAAAAATTCAAAAAGTATTCAATAAATAATTTTTACTGTTAAAAAATAAAAATAAATATGTTACAATGATTGCGACGTAATCATTATGAATAAAGAGGCGAAACTATAAAATGGCTGAAAATCTAAACCTGTTCACATCAACACAAGATGTTATTCAGGACGCTCTTAACAAACTTGGATATGATGAAGGAATGTTTGAACTTTTAAAAGAACCGTTACGTATGCTTGAAGTGCGTATTCCTATTAAAATGGATGATGGTAAAGTTAAAGTTTTCACGGGTTATCGTGCTCAACATAACGACGCTGTAGGACCTACTAAAGGTGGCGTACGTTTTCACCCGGAGGTTTCTGAAGATGAAGTGAAAGCATTATCGATGTGGATGACATTGAAATGTGGAATCGTTGATTTACCTTATGGTGGTGGTAAGGGCGGAATTATTTGCGACCCTCGACAAATGTCGATGAACGAAATTGAAAAACTTAGTCGTGGCTATGTTCGTGCGATTAGTCAATTTGTAGGTCCAACTAAAGATATTCCAGCTCCAGATGTATTTACAAATTCACAAATTATGGCTTGGATGATGGATGAATACAGCCGAATTGATGAATTTAACTCACCAGGTTTCATTACTGGTAAACCAATTGTTCTTGGAGGTTCTCAAGGACGTGAACGTGCGACAGCACAAGGTGTAACAATCTGTGTAGAAGAAGCTGCAAAAAAACGTGGTATCGATATGAATGGGGCGCGAATAGTCATTCAAGGTTTCGGTAATGCAGGTAGTTTCTTAGCTAAATTCATGAGTGATGCTGGAGCAAAAGTAATCGGTATCTCAGATGCATACGGAGCTTTGCATGATCCGAATGGTTTAGATATTGATTATTTACTGGATCGCCGTGATAGTTTTGGAACTGTAACTACTTTATTCGAAAATACAATCTCAAACCAAGAGTTGCTAGAATTGGATTGCGACATCTTAGTGCCAGCTGCAATTGAAAATCAAATTACAGCTGAAAACGCACACAATATTCGTGCGAGCATTGTGGTGGAAGCTGCAAACGGTCCAACAACAACTGAGGCAACAAAAATATTAACTGATCGTGGTATTTTACTTGTTCCTGACGTTCTTGCTAGCGCAGGCGGCGTAACAGTATCTTATTTTGAGTGGGTTCAAAATAATCAAGGGTACTACTGGACGGAAGAAGAAGTAAATGAGAAACTTTATAAAAAAATGGTAGAAGCATTTGAGAATGTATACACGGTTGCTACAACACGTAATATTAACATGCGCTTAGCTGCATATATGGTGGGTGTTCGTAAAACTGCTGAAGCTTCTCGCTTCCGTGGCTGGGTATAAAAATATAGCGTCTTGTCTCTTTGGAGACAAGACGCTTTTTCAATGCAGATTAAGCTCTTTTCTTTGATTTTATATGTGAATATGCACATAATACTCAATAGAGGAGCGTGATATAAATGAATGCATTTTCATTTTATAACCCTGTTAAATTGATTTTTGGAAAAGGGCAACTTGAACAAATTAAACAAGAATTACCTACATACGGCAAAAAAGTTCTAGTCGTTTATGGCGGTGGAAGTATTAAGAAAAATGGTCTTTATGAGGATGTTATGTCCACTTTAAAAGAAGCTGACTTGGAAATTTTTGAATTGAGTGGAGTAGATCCGAATCCACGTATTTCAACTGTCCGAAAAGGCGTGGAGATTTGTAAAAAAGAAAATATCGATGTATTACTTGCAGTAGGGGGCGGTTCTGTCATTGACTGTACGAAGTTAATCGCTGCTGGTGCAAAATATGAAGGTGACGCATGGGACTTTGTCAGCCGTAAAGCAGTGCCAGAAGCAGCACTTCCATTTGGTACCGTGTTGACTTTGGCTGCAACAGGTTCTGAAATGAATTCGGGGTCGGTCATTACTAATGAAGAAACTCAGGAAAAATATGGTTGGGGAAGCCCGCTAGTATTCCCTAAATTCTCGGTGCTTGATCCTGCTTATACTTTTTCAGTTCCGCAAGACCAGACAGTATATGGAATTGTGGATATGATGTCTCATATTTTCGAACAATATTTCAATAACGCAACGAGTACACCCGTGCAAGATGAAATGTGTGAAGGTGTTTTAAGGGCGATTATGGAAACTGCACCAAAACTACTAAACAATTTACACTCGTATGAACATCGTGAAACCATTCTCTTCTCCGGAACAATTGCTTTGAACGGAATGTTGCAAATGGGATACCGAGGCGACTGGGCAACTCACAATATTGAACATGCCGTATCGGCAATTTATGATATCCCTCACGCAGGTGGTTTGGCTATTCTATTCCCTCATTGGATGCGCCATAATATTAAAGTTGACCCTGAACGTTTCGCAAGATTGGCTGTTTATGTATTTGGAGTAGAGCCGGAAGGTAAGACGGTTGATGAAATTGCGAACGAAGGAATCGATAACTTACGCGCTTTTTGGACTTCACTTGGAGCTCCAGAGACACTTGCTGACTATAACATCGACGATTCTAAAATTGAATCGATGGTTGAAAAAGCAATGGTTTACGGTCCATTTGGAAACTTTGTACCTTTAGAAGCAGACGATGTACGCGCTATTTTAAAGGCTTCACTATAAGCACTGATAAAATATTTGGGCTCATGATGGATGTTTTCTTTTTTAGTCACGAATAAAACCATACACCTCCTGTCCATTCTAATAGAAGACGGGAGGTTTTTTAATTGATAGAACTTAATTCTTCATTAGAAGGAAAACGTTTTGAAAAAGGTCACCTTGAAGAGTTTTTAACTAGCCATGGATTTACTGTAGGTGGTGGTTGGGATTACGACCATGCTTATTTTGATTACGTGTTTCAAAAAACACCCTATTATGATGTCTTGCGAATTCCGGTCACGGTGAAAAGTGGTGATTTTGAACAGGCTTCTGCTAAATTGGAATGTGGCGTTCCTTTTTTATTACGACATTGTTATCAATATGGAATTGATGATGAGAAGGATGCTCTTTTTGGAATTGGTGGAGGATTGCTGAACCAATTTCAAAAACCAACGGATAAAGATGCTCCAATCAGTAACAAATTAGTTGTTCAAGGTGTAGAATTGCTGAGAACTCTCGATAGTCGTTTGCAATAAGAAAAGCCCCGTTTCAAATGAACGGGGCTTTCGCTTTGCAATTTATTGTGGTGGTAATTGATCTGGTCGATTGTTCACGTGTTTCCAGTGAGTGACACCATCGTCTTCATCAAACGAAATCGTTACATCTTGAACACCTTGTTGATGAAGAATTAAATCAACTAAATGATCACGGATATCATCAGCCTCTGCAAAAGAGATAGAAGAGTCAACTTCAGCAACAAGTTCTACATGTAGAAACTCGCCTTCTTTAATAACGGAAAGTTTTTGAATATCTTTGACATCTTTATGTTCAAATACTAGATGAGCAATGTGATTTAGCATTTGTTCATCTGTTTCGCCAATTGCACCTCGAGCGTTTTCAAGGAATACGCGTCCTACAACATAGAACATCATTAAACCAATCATGATAGAGGCAATGCCCTCTGCTTGTAAAAAACCAGTAAAATGAGCGATTAAGACGGCTACAAAAGCCAAAATCCCACCAGCGGTTGCCACTAAATCTTCCATAAAGACTAATTTAGTGGCAGGCTTAGCCCGATTTAAATGAGTGAACGCAAGAGTTAATGGAGCCAATCCTTTAGCTTTTGGAACACCAGCTTCATGCAGAACTTCTTTAGAAGCTTTAAATAATACAAATGTTTCTAATAAAATTGCGATAGCTAGAACACCAAGAGTAATTAATAAACCGCCAGATTTTGCTGGATGTTGAATATGGTGCCATCCTTCAATTACAGTTTCATAAGACAAAATTCCAACTATTAGTACAGCGCCTAAACAGACTAAATTGACTACTCTTCCAAAACCATTTGGAAATCGTGGTGTTGGAGCTTTTTTTGATAAAGCTGAACCAATGAAAACGAAAAACTGATTGGCTGCATCCCCGATTGAGTGCATCATTTCTGCGAACATGGCTACATTTCCAGTGAAAAAGAATGCAAAACCTTTTAATACGGCAATAATTGTATTGACAATAGCCGCCAATAGCGATGGTTTGTTTCCATCTTTAAGTAAAACGAAAAAATCTTTCATAATTTCCTCCTATTAAGTTAAAATTTCTAGTTCGACTCGATCAATATATGAAAGAGAATGGATACTGTCGTAGATGGTAAACGAATTATGCTTTGGTAAAGTTGATAAGCGTAATTCTACTTCGTGTTTTAAACGATGGTCGGAAAGAGGTACGTCTTTAATACGAAGACTTTCTACTACAATTCCTTCTGATTTAATAAAAGTAACTAATTGTTCAATTGAACCAGTTTCAGAAATCAGAACCTTCATATATACTTCTTTCATTCTAAGACGTTTTGGGCCAATCTTCGAAAGAAGCGGTGGTAGTGCTTCAATTCCAACCAGTACAATAAGTACACAAATCGTTGCCTCTACATAAAATCCTGCCCCGACAGCGATTCCGATAGCACCAGCACCCCAAATCATAGCAGCTGTTGTTAACCCGGTAATACTGTCATTCCCTTTCCGAAGAATTACCCCGGCACCCAAGAAACCGATTCCACTGACGATTTGTGCAGCGAGGCGCAATGGATCCATTGTAATATTCACTCCGTCTCTGCTTTCAGCCATATAAGCTGACTCAATAGAGATGTAAGTAAGCAAACAACTGAAAGTGGCAATAACCAAACTTGTCTTCAATCCTACGGGCTTCTTCTTAAGTTCCCTCTCAAGACCAATAATTAAACTTAATAATGCCGCTAAACCCAATTTCATTAAAATTTCAGTATGTACAAAACCGTCGATAATTATTTCCTCCATTGAAATCCTCCTTTATCAGAACATGAAATCTTACTTGCGTTGATCGTGTAGACGTGAAACAATTATGAAGGATTAATTATATAGTACCTTTTTTTATAAAGTATTTTCAATTTTTCAGAGGGTACAGAGAGAAGTGAACTTCATGGAAAAACCACCAATTCACCCTTGGATTCCAATTGCTATTGGAGTCATCGCAGTTTCCATGTCTGCAATCTTTGTGAAACTTGCAAATGCGGACGCGGGGGTAATAGCTTTTTATCGTATGTTATTTTCAGTATTAATTATGTCACCAGTTTTCTTTTGGAAATACACGTCCGAAATTAAACGATTAACAAAAAGAGATTGGACCTTTTCATTAATTGCCGGGATCTTTTTGGCTTTTCATTTTATCTTATGGTTTGAATCTTTAAATTACACATCGGTGGCCAGTTCAACTGTGTTAGTAACTTTACAACCTTTATTTGCTTTTGCCGGTACCTATTTCTTTTTTAAAGAACGATTATCATTAAAGACCATTATTTCTGGAGCAATTGCGATCGGTGGGTCCATTCTAATAAGTTGGGGTGACTTCCAAATCAGTGGAAGTGCATTGTATGGAGATGTATTGGCTCTCATTGCTTGTGGACTTGTCACAGCCTATCTCTTATTCGGGCAGGATGTTCGAAAAAGACTGTCCTTGGTAACATATACATTTGTGGTTTATGGAATTAGCACAATCACGCTCTTTTTCTATGTATTAGTAAAAGGTGAATCCTTTGGGCCTTATCCGGCGGATGATTGGTTATGGTTTATCTTATTAGCAATTGTTCCAAATCTATTAGGTCATACTTTTTTTAATTGGTCTTTAAAATATGTTTCAACGAATATTATTTCAATCGCCATATTATTTGAGCCAGTTGGTGCGGCTATTTTAGCGTTTTATATCTTCGATGAATATTTAATCACAACTCAGATCATCGGGGGAATCATTGTGATTGCAGGTATAGTGCTGTTTGTAGCGGACTTTAAGAAGATAATTAAACTTTTTCGTAAAAAACCTCTTGATTTGTAAATCAAGAGGGTGTATATTAATACTTGTCCTTCGAAAGCGAAGAAAAATATTTCAAAATAGTTATTGACTTTGATTTCGAATGAAGGTATATTAATAAAGTTGCTAAATTGATTGCAACGAAATAAATAAAAAGCAAAACTTTTTGTTGACATGACAAACTGGATTTGCTAAGATATAAAAGTTGCTGTCGCGAGAGTGACCAACGAAATGAACCTTGAAAACT